>CAVVEP010000026.1:0-162619 GCA_963747015.1 uncultured delta proteobacterium
CCCTAAATCACGAGAACCGAATTGTCCGCATCTCCGAAGGCGTCTTGACGTACTTGTCGGCGTTCCATGCGTTTTCCCAGCGGGACCCGTTGATGAGATAGCGAAACTGATATTCACTGCCCGGATAGAGGTCCATGTCGATGCGGTAATCACCGTTTCTCAACTTTCGCATAGGGCTCGATTGGACATCCCAATTGTTGAAATCGCCAACGATACAGACATCCTCCGCATCCCCCGCCACAGTTCCCGGAAGCGTGAATGTGACCTTGCAAACATTCTTGCTTTTGAGATATTTTTTCTTTATTCCCTCCACCATAGCCGTGTCTTTCGATGGGTTGCTGCTTTTTTGAGTACTTCGGCCAGCCGTTTTTTTCGGCATCTCCAACCCACTTCTCCCCTTTACTGATTTCTTCATTTTATCTCTCCTTTCAGGACGTGCATTAAATAGGTCCGTCCCTGTAAAATATTTCCATTTCCAAATCCTTTTGCACTTCAGTGTCGCTTCCTCATCATTCTAAAGAGAATCTTAAACCTGCAAATGCAGACATACAATACCTTTGAGACTTTATTTTCGAGGATAAATATACGTACCAGGTTCGGAAAAGAGTACCAGAGCGGAACCGAATCCGAAACAAGGTTTCATATACATAATACGCTTACTTTAAATACATGATCCACTCCATTTACAGACGGAGCGAATTTTTTCAATATAGAAACTATGATGAAAAATGGGCGATTCGCATTAGCATGGCCGTGAATTACAGCCCATGTCCCTTTCACTTTTTCCACGGAGGTCCTCTTTTTATGAAGAGGGATGAAGGTTCAAATGAAAGTGCGGATACCAAAAAAGGTGTCTTCAAAAAAAAGAAATGGGCATTATATGCGGTCATTGGCGGCCTTGTTTTGGGATTGCTGGTGGGCGGCTATTGGTGGTTTTTTATGCGAGGCCGCGTCAGTACGGACGATGCCTATGTGGTTGCTGATATAGCCAGTATCAGCAGCCGCATCAAGGGAACCGTATCAGCGGTATTTGTGGACAATGACCAGTTTGTGGATAAAGGCCGGATACTGGTCGAACTGGATCCGCGGGACTACCAGGTAGCTGAGGATAAGGCTCGGGCCGTGGTGGCTCAAATGCAGGCGGCCGTGGATTCCGCCGCATTGCGCGTACCGCTGCTGGACGATCAGACAAAAAATCAGGTTCAGGCCGCGGAAGCCTCTCTGGAGGCGGCGAAATATCAGGTGGAAGTTCGGAGCAATCAACTGGCTCAGCTTCAAAAGGAACACCTTTCCGCCAACGCGGACCTGGTTTATGCGCAAAAGGAGTATAAACGCTATGAAGATCTTTATAAGCATCGATCGGTTTCGCAGGAAGATCGTGACAGATCCTTGAAGCGCTTTGACGATGCAAAATCCAGCCTGCAGTCCCTGAATGATCGAATCAAAGGAAGCAAGGCATCCATTAAGGCATTTGAACAGCAGGCCCGTCAGAGCGAGGCTGCACTCGCAACGGCCAGGAGCAACCGCAAAAAAGTGGACATCGAGGTCCTGCAACTGGAATCTCTTAAGGCCCAGCGAGATCAGGCACGGGCCGAACTGGAACAGGCAACACTCAACCTTTCCTACTGTACGATCAAGGCGCCCCTTTCAGGCTGCGTGGCGCAAAGAAACGTTCAGGTGGGAGATCGTCTTTCAGTGGGCCAGCCTATCATGGCTATTGTACCTCTGCGGGCCGCCTATGTGGAAGCCAATTTCAAAGAAACGCAATTGACGCATGTACGAGTCGGACAGCCTGCCACCATAACCGCCGACATCTATCCTTCCCATACCTATCACGGAAGGGTGGTCGGCATTGCGGCGGGATCAGGAGCGGCATTTTCTCTGCTACCACCGGAAAACGCCACGGGAAACTGGGTCAAGGTGGTTCGGCGCGTTCCGGTCAGGATCTATCTCGATAAACCACCGCCCCCCCAATTTCTCTTGAGAGTTGGTTTGTCTTTGGAAGTCACCATAGATATCGGAGATGCGGATAAGGTCGTTCCGGAAAAAGAGGGAAAGAAACAGGATGCGGCAGCAAAAAAGACCTCGTGACTCCATTCGTACCATTGTTTGTGAATAAGATAAAAAATTTTCAAGCATGGACTGAAAATTCTCCCATGGAGCTGAATTGATGGCAAATAAGTGGGCCGTTGCCATTGCCGTGATGTTGCCGACCTTTATGGAGATCATGGACACCAGTGTCGTTAACGTGTCTTTGCCCCATATCCAGGGAAGTTTGAACGCGGGTCTGGATGAAGTAACCTGGGTACTCACTTCTTACCTGGTCTCGAATGCGGTAATCATTCCCATCAGCGGCTGGCTGTCGGGAGTCTTCGGAAGAAAACGCTATCTCTTATTCTCCGTTTTTCTTTTTGTCGGGACTTCCATCCTTTGCGGAGCGGCAACGTCCCTTGGCCTTCTTGTGGCGGCGCGGGCCATTCAGGGAATCGGAGGCGGCGGCCTTCAGCCCTTGTCTCAAGCCATTTTACTGGAATCCTTTCCACAGGAAGAACATGGCCTCGCCATGGCATTTTTCGGCATGGGCGTGGTCCTGGCCCCCATTCTGGGTCCGGTATTGGGCGGCTGGATCACGGATCACTGGAACTGGCGCTGGATCTTTTACATCAATTTCCCCATGGGCATACTGGCCGTGATTCTGATCGTTTTTCTGATTGAAGACCCTCCCTACATTCGAAACGGAGAACGCAGGCGCATAGATGTGTGGGGATTGTTGCTTTTGACGGTGGGTTTGGGAAGCCTGCAGATTGTATTGGACAAGGGCCAGCGGGACGATTGGTTTCATTCCGATTTTATCGTCTATATGACGATCACTGCCGTCGTATCCCTCCTAACGTTTATCGTCGTGGAATTTCGAACCAAAGATCCGGTGGTGAATCTTCGGGTTTTTCGCCATCGCAGTTTCACCGCGGGGTGCGCCATCATGTTCAGCGGATTTCTGGCCCTTTTCGGAACACTCGTCCTTTTGCCTTTGTATGTTCAAAACCTGATGGGCTACAATGCCACATTAGCCGGTTTGGTGCTGGGCCGGGAGGATTTGCCGCCTTTCTGGTTATGCCGCTGGCGGGGATGCTCATGAGGAAGGGGGTGAGTCCCCAGAATCCTTCTCGCAATCGGTCTGGCTCTGATGGCCACCGGCATGTGGATGATGTCGGAGTTTAATCTGAGCGCCAGTTTCATGTCATCGCGATCCCCCGTGCGGTTCTGGGTTTCGGTCTGGGTCTCTATTTTGTCCCTCTGCTGCCGCGACCTTCGTGGGGATAAAAAGGAAGAAATGGGAAACGCCTCGGGCCTTTTCAATCTTTTAAGAAATCTGGGCGGAAGCTTCGGGGTGGCGCTCAGCGCGACCATTCTGGCTCGCAGGTCCCAGGTCCATCAAAGTTTCCTCTCGGAATATGTGACCCCCTACGGGCACGCTTCCAGAGTTATCAGCAGAAACTGGAAGCCTGGCTCGGGACCAGCACCCGTCTCTCACATTCCGGAATGGTCCGCTGGAGCTCATTTACCAGGAAGTGCTGATACAGGCCAGGATGCTGGCCTTCAACGACTGTTTCTGGATTCTGGCCTGGTTTGTCGCTTTGCTTCTGCCCCTCACCATTTTATTCAAAAGCCCTCCATCCGGAACAGATCCCGGCCCCGGCACGCTTGCCTAAATTTCATCTATAAGGTAATATAGACTTCCAGATAAAGATTTTGGACTGCGTTATCGGTCGGAATCGTCGACGACGTACTATTTGCACGACTTACTCCGATTCCTCCCTCCGGCCTTGCCAAAATCATTATCTGAAAGTCTATAGATAAAAACGATTTGCTTTTCGAAATGATGAACTCAGATAAGAGGCGTTTCAATGAATAACCAGGATACGGAAAAACTCCTCTCGCGAGCTCAAAGAGAGTGAAGATCGATATCGTTCGGTCACAGAAACCTCTATCGATGCGATTATCACGGCGAGTGACAAAGATGCCATCCTGACATGGAATAAAGGGGCGGAATTGATCTTCGGTTATGGCCCGGAAATAGTGGGCCGTTCCGTGACCACCATCATCCCGGAAAGATACAGAAAAGCCCATTATGAGGGGGTGAAGCGATTTCTGAAAACCGGGGAAACACATCTTCTTGGAAAAAAGATGGAACTGATGGCGCTCCGCAGGGATGGAGCCGAATTTCCTATCGAGCTTTCCCTGTCTTCCTGGCGAAGCGTTTCCGGCGTATATTTTGGCGGAATCATCAGGGATATCACCGAGCGAAGACAAATTGAACGGATGCGGGAAGATGTCCAGCGAATGATCCGCCACGATATCAAGTCGCCGCTGATCGGGATTGTGGGTTTGGCCAAGAGATTGCGGAAAGGGTCCAATTTGACGGACAGGCAAAGAAAGGCCGTGGCCCTGATCCAGGAGTCGGGTGAAAAAACGCTAAAAATGATCGATCGAAGTCGTGATCTGTTCCAGATGGAGCTGGGGACTTACGAGCTTACGGCCCGGCCGGTAAACCTTGTGGCCGTTTTAGAAAGGATCAAGAAACAGTTGGAGCCCCTGACCCTGAAAAAGCGGATGACCGTAAAGGTCTCCCTGTCCGGGCAATCATCAGAAGAGAGACCGGAGATTTTAAACGGTGATGAAGATCTGCTGGAAGTGATGCTGGCCAACCTCCTCAAAAATGCCATCGAAGCATCCCCGGAAAATGCATCTATCAAGATTCGTATAGGAATGGACGAAAAGGGAGATCAAACAACTCATATTATTGACATTCACAATCGGGCGGCCATCCCGGAAGAGATGCGCGATACCTTTTTTGAGGCCTATTCCACCAGTGGAAAGCATGGCGGAACGGGCCTTGGTACGTATAATGCCATGCTGATCGCCAGAACGCATCAGGGGGATATCCGGTTCACCACGTCGGAAATGGAAGGAACGCACGTTATTGTTTCCCTGCCGCACGGAGTTCCCGTGCAGGCTGGAGGTTGAGTGGCAAGGCAGATTTCCCTGTTTCTATCGGACAGTCTCCAACTGAAATCAGCCGGTTAGAAATTCAAAAGTCGGTGATGCATACGTTTACTTGAAAAATGTCTGTGCAATCGTTTCAAAGCGTTATATCCTCCCAAGGGGAATTTTCCCGAACTCTGAGGATGTTCATATAGGGGAGGTACGATGCTGAGGAGATGCCAAACATGAAGCCGGGAAGATGGAAACTGAAACATAAGGTCGTGGGGTTGGCCGTCCTGGTAGCACTTCTGCCCGTTCTCGTCATGTCAGGGCTTATCTACTTCCAGAAGGGCGAGATGTACAAGATGATAACCCATGAGATGACGACCCTGGTGATGTCCAGCCTCGAACAGACCGCGCGGGACGTATACACCCTGTGTGCGGCTGTCAACGAGCTCGTACAGCAGACGGTAACGTATGACTTGAACGTGGCCCGCGCGATGATGAACCAGAAGGGAGTCGTCGCATTATCAGATACCGAGTTCGCGGAATGGGACGCAATCAATCAGTATACCAAAAAGGGCACGAAGATCAAGGTTCCCAAGATGATGGTTGGCGGGGAATGGTTCGGCCAGAACCGCGATCTCAAGATATATACTCCCGTTGTTGACGATACAAAGAGGCTTGTAGGAGGGACCTGTACCGTCTTCCAGCGTTTCGAACAGGCGGGCATCAAGGGGATTCTCAGAATCGCGACAAACGTGGAAAAGCTCGACGGCACGAGGGCCATCGGTACCTTCATACCGGACGTCAATCCGGATGGAACGCCGAATCCGGTGGTCAGCACGATTATGCGCGGGGAGACATTCCGAGGCAAGGCCTACGTGGTGAACGCCTGGTATGTCACCGCCTATGAGCCGATCCGGGACGCCGAGGGTAAGATAATCGGCGTCCTTTACGTCGGCGTCAAACAGGAGGCGGTCGAGAGCCTGAGAAAGGCGATCATGGACACAAAGGTCGGTAAAACCGGTTATGTCTGGGTTATGGGCGCTAAGGGAAACGAGAAGGGTAGGTATATCATCTCCAAAGACGGCGCTCGGGACGGGGAAGATATTTGGAACCTGAAAGACGCCGGTGGAAAATACTACATCCGGGAGATGGTCGAAAAAGCCCTGAGACTGGGTAAGGAGGAACTCGGCCATCATTCCTACTCGTTGCAGAATCCGGGAGAGAGCAAACCTCGCAAGAAAACATCGGCTCTGATCTATTTTCAACCGTGGGACTGGGTAATCGGTCCGAGCACCTACAACGACGACTACACTGAAACCTTCGAGAAAGTCCGTTCGGGTTTCACGGCGCTACTGAGGTGGGCCATTGTGGGAGGGCTTATTATTCTGGCGCTTGCCGTCGTCATCGCCCTTATCGTGGGCGGCAGGATCGCCAACCCGATCTCGCGGATTACGGAGGTTGCCCGGATGATAGCCAAAGGCGAGCTGCTGGGCGCGGCGAATTCCGTGGGGGCAATGGGGATATCCGGCGAGGCCGGAGAGGAAGATATCTACGAAAAAAGCCGGGACGAGACGAGCCAGTTGCTTGCCTCGGTCAAGACGATGACGTATAACCTGAACTCCCTCGTCGGGCAGGTTCAGAAGTCGTGCATACAGCTTGGTTCGACGGCCACCGAGATCGCCGCCGCCTCGAAGCAGCAGGAGGCAACGGTTAATGAGTTTAGAGCTACAACAAACCAGATCGTATCGTCGAGCAAGGAGATATCCGCCACGTCCCAGAACCTCGTGGACACGATGAACGAGGTTTCGGATGTCGTAACGGGTACGGCGGGCCTGGCCGACTCCGGCCACAGCCAGCTTGGTGAGATGGAAAACACGATGCGGATGCTTGCCGAAGCAACCGGTTCCATATCGACCAAGCTTTCGGTTATCAATGAGAAGGCAAACAACATCAACAACGTTGTGACCACCATTACAAAGGTTGCGGACCAGACGAATCTTCTTTCCCTCAACGCGGCCATTGAGGCTGAGAAGGCGGGAGAATACGGACGAGGGTTCTCCGTTGTTGCCGGTGAGATCCGTCGCCTGGCGGACCAGACGGCCGTGGCAACACTGGATATCGATGAGATAGTCAAGGAGATGCAGGGCGCCGTTACTTCAGGCGTGATGGAGATGGATAAGTTTACGGAAGAGGTCCGGAGGAGCGTGCAGGGTGTGACGACCATCGGCTCCCAACTGGAAAAGATCATGCAGCAGGTCAAGACGCTGCCTCCGAGGTTTGAACACGTGACCGAAGGCGTGCAAGGCCAGTCTGAAGGAGCCCTTCAGATCAGCGAGTCCATGGTCCAGCTCAATGAAGCGGCCCGGGAGACAACGGAATCTCTTCGCGAATTCAACAAGGCCACCGAACAGTTGAATACGGCGGCTAAAAATTTGCGGGAAGAGGTCTCGATCTTCAAGGTGAGTTAGAGGGCAAATCCGGTATTCCTTCTTTCTTGCCGTAGGCCATGAAATAGACCATGGGCACGACGATCAAGGTGAAAAAGGTGGAGACGGCGATGCCGAAGATCAGGGCCCAGGCAAGTCCTGAAAAGATGGGGTCCAGGGTGATGGGCCAGGCGGCCAGCATGGCGCCCAGGGACGTGAGGAGGATCGGTCTCGTCCGTAAAGCCCCGGCCTCCAGGAGAGACTCTACCATTCCCTCGCCTTCCGCTCTCCGTTTCTCCACGAATTCGATGAGGAGGATGGCGTTTCGGGTGGCGATCCCCGACAGCGCAATCATTCCGATCATGGCTGTCGCGGTGAAATAGGTCGGGTTGTTCCATCCATCCACCGGGTGATCGGTCAGGAGGTTCAGCAGCCAGAATCCCGGGATAATGCCGATGATGGAGAGCGGCAGGGCGATGAGCTGAATGGCTGGAAGGAGGTAACTCTGCGTTTGATAGAGAAGCAGGATGTATATCCCCAAAACCGCCACGGCAAAGGCGATGCCCAGATCGCGGAATACCTGTAAGGTAATATGCCATTCCCCTTCTCCGGTCCAAACCACATCCACATCCTGCAATCCGGGATCCTTTTGAACCTTGTCTTCCAGCATGATCACCGCTTCGGGAGGGGGCAAACCGGCCGTGTCCCCGAAAACATAGACGACGGATCGAAGGTCCTTATGGTAAATAGGCTGATCTATAACCCCCTCCTTGAAAGAACCCAACTCCGAAAGGGAGATTTCCTCGTTGGTGAACCCCGTGATCATCAGCTGATCCAGATCCGTTCTGAGCGCCCTCTCTTCTTTCGGCAGCCGCAACTGGATGTACGGGGGATTCACCTGATTTCCCAGGCGGAGAGAGGCCGGTTTTGTTCCTTGGACCATCCCCTGGAGGGATGCTGCAATGTTGGCGTCGGTGATGCGGTTGAGCGAAGACTTTGTTCGATCCGTCAAGAACCGGATCTTTTGTTCAGGGGCCAGAAGGGTATCATCTATGTCCACGACGTCCTTAATTTCTCCCATCAGATGTTCCACCTTGGGCGCCGCCGCCATCAGCTTGTCATAAGGCTGCCCAAGCGTTCTTCCGTGGATTTCCGCCACCAGGGTGGCGATGACCGGGGGCCCGGGCGGGATCTCGACGATTTTGATGTTGGCATCGAAACGCCGTGCAATTCCCTTGAGCCCGTTTCGCAGTCTCAGGGCCATGGGGTGACTCTGCTGTTGGCGGTGCGTTTTTTCGATGAAATTGATTCGGATATCGGCGTCGTTGGCCCCGTGCCTGAGATAATAATGACGAATGAGGCCGTTAAAATCCACCGGACTGCTGGTGCCCACATAGGTGCTGACATCGGTGACTTCCGGGACCCGGACCAGATAATCGGCCAGGGCATGGGTGGCCGCCTCCGTGTTTTCCAGGGTGGTCCCTTCGGGCATGTCGATGACGACCTGCAGTTCGTTTTTGTTGTCGAAAGGCAGCATCTTGAGGGGGACGCGGTAGGTGACAACCAGCCACAGGGAAAACCCCAGAAGAATCATGATCAAGGCCAATACTCCCCAACGAAGGATCCGCCGGTTCAGGATCGGTTCGGCCACCGCACGGTATGACCGGTAGAGAAAGGTTTCCTCAAGCACATAGGGCTTCTCGCGGGGTTTGTTGTAGGCGCCCTGGAGCAGATGCAGGGAGAGCCAGGGGGTGATGGTAAAGGAGACCACCAGACTCATGAGCATGGCCACCGGCACGTTGAGCGCCATGGGCGCCATATAGGGCCCCATCATTCCGGTGATGAAAAACATGGGGATAAAAGAGAGGATGACGGCCAGGGTGGCCACGATGACGGGAGGACGTATCTCGTTGACCGCGTGGATGACGGCCAGGTGCGGGGGCTCCTTTCGCATATCAAAATGCCGGTGAATGTTTTCCACGTCCACGATGGGATCATCCACCACCAGCCCGAGGGAGAGAATCAGGGCAAAAAGGGTCACCCGGTTGATGCTGTACCCCAGGAGATAGTTGATCAGGAGGGTGAAACCGAACGTGACCGGAACGGCCAGGGCGATGATGAATCCTTCTTTCCAACCGAGGGCATAGGCCAGCAAAGCCACCACAATCACGATGGCCACCAGGAGTTCCTTGATCAATTCATTGACCTTATCGTCGGAACTCCTTCCGTAGTCCCGCGTGATGCGCCAATACACCCCCTCCGGAAGCACCTCGCGGGCAAAACGTCCGGCCTCCTTCCGTACGCCCTCGGCAACCCATACGGCGTTTGAGCCTTTGCGCTTCGCCACCGCGACGGTTACCGCGGGGTAGTCCTTCAAGGGCTCAATATCCTTGGGCAGTGCACCCTCACCCGCGGGATCTATGGATGAGAAGGCCCTCCTGCCGAACCCGATCCGGGTATAGGTTTCAGCTTCCGCCGGACCATCCTTAACCGAAGCCACTTCTTTCAAAAAGACGGGTCTTCCGCCCTTTACGGCAACGACCAGGTTTTCCACTTCGGCGGCGGAGAAGAGGAAGCGGCCTGCGTCCAACCGGATTTCTTTATTTTCAGACACAAGATTCCCGGCGGGCAATTCCACATTGGCGCCCTGGATAATGCGCTGAATGTCCTGGATGGATATCTCTCGTGCGGCCATGCGCCGGGGAGACAGGTGAACGGTGATCTGTCTGGGCCTTCCGCCCACCAGGGAGGTGATTCCTGCTTCCCTGACGCCCTGAAGCCGAAGTTGCAGCTCCTCGGCCAGTCGTCTCAAGGCATAATCACTGTATCGTGCGCTGTAGAGGGTGATATTAATGATGGGGACATCATCGATTTCAACGGGTTTGACGACCCATCCCGTAACCCCGGGCGGCACCTGATCTATGTTGGATCGGATCTTGTTGTAAAGCTTTACCCAGCTCCTTTCCCGATCCTCTCCCACATGAAATCGAACCGTTACAATGGACATGGAGGGGAAGCTCATGGAGTAGACATGTTTTACGCCATCGATCTGATAGAGCAGTTTTTCCAGGCGGCTGGACACCTGTCTTTCCACTTCGGCGGCGGATGCCCCCGGCATATGGATGAAGACATCCGCGACAGGGATTACGATTTGAGGGTCCTCTTCCCGAGGCGTGATCCAGAGGGCGCCGATTCCCGCCATGAGGCTGATCAGGATCAATATGACCGAGAGGTTTCCTTTTAGAAAGGCCTCCACTATCCCGCTGATCCAGCCATGAGAAGCGGAACTTGTGCTCATGGGACCACAACCTCCTCGCCCTCATTCAGGCCGGAGAGGATTTCAACCAGATCGCCATGTTCCTTTCCAAGGGTTACGAAACGGCGCTGCGAATACCCTTCTTGATCCAATACGTTCACCAGGTAAAGTTGGCCTACTTCCCGCACGGCTTCTTTGGGCGCCACAAGGGTTTCATATTCTCCGCACGGCACGAAAAGACGACCGAAGAGGCCGTTTACAAGGTCGAAATCCGGAGGAAGAGCCACTTTTGCCAGGACCGTCCGTGTGGACGGATCCGATTGGGGCACAATTTCCCGCAGTGTTCCCCGCAAATTCCGATCCAGGGCATCGATGTGCACCTTCAACTCCTGCCCTATTCGCAGCCGCGGGATGAGGGAGTCGGAGACGAAGGCATGGAGTTCGGGGTGTGCGGGGATTTCAAGAAAGAAGAGGGGCTGACCCGGCGTGGCCATGTCGCCTACGTCCACCCTCTTTCTGACCACCCGGCCTTTGAACGGCGCTCGGATTTCCGTGTAGCTCAGCATAATCCTGGCCGCGGCTTCCGCCGCATTGGCCTGTTCAATTTGGGCCTGAATTCTCTTTATATCGCTTCGAGCGGCCTGTATGTCTTGTCTGGCCGACGTCAGGTTGGCCTGGGCCACCTCCTTTTGGGCGAGGGCATGTCCCAATTGCTGACCGGTCGCCGCCTGGTGTTTATGGAGATCCTGATACCGTTCATAATCCGCAGAGGTCTTTTGCTGATTGGCAAGGGCCGCTTGGGTCTGGGATATTGCCGCACCCAATTTGGCGCCGGCCGCCTCCATGGCCCTTTCCATGGCCTTTACCTGAGACTGCGCTTCCCGCAATCTGGCCTTAATGTCCCGATCATCGAGCCGTGCCATGAGCGTCGCTCTTTTCCCCTGGCCGTCCGCGCCTTCCACATTGTCGCCTTCGTGGACCAGAATTTCCGTGATCTGGCTCATGATACGGCTGGAGACCTGCGCCTCCACCATAGCTCTCAGGTTTCCCACCTGTTCCATGAGAATGGGAAAGGCGCGTCGTTCGACCTTTCGGGTAGTTAAACCGGAGGGTTTGGGTCTTTCTTCAGGCGGACCCGGTTCAACTTTGCTGATAAACGCTCCTGAAAGCCACATCATTAAAAAGACCAGCAGAAAAAAGACCGCCAGACCTTTTCCTCCCTCGCGAAAAATGGTCCGGGTGACGTTTCCGGATGGACTATCCATGTCGTTCCTCCGTCCAGTCGGCGAAATCCCCGAGTGTCTGCCTTAAAAGGACTTGCGCAATCTTTCCGTCAAACAGAGCCGCGGTGTAAGATACATCGGCCTGGTTGCTGGCCACCTCCGCCTGGAGAAGGGAATCCACCGTGACCATTTGATTCCGGTAAAGTTCCCTCACTTCCACGAGCGCTTTTTGGGCCCATTTTCGCCTTTCATCCGCCACTTTGATTTTTTCTGCCGCCTCCTGGACGGCCAGGGCCGCCTGATGAACCTCCAGCGCGATATCCAGGGCCACCTGCTCTCCGCGGGATTCGATTTCTCTCATGCGGACACGCGCCTCCCGGATCTTCGAGAGGGTCATTCCCCCTTCAAAAAGAGACCACGTGGCTTCGATCCCCACCAGCCAGCTTCCTTCCATTTCGTTAAAGGACTCCGTGTTCCATTGATATTCCGCCCCCATCCCGAGGCGGGGAAGAATCCCTCCTCGTTCAGCCTGTATCCGTCTCCTGGCTGCCTCGATCAGAGCGCGGACACTGGCCAGTTCAGGGCGACTATTGAGGGCCTGCTCCACAAGAAGGTCCGGTTCTTCGGGGATGCTTTGTGATAAGGAAGATGGGAGAGACAGGGAGGGTTCGGGAATTTCTTCATCGCGGATCGGTCTGACCAGAAACCTCTCCAGGCCTGCCTGCAGCCGACGGGCCCCTGTTCGGGCCGCAACAAGATTTCCACGCATTTCCGCCTGATGTGCCTTCAGCCGCATAATTTCACTGGGCAATGCCATCTCCGCCTTGTAACGGGCTTCCGCCAGGTCGACATCCTTCTCAGCTGACTCCAGTCCCTTTTGAGCCACCCCGATAAACCCCAGGGCCTGGACCCAGTGATAGTAGATCTCCACCACCCGGGCCACCATCCGGTTGCGGGCCGCCATCAGCTCCGCCTGTACCGAGTCTTTGTAATGCACCGCCGCCTGTTGTTGATAGTAACGGCTTCCCCCTTCGAAAAGGGATAAATCCGCTCGTATCCTGGTGGCAAAGTCCTGCTGCGTGCCCGGATTATTGAAGTTCACATCGGATTGAAGACGTCGCTGATTGATGATATTCATCAGGGCATAGACCGGATTGTTGGTGGTATTGTACCGTTCCGATACGACCAGCTTGGGATAGAAAGAGGCATCGGCCTGGAGGATTTGTTCCGAGGCGGCCTCGATTCGCTGCCTGATCTGTTCCAGTTCGGGGCTGGCCCGAAGGGCCTCTGAAATGACCTGGTCGACCGTCAAAGGTCCCTGGTGAGGGGAGGGGGAGGAATGCGATTTTTCGGATACGTGCCGCCAATGTTTTAAGAGAGTCTTTTCGGGAAGGGGAGGCTGTTCATCTCTTGGGATTGCATGCCGGGATGTGCATCCAAAGAATGCAAAGGCGGCCATGAGCACCAGGTAAAAGGCCGGGGTTCTCAAAGAGCAATGCCCGCGGGAAAATAGTGTAGGCAAACAAGAGGCCATGGTCCTGTCCTTCGGAATAAGAAAATTGAATGTACCTGAGCACATGCAGCCGAGACTATCGGAAAACATACAGGAATCCAATAAGGTCCGAACTGTATTTTTCAGACTGAAAATATGTATTCGCGGGACGGGATTCCAACACAGGCAATGAGATTGTTTTCAAGGAGCATCGGGGCCTGCGATTGCGGATGGGACATCATGAGAATTGCCGCATCGCGGATAAGGCCGTTGCCTTTAAGCCGTCGTGTGTGCTATGTTTTCAAAAATGATTCTGTTCTTGTTTCCTTTGCGGATGCCCGCCGGAAGGATCTTCGCGCGGTCTTCAGCATCCACCCCGAATCGGTCACCCTGGTGGCTGCCGAGGATTCGGGGATCAGGTCCATACAGGATCTGAAAGGAAAAAGGGTCAATATTGGAAATCCGGGCTCGGGGCAGAGACAGAATTCCATTGATGCCCTGACGGCCGGAGGAATCGATTACGAAAACGATGGAAGAGGAAACCCCTAATGGAATGCCGTAGATCCCTTCCGTGGAAAGGGCAATATTGCTTAGATATTTGCTCAGGGAAACTCCCTTGAATGCCAGGACGTCCGGCATGTGGGGGCCAAGAAAGGCGTAGAGCGTAAAAAGAACGGCAATGACGGAAAGGGCGGGTCCCACCGCCCTTCTCGCTGCTTCGAGGAGCAGCAGGACGAGGAGGGAGCCGGACAGGAGATCGAGTGCCGTCGGTGAACCGGCCCGCATGGCAATGTCTTCGAAGTTAACGGCAAGGTACAGTGCGGTCGGGGCGCCTGACAAGGCCAAGAGCCAGTCTATAAGAGGTACGCGGCCTTTCGGAGAAATGGCGCGAGGCGCTTTGCCGGTCTTTTTCAGAAACGGGCAAACGAGGAAAAGGAGGGTCATGGCGAAGGCAAGATGAATCGCCCGTTCCTTGGTGCTGGCAATGATGAAAAAACTTGGAAGGGAGAGTTGGAAGACCGCCCAGGCGATTGCGATTGCGGAAACAAGATAATATTCCACGGGGCCGAGATCGCGAACAAAACCGGTTTCGGCCTTGAGCAGTTCATCGGGAGTCTTCCTTTTCCTGCTTCGGGTCATGGGGAATGCATACCATCCACGCGCCTGCTTGTCAAATCGGGGAAAGGCTGTTCAGCGATTCTCATTATGGCCTTTTTGGGGTAGGTCCGGCCACGGGTGTCTGTTTCAAAACGGCGCCAAAACTCATTGCCTTTCCATAGCACGGAGGTGTAGCTTCAAAATTTGGCTAAAAACAGACTCCTAAGAGAAGAATCCTGTGCCAAAGGCGTTTGACCGCCTGTCGGGTAATGCAAATATGGGGTGATGCATCCGCGACATATGTTGGAAGCGGATAATTGGCGCCGTTTTGAAACAGACACCCATGGCCTCGGATTATAGATAAGCCATAATTACAATGATGGAAATTATCTGATTGCCAATGATAAAACCAAGTGTGGGTCGCTTAAGGAGAGCAAAATGAGTAATGAGCGAAATGAAGTGAAAGTGGAGTTTCCCAAGGAATTAATCGGGGGCGTTTATGCAAACAACATGGCGGTGGCCCATACGCGGGAAGAATTTATCATGGATTTTCTCATGGTGGCGCCGCCCGCGGGTACGGTGAATGCCCGGATTATTGTCAGTCCCGGTCATATGAAGCGGATTTTCAACGCCCTTCAGGAGAATATCGCAAAATATGAAAAGAATTTCGGCCCTGTTCAAATGGCGGAAGAGCCGGGGAAAGATGTTACCATTCAATAAGGAGGAAAGGGACGATGAAAGAATTGGATCTGTTCATGAAAACGGTTCGGAGAGGGTCTCAGGACCCTGGCGCAGGGTGCAAACGCGATAGCTGAAAAACTGGATCGGTTTATGGAGAGCCGATCGACCTCGTCGGGAGTGGAATGTGATGACGGACGAAGAAGCGCCTTTTGATGTTGAACCGGAGGCGAAAGAGAAGCAGGTCTTGAGGCAGGCATCAGGACCCAATGCAACGGCTGTGGTATCAGCGTTGATTCTGGAATCGTCCACACCGGTAAAACTGGATGAATTGGTGCAAAAAACAGGTTTTGATAAAAGAAAATTGCAGGGGATACTGTATCATTTAAAAAAACAGGGGAAGATCGCGAGCGCCGGCAAGGGGATTTATCAGAAGGCTTCCTGAGGAGATGGCAGGCACAAGGCCGTTCCGCTGGATTGGAGAAAAGAATGATACGTGTTTTCCCCGGAATACAGGGGCTTATTTTTGATTGCGACGGCACTCTGGCCGATACCATGCCCGCCCATATGCGCACGTGGGAGGAGACGCTGAAGAATCATGGCGTCGACTGCCCCGTGGTATTTCTTGAGAGTTTGCGAGGGATGCCCGCGGAAGAAATTGTGACCGTCCTGAATGAAAAATGCCACCTCAATCTTGATGCCCGGGAGGTTGCCCGAGAGAAGAACAGGAGGGTTTTCGAAGAGCTGCGACACGTGAAGGCGATCGAGCCGGTCGCCGCAATCGCCAGGGATTACAAAGGGAAACTTCCCATGGCCGTGGCTTCGGGAGGTACGCGACTGAACGTCATGCGAACCCTGAAGGCCATAGGGCTAAGCGATCTCTTTCGTGCGGTTATCACGGCGGATGATCATTTGAGGCCCAAGCCTCATCCCGATATGTTCTTTGAGTCGGCTCGGATTATGGGAATAAAGCCGGAACGGTGCCAGGTTTTCGAGGATGGGGATCTGGGTCTGGAGGCGGCGCGCAGGGCGGGTATGAAGCCTATGGATGTGCGGCCGTACCTGTGACATTTAGAGGAAGCGCATTGCAGTGTCGACCAGCTCTTGCATGTGTTTCATCCCTGGAAGAATGCGAATTACATCCTGTATTTTCCGAAATCCTCCGGATTGAGATTTTCCAGGATTTCCTGCCATTTTTTTCCTTTTTCCGATTTATCTTCCGGTTCCGCCTTCAGGTCTATCTGGGTTGATCTGCTAATGACGTCCTTGGAAACCAGAATAGGAATTTGGAGTCTTAAAGAAAGGGCAATGGCATCGCTTGGCCTGGCATCTATGGACATTTCCTTCCCGGCGTATCCAAAATGGATAAGCGCATAGTAGGTATTGTCCTTCAGATCGCATATCTCGATTCTGCTGACCTTCACATCCAGCATCTCAATGATGTTTTTCAACAGATCATGGGTCATGGGCCTGGAGAATTTGATTCCCTCCAGTTCACTTGCAATGGCTGTTGCTTCCAGAAGGCCAATCCATATGGGCAGTGTCCCGTCTCCATCTTCTTCTTTCAAGATAACAATGGGGCTGTTCGTGATGGGGTCTACAGTCAACCCGGATATGACCATGGGTGTGTACATTATTTCCTCCGAAATATTTCAGCGAAACTTGATATTCTCTTATTTACATTCTATTTTTAACCATATAAATGCACATTGAAATGGCGGATGTCTTTGTTTCCAAACAATCCATGTTTACACTTCAGAAAACGGCGGCGATACAGCATGGCAACAAAAAAAGCATGTTATCCTTTCATTCTTGACCATAAACCCGGATTTTTTCTGAACGGGATTTTGTATCGGCTATTTAAACGGGTCTTGTTTAACAAGGACATGACGGGCGAGCTCAGGAGAATGAACAGTGAAGGGACGGTCCTTTACGTTATAAAGTACAAAGGGTTGCTGGACTATCTTCTTTACCATTATCGATTCCGCAGGAGTCGGCTTCCCTATCCAAAGATAGCCTTTGATCTGAACATGTCCCTTGTCCTGCCGCTGTCGCAACTTTTTAGAGTTTTCAGGTTTTACGCGGCGCACTTTTTCAAACATGGTCAGTCTGCCGAATCCGGTGGAAAACGGATTTCTGGAAGACGCCATAAAACGGGGAGAAACCGCCCTGCTGTGTCTTGTGAATCCGGAAGGGTTCTCCCGAAGTTTTTTGCATGCCCGGAAAGATCCCCTTCAGCTTGTTCTGGAAACGCAGGGACAGATGGAACGCCCCGTCTTTATCGTTCCCCAGCTCATCCTTTATAAGAAAACTCCTGAAAAAGAAAATCCCGGACTCTTGGATATCTTTTTCGGCTTCAAGGATAAACCCGGCGTACTGAGAAAAATCGTGCTCTTTTTCAGGCACAACAGGAAGGCCTTTATCGACTTTGGCGAACCACTCAATTTGCAGGAGTACCTGAAAGACCTGTCTCCTGAAAAACCCATGGAAGAAGTGACCGGTGAGGTTCGCCAGATGCTTCTGGACCGTATTGATCGACAGAAGAGGGTTATCCTGGGGCCTGTAATGAAATCCAGGCAGCTTATCAAAGAGACGGTGCTGAAAGACGGCAGGGTCGTTGAAGCGATTCAGGGAAGTGCGGGAAAGCCGGGGGCTGCCCACGGGAAGAAAAAAGAGGCCGCCCGGTACTTTGATGAGATTGCCGCCGATTATAATGTGGCCTACGTCCAGTTTTCCTCCATGGTGTTAACCTGGCTTTGGAAGAAAATGTTTCACGGAATAGATGTAAATCATTCGGAACTGGCAAAGGTCAGGGAATGGGCGGCAAAGGGCCCTTTGATCTACATTCCGTCCCATAAAAGCCATATCGATTATCTCATTCTCAACTACATCCTCTACAACAACCAGATGTTTGTTCCTCGAATCGCAGCCGGCAAAAACCTTTCATTCTGGCCGGTCGGGCCTTTTTTCAGAAAGGCGGGGGCGTTTTTTATTCGCAGGAGTTTCAAGGGGGCCAAGGTGTACGCGGCGGTTTTTACAAGGTACGTGAAAGCGCTGATTGAAGAAGGACATCCCCTGGAGTTTTTTATTGAAGGAGGCCGAACCAGAAGCGGAAAACTGATCCTTCCAAAAATCGGATTCCTCTCCATTCTTGTCGAAGCATTCAGGGAAGGGTATTGCAACGATCTTGTTTTTGTCCCCGTCTCCATTGTCTATGACCGGGTGGTTGAAAGCCAGGCCTATCTCAAAGAAGTCGGCGGTGGAGAAAAAGCAAAGGAAACATTCAGCCAGGTTGTGGCCACGAGGCATTTCCTGAAAAAAAAATACGGGAAAATCTATATCCGTTTCGGGGAACCGGTTTCACTGAAAGAATTTTATGCGAAAGAGAGTGAAGTGAAAGCCAGGACGGAAAAACGCCTCGCTTTTCGTCTCATTCGCGCCATCAACGGCGTTACCCTGGTGACTCCCGTCGGGCTGGCCGCGGCGGCCATCCTGACGCGGCACCGACGAGGATTTTACCTGACGGAACTGGCCGAGACAGTAGCGTCGATCGCAGGGTTTCTGGAAAGGCACCACATCCCCATGGCCGAATCGTTGTCGAATCCTCAAAACGCCATGGATGAAACCATGGCCCTTCTCACAAAGAACAATGTGGTCAGCATGCTGGAGGATGTGGACGGCTCCGGGACCTTCTATTTTGTGGATGAAGAAAAAAAGATGGAACTGGAGTTTTATAAGAACAGTATTATTCACTTTTTCATCCGCCACGCCTTTCTTGCGCTTTCCCTGCTTACGGGAAGCGAGAACGTCAAAAAGGATTCGGATATTATTGAGGACTACAGCTTTCTGAAACGGCTCTTCAGGTATGAGTTTATCTATGAAGGCCCCATCACGGCGCCTCAGGAAATAGAGCAGCACGGTCACCTATTTTCTGGAACTCCTCTTCATTGAAAGGGATCACCGGCGACCAGGGATATGTCCTCACAAGATCGGGATTCGAGGAACTCCCCCAATGGGCGGCTTTCATCATGCCGTTTCTTGAATCGTACTGGATCGCCACCCGCTGCATTATTGGGGAAAAGGGAAGAAAAGTGTGGCAACGAGGCGATGAATTGAAAGCCATGAGTTCCATGGGGCAGAGGTTTCAAAAAATGGGTATCGTTGATCACATTGAAGCCGTTTCCCAGCCGAATTTCAAGAATGCCATGCGGTTTATGAAGGAAGAAGGTTTCCCTGTTTCGGAAAAACAGAAAGAAGCCAGTCCTGAAGGATTGGAAAAACTTGCCGCTCTCAGCCAGCGGTTGTACGATCTTATGAGGTATAACCGGTAAACTTACAGAGTGGCCTTTGTGGCGTGTTGGAGCAAAATGAACCTTTCCGAAATCCCTCCGTTTGTTCGTTTCATACTGGAAAGACTGGAAAAGGCCGGATATAAAGGCTATATTGTGGGGGGGGCCGTCAGGGATATCTGCCGGGGAAAGCCGGTGAAAGACTGGGATGTGGCCACAGCGGCCTCCCCGGAAGTCATCCGGGAAATCTTTCAGGAACAGAGGCAGTTCTCTCTCAAACACGATACCGTTTCCCTCGTCAGCGATGGGCAGCCCTTTGAGATAACGACTTTCAGGCGAGAAGGGGGAGACATCAATCGGTGATCTGCGTTGCCGCGATTTTACCATTAACGCCATGGCGTTTGATGCGGAAAACGGGGTAATCATCGATCCGTGCGGGGGACAGCGAGACCTGGTGAAACATGTCCTCAGAGCATCCGGGAATCCCCGCGACCGTTTTCGAGAAGACTCCTTGCGTCTTCTTCGCGCAGTGAGATTTGCGGCGGAAACGGGTTTTCACATCGAAAAAAATACGCTCACGGCCATGGGAGATCTTTCCATCGGCTTACGATCGGCTGCACAGGAGAGGATCCGGGATGAATTGATCCGGATATTGGTGTCGGCCAGGCCCTCAACCTCATTCAATCTGATGATCAGGACGGGCCTATTGAAGGAGTTCCTTCCCGAACTTCTGGAGGGACGTTTCAAGCGGCAGAATTCTTATCACCGGCATACCGTTCTAAAGCATACCCTTGCAACTGTCGATAGTATCAGACCTGATTTAGACCTGCGTGCGGCGGCCCTTCTGCATGATATCGCAAAACCACGCGTACGCAGAAAAATTGGACGGGGAATGGCGGTTTTACGGACATGAGAAAGCAAGCGCCCTGCTGGCCGGGGAAATTATGGGTCGACTCAGATTCAAAGGTTCGGTGGTTTCAAAAGTCATGTGTCTGATCAGGCATCACCTGGTCCTCTACGATGCAAGCTGGAGCGACGGGGCCGTAAGAAGGTTGATCGGAAAGGTCGGAGATCCCCTGATCTGGGATCTGTTTGCACTGCGCGAGGCCGATCTTGCCACCCACACCGGGCGGAAGCAGCAGATGGAAATGCTGACGGAGTTGCGACATCGGGTTCGGCGTGCAGTTGAATTCGAAAACGGTTGTTCAAAAAAGGGATCTTGCCATGGACGGCTTTGCCATTATGGCTGAAACGGGCCTTGCTCCCGGGCCGGTGGTCGGAAAGGTCCTGAAAGAGCTCCATGAAAGAATCTTGGACCATCCCGAATGGAACAACAGGGAAGCCCTCATCGCTCTCCTGAGACAGATTCGCCTGCCGGATATCTGAAAAGGAAGAATGTCGTCCGTTATCCGTAGCAGGACATTTCGTCCTTGACCATTGGGGGACCATTTTCTATACTCGCAATGGTTTTCCAATCTGGCCGGAGCCCCGTGGCGGATATTCTCGCGTTCGAAGCGATGAGGGGAAACAGAATCGATCAACGAAACCTTTACAGTTTATGGGAAAAATGAAAAAAGAATTCAGGTCCTACGATTTTTGGGATGGGTGGATGCGTGCTTCTCGCTTTTTTTCTGGCTGTTGCGGGTTGTGTTTCTGATTCAAATCAGGTGAAGACTTCCCTCCAACAACCTGTTAAAACATCCGAAGGAAAACAGTCCGCCGTGGACCCTTCCAATGGTTTCTGGAAGCACCCTGTTCCGTCCGGGGCACAGGACAGGATAAGACATCCTCTCTTCAGAACAGTGGCCCCGCGGAGGAAAACAGTCCCACGGATTCCGCTTCTGAAAAGGGCGGTGAGGACTCCCTGGATGACAAAGAGGTTTCGACGTCCATTCTACCGGGGAAAAAGAAAAAATCGGATCAGGAACTGCTGGATTCCGCGCTGGAATTCTGCCAGGTTTCCAATGATTTCTGGGATAAGGGCGATCTGGATAATGCCCTTGAAGCCCTGGACGAAGCCTATGCCCTTATCCTGAAGGTGAATACGGAAAAGTCCGCCGATATCCTGCAGCAACGGGATGACCTTCGTTTTACCATCTCCAAGCGGATCATGGAGGTGTATGCTTCGAGATTTATTGTGGCCAACGGCCTTCACACAGCCATCCCCCTCGACATGAACGATCATGTGAAAAAGGCCATCAGCCTTTTCCAAGGTCGGGAGAGGAACAATTTTCTCAATGCCTACCGTCGTTCGGGTCAGTATCGCCCCGCGATTCTAAGGGCACTGAAAGAGGCCGGGCTTCCGGAGGAACTCTCCTGGCTGCCGCTCATCGAAAGCGGTTTTAAGGTGCGGGCACTTTCCAGCGCCAGGGCATTAGGGCTTTGGCAGTTTATCGCGTCCACCGGATATCGCTACGGAGTCAACAGGGATAGATGGGTTGATGAGAGGATGGACCCGGAAAAATCCACCGCTGCCGCAATTGCCTATCTGAAAGATCTCCATCAGATATTTGGAGACTGGTATACCGTTCTTGCCGCCTATAATTGCGGGGAGGGGAGGGTGCTGCGCTGCATCAAGACCCAGCGTATCAACTATCTCGACCACTTCTGGGATCTTTATGCGAAATTGCCGTCCGAGACGGCCTTCTACGTGCCTAAATTCCTGGCAGTGCTGCATATCCTGAATGATCCGGCCGCCTATGGTTTTGTCCTGCCCCCGGTGGACAAAGAGATCCTGACCGATGTGGTTGTCACCGAGAAACAGGTAAGCCTGCGAGTGATGGCTGAGCAAATTGATGTCCCCTATCAGGAGTTGAGAGATCTGAATCCCGACTTAAGGTACAGTTCGACCCCCCCCGGCGAATACTCTTTCCGTGTGCCCAAGGAAAAAGAGACATTGCTCGCATCCGTCTTTGAAAAACTGCCCGAGTGGCATCCCCCTGTGCCCGATTGTGTGGTTCACCGTGTGCGCAAAGGTGAAACCCTTTCAGGCATTTCGAAAAAATACCGGACAAGTGTCGGAGCTATTATGAGCCTGAATGGCCTTCACTCCACAAAGTATCTGAAGGTGGGCTGGAACCTGAAAATTCCCGCGGGAAAACGATATGTATCCCCGGAGCAGACAATATCCCCCTCTCCCCACCAGCGGATAACGGAAAAAAGACCGGAGATATATGTGGTCCGAAATGGCGATTCACTTTGGACAATCGCCAACCGGTTTGAAACTACCACAAAGGCGATCATGTCTTTGAACCGGTTAAGCAGTGCTCGGCTCAGTATCGGTCAGCAATTAAAGATGCCCAAAACTACCACGGGTGACGTTCAGATATCCAGCTGCAGGCAGGTGGTGGCGGGCGGATACACGGTTATGAAAGGAGACTCGCCCTATACGATCGCTCATAAACACGGATTGTCCGTTGAAGACTTGCTCCGCATGAACGGTTTGAATTCCCGCAGCACCATTTTCCCCGGGCAGGTGCTGACGGTCAAGGCAAGGTAGGGCCCGCCTCTGGAGCATCCTCGACCCCTACTTTTCAAAAGGGCTCTTTTTCTGTTTTCTTCCTGTCTTTCAACAATTCAATAAATCTTTCAAGATTTTGCTTCGTCCCAAAGGCGTTGTTGAAGAATTCCTCACTCCATAGATCCAGACCCAGTCTGAAGATATGGTGAATCAGATTGTCGGTGTTTTCCGGCCCATGGAATTTCAGCGCCTCGTAGAGGAGATCGTCGGGTACTCGGATCGGGTACAGGGCGGCGCTGCGGGCACTGTCGGAATTCTGGTATTCCTGGATGCTTTTCAATACCAGCAACTCCGAGAGCTTCTTATTATATTCTTCGTCATTCATTGAAATTTGCCGTTTCTTCGTGAATTCTCAAGCCGTTTCGGGAAGAAGGGCCATCTCTTTCTTCCTGTTTTTTATACGGAAAAAATGAGTATAAGACACCTCGCGGGCCAAGGCAAGAGCCCTGTCGAAATCAGATCCCATTTCCTCCGGGCTGTGCGAATCGGAACCGAAACAAATGGGTATGCGGCGTTCGCAGGCCATCTCAAGGATGAGAGGCGATGGATAGATTTCCTTTACCGGTTTTCTCAATCCGGAGGTGTTGATCTCCATCCCGATACCAGTCATCGCCATGCGATCGAGCAGCGGTGCGATCATCTCCTTCAAGGCCTTGTCCGGAGGTCGATGCCCGAACTTTTTGGGCAGGTCGAGATGGCTCACGGCATCAAAAAGCCCCGTGTCCACAAGTTTTGCCACCACGTCAAAATATTTCTTCCAGGTTGCCGAAATGTCCACCGAGTCCCAGATGTGGCGCTCCGCGGGATTGTCAAAACCCCAGTTGTCAATAAAGTGAACAGATCCCAGCACGAAATCGAAATGTTCCCGGACAAGCCAGTTTGTTAGAAAAGCCTCACATCCGTTGTAA
This sequence comes from uncultured delta proteobacterium, assembly GCA_963747015.1. Lineage (GTDB taxonomy): Bacteria > Desulfobacterota > DSM-4660 > Desulfatiglandales > Desulfatiglandaceae > DUZB01. The sequence goes on from CAVVEP010000026.1 coordinate 23,883, forward strand.
TAATCGGCTTCGATGCCGAAAAGGAATTCCGTGAGTCTCATTATCCTTCAGTTCTTCAAACGCGGCCCTGTATAACGGGAATTGCTTCAATTCCATGCGGTGTTTTCGGGTCGTATCCATCGGGGTTCGGTGCATGATCCGTGCAGCAAATTTCGGGTATCCCTTTGATGTTTGCGGAATGAGCGAAATCCCGCAGTTCTCCATTTGCGTGTTTGCATAAATTCGTATGAAAATGATAATCAGGGAGTTTATCCATCTGATCGTGCTGAGAAGTTTTCATTATAATTCGGACTCCTGACTTCTGATTTCTGACTATTCTCTTTATTCTGTATTTTAATCATAACACTCATGGAAAAGATATCAACTTGTTACCATGAAAATACAGCCGTTAAGTCTTAGCGTATCCTATTACAAATTCCCTGGCAGCAAAAAAGACCTCGTGACTACATTCCTGCCATTGTTTGTTTGAATAAGATATCCGTACACCGGGAGCGAAATTTCACAGGAGCAGCCAAAGCCAGAAGAAAAAAGTTAAACCCGAAAGGAGCGTGTTCAGGGAAATGGCTGAAGATGCCAGGCTGGTGGAGCCTTTCATCTCTCCTGCCATGATATAGGTGATGGTTGCGGTTGGGCAGGCCAAAAGGATCACTCCGGGTACAAGCTGTTTCGGTGAAATTCCAAGGAGTGAATAGGCGGCGAGGCCGATTCCTGGAAGCAGAAGGAGCTTGAAGAATCCAGCCAGAAAAGAGATACGGATATTCGACCGTATGAGATCGAGAGGAAATGGAGGCTCCAATGACCAACAAGTGCCAGAGGAAGGGCCATATTACTCAATATCTCCAGGCTCCTGTCTATGGTGGCGCCGATTGGGATTTCCAGCACGGAGAAAAGCATTCCGGCAACAGCGGACAGGATAACAGGATTTCCCAATATTCTTTTTATGAAAAACCATGGGGTTTTGTGGATGCCTCCGTTTCCTGAAAAAATCTGGAGCACCAGAACGGCAAGGAGGTTTTGTAAGCACATCATGAATCCGGAAAGGATGCTTGCTCTTGTCAAACCTTCCTCACCCAGGAGATAGTAGCAGACGGCAAAACCTATGTACCCCAGATTCCCATGGACCGAGCTCTGCACAAAAGTTCCCATAAGTTCTCGTTTTATTGAAAATAAAAGGCCCGAGAAGAGTGCAACGAAAAAGACGATCAGGATAGGCCCTAAGGTTGCCGCAAGGAGCGCGGGATTGAAAAACGCGGAGAATGAGGCGTTGGCCAAGGCTCTGAAGATCATGGCAGGGATGGCCAGATAATATACCAGCCGATTGAGAGGTCCAAGGATTTCTGCCGTAACAAACCTTCTTGAACGAAGAAACCACCCTAACAAGATAATTAAAAAAATGGGAATAATGGTGTTTGCAATGGAAATCATAACGCCTGATCTTTACAATTTAACGGGGTTTCAGGTCAAAGCGGACGGGAACGTTGACCCACATCTCAACCTTTCTTGCGCCTATTGCGCCTGGTTCAAAAGTCCATGTTCGCACCGACTCTTCCGCCGCCCTGTCGAGGATGAGGTGCCCGCTTGATTTTGAGAGTTGTACCTGCAGTACGGTCCCTTTTTCGCTTACCAGGACTTTTAAGACGACTGTGCCGCCGTAGCCGCGCCTCCTTGCCGTTCGAGGATACTCAGGGGGAGGATTGTTTTTGTAACTCGGTTCGGTTCTCCGGGTTTCCAGTCCATCAGGGGCTGAAGAAGAGGGGGATGGATTCGTAACAGGGGCCCGGCTGCCCTGATTCGGCGATGGGCTGGTTTCTTTATCGGATGGCAAGGCATTTTTGAAAGGCGAGGTCGGCGCCTCCCTTTTTTCAGACACCCGGGGCGGGATTTCGGCGCTCTTTTTTGCAGGCACGGTCGGTAGGGGCTTGGGATGGGGCTGCGTTTTTATCGGTTTTTTCCTCCTATCCGGTGTTTTCTTTGGCTTTTTCGATCTTTTTAGGGGGCGGGGAAACCTTCTTAACGGGAATGGGTATTGTCTTTTCGGGCACCGGGGGAACTGCTTCTTTGACGGTCCGGGGCTTCACTTTCTCCGGGACAGGAATTTCTTCAGACCTTCGGGGGTGGTGTCTTGGGCGCTGTCTTTTTTGATGCCGGCGTTGGCGCCGGCACTGCTTTTGGCTCAGGATTCGTCGCAGGAGCGGATGCGTTCGGGCCTGAAGGGGCTTTCCGTGCGATCAGGTTGAGGGTTACCGTACGTTGATGGGCTTTGGGAAGGATTTTCTTTTCAAAGAGGGCAGGGCTGATCCATAAAAGGAGTCCATGCAGCGCAATCGCCAGAACCGCTGCTAAGAAAAAGCGTTTCACTTCTTGTTATCCGTCTCAGCCTGGAGCGATACTTGATTGATCCCCGCCAGATTAATTTGATCGAGAACCCGGAAAAGGTCCTGGTATGGAAGATTCTTGTCAGCGAAAAGCAAAACAGCCGCTTCCCCTGTTTTGGATCTCTTTTCTTCAAGGACGGCTGAAAGGGATTGGAGTGGTACGGGAATTTTGTTTACATAGACATTTCCTTTGAAGTCCACGGTTACGGAAAGAATGGAGTTTTTATTGATTTTGGCGGTACTTGAACCGGGAAGTTCAACGGGAAGGGCCTTGTGAACCGCCATTGAAAACATGGCATATATAAAAAATACGAGGAGGAGAAATACAATATCAATAAGAGGCAGCATTTCTATCCTGGCTTTTTTTCCTGGATCGACATCAATTTTCATGGCTGTCTTTCTTTCTCGTCACAAGAATCTTTCATCAGTTTTTCATAGACGATTTCAAGACTGGTTGCGTATTTTTCAATCGTTATAACGGCGTCCTGTACGCGCGAATTGAAATAATTGTACGGAAAGACGGATAGGATAGCAATGGCGAGACCCGCTGCCGTGGTAATGAGCGCCTGGGCGATGCCCGATGTTACAGCCTGAGGATGTTCAATTCCGGCGCCTCCGAGAAGATCGAAGGAGGAGATGATTCCGATAACCGTCCCGAAAATTCCAAGGAGAGGCGCTACGGTGATCATGGTGTCCAGGATCGTCATATACCTGCGCATCCTTTTTACTTCTTCCGCGGCGGCTGATTCCATCGCTTTGACCATGGAGAAATCCCGATGCAGGATCCCTGTAATCAGTATCTTGATAATGTAATCGCTTGAACCGGCGACGGATTTTTTGACTTCTTCCCAGTCGCCTTTCTGGCAAAGCTCGAGAACTCTGTCCACCAGGCTCCGGTCTCTCCGCATATCCTCTCGCATCCAGAAAAGAATCCGCTCAATGACTACCGTAAGCGCGACGAGGGAGCAGAAAAGAAGCGGATACATGACCGGGCCGCCTTTTTGAAAAATTTCCAGCATGAAGTTTTTCCTTTCTCAAATCCATGAATGCCCGCTAGTTTTTGCGGACCTTCAGATAAAAATCTCTTTTGGCGTTTTTAACCTTTCCGAGAGAAATGTGAATCGTTTTTTCATCCGGTCGTTATGTACGGCGATGGCCAGGGCTTTTTTTGTTCCCACAAGTACGACCAGCTTCCTGCCTCTCGTAACGGCGGTGTAAAGGAGATTTCGCTGCAGCATGATATAATGCTGGGTCAGCACAGGGATGATAACGGCGGGAAATTCCGAGCCTTGCGATTTGTGCACGGAGACCGCATACGAAAGAACAATCTCGTCCATATCACTGAAATCAAATACAATATTTCGTCCATCAAAGGTAATGGTTACTTCCCTCTGTTCAGGATCGATCCGGGTGATCCTTCCCATGTCTCCATTAAAAACTTCCTTTTCATAGTTGTTCCTGGTCTGCATGACCTTGTCGCCCGCCCGGAAAATTCTATTGCCGCGGGTGATACCCCCTTCGCCCGGATTCAGGCGCCTCTGCAATTCAAGATTAAGGTTGGCGGCGCCGACGATGCCTTTGTGCATAGGAGTAATGATCTGAATCTCATCCACGGGGTTAAGACCGAAATGATCGGGTATCCGGTCGCTGGCCAGATCCAGGATGATTTTCAGGACCGTCTCAGGGTCCTCCTTTTCGATGAAGAAGAAATCGCTTTTCAGGTCTTCATTTTTGGTTTCGGGAAGCACGCCTTCGTTGATCCTGTGTGCATTCACGATGATTCGGCTGTTCCTTGCCTGACGAAATATCGTATCCAACAGGACAACCGGAACCGTGCCTGAGGATATGACATCCTTGAGTACATTTCCCGCCCCTACGGAGGGGAGCTGGTTCACGTCGCCCACAAGGACAAAGGTTGCATGCAGAGGGATTGCCTTGAGAAGATGATAGAACAGGATCATATCTATCATGGAGGCTTCGTCTACAATCAGCAGATCGCAGTTGAGCGGTTCTGTTTCGTTCTTTCGAAATCCTCCATCCTTCATGCTGTATTCGAGCAGCCTGTGGATGGTTTTCGCTTCATGCCCCGTCGTTTCCGTCATTCTCTTCGCGGCGCGTCCCGTGGGAGCTGCCAGCATGATGCTGATAGGGAGGCGGGCGAAAATTTTCAGGATGGCGTTGATGATCGTGGTTTTTCCCGTCCCGGGTCCTCCCGTAATAACCAGGACCTTGTTGAGGGCAACGCTTTTTATGACCTGTATCTGATTCGCCGCGAGGGTCATGGATAACTGCTCCTGAACCCAGGATGCCGCTTTGTCGGGATCTATATCGCGGAGCCTTTTTGGAGACGTCAGCAGGGTTTTTAAATGGTCTGCCGCCCCTGCTTCGGAAGCATGGTATCGGGAGAGATAAACGGTCCTTTGGATCTCCTGATTTTCCTGGCGACCGGAATTCACGGCCTTGTCTTCCATGACGATTACCTTATTCCCTGCGGCCTCATCCATGGCTTTCAAGAGCACATCTTTTTCTACCCCGAGGATTTCGTTGCATTTTTCCAAAAGCGGGTCAAGCGGGTAGTACACATTTCCTTCGTCCGCAAGCTGCTGGAGGATATATAATAGCCCTGCCTTGGCGCGCAACGGGGAGTTTCGATCAAATCCCAGTTTCTCAGCGATCTGGTCGGCGGTCAAAAAACCTATTCCGAAGATATCCGTTGCCAGCCTGTAGGGGTTGGCTGTAACCAACTGAATAGATCCGTTCCCGTATCGTTTGAAGATTTTGGTTGCATACCCGGGACCCACGCCATGGGATTGCAGGAAAAGCATGACGTCCCGGATCTCTTTCTGTTCAATCCAGGCGGTCTGTATCATGGAGATTCTTTTTCGGCTTATGCCCTCCACTTGTTCCAGTTTGTTAATGTCGTTTTCAATAATATCAAGGGTCCGGGGTCCAAATTTCTTGACGATGCGTGCCGCCATAACGGGTCCGATTCCTTTGATAAGGCCGGACCCCAGATATTTTCTGATGCCGTATACGGTTGCCGGAACAGTGGTTTGATGATGAACGATTTTGAATTGCTCCCCGAATCTGGGATGGGTGCTCCATTCGCCTTTCAGCTTCAATACTTCACCCGGGGCCAAGGTAGGGAGGTTTCCTACCACCGTTACCGGATCCTTTCGGTCGGGCGTCTTCAGCCTGGCGATGGTAAAACCGCTCTCCTCGTTGCTGTAGGTGATTCTTTCTATCTGTCCCTGAAGATCCGTCAACATGTCTGATGCTCGCGTGAAAACTACTGTTTCAGTATATCTCTTAAGAGAAAGGACAATTTTGAAAGGACAAACGGTTTCTGTATGAAGCCGTTGCATCCGCGGGCCATAATTCCGGCCGCGGGACCGTCAATGCTGTACCCGCTCGCAAGAAGCACTTTTACGCCGGGGTTCATTTCTTTAAGGCCGTCAAATACCTCGCTTCCGCTCATGTCCGGCATGATCATGTCAAGGATAACCAGATCAATTCCCTCCATGTTCAAATGGTAGGTTTCCAAGGCCTCCGTTCCATTTTTTGCCACCCTGACCTGGTAGCCCAGTTCTTCAAGGATCGGTACGCCCACTTCCAGAATGATCTCTTCATCATCCACCAAAAGTATGGTCCCTTCCCCATGGATAAATAAGTCCTCGTTCTTCGGGGTCGCCTTGCGGAAGGACCCGGTTTCGGCAACGGCCGGCAGATAGATGCAGAATTCCGTTCCTTCGCCTATTTCACTCTTAACGGTAATGAACCCTTCGTGATTTCTCACAATTCCATAAGCCGATGCCAGACCCAGGCCGGTTCCTCTTCCCACTTCCTTGGTGGTGAAAAACGGATCAAATATCCTCTTGAGGTTTTCAGGGCTGATTCCCGTGCCGGTATCTTTGATGGCAATTTTCACATACTTTCCCGGCTGTGCATCATAGGGACCGATAAAAGCGGCTTCCAAGGTGACATTTTGTGTTTTTACATGCAGTTCTCCGCCTCCCGGCATGGCATGGGAGGCGTTTACGTAGATGTTCATCAGTACCTGTTCGATCTGACCTTTATCCACGTTGGAGGCCATGAGGCCGGGTTCGTATTCGGAAGTGATCGAAATTTCCTTTCTCGTGCTGCCGAAAAGGTCAAGGCTGTTTCTTAAAAGGTCGTTGAGGTCGGCCGTTTCCACCGCATATTTTCCACCCCTTGCAAAACCAAGCATCTGTCTTGTAAGATTGGCGCCATCGGCTACACACTTTTCAATTTTCTTCAGCCAGATATAATCAGCATGCTCCGGGACTTTTTCCCATGAGAAGTAAAGAGGCATTGCCCTGGATGGCCATGAGCAGGTTGTTGAAGTCGTGGGCAACGCCTCCTGCGAGGGTGCCGATGGATTCCATTTTCTGAGCTTGCAGAAATTGTGCTTCAAGCGCCTTCATTTCCGAGATATCCCGCAAGATCACGAACATACCCGTCGGGCTTTCCTTTGTGGTCTGCGTATCTGGATGCACTGATGCTGACGTGCAGTGTCCGACCGTCTTTTGTGTTCCGTTTTGTTTGAAAACCCGTGCAGGGAAATCCCCTTTTCAACCAGATCTCGAATGAACTGCATGGTTTTTTCGGCTTTCAGACTCCGGTAGGAAGGGGATGCGTTTCCCCGTAACCTCCTCATGTGACCAGCCGAAAATCTGTGTGAAAGCGGGGCTTACGTATTGAGCATGCCCGTCCATGTCATAAATGACGATGGCATCGGCGGAAGAGTGCAGGAGAGAGCGATACAATTCTTCCGATCTCTTGGATTTCTTATAGAGCTCCATGAATTTCCGTTCACTTTTCCGCAGAGCGTCTTCCGCTCTGGAGCGATCACTGATATCTTCGTACGTTATCAGCTGCCGATTCGATTCGAGATGCACGGCCCTGAAATGAATGATTTTATCCTGGCCGTTCTTACAGTGTACCGTGTAGTAAATTCTCGGCTTGATTTCCGCGCGACCGGTGCTTTCGTCTTTATCTTTCTTCCAGATTGAAATCACCATCTCACGATACGCCTGCTCCGGATAGGCCTTTTCGAACCAGCTGTTTTTGTCCGGGATGTCATCGATAGTGTAACCGAAGATCTGCGTGAAGTTCGGATTCAGGTATTCGAAACGCATGTCTCCATCCATGATGGAGATTCCGAACGGGGCATTTTCCCCGAGAGTCCGAAACCTGGACTCACTCTCCATCAGGTTTTTTTCCGCGATCCGTCGCTTGTTCTCAAAATGGATCGCTTTCTTTACCACGTAAAAGGAGAGGGCGAAGAGGAGGACGAAAAGCCCTCCGGACAAGAAGAAGCCGCCTGGTGATGGCGCCTGTTCCCTTGGTGGGATGCATGTCATTAATCCGGAAATAGTCCTTTGATTCACGTATGTCATGCAATCCTTTTATGATGCGTTTCTGGGCTTCTTTCAGGGAAAATCGTCCATCTTTGACGTCCCGATCATATTGCGAAATAAGGCTCCACGCCGTATCCGTCAGGCCGCGAATCATGTCCCGTTTCTCGTCCATCATCTGTTTTTCCACGGAAGGGATGAACAGGAAGAAAATACTCAGGGTAAAAAGAATAAAGGCAAGCGCAACCGGAATGATCATTCTCATCAAGGCCGTCTTTTCGCTTCCGCCCTTAAATATGCCGGAGTTTCCGTCATATTTTTTTGCCATTTCAAGGCCCTCTTCCCTTTTCAGGCAATGGAGAAAGAAAGTCTATAACCGTTTGCTGTCCACAGGTGTTGAACCGTGAACAAAAACCGCAAACGCTGAACGGTTGCAAGAGCTACTTTTCGAGATCAGTCCCCGTCTTTTTCTCGGTTACGGCGCCAATCGTGATACAGAATATATTGTCTTTTTTAAAATAACTCTGGTCTGCCACATAATTTCTGGAGGGATTCAGGTCCAGCACGATTCGAAGTTTTCTTTTGGCGGAGTGCAGGTAGGTTCGTATCTTTTTGACAAAAATTCCGTCAACATCCATAACCGGTTTGCCTTTCCAGGAAAATACATGGTCCAGATCGATGACAATCCTTGGTTTTTCTCCCTCGATGGCAAAGATTTTTGGCAGATAGAAGCGATTCAAGTAAATCAACACCTTTTCCGGACCGAATTTGTCCGCTTTGAAATTTACCCCTTCAACGACTACTTCCCCGGAATCGACGGGTCTGTCATCTGAAACTTCTCCCTTTACCGAGTATGGAAAAAGAAACAGAAAAAAAACGAATGCCCAGACGACGACAAGATTCCTTTCCATGGCAGACTCCATACAGCGACGGATAAAAATCATATTCAGTTTGATGCCTTTTTCAACGCCCGGTTCACAAGCTGAGCAATGTCCATTACTTCTATGGGGACTTTGTTCCTTCTCACGTAAGTCAGCATGGTGCGTACGCACTGCTGGCATGAAGTGACCACGGCCTGCGCTCCGGTGCCGATAATTTCCTCGATCTTGGCCTTGGCAATCTCCGCGGAAAGACCCGCATCAATCATTTCAAGGTTTCCTCCCCCGCCACAGCATCGGCAATCTTCGCGTATCCGAGGGAGCTCCACCAGTTTGACGCCTGGAATGGATCGGATGATTTCCCTTGGTTCATCAAATACGCGAGCGCCCCGTCCCAGATCGCAAGGATCGTGGTAGGTCACGGTGAGGGGCAGGGTCTGCAATGGGATTCGATTGCTTTTTATCAGTTCACTGAGGAACTGGGTCGTATGGGCGATTTCAAATTCATGGGGATAGTGTTCCCGCCACATCTGGTAACAGGAAGGGCAGGCGAAGACCACTTTTTTTGCGCCCTTCATCCTTACCGCCTCAAGATTATGTTCCCTGAAAGGCTCGAACATATCCATGATTCCGGCCCCTATCATGGGAAATCCACAACACCACTCTTCTTCACCTAATAGGGTGAAATCCACTCCTGACGCATCAAGGACCTCCGCCAGAGCAATAGGGATCTTTTGCGCCACCGGAAAATAAGCGGCGGTGCATCCGGTAAAATAAACCAGGTCGGCCTGGTCTCTGATATATCCATTCTCAGGCGGATCGGACATATCATCCACCCAGTCCGCCCTTTCTTCATTATCCTCGTCGAAAACATTCCTGCTTTGCCGGAGGTTGCTTTTGATCATGTTGATTTTGGCTGGATAGCAGCTGGAATGCACCAGGTCCTGCCTTAGAGCGACCCATAGATCTTTCAGATGGATGCCCACGGGGCATGCCTCCTGGCAGTTTCCGCAAAGGGTGCAACTGAATACGGTATTACTGAAATCTCTCAGGTCCTCTTCGGAAGGGATTGTTTTCTTTGCCAAGCAACCTTCGGGCCAGCCCCATTCTGCCTTTCAGGACTTTTTTCAATCCCTTCATACGATAGATGGCGGAAAGTTCTCCCTTCCCGGATGCAGACACGGCGGGACATACATCCGCGCAAATCCGGCAGTTGGTGCAGGCGCCCATTTCAAGGAGTTGTCGAACACTGTAATCTTTATTATTGTTCCGCATATTTTATGATATCTGCTGCAAGCCATTTTTCAATGGCATCTTTCCCCTGAATCAGGTTTGCCAGTTCCCCTTTATCGTCGGGCTTGATTTTATAAATCCATCCCTTTCCGTAACAGTCATCGTTTACGAGCCCGGGGTTGGTCTCCAATTCTTCATTGACCATGGCAATTTCGCCGTTTACAGGCGCGTATACCTTCCCAAGCCATTTGCCGGATTCGATTTTTGCAAATTTCTTTCCCAGCTTCAGCTTTTTCCCATCTTCAGGAAGCTGTATATACACAATCTCTCCAGCCATGGTTTGGGCGAAATCATCCATTCCCATGACAAGAAGATCTCCCTCCTCCTTTACCCAGAAATGATTCTCCTCATAGAACAAGTCTTCCGGCATGTTGTATCCCTGAATTTCCATCCTTTTCTCCTCCCTTTTTTTTGGAACATGTTTCATCGATAATATATAAGACTGTTGTTTCATTACTCCAGCATCGAATCACTCCACTACTCGGCGGTATTCTATCATACCGCTATTCCGCATCTTCCATCAACTCCTGAATAAACCGGCTGGTAGTGTAAATCTTGAATTTCTGTTTGCGCAGCCTGGCATTGGCCAGATTGTGGACGCAGGAGTTGCATTCCGTCAATACGATTTCGGCGCCGACCTCTTCCACCTGGTCCAGCCTGCGCCGCGCCATGGCGATGGAATTTTTCGGATAGGCGCCCCTTACGCCGCCGCCCGCTCCGCAGCAGAGCGCGTTTTCCCTGTTGGCGGGCAATTCAACGAAATCGGGGGCGATTTTCCGGATCGTATTTCTGGGCTCTTCGTAAATACCGCAATGCCGGCCCAGGTCGCATGGGTCGTGGTAGGTAACGCGCTTATCCGTGGTGACTCCGAAATCGAAATCCTGGAGGAACTGGGTGATGTGGATTATCCTGGACGCCTTTTTTCAATAACGGTTCATACTGGGCTTTGTTTTTGAATGTTCGGTAACAGTAGGGACATCCGGTAATGACCGTTTTGGCTCCGGTATGAAGAATCCGATCGATGTTTTGCGTAACCAGGGCGTCATTGATCGGGTATCCCACATCTTCAAGAACCCCGCTGCAGCAGACTTCATCTATGAGAGTATAATCCACCTTCAGACGATCCAGCAGATCCAGGGTGGCCATGGTGGACTCCTCCTCCCTGTAGGAGCCGACGCAGCCTATGAAGTAGACGTATCGGGCCTGCTTATTCCTTTCCCTCTCGAAATCCTCCGGTTCTTCTTCCCCGTAGATATTGGTATGATTTTTCAGGACCTCATTCATTCCCTTGAATGCGGGGTGACAGGATCCGATGCCCACCATATCTTTTCTCACCTGTTTGATGATCTCCATCACCGGCACTCCTGACGGGCAGTTCTGGTAACAGCTGGCACAGGTAGTGCATTGAAACAGGGTCTCGATGAGTTCATCATTCAAGTCGATCTTTCCGTCCATGACTTCTTTGAGGAGCAGCATTTTCCCCCGGGCGTTCAGGGCCGGCCGCAAGGTTGCCCCATATACCGGGCAGACAGCCTGGCAGAAACCGCACCGGGAGCACTGGAGGATCTGTTCCCGGTATTTTTTTTCAAAGTCGTATTTCTTTTCCATGTTGCATTATCCCTCCAGGGCCATTTTTCCGGGGTTGAGGATGTTATTGGGATCAACCATTTTTTTCAGGTTCCTCATCATTTCCATGGCAACCGGATCATGTTCCAGGGTCATGAAAGGCGCCTTGGAAAGGCCGATGCCGTGTTCGCCGGTAAGGGTTCCATCCAGCTCAATGGCCAGCTTGAAGAGATCGGCGGCGGCCTTTTCCTTTTTTTCCACCTGATCAGGATCGTAACCGTCGTAAAGGATTTGGGGGTGAAGATTGCCGTCCCCCGCATGGCCGAACGTGGCGATCTGGATGCCATATTTCTTCGAGATGTCCTGTATGCCTTTGAGGAGTGCCGTAATATTTGCCATGGGGACGGTCACATCTTCCAGTACGAAATGGGTCTTTATCCTTGCAAGCACCCCATAGGCCGATTTTCTTGCGGCCCAGAGCTCCCCCACTTCTTTTTCCGTTTTGGCCTGTTTAACCGCTTTCGGATGGTTCCTTTCAAATACCTCTATGACCTTCTTAATCTGGTAATCGGTCTCTTCCGGGGTATACCCGTCGGTTTCCGCGAGAATCATGGCGTCCACTTCGGGAAGATTCAGATCCGTGTTCTGGTTAATGGCCATGATGGTTTCTTTTCCCAATATCTCAAGGGCGCTGGGGATAATGCCGCTGTGCATGATTTCATTGATGGCGCGGCCGGCATCCTCCAGGTCGTCGAAGGTGGCCAGAGCGGTGCTTGCGGCAATCGGTTTCGGATTGATCTTCAGAGTGATTTCCGTAACGACTCCGAGCGTCCCTTCGGAGCCTACGAAGAGTCTGGTCAGATCATATCCTGAAACGCTTTTCATGGCCCGGGAACCGGTTTTCATGATTCGTCCGTCGGGAAGGACTACCTGAAGGCCCAGGACATAGTCCCTGGTCGTTCCGTATTTTGCCCCTTTCAGCCCGCCCGCATTGGTGGCCACATTTCCGCCCAGGGTGCTGACTTTGCCGCTGGCAGGATCGGGCGGAAAGAAGAATCCGTAAGGAATCAAGGCCTTTTCAAGATCGGCATAGACAACGCCCGGTTGAACGATGGCAAGTCGATCTTCTATGCTGATTCTGATAATCCTGTTCATTCTGCTCAGGTCAAGGATAATCCCGCCCCGGATCGGTACGGCCATGCCTGAGAGTCCCGTCCCCGCCCCTCTCGGCACCACGGGTATGCTCTCCCGGTTGGCCAGTTGCAGGATTTTCGATACCTGTTCCGCGGTTTCCACCCACACGGCACAATAGGGCCTGTTGCTGTGCTCCGAGGCGTCATAGGAAAAGGATACCATATCAATGAGACTGTCTGTGTAGTTTTGTTCCCCGACAATTTCACAAAGGGCCTGTTTTATCGATTCATCCATGATGCATTCCTCATTTCCTTCCTTCTTCGTGGGGTGTGACTCCGTTCATTGCCAGGACAACGGGCCCGATGATGATATGGAAGAGCTTGCTGAACGGAAGGTAGGCGACAAAAGCCCCTGTGAGAATCGCGTGAATATACCATACAAACCCATATACTTCCACAAGACCGTCGGGAGTTGAAAACAGCCTGCCGACGGTATAGCCAAGGAAAGCATACCCAGACCCGGGAGGACAGCCTGCCATGGCGATACGCATGCCTTCCAAAATAAACCCCACCACCACAATGCCGCCGATAAGGCCCAGCGCAAAACGGTCCTGCTCCGGCAACCCCGAGGCCCTGCCCCCGCGCTCTTTCAACCCGCGGATGAAGGCAAGTATCACACCCGTAAGCATCATGATTCCCGTGAGGTCAAACAGGAACCCGGTGATGGGGGTATCCCTGTTGATCATAGCCCAGGGCAGATTCCATTCCGGGAACCACAAGGAGGTCAGCAAGGCGATGATCCCCCAGGAAAATCGGAACAGGAACGGGAAGAAAATAAGACCGTGAATAAACCATCGGACACGGGACCGTCGAAAGAGCCTTCTTTGACAAAGGACATCCGTGAAAACGACTCTTAAGATGAGAATGATTTTTCCGGAAAAAATTGTCCGCAGCGTCCGGGATATAATGACCGCCAGTTTCCTGAAAGGATTGAGACCGGGAGATCCGGGGATGTTCCCGGTAAGGACCCATAGGATGAAAAAAAGGATTCCGATTAAGAAGATCAACAACGCTACAATGGTGGTTGCATCCCCTGCCGAAAAGGTCGCCACGTGACACGGCATGCACAGTATCCCTTTGGCCGGCAGGATCATTGCCGGGGCCCCGACCCGATTGCCGGCGAAATGGCATCGGCGGCAGGATGCCTCTTTGTTTGTAAGGGCCATCTGATGAATGGCGGAGGGAACGCCCTTTGTTGGAACAATTCGCCACAGAACCCGTCCCGATTCGCCGTTCCTTACCGGAATGATTCCCGTGAGGTGACAGGCTTCGCACGATACATCGCTATGGGCATCACCGGTGATCTTTTCGTCATGGGGAAGGTGGCAGTTCCTACAGGAAAAGAGCTTCTGGTCTTTGTGAACGAATCGCGTTGCATTCGTGTGACAGACCGTGCAGGCCTCCGCGGCATGGGGAGAACCACCGTAACCGCCTTCATTAATCAGAGGGCTCATCGAAGCGGTGATTTCCTGCGCCTTTGCTCCCGAATCGCCGTGGCAGTGGAAACACAGCGCCCTGATGTTTTCTCTTCCTTCGACGGACTCTTTGTCCAGTATCCGGTGACAGGTCAGACATTGTTGATCTTCCGGAGAAAAAGGAGGGATCATTGTTCTGTTCTCATGACAGCTTCCGCATGTGGCCTTTTCGGGGAGTTTAGTAGCATCCTGATCATGGTTCCGACCGGAGGATGCGGCTCTCTGGTAGTGCGGGTCGTGACAGTTCAGACAGGACGCGTATTTTTCAAGATCCTTTACCTTGGTGTTTCCGTGAAGTCCCTTTTTGAGGTTGTCGGATACTTCTTCGTGGCACGAAAAACATCTTTCCGGATTGAAAAAATCCGATATTTTTTTGTTAACATCCAGGGGATCCGGATGAAGCGCGGCCTCGGCAACATTTTCGTGGCACTCGACACAGGAGGTCTGCCCGTGCACCGACATATGAAATTTCACCGGATCCAGCAACCAGGAGGCGTGGGCCGAGGTGGTCAGGAAAATAAGGAGTGCGGCGGCAGAGAGATGCAACAGAAGCTTTTTCATCGTTATCCTACACCATCCCCACCAGGTATGGGCCATCGGGGCTTACGGCAATATCTTTTGCATCCTTTGTCAGGATGTCCACCGTTTCCTGAAGATTTGCCACTTTAACGAGGCCCATGTTGTTCAGATCTCTTTCGGAAAGCCCGGGAGAATAGACGAAAACCCGGCCTGCATGATCCGCCGCCTGATAAATGTTCTGCGCGCACCACTGGTCAATGGTGAAGTCACAGGGCCGGGAGTAATGATCACAGAAACCCTTGTAATCGATTGTAGAGCCCAGAATGTCGCAAAACTCGGGATTGCCGAGACCCTCGCGGCATTCGCATGCAACGACGATGTCTCCCCCTTTTTTCAGGATGTCCATGGCGCAGATGAGTGCCTTGCTGATCTGGTAAAAGGTGGCATCCAAAGGAAAACCACCGCCTGAGGTAATCACCAGATCCATCCTGTGGTCCAGTTTTATCACGGAATGCTTCGTGAACAAGCTCACATCCGGCGCGATGTGCTTCATTGAAGTGACCGGCAAATACGCCGGCAATTTCCCGGTTCTTGTTGATGACCACATTGAGGATGAAATCGGCGCCGGTCCGCTCCGTTACGCGGATGCCGTATTCGTGAAACGGGTTGCCGTCAAGGATGCAGTTTGTGACCTTGGGATGGTCGATCATCTTGAAGGAGTGCATGAATTTCATGGTTTCAAAACTGGAAATTCCCGGGAGTATGGCTTTGCGGCCTCCAGAGTAACCGGCATAGAAATGCGGTTCAATCAGGCCTGTCAGAATTTTGAGATCGGCGTCTAAGTAATGCTTGTTTATCTCGATGGGTGCGCCGTCAATTTCATCAATCCTTCTGTATTCTTCGGACTTTTCTGCAGTAGTGGTTGACGATGGGGTAACCATCCATGATTTCCCGCCCCACCAGGCGTTCCAGTTCTTCTCCCAAATTGGGTCTGTGCATGCCAGTGGCAATCAGGATGGTAATATTTTCGGGTTTTATCCCGCTCTGTTCAAGGGTGGCGAGCAGCGGCGGAAGAATGATCTTGTTGGGGACCGGCCGCGTAAAGTCGGAGATAACGATGCATGCATTTTTCCTGCCCCTGGCAATTTCGGAAAGGGGTGCGGAGTGCAAGGGATTTTTCAGGGCCTCATAGACGGCTGCCTCTTGCTCCGGAAGCGAAGGCAACGGTTTCAGGTTGAGCATGACGGCGGATTCGGGGACCTCTATCCTGACCGTACTTTCACCACAGAGCATTTCGGCTGGTTTGTGAGCCATTTCACCGACTCCTTTCCTTAAGATGCTGAGAAAATAGCCTAAAAGTGAAAAATGGGCAAGTGAAAAGTGTGGGGCTCGGGAATTCCAATTATGGCTGTTTCTGTTTCATGATGATTGACAGTGCAGCCGGTTTTTTGTTATGGAACAAATTCAGTCTGGTCGGGTATGCGTAAGCAAAGGAAGCGGTATCCGCCAAGAGAACTTTAACCCCAATCAGGAAAAAGAGGGGAGGCCCCATGGAAAAAGCAAAAGTTTGGTTTATGGATGCAAGGGCAAGGCGATTTCTGGAGTCCACTGCAATCAAAGGCCGGCAGATCCTCGAACATTCCGGGTGGCTTGATTGTCTGCAACCCGGCGATATCGTCGCGGTAAAAACGCACATGGGGGAAGCTTACAACGTGGGATACCTTCGTCCGGTGATTATCCGGACGTTTGTGGAAGCGCTCAAAGACAGGGGTTGCAAACCCTTTGTTACGGATACGACGACCATGCCATACCATCCCTGGATCAGTCGGACACTTGCCATAGACCATCTGGAAACCGCCAACAAAAACGGTTTTAATCATGGCACCATGGATTGCCCCGTCGTTATTGCAGACGGCTGGCTCGGTACGGACGACGTTATCGTGGACCTTCAAGGCCGCGGGAACTACCTTTATAAGCAGTTCGTCTCGAGAGCCATTGCCGATGCGGACGCCGTTCTCTCCATCGCCCATTTCAAGGGCCATCCGGCAGGGGGATACGGAGGCGCCATGAAGAACATAGGGGTGGGAGGCGCCAGCAAACGCGGAAAGATGAACCTTCACGGAGCTCTTGCGGGCGATAAACCGTTGATCGATTTTGAAAAGTGTCCGGGCATAAACTGTGACTGGTGGGAGACCTGTATGGACTGCTGTCCTGAGGGCGCCATAAAGCTGACGGAAAAGGGGTTGGAGGTGGACCAGGAATTGTGTGTCTACTGTTTTGCCTGTGCCAATCTGTGCGTCAATATGGCCGGCGTCTGCGGGATTCAACGATTCGATCATCTCCCGGCCCTTGGTCGGCGTATTGCCGATTCGGCCCTGGCCGCCATGATGACCAAAGAGCCCGGCAAATGTTTTTTCATCAATTACGCCGTTGATATCTCTCCGAGCTGCGACTGTTACGGGTGGACGGATACGCCGATAGTCAACAGTCTGGGTATTTTTGCTTCTCTGGATCCCGTGGCGGTGGATAAGGCGTGTATCGACGGGTTGAATGCGGCTGCCGGCTTGATCAATTCGGAAGCCGAAGACTTCGGCGCCATGGCGCCGGGGGACAAAAAGCTTAACATCATCAAGGGGAAGGATGTGGAGGCTCAGATCTACGGGGGAGTGGAGAACGGCATGGGCACCACCGAGTACGAGATCGAGGAAGTTCCTTTAGATCGGAGCCAGGCAGCCATCACAAAATTCTACCCGGAAATAAGGGCCAGAAAACTAAAGCCGATGTATGCCAGAAGCCATCCTCTGGCCGGATTGGATACGGCTTCTTTCGGGAAGCCTACCGAAGGGGTGGAGAATCCGAGGCATCCGAAGAAATGAAACAGGTATCCTCGGCATTTGGGATGCCGTTACGGTTGAGCAGATAGAAATTTCCATTCTCCGTCATGGCGGCAATGCCTGTCTGCGTCATGTACTGGATCGCCTTGGGTCGGTAATCCCGGGTGCCGATCTTGAAAAGCCCGGTTTTTGCATAGGGAAGATGCACGGCTGATGCGGGGTTGAAAGCCTTTTTTTGTTCAAGGTCGGAAAGGACGGTCTTGTATGCGCGCTGCATTCTCCATACATGGACCTTCCTGGATAATAAATATACGCCCACCAGGACGATCAGGCCGACAATAATTTGTACGGTATCCGACATAATTTGTTGCTCCATAGTGAGAAGATGCCTGTCGATCGAAAAATTGTTTTGCTTTCCATGACAGGCTTTTTGAAAATAGGACACTAATTACCCATACTTTTTCCGTAAAATCAACCTAAATTCTGTTTCAGGAGGAGAACCCATGATCCCCGATATCAAAAAAATTCTTTACACAACTGATTTCTCGGAGAACGCGCGTCACGCTTTTGGCTACGCGGTCAGCCTTGCAAGCCGTTACGGCGCCGGAATTACATTTCTCAATGTGCTGGAAGATATGTCTCCGTACCGGGACAGTCTGATGATTAATGTTTTGGGGCAGGACAAATGGGAGGAACTTCTCAAAAACAACCGGGAGAACCTCCTTCAAAAGGCGAAGGATGACATCAAGACCTTTTGCGATGAGGTGAGCGCCAAGGTTCCTGCATGCCCGTTTATTACCGATGATATCGTTGTGAGAATCGGGGAGCCGGTGGAAGAAATTTTGGATTTAGTCGAAAGCAGCAACTGTGATCTGCTGGTGATGGGCTCCCACGGACGTGGAACTCTGGCCGACAAGCTGATGGGAAGTACATCCAGAAGGGTGTTGAGGAGATGCAAGAAACCGGTCTTGCTCATTCGACTGCCCGAATAAGGGCAAAATGCGGAGCCTCCTCTCTATCTATTCGTTCCCACGCCGGAGCGTGGGAACGAATTTTTCAATAAGAAAAGCCTGCAACTGGAAACTGTCTACTATTCGGGGCATTCATCACTTAGATGCCGACTGCCGCCTTATCTCCAGTGCCTTTAATTCTCTTCTGATAATTTTTCCCGTGTTGGTCATTGGCAGTTCATCAACAAATTCGATCTCTCTCGGATATTCGTGGGCTGCCAGCCTGACTTTGACAAACTTCTTGATATCCTCTTCCACCTCCGGTCCGGGAATTACCCCCACTTTTGGAATGATAAAGGCCTTGACAAGTTCCGTGCGGAGCTTATCCGGCTTGCCAACCACGGCCACCATTCCCACGGCCGGGTGTTTCATGAGGCAATCTTCAATCTCCGCGGGACCTATGCGGTAACCGGAACTGGTAATCAGGTCATCCTTTCTTCCCACAAACCAGAAATATCCGTCCTGATCCTTTTTGGCAAGATCTCCCGTGATCCACCATTCTCCTATATGCTTCTCCTTTGTTGCCTCGGGGTTTTTCCAGTACTCCAGGCACATGACCGGATCGGGCGTCTTGATGGCCACCTCTCCCACCTTTCCGGTTGGGGCAGGTGCCCCTGATTCATCCACCACCTCCACCACGTGACCGGGGATGGCCCTGCCCATGGAACCGGGCCTGATTTCCATGACCTCGGAACAGCTTCCCACAACCAGATTGACTTCCGTCTGCCCGTAAAATTCATTGATGGTCAGGCCCATGACCTCTCGGCCCCATTCCAGGAGTTCCGCTCCAAGGGATTCTCCGCCACTACCTATGGACCGCATGGAATAGTCGTGGCGACTCCTTGGATTGTCGACCTGACGCATCATTTTCAGCGCGGTGGGCGGCATGAACGCATTCCGGATGCCGTATTTCGCCAGGAGATGGAAAACCTCCTCAGGGTCAAATTTCTTGGCTCTGTGGGCCACAACCGGTACGCCGTAGTGCCAACTGGGGAGGAGAACATCCATGAATCCGCCCATCCATGCCCAGTCCGCCGGCGTCCAGAAGAGATCGTCTTCTTTCGGAAAGAAATTATGGGGAAACTGAATGCCCGGGAGATGCCCAAGAACTACACGATGGGCATGAAGCGCTCCTTTGGGAGGCCCCGTCGTCCCGGAGGTATAACTGATGAATGCGGGATCATCCGCGCGGGTTACCACAGGTTCGAAGCTGGAGGCCCCTTTTTCAACCAGATCATGAAACCGGAATATCCCGTCCCGCTTATTTCCCCTTGCCAGGACAACCACCTGAAGATGGGGCAACCGGTCTTTGATTTCCAGGACCTTGTGGAGATTGGCTTCGTCCGTGACAATCCCTTTCGCCTCGCTGTTGGCCAGACGGTATTCCAGTGCCTCCGTTCCAAATAAAGTGAACAGCGGTATGGCAATGGCGCCCATTTTATAGAGGGCGATATGGGTGATGCCCGCTTCGGGAGACTGGGGGAGCATGATCCCGAAACGGTCTCCACGGTTCAAACCTTGCGCCTTGAGACCGTTTGCGAGCCGGTTGCTCAGCCTTTTCAGATCCCAGAAGGCATAGTATTCCGTTTCGCCTTTTTCGTTTTCAAAAATCAGGGCAAGGCGGTATCTCTGATGTGCCCATTTATCGCATATATCCACCCCGATATTGTAAAATTCCGGGATTTTCCATTGAAAGGCGTTGTACACTTCATTGTAGGTCTTGCCTGGTTTCAGCATGGGAATCTCCGTTTATGCTTTGATCAGTATCGAGGGAAGCCAGGTGATGCTTTCCGGCCAGACGACTACGATAATGAGCCCCAGTTCCATGAGTCTCCAGAAGGGAAAGGCGCCCCAGTACACATCAGCGGTGGAAATTTCCGGGGGCGCGACGCCCTTGAGATAAAAGAGGGCATATCCAAAAGGCGGTGTGAGAAACGAATCCTGAAGCATGACGGCGATGGTGACGATAAACCAAATTTTATCGAATCCCAAATTCTCGGCGATGGGCAGGAAAAGTGGAAAACAGATCAGAATGATGCCGATCCAGTCAATGAACATGCCTAAGAAAAAGAGAATGATCATCATGATAATGAACATGCCCCACTTCCCAAGGCCCGACTCCATGATCAGTTCCTGGACCACATCGCCTCCCCCGATCCCATAAAGACGCTGGAGAAACAGCTCGCAGCCACCAAAATAATGATGACCATGGAGGTTGTTTTGGCCGTGTTGAACACTGCGGAAACAAGGCCGGACCAGGTAAATTTCCTATATGCTATCGTCATGGCGAGGGCCAGAATGGCCCCGACGCCTGCCGCTTCCGTAGGGGTGGCCACACCCATGAATATGGATCCGAGGACGCCCATGATCAGGATCATGGGGGGGATCAGCGATTTGATGACCATCACGGCGATTTCCGATTTCGTGACCGCCTGCAGCTCTTCCTTTGAGATGGCCGGACCATCCTGGGGTTTGAAATAGCAGCGTGTCAAAATATAGAGGATATAGAGAGTGGACAGGATAAGCCCTGGAACGACCGCGCCCGCAAAGAGCTTGCCCACCGAAACGCTGCCCTGGTCTGCCATGACCACGAGCATAATGCTAGGTGGAATCAGGATACCAAGCGTGCCGCCCGCACAGATGCTTCCGCACGCCAGTTTCTTATCGTATCCATACTTGAGAAGTACGGGCATGGCAAGGAGCCCCATGGTGACCACGGATGCCCCGATAATTCCGGTACAGGCGCCGAAAAGGGTGGATACGACCACCACCGCAACGGCGATTCCTCCCCGTATGGGACCGAACAGATATCGCATGGTGCTGAAGAGACTTTCGGCCACGCCCGACTGGTCCAGCAACTGGGCCATGAATATGAAAAGGGGGATCGCCACCAGGATATAGTTGTCCATAACGCCGAAAGTCTGGTTAACGAACATGAAAAAGCAGCTTGGCCCCCATCCGAAGTAACCGAAGATAACCGCCAGCCCGCCAAGAACGAAGGCCAGGGGATGCCCTAAAAAGAGGCCGATCAGAAGACCCGCGAACATGCCGAAGGCAATGAATTCCGCACTCATATTTCCCTCCCCTTTACCGCCTGAAGAAATGCTTTGATCAAATTGGACAATCCCTGGATCAACAGCAATGCAAAGGTGATCGGAATGACCGCTTTAATCCCGGGAACGAGAGGGAGTTCGGCGGAGGGACTCGTTTCATGCATGAGCCAAGACATTTCCGTATAAACATATCCTTGATAAAGAAGGATGATGCAGAAGGGAAAGAAAAATATCAGGTAGGTGAAGCAGTCGAGTATCCCGCGCACTCTCGGTGAAAATTTCTGCGAAACAATATCAATGCACACATGGCCTTTGTACAGAAGTGTATAGGCGGCCACCAGCATGAAATAAGATCCGTATAGGTAGTCTGTTATTTCAGGCGCCCATACATGAGGTCTGCCAAAAAATTTCGTGGAGATGACCTCGTAAACAACCACCGCGGTAAGGGGGATGATAAGCCACACAAATACCCTTCCTGTCCATTCGCTTACGTTTTCAATGCCTTTCAGAAAAGTCTTAAGCTGCATAGATATTGCCTTTCGTCTGAGATGTTGTTCGCTTTAGAAAGAACCAGGCCACTACTTTCATACATTGGGGAGCGGAAAACAAAAAAGGCCTTTGGCATTCTAACCAAAGGCCTTTAATCGTTCTAATAGCCCATTGTTTTGAGCTCAGCCAAGACGCTATCCACATATACGGGCGTCCGGCCGAAACCGAACTCGCCGGTCATATCCCGCCACTGTTTGTATTGTTTCAGGTATTCCATCTGTGATTTAAGAACCTCGGCATAGGCTTTGGATTCTTTTGCCTTCATGATACAGTACTGGCCCGCCAAGGCCTCGATCTTATCCAGATCCGCCTTGGGAAGGACATCAATTTCCGTTCCGGCTTTTTCGAATTTTTCAAGGGACCTGGCCGAATCGGCTTCGTAAAAGGCCACCGCATCCAGGGAAGCGGCCATGCAGGCATATCTCAGTATAGCCTTATTTGTTTTGGAAAGGGAATCCCAGGCCTTCAGGTTCACCATGGTGCCCAACTGGGAGGAAGGCTGGAACCAGCAGGGGACGCTCCAGTACTTGGTGATCTCCGCAAACCCCATTCCCCAGTCGCAGCCGGGGCTGCTGAATTCAGCGCCATCCAGCTTTCCTGTCTGCAGTGCCAGATAGATCTCACCACCGGGCATGCTGATGGGGGAGGCGCCGAGCTGCTGGAGTATCCAGATGGTGGCCCTTGAAGGGGTTCTCAGCTTCAATCCCTTGTAATCAGCGAGGGATTTAATGGGACCGGTTTTTTCCGAGGTGCGGAACCCGGACTCCATGGGCGTTGCGCCGAGGGAAAAATAGGTCATGCCATATTTGCCCCAGAGCTTCTGCATCAGTTCAAGGCCCCCGTACTGATACATCCAGGTAATGTAGTCCATATTGGTAAAACCGAAGGGAAAGGAACCGATAAAATCAAAGGCGGGGTCTTTGGTGGCCCAGTAGCTCGGCCAGTCCCCCGCCATTTCCACGGCGCCTTTGCTGCACGCATCAAAGACCTCAAAGGATTTCATGAGAGCGCCGGCGGGAAACCATTTGATGACGAAATTTCCGCCCGTCATCTCGCCCACGTATTTGATCATCTGTTTTTCGCCGTACCAGAGATTCAGCGACTCCGGCCATGTGGTAACCATTTTCCATCTGATTTTTTTTGCAAAGGCATTGGATCCGATGGTGAGAACGAGAGACATGAGGCCCAGAACAACCAACAATTTGAATCTTTTCATCTTTTCCTCCCTTTCAGATTGAAACGAAGCAGTTTTCACGAAAACCTAAGGTTTGACCGCGCCGGACTGAATCATCACCCCCTTTCCATATGCAGTGCACTCTGGGTTGTAAATTCCGCGGATTTTTTTGATGGCCGCTGTCCTGATGGGCGAAAGGATATGCTGTGTATTGTAATGAAGGCAAAAAAAGAGCATGAAATTCCTTCATAGTTTGAAGAGGCGTCAATTTTACTTTATTGCGAAACTTTTTTTTCGGCGTAGGTGAGCACCATTCCGCCATCGAAAAGGAGGTCCCCACCCACCAGGTACTTTGCGAAACGGGAAAACCCGAACACGAAAAGGTTGGCTACTTCCACGGGAGACATCATTTCCTTGATTCTTGAGTCTCCCATCATCACATCTCTTACCACCTCTTCGTGGGTAATTCCTCTTTGTTTTGCCTGGGCCGGAATCTGATTCAGGGCAAGGGCTGTTTTTACAAAGCCCGTACTGACGGTGAAGGATCGAACCTTTCCCTCCCCCTCCGCGGAAATAGACTGGCTCAAGGCCCTCAATCCGAATTTCATGATATTGTAGGCCGGTTTGTTCAGGGTGCAGATGTGGCCGTGCACGGAGGCCATGTTTCCTATGGCGCCGCTGCCGTCTTCGCTTTTCCTCATGTGAGGAATGGTCAGTTTGGAGAGATAAAAGGGGGCCCTCAGCATGATTTTCTGCATGAAATCGTACTTTTCCATGGGGAAGTCTGCAATAGCGTCAATGTGCTGGATCCCTGCTATATTGACGAGATATTTTATGGCCCCGATTTTAGCGGCTTCTTGTACGGCATGGGACATGTCGTCATCACTGGTCAGGTCGGTTTTGATGAAAACCACGCGACCTCCCAGATCCCGTGCCATTTCAACGGTTTTTTGTCCTTCCGTTTCGTTGATATCCAGGCCGATTGCCGTCAGCCCGTTCACCGCGGCGGCTATGGCAGTGGCTCTTCCGATGCCCATTGCGGCGCCGGTAACCATGCAGATGTTGGCGGGATTGAAGTTTTTGTCTTCGAGGGTCAGGATTTCATTACGATTGATGCTTGGTTCTGAAATGTCCATTCAGGCCTCCCGGAATATAGGCGGTCGGATACTTGTAAAATAGCAGATTTTTTAACAATCTTTTTACCGCTTCAACAGTTTTGTGTCAATAAGAAATGTTTTGGCCCGGAGTGGATTGTCAAAAATGAGATTTGCGCCCTATTCGTCTTTCACCTTGACTATGAAGATCAATTGAATTAAAAAACCAGGTTCAGATGGTGTAGAATTCCGGGTTGAATTGTAAGGGTGGAGAAAATCAAATAATCGGGAAGAGTTGAACGAGGATTATGGGAAAAGCGAGCGGTTTAACGGAAGATAGAAAAAGTAAGATCGAGAAAATTATTGAGGGCGGTGTAAGCCTATATCCCGCCGGGTATCATGTGGACCTGACGGCTAAGGAAGCTTTACGGCGTTTTCAAAAAATGGATGACGAGACGCTGGAGAGGGAGTCCACCCCTGTGTCCATGGCCGGCAGGATCATGTCCAGGCGTGATTTTGGAAAGGCCTCGTTTCTTCATATACAGGACAGGACCGGACAGATACAGGTGTATGTGCGCAAAAACAAAGTCAGCGAAGAGGATTTTAACCTGTTCAAGCTGATGGATATTGGAGATCACATTGGAGTGAAAGGGCCGGTGTTCCGCACCAAGACGGAGGAACTGACCGTTCTGGCGGAAAGCTTAACCCTTCTGACAAAGTCTTTGAGACCGCTTCCGGAAAAATGGCATGGCCTTACGGATGTGGAAACAAGGTATCGCCAGAGGTATCTGGACCTCATCATGAATGAGGATGTAAGAGAGGTTTTCGTCCAGAGGAGCCGTATCATTCAGGCTGTTCGAGGTTTTTTTACGGACCGGGAGTTTCTTGAGGTGGAGACCCCCATGATGCAGCCCATTCCGGGAGGGGCAACCGCAAGGCCATTCAAGACCTTTCATAATGCACTTGGAATGGATCTGTACCTGAGGGTGGCGCCCGAACTTTATCTGAAACGATTGATCGTGGGCGGAATGGAAAGGGTATTTGAAATTAACCGCAATTTCCGAAATGAAGGCATTTCCATTAAACATAATCCCGAGTTCACCATGCTCGAATTTTATATGGCCTATGCGACTTACGAAGATCTGATGACCCTTACGGAAGATCTGTTCGCCCATGTTCTGGAAACGGTCATGGGCGGTCAGGTTATTGAATATCAGGGGAAGACAGTGGATTTCACGCGGCCCTGGACAAGAATGCCTTTGTTTGATTCTCTGAAGGAACTGGGTGGCGTTGAACAGGGGGTTTTGGAAGACAGGAAAGAGGCCGAGGCACTTGCTTCCTCCCTGGGCATCAAGCTCCTTGAAAGGGATGGTCGCGGTCAGATCCTGACAAAACTCTTTGACCATCTCGTGGAACCCCAATTGATAAATCCCACATTTATTACCGGTTATCCCACCGAGGTGTCTCCGCTTTCCCGCCGAAATGAGGAGAACCCGGATGTGGTGGACAGGTTCGAACTTTTTATCGCCGGGAGGGAAATCGCCAATGCCTTTAATGAGCTGAACGATCCGGTCGATCAGCGCCACAGATTTGAGGGACAGGTTGCCCTCAGAGATGCCGGAGACAGTGAAGCCCAGTTCATGGATGAAGATTATGTGACGGCTCTGGAGTATGGCATGCCTCCCACGGCGGGAGAAGGTATCGGGATTGACAGGGTTGTCATGTTGCTGACCAACTCGCCTTCCATCCGGGACGTGATTCTTTTCCCCCATATGAGAACCAAAGAATAGGACCCCATGTTTGAGATTTTTCTTGGCGTCAGGTATCTGAAGGCCAAGCGAAAACAACGTTTTATATCGATCATCACCATTATTTCCATACTCGGCGTGATGGTGGGGGTGATGGCCCTCGTTGTGGTCCTGTCCGTTATGAACGGATTCCGTGCCGACCTGATGTCCAAAATTCTCGGCGTCAATTCCCATCTCCTCGTTATGAGTATCGGAGGCCCGTTTGCCGGCTACAGGGACGTGGAGGAAAAAATCGCCAAGGTTGACGGCGTCGTTGCATCGACCCCTTTCATCTATACCCAGGTCATGCTCAATAATGCGGGGAATGTGTCGGGAGCGGTCTTGCGGGGGATTGATCCGGAAACGGCCGGAAAGGTGATTGATTTTAAAAAAATGATAAAATCCGGTTCGTTGAAAGGTCTTATAAAAAATCCGGATGAAATCCCCGGCATCATTATAGGCAGCATTCTTGCGAAGCAAATAGGCGCCTATCAGGGGAGCCTGGTCACCGTGATTTCTCCCGAGGGCAAATTGACGCCTTTTGGAAGAAGCCCCAATACCAAGCGTTTCCTTGTAAGCGGCATCTTCGACTCGGGGATGTATGAATATGATGCCTCCATGGCCTATATAGCTCTTGGAGAAGCCCAGAGTTTTCTTGGGAATGGGAGACAACGTGACGGGCCTTGAGGTAAGAGTGCGCGACGTGTATGAGTCCGACAGCGTCGGCAGGGCTATTCAGAAACTTCTTGGCCATCCTTACTGGACAAAAGACTGGAAGGAGATGAATAAGAGCCTTTTTTCGGCCTTGAAACTTGAAAAATACACCATGTCCATCATCCTGGTGATGATCGTTCTTGTGGGCGCCCTGAACATCATCAGCACCCTGGTGATGGTGGTTATGGAAAAAACGAGAGATGTAGCCATTTTAAGAGCCATGGGGGCCACTTCCAGGAGCATCATGAGCATATTCATGTTTCAGGGGCTTCTCGTGGGTTTCATCGGCACCGTCACCGGGCTGGGTTCGGGCCTGGGACTATGCTATCTTCTTGCCAAATATAAGTTTATTGATCTTCCCTCGGATGTGTATTATCTCTCCAAACTGCCGGTCCAGGTGGAAATGCCCGATATATGGCTTGTATCCCTGGCTGCCATAACCATATCATTTTTTGCCACACTGTATCCGTCATGGTATGCCTCGCGATTGAACCCTGTGGAATCCTTCAGGTATGAATGATGGGCGTCTCCCCTATGCTGATCCTTGAAAATGTATGTAAGTCGTTCGATCATTTGGGAAAACGGATTGACGTGCTGAAGGGGATCAACCTGGTCATGGAAAAGGGCGACAGTCTCGCCATCATGGGGGCATCCGGGGTGGGAAAATCAACGCTGCTCAATATCATGGGAAGCCTGGAACGTCCCTCCGGGGGAACTGTCCGGTTCCGTGATCGGAATGTTTATGAAATGGTTGGAGAGGAGATCTCCAGGCTTAGAAACAGGGACATTGGATTTGTATTTCAATTCCATCACCTGTTGCCCGAATTGAACGCCCTTGAAAATGCCATGATGCCTGCGCTTATAGCGAGATATCCCCGAAAGCAGGCCACGCAAATGGCACGGGAGGTCCTGTCGCGGGTGGGACTTGAGAAAAGAATGACCCACAGGGCCGGGGAACTCTCCGGTGGGGAACAGCAGCGCGTGGCTATCGCACGGGCTCTGATTATGAAGCCCAAGATCATTCTGGGAGATGAGCCCACGGGAAACCTTGACTGGCTGACCGGCGAGGAAATTGCGGAACTTCTCATTGAACTGAATAGGCGGGAAGGGGTGGCGATGGTCATTGCCACCCATAATGACAAGCTTGCACGGAAGATGTCCAGAAAGATGGAGCTGATTAATGGGCGAATGGAATGAAAAATCGAAGGGCTTTGGTCTGAAAATTGTGATGTTCAGTGTCTTTATCCTGTTGTCCTGTTTTTTTCCGCCCGAAGTCGGTGCGGAAGATGCAAGCCGGGGCATCATGGCGGTCCTCCCCTTTCAGATCCATTCCATGAAACCGATGGGCGATTTGGCTGAAGGTTTGCAGACCATGCTTTCAGACCGGATGAGCGAAGCAGGATTCAAGATGATCAACCCGAGGATTGTCAACCTGAACCCTCTGGCGTTTTCCAAATCCACTGAAACAGAGACGCTCATCAGGCTCGGAAAAGAACTGGACGCCAGGTGGATCGTCGCCGGCAGCCTTACGCGGATAGGAAACAAAGCGAGTATTGACCTGAAAGTGGTGAATGCCCTTCAGGAACGGCCTCCTTTCCATGTTTACATCGTATCCGACGACATTGATGAATTGTCCAATACCATGAAGCGTTTGTCCGTTATCATCGATGACCGGATTACGGGAGTTCCGCAGATCGATTCCATCCTTGTTCAGGGGAATGTTCGCATCGAAAAGGCCGCGATCCTCGCTGCCATTAACAGTCAACCCGGGGACAGATTGGATTATCGCAAATTAGATAAAGACTTGCGTGACATTTACAAAATGGGTTTTTTCAACGATGTGAAGATGGAGACGGAAAACGGACCTACCGGGGTGGTCGTTACTTTTCGTGTTGTGGAAAAGCCTTCCATCGGCAAGATCGTCTTTTCGGGGAATAAAGAATCAGACGATGAGGATCTGCAAAAGGAAGTGGGTATAAGCCTCTATTCAATCCTTGATAACAACGAGATACGTCAGAGCATCAACCGCCTTCGCGAGTTTTATAAGAACAAAGGATATTACAATGCGGAAATCGAAGAGACCACGGAGCCTCTCCCCAATAATGAAGTGATGCTCAAATACAAGATTGATGAAAAGAGCAAGGTCTATATAGAAGAAATCCGGTTTGTCGGGAACAAGCATTTCAGTGATAAGGAACTCAAGAAGATCATGGAAACCAACACGAAATGGTTTCTGTCGTGGATTACCAAGGCTGGAGTCCTGGATGAAAAAAAGCTGGAATTCGATGTGAATAAATTGACCTCTTTCTATCACAACCACGGCTACATACGGGCCAAGCTGGGAGAGCCGAAGGTTACCTATGATGATGCTCTGGAAGGATTGGTCGTGACCATTGACATTGATGAGGGGCCTCAATATGGCGTGGGAAAAGTGCTCGTTGAGGGGGAACTCATAGAACCCGCCGATGAGCTTCTGAAGAAAACAAATATTGGAAAGTCGGATGTCTTCAACCGGGAAATCGTGCGAAACGACATCCTCGCCCTGAGAGATGTGTATGCGGATGAGGGCTACGCCTACGCGGAAGTGAGGCCTATAGTCAAAGAAAATGATGAAACCCACAAGGCCCAGATTACTTATGACATAAGCAAGGGGAAAAAGGTGCGTTTTGAGAGAATTAACATCTCCGGAAATACGCATACGAGGGATAAGGTGATCCGGCGGGAACTCAAGGTGACTGAGGGAGAATATTTCAGCGGCAAGAAGCTGAAGAGGAGTACAGCGAATTTGCAGCGCCTTGGGTTTTTCGAAGATGTGCAGGTCGAGACCAAAAAGGGGTCCAGTGATGATCTGATGAAGCTGGATATCAATGTGAAGGAAAAGGGGACCCGTACATTCAGCGTGGGCGCCGGATACAGCGCTGAATATTCAGGCTTTGTCCAGTTTCAGGTTGCGGATGAGAACTTTTTCGGATACGGGCAGAAACTGCAGGCGAATGCGCGGTTGGGTGGAAGCAATACGCAGTTTGATATCCGTTTCGTGGAACCGTGGCTGTTTGACAAACCGCTGGCCCTCGGGGTGGATGCCTATGATTTCACCCAGACATACGATCAGTATGACAGAGCCAGTATCGGGACGGCCATCAGTCTGGGATTCCCCTTTATTTTCGACTATACGAGGGCGAATGTCCGATACGGATGGGATGACGCGGACATCACGAATATTGCGGCGGATGCCTCCCAGCCTCTGAAAGATATGGAAGGCAGGAACATTACAAGCAGCATGACGTTCTCGGTAAAAAGGGACAGCCGGGATAAACTGTGGAATACAAGCACGGGCTCCATAAACGAGGGATTGATTCAGTACGCGGGTCTTGGAGGAGATGAAGAGTTTACCAAGTACAGGTTGAGAACCGCCTGGTTTTTCCCCATGTTCTGGAACACGGTTTTCATGGTGCAGGGGCGCTGGGGATATATTCAGAACAGGGGCCAGTTGTCCGTTTTCCAGAAATTCTTCCTCGGAGGCATTAATACGGTGCGTGGATTTGATTATAATACCATTTCCCCCACCGATCCTCCCAATGATCCCAATGGCGATCTGGTTGGCGGCAATAAGATGATGTGCTATAACTTTGAATATACTTTTCCCTTACTCAAGGAACAGGGCGTCACGGGCCTTGTTTTCATAGATGCCGGTAATGTTTTTTCGGAGGACCAGGACTGGACATTCAGCGGTATAAGAAGGTCGGCGGGCGGCGGAATCAGATGGTATTCGCCCATAGGTCCGCTTCGTCTGGAATACGGGTTTAATCTGGATCCTCAGGGAAACGAATCTTCCGGGAAATTTGAATTCAGCGTAGGAGGACTCATGTAGCGCCGGAATGATCATCACGCCCGGGCGTGATTCAGATGCGATGTAGAAGAAGTTATGCGAACCTTGTCACTTAAAAAAAATATCAGGAGGATAATACGATGCGGAAAAGTTTTGTAATTTTAATCGGATGTGCGGCAATCTTCTTTTTTTGCATGCAATCGGCTTGGGCGGATGCCGTTAAGGTGGGTGTTTTGAATATGAAGACGCTTCAGCAGAACTCCCTTGCTTTTCAAAAGGTTCGAGATGGTTTAAAGAAGAAATTCGATGCGCTGCAGAAAAAGCTGGATGGCGAAAAAGCCCAGATCCAGAAATTGCAGGAAGATCTTCAGAAGCAGAGCATGATGCTCAGCCTCGATGCCAAACAGGATAAACAGAGGGAGATGGAAGAGCGGACGCGACACTATAACTATGTGTACGGTGAAGTGACCCAGGAGATGAAAGATGCGGAGCAGGACGCTACCAGAAAGGTGGGTTCCGAGATCGAAAAGGTGGTGGAAAAAATTGCCGAGAAGGAAAAGTATACGATTATTCTTGAAGCCGGGGCCGTGGGTCTGGTCTACTACAACAATGCCATTGATATCACCGACCAGGTGACGAAGGCCTATGACCAGGCAAAATTGAAATAGTGTCCATCCATTAATGAACTTGTGGGCACTGCGGGTTTCCAATTCAGAATAGTCTTGGAAGTACGTCAGGGTCCGGTTTCCGGCAGAAAAATTCGGTGGTCGAAATTCAGGAGAAGATGAATTTTGAGTGAAACTTTACGGAAAATTGCTGAGTATGTGGGTGGGGAACTTTTTGGTGATGGGGGCGCGATCATAGAAGGCGTCAACTCCTTGGAAGGCGCCGGTCCGAAGGAAATTTCCTTTTGCGCCGGCAGACGCTACCAGGAGGCGCTGCGGAATTGCAGGGCGCGGGCGGTCCTGGTGGATGAGAAAAGCGATCTCTTTGCCGGCGCCCAGATAATCGTTTCCAACGCGGAACTGGCTTACGCCAGGGTTGCCTGGCTTTTTGCGCCTCCCGTTTGCCGATATCCCGGGATCAGCAAGGATGCCGTCATCCATGAGAGCTGTCGTCTCGGAGAAGGGGTGTCTGTTTATCCCATGGTTTATGTGGGCGAAGGCGCCGATATCGGAGAGGGAACCGTTTTGTTTCCCGGAGTCTGTATCGGTGAAAACGTTACCATGGGAAAGCGGTGTCTGATCTATCCCAATGTGTCCATCCTGCGGGGTTGCATCATTGGAGATGATGTGATTATTCATCCCGGGACCGTTATAGGCGGCGATGGATTCGGTTTTGTCAGAGATGGCGCCGCATCGGTAAAGATTCCCCAGATGGGCATTGTTCAAATAGACGACCAGGTGGAGATTGGCGCGAACAACTGTATCGATCGGGCTACTTTCGGGAAGACCTGGATTAAGAAGGGCGTCAAGACGGACAATCTGGTTCAGATTGCTCATAATGTGGTCATTGGAGAGAATAGCATCGTTGTATCCCAGGCCGGCATTTCAGGGAGTTGTACGGTTGGAAAGGGCGTTCTTATCGGTGGACAGGCGGGAATAAGCGACCATGTGAATATCGGAGATGGCGTGATGATCGGTTCCCAGTCGGGAATCCCCAAGTCGATTCCGGCAGGTCAGGTGGTTTCCGGATCACCGATGCTTCCCCATCGGATGTGGCTGCGTTCCACGAGCCTTACGGGAAGACTTCCCGAGCTGAATGACCGGTTGAGGGCCTTGGAGAAAAAAATGAAAACCCTGGAAAAATATCTGGAGAAGGAGTTGCCTGCCTGATGGAACTTCCATTGACGTATCAAGATATCATCAAGATTCTGCCGCACAGATACCCTTTTCTGCTGGTGGACAGAATCATTGAAATGGAGATTGGAAAATGGGTGGTCGGCATCAAGAATGTTACGGCCAACGAACCTTTTTTTGTGGGACATTATCCGGGAAATCCTATTATGCCGGGAGTCCTTGTTATTGAAGCCATGGCTCAGACCGGTGGCATCCTGGCCATTGTGTCCGCTTCCGGCGGGGATGAAGAGAAGTATCCGGATGCGGTATACTTCGCCTCCATTGACAAGGTCAAGTTCAGGCGGCCCGTGGTTCCGGGAGATCAACTCCGTTTTGAGCTGGCGCCGCTTCGAACCGGCTCGCGGGTATGGAAATTGGAGGGAAAGGCCTTCGTCGAGAACGAACTTGCGGCGGAAGCCGACTTGGTGGCCACAATCCGGGCCAAGGCTTGATGATTGAGTTGAGGAAAGTTATGGAAATTCATCCTACGGCGGTGGTCAGTTCGAAGGCTGAACTTGGCTCCGGGGTCAGGATCGGGCCCTATAGCAGTGTGGGAAAAGGCGTGAGAATCGGCAGCGATACGGAAATTGCGGCCCATGTAGTCATTGACGATGATTCGGAGATTGGAGAGAGGAACAGGATCTATCCCTTTGCATCCATTGGTTCTCCTCCCCAGGATATCGGATATAAGGGTGAAAAAACGCGTCTGATCATGGGAAATGACAATCTTGTTCGTGAATATGTCACCTTGAATCGCGCTACAACAAAAGAAGAGTGGCGGACGGTGATTGGAAACCACTGTTATTTTATGGCCTATTCGCATGTGGCCCACGACTGCCGTATTTCCGATCATGTTATTTTGACCAATGGCGCAACCCTGGGTGGGCATGTGAAGATTGGTGAGTATGCCATCCTGGGGGCGTTTATAGCGGTACAGCAGTTTGTGCGGGTCGGCGCCCATGCCTTTATAGGCGCCATGACGGGAATTGACCGGGACGTGCCGCCATTCATGATTTCGGGGGGCGGCAGGGCCCAGTTGTATGGAGTCAATCAGAAAGGTCTGGTTCGAAGAGGTTTTTCCCAAGAGACGATCGATATCTTGAAAAAGGCGTACAGTATTCTCTGGAGAAAGAACAGGAGCTTCAAGAATGGCCTTCCTCAGGTAAAAGAAGAGCTTGAACTGATCCCGGAATTGCAATTGTTGCTCGATTT
Organism: uncultured delta proteobacterium; assembly: GCA_963747015.1. Classification (GTDB taxonomy): domain Bacteria; phylum Desulfobacterota; class DSM-4660; order Desulfatiglandales; family Desulfatiglandaceae; genus DUZB01. Next base: position 57,654 of record CAVVEP010000026.1, read on the forward strand.
TATCGAAAGCTCCGAGAGAGGCGTACTACGGTAGTGACGGGCGAACCATCCATAGGCATTATTGCCGGAGGAGGCCAGTTTCCCATGATGGTGGCGGAAGCCGCAAAGGCACGGGGACTGCGTACCGTAGCCGTTGCTCACCACGGAGAGACCGACCCTGCTTTATCGGAAAAGGTCAACAAAATATTCTGGATAAAGCTTGGGCAGCTCGGCCATCTCATCAAGGCATTCAGGACGGAGGGCGTCAAGAATGCCATTATGGCCGGAAGCATTACCAAAAAGCGGATGTTTGAGAACCTGAGGCCCGATCTCAAAGGGCTTGCGATAATGACGAAGCTGGCTGTTTTTCATGATGATGACATCCTGCGGGCTGTTGCTGATGAACTGGCCGGCGAAGGGATTGAGATCGTGAGCTCTACGGCCTACCTGCCCGAGTTGTTAGCGGAAGAGGGATGTTTTACCAAAAGAAAGCCTGGCAGGGAGGAGATGGAAGACATCCTTTTCGGGTGGAAGGTGGCCAAGGAATTGGGGCGAATGGACATCGGTCAAAGCGTTGTGGTGAGACAGAAAACGGTTCTCGCCGTTGAGGCTATCGACGGTACCGATGCAACCATCCGCAGGGGTGGGGGAATCGCGAAAGAGAAGGCCGTGGTGGTGAAGGTCAGCAAACCCAATCAGGATATGAGGTTCGATGTGCCATCCGTCGGCCTTGAAACCATCGAGATCATGGGGGAAGTAAAGGCCGCGGTGTTGGCTTTGGAGGCGGGGCGTACGTTGATTTTCGACAGGGAAAAGATGTTGGAAAAAGCAAACGAGAAGAAGATTTCCGTCATCGCTCTGGGGCCCGAAAGCGTCAAAATAGAAATGGAGAGAAAACCATAGTGAATGCAGAGAGACTGAGAGTGGCCGTGATCGGCGTGGGGCACCTTGGAGAGTTCCACGTTCAAAAATACAAGGCTATCCCGGGGGTTGAACTGGTCGGCGTCGTTGACGTAAACAGGGCAAGAGCGAGAGAAATAGGCGAACGTTACCATGTGACGCCTTTTTCCGATCACCATGATATTCTTGATCGCGTGGATGCCGTAAGTCTGGCGGTTACAACGGAAATGCATTTTCATGTAGCCAAGGACATCCTTTCAAAGGGTATCCATATGCTGATTGAAAAACCGATCACTTATGATCTTCATGATGCGGACGCCCTGATAGATATGGCAAAGAAGCAGGATCTGGTTTTTCAGGTCGGTTTGGTCGAAAGATTTAATCCGGCCATTGTACAGATGGAAAGTCTATTGAACAAACCTGTTTTTATTGAAGCGCATCGCATGAATCTCTTTGCGAAAAGAGGTCTTGATGTGGATGTGGTTCTTGATTTGATGATCCACGATCTGGACATCATCCTGCATATCGTCCCTTCAGAAGTTTCAGAGGTCCATGCCACGGGGATGGCTGTCATTACGGATAAAACCGATATCGCCAGCGTGAGGCTGGTATTTGAAGACGGTACGGCCGCTAATTTGACCGCAAGCCGTGTATCCGGAAAAATGCTTCGTAAAATACGGGTATTCCAACCGGATGCTTACATATCCGCGGATTGTGGAAAACGGCAGGTTACGGTGATTGGTCTGGACGATGAGGCAAAAGACGAAGACGGTTTTCCCGCGGTAACTACCAAAAAGACCCAATATGAAGGCATCGATCCACTGGCTGATGAGATCAATGCCTTTGTCCGTGCCGTGAAGAACGGCACCGAGGCCGTGGTGACAGGAGAAGACGGGCGAAACGCATTGAAGATCGCCCTTAACATCATCGACCAGATTGACACGGGATCCAAGAAATTTGTGCCTATTCGGACGCATCGGTAAACCTATCCGGGATCGTTGTTGCTCTTAACGCCCAAAGTCTCCTGATCGGCACATCTTTTGGCGAAGAACCATCCAAATCAAAACCCAACAAACCATTTCAACTGTTCAGTGTTCCTTAATGGATACATCAACATATGCTGAGAAACCAGGGAAGCGGGTGGTGATTGTGGCCGGCGAGGCCTCTGCTGATCACCACGGGGCCGCGCTGGTGGAAATGCTCAAACAATTGCGGCCTGAAACCCGATTTTGCGGCATAGGCGGGAAGGAGTTGGAAAAGGCCGGCGTCCATATCCTCTTCCATTCTTCAGAAATGGCGGTAGTAGGTCTTACAGAGGCGGTTGTTCGGATCAGGACCATTTTGAGGGCGGCAAGGAGGATAAAAGAAATCCTCCGGGAAGAAAGACCGGATCTCCTGATTCTGCTGGATTATCCGGAATTTAATTTGTACCTCGCCAAATTCGCAAAACGGTTGAATATCCCGGTGTTATATTATATCAGCCCACAGGTGTGGGCCTGGAGGAAAGGTCGGGTAAGGAAAATCGCCAGGCGTATTACACGCATGGCGGTCATCTTGCCCTTTGAAAAGGATTTTTACAGGAGGCGGGGCGTCCGGGTGGACTATGTCGGGCATCCACTGATGGATCGATGCAGGGAGATCACGTATCTTGAACGGGACGGTCAAGAGATGCCGACATTCGGCGCCGACGGTCCGGTCATAGGCCTGTTGCCCGGCAGCAGAAAGGAAGAAATCAGAAATCTGCTTCCGGAAATGATTAAAGCGGTGGAAATTCTGAAAGGGGATTATCCCCGCGTAAAATGTCTTTTGCCCCTTGCCGATACGATTTCTCGGGATTTCATTCGCCCTTTTATAGACCATGCACCGGTGAATATCCAGATCCGGGAGGGCGACATCCATGGGACATTGGAGCGCTGTGATCTGGCCATGGTGACTTCGGGCACCGCAACTCTGGATACGGCCATTATGGCTGTCCCCATGGTCGTGGTGTACAGGGTATCCCGCTTTTCCTATCTGGCGGGAAAGGCCCTTATAAGGGTTCCTTTTATCAGCCTGGTGAATCTGGTTGCAGGAAAAAGAGTGGTCTGTGAGTTGATTCAGGACAGCGTGAATGTGGACACGCTTGCCTATGAGGCGGGGATCTTGCTCAAAAACAGAGCGCTCAGGGAACGGATGAAGGGAGACCTCATGGAAGTGCGAAGGCTTCTGGGAGAGGGTGGCGCATCGAAGAAGACGGCCAGGATCGCGGTGGAGATGATGGGGGAAAGGTAATCCGATATGTCTAGAACAATTCTTGTGGTGGATGACGAGAAAAGTATCCTTCAATCTCTTGAAGGGATTCTAACGGATGAAGGATTTCACGTTATTACCGCGGAGAGTGGGACCGCGGCTTTAGACAGAGTGGAAGAAACCATGCCCGATGTTGTTTTGTTGGACATATGGATGCCGGCCCCGGATGGGATGTCGACCCTGGAAAAGTTGAAATCTCTCTATCCACGGTTGCAGGTGGTTATGATGTCGGGCCACGGGAATATAGAAACCGCGGTGAAGGCGACCAAAATGGGAGCGTATGACTTTATTGAAAAGCCGCTTTCCCTGGATAAACTCCTTCTTGCCGTAAACAATGCTTTCGAACACAACCGGCTTGAAGAAGCGATTGATCTCCTTAAGGAAAAAGATAAAAACAGATACCGGATTATCGGAAACAGCCCTGCCATCACCGATCTGAAAGAACAGATCCGTATCGTGTCTCCCACCAATGCATGGATTCTGATTTCGGGGGACAACGGCACGGGAAAAGAGCTTGTGGCCCACACCATTCACCGGCTGAGCAAACGTAGCCAAAAACCCATGGTTGAGGTGAACTGCGCCGCGATTCCCGATGACCTCATTGAAAGCGAACTGTTCGGGCATGAAAAAGGGGCGTTCACGGGGGCGTCGACCATGAGAAAGGGCAAGTTTGACATGGCCCACGATGGGACGCTTTTTCTTGATGAGATTGGGGATATGAGCCTCAAGGCCCAGTCTAAAACACTCAGAATACTTCAGGAGCAACGATTTGAAAGAGTCGGGGGCATCCATACCATTAAGGTGGATGTGCGTGTCATTGCCGCTACCAACAAGGATCTGGAACAGGAGATAGGAAGAGGAAAGTTCAGGGAGGACCTGTATTTCAGATTGAATGTAATTCCGATGCGGATTCCACTCTTAAGGGAGCGAAAAGAGGATATTCCCGACCTTGTGGAAGAATTTATCCGTGAATTTTCGCTGAATACAAATATCGAGGCGAAAAAAATGTCCGACGAAGCGCTGGATATTCTCTGTAATTATGAGTGGCCGGGAAATGTGAGGGAGCTGAAAAATCTGATCGAAAGGCTTATGATCATGGTTCCCGGCAAGATCATTCAGACGGAGGATGTCCCTGAGCCCTACAACAGAGTTTCGTCCGGCAGTGTCGGTTTTGAGCATGCCTTTACATCCGGTTCCCTCAAAGATGCCAGGGGTGAATTTGAGAAGGCGTTTATTGAGGCGAAGCTGAAGGAATTTGACGGCAATATTTCCCAGACCGCCGAGGCAATCGGTATCGAGAGAAGCAACCTTCACAAGAAAATAAAAATATACCAACTGGAAGGATTCAAGTAGACCGAAACGTTAGTCGATCGGTCGTATCTATTTCTCCCTGCCCTTATCCTGTTTCATCAGACTCGCCTGAATAAACACCCCCGCCACAACCAGCGCAATAAAAAGGAAAGCTTGAACCTGTGGAGTGAGCGTGAAGGTTTCCATGATGAGCCCTGCTCCGCTGAGTGAAGAGAGAAAAATCAGGGCCCAGTCAAAAAGGGAGTAGAGAAGGACCGCCCCGATGATTCCTCCGATAATAAAGGGAACCCAAGGCGGCAGGGAAGGCTGCCATCCGAAGAGAGAAAGAACGGTCTTCGCGATATGCCCTCCAGAAAAGAAACCCGCGACAAGAACAGCGGCGCGCTGAAGAAAAAGAGCCAGCAGTGCGCCCAGAATCCCCGCGCCCAAGGCAACAATCAAGATCAGCCAGTCCGGACGTCCCTGGAGAAAACGACTCGCAATGTCCATTCCCAGCACGAACCCTATTGCGCCTACAAATACCCAGAAAAGCTTTCTTCCGAGAATCAATAGGGCTGCGCCCACGAATGTTTGTAATGGAATCATCCTCGTAATCTCCGGAGATGGTTGACCTTCATGACATTTCTTACGGAAGCGACATGAGGAATGTCCTGAGATTCACCTTCTTGTTTCTCAAATCCAGCTTGTCCCTGAGGCTGTGCCGATGAAATTCAACGGCCCTTACGGTGGTTTCTATGAGTTTGGCTATCTGTTTGGTGTTCTTGCCATCCTTGACGAGTGCGGCCACTTGAACTTCTTTTGGGGTGAGTCCTGTGTACTTCATGGCCAGATTGCGAAGGAAGGGGGCGGTAATATCTGCTAGATTCGACTCCAATATCTGTAAAAAGATGTTCTGGGTGGGGGTGAGTTCCGTTTGCCTCAGCTTTCGAAGGTAAGGATCAACCAGGGTTTTTACATTTCCCAACACTTTCTCTTCCAGTTCGCGTTTGTCTTCTTCCCGTCTTTCTATGAGAATCTTGAGCACGGCGTTCATTTCTTCCAACTCAAGGGTTCTTATTTCCAGTTCCTGCTGACGCTCCTTGATCGTTTCATAGGCTTTTATGAGCTCTTCGTTACGTTCCTGAAACTGCTTTTCCAGCCTGGCATGCTCTTCCTTGAATTCCTGGTCTCTCTTGAATTTGTGAAGGGCCACCTCAATGGATGTGGTGACCTGGTTTGCCTGAAAAGGCTTGAGAAGATATCCCAGGGGTTCCACCTCTATTGCCTTGCTTACCAGTTCTTCTTCGGAATATCCTGAAATGAATATGACCGGTATGTTCAGCTCATCTTTTATTTTCTGCGCAACGTTAATGCCGCTCGACATTTCTTCCATGAAAATGTCCATCAGGATCAGGTCAGGTTTCGTCTCTCTTGCCATGGCAAGTGCCTCTTCCGAAGAGAAGGCCACGCCTACAACACTGTAGCCCACCGACGTGAGGAGTGCCTCCAGTTGAGAGGTAATAATCACTTCGTCGTCTACAATCAGAATTTTGTTCATTGTACTATTCCTTTCTTTGATAACAGACTTTGTTAAATCCTAATGCTCACCGCCTCTATAACCTATCCTGCGAGATTTTACAAGTATCCCTTTCCATTCGTCCTTGCATGGACAAAGATGTCCTCATGAACGATGTCGAAAACCATGGATACCTGCGTTCCACCACCGTTATTTTCGAGGTGGAATTGGCCTTTCAACTGTCTTAGAATAAGGTTTTTAATAAGTTTCAGACCTAATGTTCCCGATTTCTCTATATCCCAATTATCAGGGATTCCCACCCCATCGTCCTTGACGCTGATCCAAGCCCTGGTCTCCTCGATGGTTTTTACTGAAATATAGCATTTACCAGCCGCCCCTTCTTGATAGGCGTGTTTAAATACGTTGGATATGACTTCATTGAGGATTAAGGCGCATGGAATGGCCTGACTTACGGAAAGGTAAAGATCGGAACAGTCAAAAACGGTGACGATTCCTTTTTTCCAGGCCCCATAGATTTGAGAAAGGTAACCGGACAGTTTTCTTACGTGGCTCCCCATTTCTATCTTGCTGAAATTCTCGCTTTCATACAGCTGTGAGTGGATAAAGGCCATGGTATGGATTTTTGATGTCGCATCGGCAAGGACTCCACTGGCTTCCGGATTGACGGTTCTTCGTCTCGTCAAATCGAGCAAACTTGAAATGACCTGAAGATTGTTTCTCACACGGTGATGGATTTCGCCAAGAAGAAGGCTCTTTTCCGCAAGGGAAATCGATATTTTCTCTTCGGCCGCCTTTCTTTCCATCACCTCTTTCACAAGCTTATCGTTGCTTTTCTTCAGCTGGGAGGTCCTCTGATTTACCAGATCTTCCAGTTTGTTTTCCATCTCCTTCCTTGTTCTGATTTCTTCTTCGAGCTTCACATTTATGCGTGTTACATTCTTCGTGAGTTGATGCGCCTTTGCGGCCGATTCTTCGGCTTCCTGCCTGGAGAGAACCAGAGAATGGTTTTGATTTTCTATTTCCTGCAGCATATTATTGAAGGCGTCCACAAGAAGAGCCATTTCGTCCGCCGGATGTTTCTCACTGCGTAAAGTGAAATCTTTTTTTTCCGACACGGATGTTGCGAGATCGGCCAGTTTGATGATCGGCGTCGTAATGAACTTCTGCAGTCTGGAGGAGAGAAGAAAGGCAAAAAATAGGGACAAAAGCACGACAATGGCCGTGGTTCGTGCCTGACTCTTCAAAATGGATGTCATTGCACTCAAGTTGGATTTGATGCAAACCGTGCCCATGAAAGCCCCCTCAAACAGGATGGGCCTATAGAGCAGGAGGAACCCATTGCCAAAAGAAAAACCGTCTTTTTTAAATTTGGGTGTTATCTGTGGTTTTTCAATATCCTCTCGAATATACCTGGCCAGGATTTTTTTGTTTTTCATGAAAATCCAGGCCTCGACGATCGACTTGTCCGCGTCGAGGGAGGAGAGAGTTTTTGCGGCGTCGGCCCCATCTTCGAAAACCAGCGCCGCAACACAGTTGTACCCGATTACATCAGCCGTGACGTTCAAATCCTGGACGGCGGTTTTCTTGAACAGGAGGTAATTGTATGCCATGAACCCAAAAAAAGTAACGATGAGGGAAAAAATAGTGATGGACATGATGATCAACAGGAGTCTTTTCTTTATGGAAAGGTTCTGGAAGTTTCGCATGAATTTACTCGACAGCTCCCTTGCAGATGATGTCGGACAATCTTAAGAGTCTGGATCCAATTTTCAGCCCGGCCTTTTCGACGGAGGTAAGATTGATCTTGAATCGTTTCGGCCGGCCCTCTCTGTTCGGGCAATTGGAAGGATCCCTGAGAAGAATCATGCCCCCCATGTCCGTGAATTCCGGCAAGTTGCTTACGGTCAGGATGGGCCGATTTCCCGCCCGTTCAAGCGTGGAGCAGACAAGAGCCTTCTTAGAAGAATCAATAAACAGCACATGGCACGGTTCAGCAGGGGCCTCCTCTTTCAGTATCCTTCTGATGGCGAGTTTTTTTCCCTGAACAGTCTTGCCGATCATCGGTTTCAGAGATTCAAAAACGGCATCGTTGCCTAAAATATTTACGTGTATGAAACCATCTTGCTGAAAGGTTCCTTCAGGCCATTCCACAAATAGCAGGAAGTTGAAAAGATACAGCGCAAGGACCTCGCCTTGGCGGGAGGCATGATATGCAAATGCATCTGTGTGAGTGCCAGGTGTAAAAGGCAAAGGGACGCCGAAAAGGAAGATACCGACTCCCATTGCGATCAAGCCATGCCTGATTTTCTTCCCGGGACACTGAAAAATATCGATCGATTTCATCGTAATCCGTTGCTATTCAGGAAAACTATCTTTCGGAGTGATCCGTCAGACGCAGCCTCCATTCGTTTTGGACATCGATGCTGCAATCGCATTTCGCATTATGAAAGCGTTCCCGGGTCATCCATATTCCTTGCCACATAGGGGAACAATCGGGGACGGGTATTGGTCTATTGGCATAGCTCATCCCAATCTGCCTGGCGATGGTGTCGCCCTCCTCCTCCAGAGAGAAGTGCCCAGTGTCGAGCAAGTGGAATCCCAGTGTCTTACCTAACAGTCCCCCCCAATTTATCCTAGCCGCGGTTTTGCCTGTCCGCATGTTATGCTTCTTAGTTGTGAGGACCGTCTTTTTTCGGACCCTTGCGAAGATGGATCAGTTCAGCCTTTGTTTCTTCGGCTATATGCTCCAATTCACTTAAACGCAAATGGTCGGAATAGATTTTCAGGTTGCAGTCGGATATGCCGACAACACGAAAACGTGGTTTCTTCTCACCGTCTTCGACCTTTCTTCGTTCTCTGTAAAAAATCTTTCCAGACATGACGGGCCTCCTTGCATCTTTAAGGTTGAAATAAGAGAAACTCCGATTTGTAAAATATCACACCTTTCATAAAGGCATGCCGTCGTCAAGACGACGGGCCTTGCCGGAATCGCGCGCAGGTTCTGGTTAGCTTCCACTGTGACATGATTATTGCTCGCCAAGGTCGACAAACGTCATTTTTGCTATCCTTTGATTCGGAAGGCAAAGTACAAAAGGAGAACGCCGAACATGACTGCGATGATTCCGATGATGACGGTGAAGAATTCGGCCGCCGCGAACGGATTGAAAAAAAGGAGTATACCGAAAAGAACGGCCAGTGCGCCGTTAAAAACAAAGATCGGTTTGCCGGGAAAAGGTTCTTTGATGCTCATGACCACAAAAAGCTGAAAACCTCCGATCAGCAATCCCCATATGCCAATGAGGATTACGAACATTTCCAGCGTCTTTTGCGTGTAAAACACAATCAGGGCGCCTAATGCGATAGTGACCAGCCCCTCCAGGAGAGGGGCGACATAAGATCTTTGTGCTTTTGCGTGTCGAATGGCTACAAACAACAGAATGACGCCCCCCAAAAGGACGACAAATCCGAAATATTTCCCCAATACGAGGATCGTCGAAGAAGGGACGAAAATGGCCAGGACGCCGAAGAGTATGGCGATGATTCCGTTCAGGGCCAGTGCCCACCAGTTCTTGTTTCCGACAGCCTGCATAATATTTTCCTCCTCTATTCCTTTTCAATAGATTCCATTCCTAGTCCTTCGTCTGTTCTGAATTCCGCTTTCTATCTGTTCCTATGCTGCCAGTATCCGGCGACAAAGGGTTTCCGGAGGCTCTTCAATGGAGAGGATGAGGGCATGTTTCGGTTCCTCCAGATCGCGGAACTGACTGTCTAACAGATCTTGCTTCATATAATGACCTTGCGCTCTTCAACCTTGGCGAATCAGATCCTGTGATCCTTTCAGGAATACAAATGGCGTCCGTCCCGCCCCTTCTCGAAGGATTTGTCTGTAGTCTGCTTTCAAGCGGAACAGGCCACAACCCCTCCGCCCTTCTTTCCATCTCTTCCAATTCTTTTTCAAGGCATGAAGCCACGGGCCGCGATCTTTGTCGTTCAGGGGAATACTCGCTTCATTTTGAGAATGTTCTCAGGCGGATGAAGATCATCCCATCAAGAAAAGGCAAGTTCATGGCGGATGCGAGCTGTTTCCACGGTGTTTTTCCGCACCCGGATACACCCATCAATAGGATTATCAGGTGCTTATTCCACGGCCTGCATCTGGATGAATTCGCTGATTTCCTCCGTTGAATATCCCAGCTCGCCAAGGACTTCTTTGGTACTTCCGCCTTTTGTCCCTTTCTGTACTTCCGCTCTTCCCGGAGTCCTGGAAAGACGTGGGGCAGGGGAGGGCTGTGGAACGCCGTCCAGATGAACAATCAGATCTCTTTCCCGGTTGTGAGGGTGGTCGTATGCCTCATTCAGGTCGAGCACCGGGGCAACACAGGCATCCGTCCCATCAAAAATTTCCGCCCATTCGTCGCGCGTCTTCGTTTGGAAAATAGCGGCAAAGCGCTTTGCCATTTCCGGCCATTTTCCCATGTCGTACTGTTGGGGAAGGGAAGCGGGGTCGATGCCCAGGCCTTGAATAAATTGCGCGTAAAATTTTGTTTCAATGGCGCCGACGGATACGAATTTTCCATCGGAGGCCTCGTACACCTGGTAAAAGGGCGCGCCGCCGTCAAGAAGGTTGCTTCCGATGTCCAGCGTCATGAGGTGATTGGCATAGAGGCCGAAAAACAGGGCGGAAAGGTTTGCGGAACCATCCACCATGGCCGCATCCACCACCTGCCCTTTCCCGGAAACGTTCCGTTCAATCAGGGCCAGCAGAATACCCATGGCGCAGAGCATGCCGCCGCCGGCGAAATCGCCCAGGATATTACACGGAGGAAGCGGTTTTTCCCCTTTTCGTTTGAAAAGAGACAGGGCGCCCGACAGGGCGATGTAATTCATATCGTGTCCCGCCATGCCCGCATAGGGACCTGTTTGGCCCCAGCCCGTAAGACGCGCGTAAATCAGCCGTTCATTGTGGGAGATGGCTTCCTCCGGACCCAGTTGAAGGGTTTCCATCACGCCCGGACGATAAGGTTCAATGAGGACATCAGACTGCTGGATCATTCGCATGAGGATTTCGCGTCCTTCCGCACTCTTTATATTTACTCGCATGGACCTCTTGCCTCGATCCAGGGGATTCTTGCTCATATGCCCCGGCATTTCAGGGCTGTGCTTCAAAAGCCTGTCCACGATTACCACGTCGGCTCCAAAATCGGCTAACAGCATGCCGCAATAGGGGGAGGGCGCGAGACCCGCCATTTCAATTACCTTGATCCCATCCAGTGGTCGCATAAAAAAGTCTCCTGGCGCAAGGCGCGGGTTGAAGGGTTCCGGGTTCTTTCAGGGAAAACGGGTCAGAACTTTCCCATCCGGTGAAGGAAATGATACGTCACGATTCCTACCGTGGTGGAGAGGTTCAGACTGCGCACTTTTCCCCATATGGGGATGGCGTAACAGGGATATCTTTCACTGATAGCAGAAGGCAGCCCCATGGTCTCCCTGCCGAAAAGGAGATAATCTCCATGTCTTACTTCCGCGCTTGTGTAAAGCGCTTTTGCATGCCTGCTGAAACAGTAGAGGCGATTGTTGCAGGCGGTATCTTGAACAAATGTTTCAAAGTTTACGTGATGGCGTATGTCTATTTCCCGCCAGTAGTCCAGCCCCGCTCTTTTGAGATGCTTGTCGTCCACCCTGAAACCCAAAGGGTGGATAAGATGAAGTCTGATCTCCGCCGCCCCGCAAAGTCTGGCGATATTTCCCGTATTCGCGGGGATTTCGGGCTGAAAGAGAGCGACGTTCAGCCCGGGATTTTCCAGGACGCGATGACTGTGTTTGGTGGCCTCTCCCGTCATTGGACAAACTGCATTCTGCCCGCGCCTTCCTCCGGGTAATCGATCACTTTCAAGTGTCGCGCGTAATCGGCAAGGACTTCGTGGGCGATATGTCCGGTCTTTTCCCATGACACGGAACCGGGCGGCAGATGTAGATATCTTTCCATATTTTCCGGGCGGGCGCAATAGGAATTATGGGCAAGGGTGTATGTCCGGGCCGGTGAAACCGGTTTTCCCCCCACTTCCGCTGCAATGATACGGCTGCCTTTCGGTCGTTGCGAATCGGCTTTGCAGGTTACTCCGGAGATCTGGTTGATAAATTGAACCGCATTGAGTTCCAGAATTTGCAGCAACTGGGCGCCGGTGACCTTGCCGACAACGACATGGTCGTCGAATGGCATCAGATTGACGAAATCTCCCTCTCGCATTTCCATGGGCTCATGGTTGTACAAACGAAAATCCATGCGCAGAGAGCCACCGTTGGTCATGGCCACGTCTGCTCCGGTCGCCCATCGGAAGGCATCCGCCGCGAAATCTCCCAGGTTGCTTTCCCGGTTTCTCAAACAAACTCCTGTCAGGGAGCGCTTCAACAGGGCCACTTTTCCTTTCTTCCGGGCATCCGATACCTCTTTCACCTTCATGGTCTCATGTTCCAGAGGCGAGGGGGTCAACTGCTCGATGGCGTTGTGGATCGATACGATGGCGCCATTTTCTACGAGGAGATCCACTTTCCCGTAGTATTCATTCATGGCGCCGGCCTGCAAAACGGGAAGGCCATTGTCTAAAAGGGGTTTTCGGAGGAGAGCGTGGTCATGGCCGGAAAGGATCATGTCTATCCCCAGGTTGGATGGAATCTGTTCCGTGAGCTTTTCTACGTTGCCGAGGTAATCGTGAATCATCAAGACCGTCAGGTCCAATGGCCCCATCTACTGGAACAAATCTTTTGATTGCCTCCAGCATGGGGATGATATGGAGAGATCTCTTTTCAACTACTTTCAGGACGTGCCCGTTTTCGGTTAGAAGGAGACCTAAGAATCCGATCCGGAGTCCTCCCGGAGTCTTTATCACCCGGTAGGGGATGTAGAAAGGTTTGCCGTCCGCGGTGAGGAGGTTTGCGCACAGGAGTCCCCCGTGAAAGGCGTTGGGGTCCTGAACACCATAATCAAATTCGTGATTGCCGGCGGAAATGAGAATCCTGTTCCCATATCCCCGGGCCTCAATCTGCTCCCTAAAACGATTCCATATGGTCAACTCAGCGGAACCCTTCATGTTGTCAGGGAGGTCCGGCCCTTTGAAAAGGTCGCCGGACACGGCATAAAAGGAATTGGGCTCGCTCCTGAAGAGATCGGAAAGCATTTCCGCGGTATCTCTGATGCCCGATCGGTTAGATGCCGGAAAAAGCCAACCGTGGAGGTCATTCTGGTAGATGATAGACACCTTGTCGGCGGCCCGGGAGTTCGGGGGGAAAGAAAGAAAAAGCAAAAGGAGAAGAAAGTGCGGCATCCTTTTCATGAAGAGGTCCTTCCCAGATTTATGGGGTTTTGTAGTATTGAAGCGCGTCAGGCATATATTTCCGGATATCGGCAATCCTTGAAGAGGGGGCGGGGTGGGTTGACAGGAATTCAGGAGGTCTCGTACCTTTTTCGGCCTGACTGTTCATCCTTTCCCAGAAAGGGATGGCCTCGCGGGGATCGTACCCGGCTCTGGCCATGATCATCAGACCGATCCTGTCTGCTTCCGATTCCTGCAGGCGGCTGTAGGGAAGAAGAATTCCCAGGCTTGCGCCCGCGCCGTAAGCCGCCAAATAAAGATTCCTGGCGCCAGCGGATTGGTTGGATAATGCGACGGACAGGGCTATCCCGCCCATGGCGGCCAGCAGACCCTGGCTCATCCGTTCGTTGCCGTGTTTTGCGATGGCATGGCCCACTTCGTGGGCCATGACGGTTGCCAGACCGGCTTCATTCTTTGTATAGGGGAGAATTCCTGTGTAAACAGCCACTTTTCCTCCCGGCATACACCAGGCATTGACGGTTTTATCGTCCTGGATGAGGTTGAATTCCCAATGATAGTTCTTGATATCCTCCTGCATACCGGCATCACGGAGAAAGTCTTCAGCAGCGGAGGCGATCCGCTTGCCAACCTTTTGAACCATCTCCACTTCCTTTTTGTTTGTAGAGAGTTTGGATTGCTGCAGAATTTTATCGTATTCCACAAGACTCATGGAGGTCAGCTGCGATTCCGGAATTAGGTGGAGGCCCTGCCTTTCCGTAATGGGAACCTGGGCGCAGCCTGTGAAAAAGAGGGCCGTCAGGAAGAAAAAAAGAGGACCGTGAATCAGGAAAGAGATTCTCTTGTTCCCTTTTCGATGTAAAAATCCGTTGCTCATTTCTGGAAAACCATTTTCCCTATCTTATAAGGTTCGGACCGGAAATCGGAAGCTTTCTTCCCCTATACCCAAATCCGGAAGGGAAGTCAACAGAAAGCCCGTCTTGCATATTGGATGAAGCGTTAATGATAACAATAGTATAGGGAAATTATGGAGGAAAATGGTTTCAGCCGCTTAAATCGATACCATCGGGCCCGGTGTGTCCTGAGCTGGCAATAAGGATACGGACGTTTCCAAGGCCGCGGTTCAGAAGGGCATCTGAGGCGCTTTGGGCGGCCTTATCCGGATGATTGTTGGTCTCGCTCAGATGTGCAAGGACCACAACTTGCAGGTCCTTATGAGAAACGGCCTGGAGGAGATCGGCAGCCTGCTGATTGGAGAGGTGCCCGTCGCGGCTTTTAATCCTTCGTTTCAGGTCCAGAGGATAAGGCCCATGGTCAAGCATGTGGGGGTCGTAATTAAATTCCATGATCAGCGCCTGGCATTTGCCAAGCCTGTCTTCCGCAAGGACGGTGCTTCTGCCTAAGTCCGTTACGATCCCTAATCTGGATCCATTGGCTGAGAGTATCGCCCCGATTGGATCGACGGCGTCGTGGCACTTGGTAAATGTCTCCAGAACAAGGTCATTTATTTCCAACACGCCGCCTGTTTCGATGAAGACGGGTTTGGCAATATTTTTGAGGGTCTTGCTCCCGCGCGTGAAGGTGGCGCGATTGATGTAAAGTGGGAGGTCATAACGCCTGCACAACGGCCCGGCGCCTTTGATGTGGTCCCCGTGTTCATGGGTAATGATCAGGGCATCAAGGGCCTGCGGTTTTACGCCGATCAGACCAAGTCTACGTTCAATTTCACGACAACTGAGCCCTGCGTCGATCAGAATATTCGCCTGGTCCGTTTCCACATAGCAGCAATTGCCGCTGCTTCCCGAAGCAAGCACGGAAAATCGTATGGTCCGGTTCTGATGTCCTGTGGGATTGTGGTTTGTCACGGTTTGGTTCGATACGATGCACTGGAACTACTTAATTCCACTGTGCCCGAATCCTCCCGCTCCCCGTTCGGTCTCATCCAGTTCCTCCACTTCACGAATCTCGGCGTGGCAAACTCTGGCAATTACCATCTGGGCGATTCTGTCCCCTTCTTGGATGACAAAGGGATCTTTTCCCCAATTGATCAGGATGATGCCGATCTCTCCCCGGTAGTCCGCATCGATGGTGCCGGGAGCATTCACCATTCCGACACCGTGCTTCAACGCGATCCCGCTGCGGGGCCTGATTTGCGCTTCGTAGCCGGGTGGGACGGATATGGCCAGTCCGGTGGGAATCAGTTTTACTTCTCCTGGATTCAGGGTGATGGGCGCTTCCACCGAGGCTCTCAGATCACAGCCTGAGGAACCTGTGGAGGCATAGGAAGGAAGCGGAGAAACCCGGCTGGGAATCCAGACGTTTTACCTTGATTGTGATCGTCTCCACCAAAGGCTCCTTGTTTGTTCTCTTGTGATTATCCGCGCATCTTGAGACATTCCCGGACCGCGTTTTCATCTTCCAGTGGCCCAAGAGAGGCAAAGGCCAGATCCTGATCCTGGAATACCTTGCCGGCAATTTCCACAATATCGTCGAGAACCACTTTTTCCAGACTGTTCACCAGTTCTTCATAGCTGATTTCTCGGCCGAAAACCGACTCATTCTTAGCGAGGCGCATCATTCGGGTATCGGCGCTTTCAGAGGACAGATATATTCCTCCGATGAGATGTTCCCGGGCGGCTTCAAGGTCCTCCCGAGTAAAATCTCCGCCGCACATTTTCTTGATTTCTTGCTGGACCGTTTCGAGCAGGGGCTTGAGGTTCTTCATTTCCGTCGCGGCATAAACCCCCAAGAGACCGGTATCGGCATAGGAAGAAAGAAAGGAATAGATGGAATAGGCCAGCCCTCTGTTTTCTCTCACTTCCTGGAAAAGGCGGGAACTCATGTTCCCCCCCAGAATGGTATTAAAAATGGCGCAGGCAAATCTTCCGTTGTCCACTTGAGAAGGGGCTTCGCCCCCCAGGCAGATATGCACCTGCTCCAGTTCCTTGAAATGGAGGGAGACGCCTCCTTTAGGTGCGGGAACGGATCTTTCGGGATTCGGACTGCCCCCTTTCAAGGCGGAATCAAAAACGGGACCGAAATAAGAGACCATGGCTTCATGATCCACTTTGCCGGCGGCCACCACCATGATGCGTTCCGGGATGTAATACCTTTGAATATAGTTTACAATGGTTTCCTGGTTAATGGTTGATACCGTTTCTCCCGTTCCGAGGATTGATCTGCCCATGGGATGGTCGAACCAGAAACGGCTGTTGAAAAGGACATTCAGGTTGTCGTCCGGAGAGTCTTCCATCATGTTGATCTCCTGGAAAATCACTTCCCTTTCGCGCTCCATGTTGATGGGATCAAAGACGGGATTCAGGAAGATATCCGACAGGACCTCGGCCAATATGGGAAAATGTTTTCCTAAGACCCTTCCGTAAAAACAGGTGGTTTCTTTTCCTGTGAAGGCGTTTGAAAGGCCTCCGATGGCGTCCAGATCTCTGGCGATATCCAGGGAGGACCTTGTGGGGGTTCCCTTGAAGCTCATATGTTCTATGAAATGGGAAACCCCGTTTTCCAAGTCCGTCTCGTCCCTGGAACCGGTATTGACCCAGATTCCGAGCGAGACCGACTTCAGGTGTTCGATCTCCTCGGTAATGATCCTGACGCCATTGTTTAAGATGGTTTTATTATAGGTCATCCGAATCTTCTTTCAGAGCGGCCTTGCGCGAGAGACGGATGCGGCCGTCCTTGCCTACTTCCAGCACCTTGACAAGGACCTCATCCCCTTCGTTCAAAACATCCGTAACCTTATTGACTCTTTCGTCCGCCAGCTGCGAAATGTGGACCAGGCCGTCCGTTCCGGGAAAGATTTCTACAAAGGCGCCGAAATCCATGATTTTGACGACTTTACCCTTGTACAGTCTGCCGACTTCCGCTTCCTGAACAATTTGCCGAACCATCTGTTCCGCGGCATCGGCGCACTCTTTGTCCGGAGAGGAAATGGTCACGACCCCATCATCATCCACGTCGATTCTTGCGCCCGATGTGTTGCTGATCTCTCGAATGGTTTTTCCTCCGGGGCCGATAAGGACCCTGACCTTTTCCGTACTGATTTTGACGGAGGTAATGATGGGTGCGAATTCGGAAACATTCTCTCTCGGTTGCGTGATGGCCTTCTGCATCTGATCCAGAATATGAAGCCTGCCCTTCCTGGCCTGCTCAAGGGCCTGCTGCATGATTTCCTTGGTGAGACGGTCGATCTTGATGTCCATTTGAAGGGCCGTAATCCCGTCGCGTGTTCCGGTAACCTTGAAATCCATATCGCCGAAATGGTCTTCATCGCCGATAATATCGGTAAGGACAACGGTCTTGTCTCCGTCCGAAACCAATCCCATGGCCACTCCGGCTACGGCTTCCTTGAGGGGAACGCCTGCGTCCATAAGGGAGAGACAGCCTCCGCAAACGCTGGCCATGGAAGAAGAACCATTGGATTCAAGAATTTCCGATACCACGCGGATGGAATACTTAAACGTTTCGCTGTCCGGCAACACCGGAATGAGCGCCCTTCTAGCGAGCGCCCCGTGACCGATCTCCCTTCGTCCCGGACCTCCCAATCTCTTTGCCTCTCCGACACTGTAAGGCGGGAAATTATAGTGAAGCATGAAAGAGCGGAAGCTGTCGCCGTAGATCGACTCGATGCGCTGTTCGTCTCTTTCCGTCCCCAGGGTGGTCAGGACCATTGCCTGTGTTTCTCCACGGGTAAAAAGGGCGGATCCGTGGATGCGGGGCAGCAGCCCTACAACGCACTCGATGGGGCGCACTTCGTCAAAGGCGCGGCCGTCGATTCTTTTGCCTTCATCCAGTATCATGGTGCGAATAACGGTTCTTTCGATGCCGTGCAGAAATTCGCTGATTTCCGAACTACGTCCTTCATACTGTTCTGAAAGGGCGCTCTGGACGGAGGCTTTGGCGTCTTTCACCTTCTTTTGTCTTTCCAGCTTATCGGCCGTTAACAGCACTTCTTTCAGCCGGGGGAAGGCTAATTCTTCCACCTTTGCCTTCAGGCTTTCATCTTCCGAATCGGGCTCTATGATTCTCTTGGGCTTGCCGGCCTGCGCCTTCAGTTCTTCCTGCATGTCAAGAAGCGGCTGAATCGCTTCGTGTCCAAAAAATATGGCGTCGATCATATCGGATTCTGAAAGAAAAAGAGAGCCTCCCTCCACCATCACCACGCCATCCCGGTTGCTTGCGACAATGAGGTTCATGTCGCTTTCGGCCTGCTCGCTCAGTGTTGGATTCGCAATGAATTTCCCGTCAATCCTTCCCACCCTGACGCCGGCGATGGGGCCTGAAAAGGGGATGTCCGATATTTCAAGGGCCGCTGAGGCGCCGAGGATGGCCAGTACGTCGGACTGATTTTCTTTGTCGCTTGAAAGCACGGTGGCAATTACCTGAGTCTCAAAATGATAGTTGTCGGGAAACAGGGGTCTTAGAGGCCTGTCTATTAAACGGGCTGTGAGGGTTTCCCTTTCACTGGGTCTGCCCATATCCCTTCGGAAAAAATTTCCCGGTATTTTACCCCCTGCATAGGACATCTCCTGATATTCCACCGTCAACGGAAGAAAATCGATTCCGGCCCTGATTTCATCCGTGGACACGGCGGTCACCAACACAACGGTCTGTCCGCAGGTCACGACTACGGATCCGCTTGCCTGCTTGGCAATCCTACCCGTTTCTATGTAAAGGGACCTCCCATTGATCTCAGTAGATACATTTTTTACCATTGTTCTGTTCTCCCTTTTGCTGAAACTTCTATAAAGCCAATCGGAATTTTTCCAAAATTCCGTTTCGATTGAAACCCGTGTCAAAAGCAGGCGGTATCGCCCATGGCTGAATCCAGCGGTTTTGTCTATGTTATTCCAGCTGTTTATGCTCCTTTCGGAACAAGGTTTATCCCACATGAATTTCCAGGCGGGAAGTTCGGTTATCCAAATCTATTCAGATGTTTCAGGCGCCGACCGGGCTGTATCCGAAATGCGGCGCTCTGAAACCTGATCCTGCCCTGCAACCAACGGGTTTACATGGAAAGCTTGGCTGCCCAAACGGCGCCCGCCTCCGAAGAGCCGTCCTTCTTATTTTCGAATACCTAATTCTTTAATCAATGTTCGATATTTTTCCGCGTCCTTTTTCTTTAGATAATTGAGGAGCCTTCTCCTCTGTCCGACGAGCTTCAGAAGGCCTCTTCGGGAATGATGATCTTTCTTATGGGTCTGAAAATGCTCCGTGAGATACTTGATACGCGTTGTGAGCAAGGCGATCTGCACTTCCGATGAACCGGTGTCTTTGTCGTGTATTTTAAACTGATCGATGATTTCCTTTTTTGCTACCGCTGTCATAACCACTTTTCATTCCTCCTCAGTAGATTTGAGTAATGGGATTACGCATATTTGAACGCTCGCCTGTTGCCTGGAGATTCGAGATTCCCGGCGAGTACACATCCTCTTTTCCCGGGGGTTTCATGAGAAAACCCGTTCTATCCCTATGTCGCCATCTTCGTTTCCCCCTCTTTGATGTATTCTCAAAACAGCAACAAGGTTGCCCTCACTCACGAGCTTCAACAACCCGTTATGGCAGTCCCCGTCTGCGGATGAAAGGTCAAGTTCATCCCATTTCGGACAATAACCGTTTCTGACTTTCCCTGCTAAATACCCGGGTATCTCCGTTTCCTGAATATCCGGGATGGCCTCTCTTAAAGAGATCGTACTGGCCGTTAGGAGCGGCCGGACTTCCTTCCCGGATATTTCGCCGGAGGGAAAGGCTTTCTCCACGGAGAAAGATCCGATGCCGGTTCTCCTGAGGGTCTTCAAGTGGGCGCCCGGTCCCAACTCTCTTCCGAGATCCGCGGCGATACTCCTGATATAGGTTCCGCTGGAACATTTTATCTGTAAAGAGACCAGGGGAAGGTCCACGGATACGATCCGTAAGGAATGCACCGTAACGGATCTTTCTTCCAGCGCAACCTTCCGGCCTTCCCGTGCCAGCTTATAAGACCTTATCCCTTTGTGTTTTATGGCGGAATAAGCAGGCGGCGTCTGCCGGATGTCCCCCTCGAAACGTCTGGCTTTTTCCCGGATGGTCTGATCGTTCAGATGGGGAACGATGCTCTTTCGAACAATGTTGCCCGTTGGATCAAGGGTGTCCGTTTCGATGCCCAATTCCAAGGTGGCCATATAGCTTTTTTGTCCCGCCATTATATACCGGGACAATTTTGTTCCCTGTCCTAAAAGAATAATAAGCAATCCGGTGGCGAAAGGGTCCAGTGTGCCGGCATGACCGATCTTCAGGGATTTCCCCTCGCCGAAAGCCTGTTTCATTTTTTTAATGACGGCATTGGACGTCTCATTTTCACACTTGTCTGTTAAGATGATGCCATCATGCACGGTCTTCATGGGCGGCAATCTTTAAATGCCACCAAGATATACGGCGACTTCGTCCAGAAAAGTCTTTTTTAAACGCTCAATAGGACCTTTCCCGCTAAATCCTGCTGCCCTGCGGTGTCCTCCACCGCCGAATCGGGATGCAAGTTCGGCCACGTCAACCTTGTCATTGGATCGAAGGCTGAACTTGTAGTCGTCCGTTCCCTTCTCACGAATCAACACGGAAAGTTCAATGCCGGAAGCAAATCTCGGGTAATCCACAAATCTTTCGCTGTCGGCTTCTTCAGCGCCCGATTGCTGAAGCATTTCCTCCGTAACCAGCATGACGGCGACGGATCCGTCATGAAAAATTTCCAGTGTTGCAAGGGCCAGTTGCAGAAGTCGCAGTCGCTCCATTCCATACCCGTCCATCACCTTTCTGGAAATATCCCATGGAACAGCGCCGTATTCCATCAGGTCGGCTGCCGCCCGGAAAGTCTCCGAATCCGTATTGCTGTATTTGAAAGATCCTGTATCCGTCTGGATGGCCGCAAAGAGATTCCCGGCAATGTCCGCATCCATTGGCAGTTCCGCGGCTTTGATCAATTCAAACACGATGACTCCCGTCGAAGATTTTTCGGGGCAAACCAGATTGATATTTCCAAAGTAATCATTGGTTTCATGGTGGTCTATGTTTATAATGAGGGAGCTGTTTTTAAAGTCATCATAGACAGGACCCAGGCGTGTTCTTTCCGCGCAGTCAAGCGCTATGGCAGCGTCGAACCGACCCTGAATCCAACTGCTGCCCTTAATCCCGTTCGATCCGCTGAGCATCTTCAGCGAGCCGGTAATCGGTTTTTGTGAAACGAGAGTAGTTTCTTTCCCCGCATGGGAAAGGCTCCTTCCGAGCGCCAACATGGAACCGATGCCGTCCCCATCCGGGTCCTCATGGGTTGCAAGCAAAAAGCGTTTCTTTTCAAGGAGCAAAGAGACAATTTGCGCGAAGGATTTCAGTCCCTTTGAGTCGGAGTTCCTCACTCTTTATCCGTCTCCTTCAACTCCTCAAAGAGTTTTTCCATGCGACTTCCATCCGCAAGGGAGGTGTCGTGGACGAATTCCAGGTTTGGAACATAGCGCAGTTGCATGCTCCTTCCGATTTCCCTCTTGATAAATCTGCAGGCGCTTTCAAGACCCGATCGAGCTCGTTCTATTTCCTCCTGTTCTCCCAGGGCGCTGAAATAGATCTTGGCGGACTTCAGATCATCCGTGAGCTTGATTCCTGTCAGGGTAACCCTCCTGACTCTCGGATCCTTCACTTTCTCCAGCAGAAGAAAAGCAATCTCCTTGAGAATCAGGTCTCCTACCCGTACGGCCCTTTTTCCAGGCAACATATTGAATTCCTAAGCAATCGTGTATAGGTTTCATGTATGGAAAATATCCATCTTAACATCCACGACCTGCGCAAGCTGGATAAACTCAATAAAATCCATAATATGATTCAGAGAGGAATCCACATGCCGTGTATCGTTTCCGACGGTGCAGATTCCCAGTTCGATTTTCTGCCACTTGTCGTTGGCGCCCGTTTCAGCGACGGAGACATTGAATTTTGCCTTTAGCCTGTCAACAATGCTCCGCACAACTTTTCGTTTGCCTTTGAGGGAACGGTTATCATGCAGCATAAAGACGATCTTTAATGTTCCTACCACCATAGGCTTACAATTCGGCTGCTACTTCATCCACTTCATAGACTTCGAAGATATCCCGGGTCTTTACGTCGTTAAAATTCTCCAGACCGATACCGCATTCATAGCCGGACAGCACTTCTTTAGCGTCTTCTTTAAAACGACGCAAAGAAGCAATTTTACCGTCGAAAACGACCACGTCGTCTCGAAGAAGCCTGATTTTGGCTTTTCTGTCAATCTTGCCATCCGTTACCTGGCACCCGGCAATGGCGCCCACCTTGGGGACCTTGAAGATCTCCTTGATGTTGGCATGTCCGATGACCCTTTCCTGCAGAACCGGTTCCAGAAGCCCTGACATGGCGAGCCTGACGTCATTGATGGCATTGTAGATGACATCGTAATATCGGATATCCACTTTTTCCTTCTCAGCCAATGCGGCGACCCTTGGATTTGCTCTGACGTTGAATCCTATAATAATCGCCCCTGAAGCCGTGGCCAACATGACATCGGATTCGGCAATAGCGCCGGTTGCGGAGTGGATGACATTGAGCTTGACGGCATCGGTGCTTTGTTTGATGAGCGATTCGGAGAGTGCTTCCGCGGAACCCTGTACATCGGCTTTCAGGACGATGTTGAGCTCCTTTACACCCCCTTCCCGTATCCTTTCGAAAAGATCATCCAGGCTCACAATCCCTTTCTTTCCGGTATCTTGTGTCTTGCTTTTCTCTTTTCGGTGTTCCATGATCTGTTTGGCGGTTTTTTCATCTTTTACAACGATGAAATTATCCCCTGCCATGGGGACGCCCGAGATTCCATAAAGTGCTACGGGGATGGACGGGGTGGCTTCCTGAAGCCTTTTTCCCCGGTGATCAAGCATGGCCCGCACTCTGCCGAAATGTTCTCCGCAGACGAAATAATCCCCTTTATGGAGCGTTCCCGCTTTGATAAGGACTGTCGCTACAGGGCCTTTGCTTTTGTCCAGTTCCGCTTCAATGACGGTCCCGCTTGCCTCTTTATTCGGGTTGCCCCGCAATTCCAGCATTTCCGCCTGAAGGGATATCTGCCCCAGGAGATCCTCTACGCCTTCTCCTGTTTTGGCCGAGATGTGTCCATAAAGCGTTTCTCCCCCCCACTCTTCGGGCGAAAGGTTCAGCTCTGCAAGTTCTCTCTTTACCCTCTCCGGATCCGCATTAGGTTTGTCCATTTTGTTCACCGCCACCACGATCGGTATTCCTGCCGCCCTTGCGTGATTGATGGCTTCCTTGGTCTGGGGCATGACGCCGTCATCCGCGGCAACGACCAGCACAATGAGGTCGGTGATTTTTGCCCCTCTTGCGCGCATGGCCGTAAAGGCCGCATGTCCCGGAGTATCCAGAAAGACAATATCCCCCCTGTCCATCTTGACGTAATAGGCGCCGATATGCTGTGTGATTCCTCCTGATTCCCCTCCGATAATATTGGAATTCCGAATGTAATCCAGGAGAGATGTTTTTCCGTGATCGACGTGGCCCATAATGGTAACCACCGGGGGTCTGGGGAGCAGGTCTTCCGGACGATCTTCCGTGCCGGTGAAATAATCCCGTTCCTCGAAGGTATCCAGTTCCAGCTCGAATCCCAGCACATCGGCAACCACCGCGGCCGTGTCAAAGTCGATGGACTGGGTAATATTCACCATGGTGCCGAGTGCCATCAACCTTTTTATCAAGTCGGTTGCCTTTACGCCCATGGCCTTTGCCAGTTCCATGATCGTAACGGATTCCTGCACTCTTATTTTTCGCTTCAGGGCCTTGGGCGTTGTTATCTCAGTCTGTTTCAGCTTTCTTACGACTTCTCCGCCTTTTTTACCCCCTCTGGCCTTTCCCTTGGCTTTTTTCGAACGTCCTCCATATAGATCCGATCGCTCGTAGACTTCCTTCTTGCGACGCTTGAATCCATCGTCGGAAGCGCTGTCATCTATGATCACTTTCTTCTTGCTTTTCTTCTTGGCGGAAGGTTTTTCCTGTTTCGTCTTCGAGGTTTTTTCATCGTCCAAGGCCCCGGTAATCTTCGGAGATGGCGACCACTTCCCGGGCACGGGACGAGTCTCCGACTCTGGTTGAACAGGAATTTTTTCGGGTTCCTCGGGTACGACGGTTTCGTGCCGTGCTTCCTTTTCCTGCCGTGCTTCCTTTTCCTGTCGTTCAAGCAAATCTTTTAAAGGGCCCTCTTCAGGCAGTTTTATGATTCGCGCAGGCTGGCTTGTTTTCCTCTTTTTACCCTTTTTTGCCTTTGGCTTTGGTGTTCTGATGGCTTCCGCCGCCTTTTCGGTCGTCAAATCCTTTGCCGGTCCCGACTCTTCCTCTCCCATGGCGGGTTCTTCTTCCAGCACCCCTGCTTCCTCGATGATTTCCGGTGCGCGGTTTCTTTGGAAGGCTCTTCCCTATCGGATTGTTCGAGAGGAGAGGGCATTGGCGTTTCCCGGTCAATTGTCTCTGTCGGAATTTCCTCTTCCGCTCTTATTGTTTCAATCGGTTCCGATGAGATTTGTTCTCTTGGCGGAACTTCTTCAGAGGGATGTTCTTCGGGCGGTGTTCCCTGCGAAGGAATTTCCCGGGGGATCTCCTCTTTGGCCGGTTCTTCTTGAAAAAGCTCCTCTTCGGGCTCAACGGCTATTTCCAAGGGAAGTTCCGCTCCCTCCCCTTCCACGGAAACAATCAAAGGTTCTTCAGCTTCCGGTATTTCAGGAGATGGCTGTTCGACTTTAACGACCTTTTTCCTTCTTCGAATGACCGTGGATTTAATCCGTTTCTCTTCAACCACCTGGGAAACAATGCCGGACACGATTTTTCTCGCCTTGGCAATGGACTGTTCGTCAAGGGTACTCATATAGTTTTTTATAATCATGCCACCGGCATTGAGTTTATCCACCAGCTCCTTGCTTTCCATATCGAGTTCTCGCGCTAATTCGTAAACTCTGACTTTCGCCATAAATTCCCCCAGAAGTTTTTGAGATTATATCGTGTGCATCCAAATAAATGTTCGTGTTACGGGTGAGTTCCGTATGGTCGCTCCCTGTCAACCTTTAGCTGCCCTCGTTATGGAGAAGGAGGCGCCGAGAACCCGACAGGTTCGGATGAAGAGAAAAGCGGCCTTTCATCTTAAAGGCTCTATTGAGTCTGCCGGCATCCAACAGACCCGCCATACACGTTTTCTCAGAACATACATAAGCGCCCCGGCCTCGTCCCTTTCCATGATCGTCCCGCGTCACCACCTGCTCCTTGCTGAGAACCAGCCTTATCAGAGCACTTTTCTCCTTTTTGGACCTGCAACAGATACAGGTTCTTATGGGCAGATGGCCTTTGTCATTAGCCATCAAGTTCGTTTTCGGAGCTAGAGTCTTGGGGTTTGCCGGTTGTTGCATCCTCTTCTTCCGTTTCCAAGGACTCGTCGCCGGGTGTTTCAAAAACCTCTTCCGGTTCCGACGAGGTTTTCTTCGCCCCATTTGCTTCCTTGATAAATTCCTCGGCATTCCGAATCAGTGCTCTGGCATCTTCTTCACTTAAATCGGAGATATTCTCCAGGTCATTCACCGTCGCCGAAGAAAGATCTCTAGCCGATTTCAGGTCGATTTCATAGAGCTGCGTCGCCAGTTTTTCTCCAACGCCGTTCAGTTCCATCAATGACTTGTATCCGTCCTTGAGGACCTCGTTATATTTTGTTTCGCCGACCACATCCAGTCTCCAGCCCGTTAACCTGGAGGCGAGACGAACATTCTGGCCTCTTTTTCCGATGGCAAGGGAAAGTTGATCATCCTGGACCACCACTTCCATGCTGTGGTTGTCTTCATCTACAATCACCCTTGTGATTTCAGCAGGCGCCAGTGCATTACAAATGAATTTGGCGGCATCGGGGTCCCAGGGTACAATGTCGATTTTTTCTCCTCGCAGTTCCTGGACCACGGCTTGGACCCTTCGACCTTTCATGCCTACGCAGGCCCCAACAGGGTCCACGTCCGGATCTTTCGAGGTAACCGCGATTTTTGCTCGGGCCCCCGGTTCTCTTGCGACCTGCATGATCTGAACGATTCCTTCCGTAATTTCCGGAACTTCGTTTTCAAAAAGGATGGCAAGCAGATTGGGATGGGTTCTTGAAAGAATGATCTGGGCCCCGCGGCTGAATTGTTTGATATCCAGGATATAGGCCCTGATTCTATCTCCCTGCTTGTAGGTTTCTCTGGGGATTTGTTCTCTGTGGGATAGTTCTCCTTCGGCTCTCCCCAGGTTAACAATGATGGAACCTCGCTCAAATCTCTGGACAATGCCATTGATGACCTCCCCCCGCCTGTCTTTGAAATCACCGTACACCATATCTCTTTCGGCATCTTTCAGGCGTTGCATGATTACCTGCTTGGCGGACTGGGCGGCGATTCTGCCAAATGAATCCGTATCCATTTTCATGCCGAGGCTGTCTCCCACCTCGGACTCGGGGTCCAGGTCTCTGGCCTCTTCCAGCGAAACCTGGAGGTGTTCATTCATGACAACTTCCACGACTTCCTTGAATTCGAAGGCCTCAACCTCACCGATCTCTTCATTGTAATTGACCTCAAGGTCGTATTCCATCCCATATTTCTTGCGGGCCGCAGCCTGTACCGCCTCCTCGAGACCTTTGATCAGAACGCCGCGATCAACCCCTTTTTCCCTGCAGATCTGATCAATAATCCTCTTCAATTCGGAATCCATCAGTTATGCTCCGCCAAAAAGTTGAAATCATTCATTGTTAAATCCATACACCAGATTCGCCTTTTCCAAATCCGCAAGAGAAAGGCGAGCCTCTCCATTTTCCAGTTCGATAAGGAGTTCGCCCTCCTCGAAAGACAGAAGCGTTCCTTTAAAATTTCGTCTTCCATCAACCGGGGACACTGTTTTCAATCGCACCTTTTTTCCAACCGCCCGCATAAAATCTTTCTCCTTTTTGAGTGGCCTGTTAAGGCCCGGCGAAGAGACTTCGAGGACGTACCTGCTGGAAAGGGTGTCATTGATGTCAATAATATCTCCGATTTCTCTGCTCACCGCCGCGCAATCGTCTATGGTAACCCCGCCATATTTGTCAATATAGACTCTGAGAACCGGCCTGCCTCGTTCCGTGACGTACTCCACATCCACGAGTTCAATGTTCATTTCTTCAAGAATCGGTTCAATGATACGGGACACTTCCGTTGCAGCCGTGCCTTGAATTCCCACTATGAAATCTCTCTTTATGCTCTTTTTGCAGGGCTCGGCGATTTCATGAAATCCGCTGATCAAAACAAAAAAGAAGCAGAATAAAAAAAAGCGGACCATGGGCCCGCTCCACCTTTGCAGACTAAATTGTTAAGCGCTTCAGTTACATAAGCACCTTACAGAATACGGCCAGGGAAAAATAGATAACCAGCGCCGTGTCCGCAATTCGAAGTAAAACCATCGGGAACACCGGTGGAAAACCTCAAAAAGGGGTGGTTGGGCTCAAAACCAACAAAAACATGGAGCGGGCAACGGGGTTCGAACCCGCGACACCAAGCTTGGGAAGCTTGTACTCTACCAACTGAGCTATGCCCGCCCTGCCAAAAGAAAAACTCTCACACAGATAGCATACCGTTTCGGCAATTTATCCTGTTGAAGATAAGGTATTAGGTTGTTGACGTCAAGAAAAATTTTTGAGGATGGGGCCTCCTTCACCCGCAAGTTTACACTTTTTTGCGAAATGAAGTTGCATTTTCGGGCTGAAAGATGCCCATTCATCCTATTCAGACTCCCCTTGCTTCCGGTCCCCAGATATATTTTTGAATCTGAAGTTGAAGCCGAACATCCAGATGATCGGCCAGTATCCACTCCGCAAGGGTTTCCGGTTTTAGACGTCCGAAGATCGGGCTGAAATGGATGGCTTTGACGGCAAGAAGATTCATTCGGACGTAATCGATCATTTTTTTCGCATACCGGTAGTCTTCATCGGTCCCCATGACAAACTTGAGTTCGTCCCTGATTGTCATACGATGCAAGTTTTCAAGATTGTTTTCGTGATGCATTTCGCTCGAAGGACACTTGACGTCCATGATCTTTGAGCATCGAGGGTCCAGCAAGCTGATGTCCATGGTGCCGTTGGTTTCAAGCAGTACTTCGTAGCCGTCGTCAAGGAGACTTTCTATGAGAATAGGGGTGTCTTCCTGCAGGAGGGGTTCGCCGCCGGTAATCTCCACCAATCGGCATTCGAAAGGTGCAATCTGTTCGAAGATGTGCCTGATTTCCATGAGTCCGCCTTCTTCGTAGGCGTATCGGGTATCACAATAGGAACATCGTAGATTGCAGCCGGTCAGGCGTACGAACACACACGGCCGGCCGGAATGGGTGGACTCGCCTTGAATACTGTAAAAAATTTCATTTACTTTGAGGCTCATTCCTCCTCCCAGTAGATTGCGCCGGCGCCGGGAGTTTCCGAGACCTTTATCCTGGATAAAGCGACCGTCTCCGTGTTCAGCCTGGCGCCCAACTCCCTGTAAAGATATCGCGCAATATTTTCCGATGTGGGATTCTGATTCCTGAAGGGGGGAAGGTCGTTTAAATGGGTATGATCCAGGTCCTCAAGGATCTTTTCCACATTCCGTTTAATGTCCCTGAAATCAATTCCTATGCCGATCTCATTTAATTCCCGGCAACGGACGTGGACTTCAATGACCCAATTGTGTCCATGGATTCTGGCGCAATCCCCCGGATATCCCACTAAAGAGTGGGCCGCCGAAAAATGGGACTCGACTACGATTTCAAATACTTCTTGCATTCATCCTCCGCAATGCCAATCGGCCTTCAAGGTATGGAAAGGAGGGTTTCACCAGGCCGTGTTCATGCAGATCGCCGGTCTTTTTGCCGAGAATGTGTGCTCCCAGCCCCAGCGCTTTTACCGAATCCAGATATCCATCGGCTGTCTCCAGCGCCATAATTGTTTGACCTCAAGATATAAATTATTTCTCTTTCAGGCTGAATGTAATCACTCTGACATCATCGCTGGAATAGGCGTCTCCTTTGGCGAGATGGCTTCCAAGCCTCACCCTTTTTCCGATCAGAGTCATATCCGCATCTTCAGGATTCATCTCGATCAAATTTCCAATGGCCCACGGGCCTTCGTCCAGTTCAGCCATGGCGACCACGTAGGGCGGTTTCCTGCCTTCCGGAGCAACCCGAATGACGGTGAATGTGCGGATCGTCCCCTCTCCCTTTAATTCCACGGGCACAAGATCCGTTTGCCCGCATTCACGACATACGCCGGCTGGCGGGAACAGGATTTTGTTGCAGGAGGAGCACGTTACGCCCATCAGCTTTCCGTTCGCAAGTCCTTCCTGATAGTTATTGAATGTGATTTTATATTCCATGGATGGATCAGCTCCTCAGAATGAGGTTGCATACGGTTCCGAAATCTCCCCCCAGGGTATCCACCAGACCGATCCTGGCGCCGTCAACCTGCCGCGGGCCGCTCTCTCCCCTGAGCTGTTCCACGATTTCCGTGATCTGGGCGGCCCCTGTCGCGCCGATGGGATGCCCTTTGGCCTTCAGGCCCCCGGAAGGATTTACGACCACCTTTTTCCCCTTCAGGGTGGTCTCCTCTTTTGTGGCGGCATCATAGGCCTTCCCGAAATCATACACTCCCAGACCTTCCAGTGCAAGGATTTCCGCGATGGTGAAGCAGTCGTGCAGTTCGATAACGTCTATGTCCACGGGACGCACGCCTGCTTGTTTATAGGCCTGAGCCGCGGATGCCTCCCGTGCGCGGATGCGTGTGAGATCTTTCTGGATATAAAGGGGACCGTTGGAGGCCTGCCCCATCCCGGCAAAGAAGACGGGGTTTTTCATCAGATCCTTCGCCTTTCCTGCTTCGGCAATCACCAAGGCTGAAGCGCCATCGGAAAACGGGCAGCAGTCAAAGAGCTGAAGGGGGTCGGCAACCATCATGCCGCCCAGCACGGTTTGGGCGGTAATCTCTCTCTGAAAGTGCGCCTTTGGATTCAGGAAACCGTGGGCGTGGTTTTTGACGGCCACATCGGCCATGTGTCGCTTGAGATTCTTTAGAGGGATGTTGTATTTGTGGGAATACATATGGGCAGCCATGGCGAAGACACCCGGAAATGTGATCCCCGCGGCGGATTCATACTGGGCCTGGCAGGCCATGGCAAAGGTGCGGGTCGCAAGGGGAGTCCCCATTTTTGTGGCTCGTTCCGTGCCTCCTGCAATGACCACATCGTAGACCCCGGCGCCCACAAGGAGCGCCGCGTGCCGGACGGCAACGGTCGCCGTGGCGCAGGCCGATTCAAATCGGGTGGCGGGTGCTGATACCGGCAGCCCCAGTTCGGCGTGGGCAAACGGCGCCATGTGAAGCTGTCCTTCTTCAAAATCTCCCAGGCAGTTTCCGAAAAACAGGGCCTGCATGTCCTTTGGTTCGAGGTTGGATCGGCCAATGGCTTCAAGACCTGCTTCAGCAAACATTTCCAGATTGGTCTTTTCGGAAACGCCGAATTTTGTCATGGCCACGCCAAGGATGGCTGCCTGTCTCATGATACGCTCCTTAATCAAAAATATTTCCCGGGGCCATGATGTTCCGGGGATCCATCTCCTTCTTTATGGCCTTCATGACCGCAAGAATTCTTGGAGAATATTGAAGCTTCAAATGCTCCCTCTTCAATTTTCCGATACCGTGCTCCGCCGTGACGACGCCGCCCAATTCCACCGCTTTTTTGGCCATCATGGCATCCACCGCCTCCGCGGTCTTCTTTTCCCGCGGAGTCCTTGCCATAAAATTGAAATGGGGATGCCCGTTGCCGATGTGTCCGAACCTCAAAACCGGAATATCTTTGAGAAGATTTCGCATTTTATCGAAGTAGTCGAAAAGCGGATGGATCCTGTCGCAGGGCACGGCCCAGTCCGTTGCAATCTTGCCTCCCCCGGTTTTCGTTGCGAGAACGCTGTCCTCATTGGCCTTTGCGGGGACCAGGTGGCGGAGTTGGTGAAGGTGTCTCTTCTGCTTCTCCGTCACCGCTATCCGGGTATCGTTTGAAAGGGCGGAATGCTTTTCTATCCGTTGAAACCAGTTGTCCAAGAGGCTGTCTTTTTCTTTATCATCTCCATATTCCTGCTCAAAATAGAGGATGACGCGTGCGTCGGCGGGTATGTTAAAACCCTTTGACCCGGGTCGGATGATTTCAATGCAGGCCTCGTCGAGGAATTCCATGCTTGTGGGAGCACAGTACGGATCTTTACGTGTTTCCACCACAAAATCCAGGGCATGCTTCATCTCGGAAAAGAAGACCACTCCGATGAAATAATCGGGCGGCAGGGGCGTCAGGGCGATTTGGATGCGGGTTGCAACCCCAAGTATTCCCTCAGAACCCACAAAAAGGTTTACAGGCCTGTAAACGGCCCCGAAACCCGCGCAGTGTTTTTCAGAGAAATTATTATGCAATTCAAGGGCTTCTCCATTTCCATCCATCACCCGCAGTCCCGTCACCCAATCAATGGTTGAGCCGTATTTCAAGGCCCTCGACCCGGACGCGTTTGTAGCAACGTTGCCGCCCAGCGTACATTCCCCGGCGCTTGTGGGGTCGGGGGGATAGCTGACCCCCTCCTTTTCAAGCTGATTTTTCAGTTCGGAAACAAGGATGCCCGGCTCAACGATGGCCTTTCGATTTTTCACATCGATATCGATCAGGCGGTTCATCTTTTCAAGGGAAAGGGCCACTCCCCTGTTACAGATGGAGGCGCCGGTGAGCGAGGTGCGAAGGCCCTGCGGCGTAATCGGAATTTCCGCCGAAGCACACTCGCGGATGCATTCCGATACCTCCTGCTCTGAACGGGGTCTGAAAACCCCCGCAAAACATCCGACAATGCCCAATGCATCCTCATTGTAGGAAGTCAGGATATCGGGGTCGGTTACAAGGTGGGGGAGTTCCTTTGCTGCGTTCATTATCCCTCTTTTCAATCACGAAATCCGTCCAACAGGCGAAGTCGGAAGCGTTCCTTATCTTCTTTTACAATGTCTCGCGCTTTCAAGGACCATTATCACATCACTATGGACAACTTCAACAGGATTCAGTTTATCATCCGGATTTTCATCCTGTTTCAGAGAAGCAACCCCGGGAAAAAAGAAGGTTTCAGGAAATCCCTTCGGAAGGTTCTTGACATTCTCCGGTTCTCCCCCTAATGAAGGATGTCATGAAACGAACCGTTGAATTTTTATTTGAGGCGGGGATGCTGAAAAGGAGTCCGCGCACGGGATACCAGTTTTTGGGGACGGGGGGAGAATCTGTCGCCGATCACTCTTTCCGCATGACCATTGTCGGGTATGTGTTGGCCTCCATGGAACCCGAAGCAGATGGAAACAAGGTGGTGCTCATGTGCCTTTTTCATGATCTGCCCGAGACCAGGACGGGAGACCACAACTATGTCAACAAACGATATACGCAGGTAGATGAAGAATCCGCCCTGGAAGATCAGGTGAGGGGACTGCCTTTCGGAAATGATATGAAAGAATCTGTTCCGGGAATTCAACGAGGCGCTGACGCTGGAGGCGAAACTGGCAAAAGATGCGGATCAGATCGATCTGATCCTGGACCTGAAAGAACAGCTTGACCTGGGAAATTCCAGGGCCAGGGACTGGCTTTCTTTCGCGGTGAAGAGATTGCTCACGGAGTCCGGCAGAAAAATCGTCCGAAAGATTCTCGAATCGGAGAGCGATGGCTGGTGGTTTGACAAAAACACGGACTGGTGGGTGAATGGGGGCGGGAAAGGCCCGGCAAGGAATCATGATAAGTGAGTATGATAAACAAAGAATGTATTTTATTCAAAAACCCCGGCAGAATGGATTTCAGGTCCGTATGTGGTTGCCGGGGAATTTGAATTGGATGCAATTAACCGTTAGCCATTCAATTAATCCTTTCATGGAAATAAGTTTCAGCAATCC
Source organism: uncultured delta proteobacterium (assembly GCA_963747015.1). Taxonomy (GTDB): domain Bacteria; phylum Desulfobacterota; class DSM-4660; order Desulfatiglandales; family Desulfatiglandaceae; genus DUZB01. The sequence goes on from CAVVEP010000026.1 coordinate 90,976, forward strand.
CCTATGAATGCCAATGAACGAAATATCTTAACGACGACCTGCTTCGGGCATTTCATGAGCCATTTCAATATGCTCGCCTTTCCGGCCCTTGTCCTGCCCCTTGCCGGTTTGTATAAAATGGACCTGAGCCAGGTACTTGCCCTCTCGTTCTGGATGTATCTCCTCTTCGGTCTGACCGCGCTTCCGTGGGGTTTCCTCAGTGACCGTTTCGGCGCCAAACCGTTCTTGCTCCTGTTCTTTTCGGGGGCGGGCATCTGCGGGATCGGGGCCGCCTATTTCATCGATTCGCCGGTCATCTTTTCCCTGTTTCTGGCGGGGATCGGATTGTTTTCAGGAATTTATCATCCTGCCGGGCTGGGGCTCATTTCCCAGGGAATTCGAAAGGATGGCCATGGCCATGGGATACAATGGGATAGCCGGAAACGCCGGTCTGGCGGCCGCCCCGTTGATGGCCGGGATGGTTAACTATTTTTTCGGGATCAAGGCGGCTTTTCTCTGTCTGGGTTTTCTGAATCTGGCGGGCGTCCTGGTCATGGGCTTATTGTCCATTGATGAATCCCCGAAAAAAAATGCAACCGGCGCCAATGATTCACGGCAGCTTATCCGGGGATTCATCGTCCTGTGTATTTGCATGATGCTGGGCGGGGTTGCTTACCGTGGGGTCACCGTTATTCTGCCATCTTATTTCGAGCTGAAAGATCCGGCTGCTCCTCGATGCTTTGAGCCGTCTGATCTGGTTGCCCGGTTCCAGAAACGTGGCTGCAACGGTCCTTTCATCGCTGGTCTTCATCATCGGAATGCTGGGACAATATGTGGGGGGGATCGTGGCGGAACGATCAGAACCGCGTAAGGCTTATCTCCTGTTTAACCTGATTGGATTGCCCATGGCATTCTGCATTGCTTATACCGCCGATATCTCCATGCTGATCGTGATCATGGGGTATATGCTGTTTCTTTTAGGCATGCAGCCCATTGAAAATACTCTGGTGGCCCGTTTTACGCCGGATAAAGTGCGACACAGCGCTTACGGCGCCAAATTTGTCCTGACCTTTGGAGTAGGGGCAATCGCCGTACATTTGGTGGGATGGATAAAACAGACCTGGTCCCTTCCCGCCGTGTTTGTCGCCATGGGCCTGGTTTCCGTAGCCATAGTCCTGTGTATTTCTCTTCTGATTGTCTCCACACGTTCTATTTCCATGGGAAAATAGTTTTCCCCGGTTCATGCCCGGTAGCACCCGAGCGGATAGGAGAGCATCCGTAATTTCCGACGGGAAGCTTTTTATTTTGCGGTTCTTTCTTCCCCTGTTTCCATCAGTCTACAAGGGTCTCATTTTTCCAGTGGGGTTTTCTCAGTGCGTAGATAAGGTTCGGTAAGAACACCATGACGAGGATCCCCGCAATCAGGAAGGACTCATAAAAGTACAGATTTCCATCATCGATCTGCGATGGGGGAAGAAAGCCGATGAATAGCGTGAAAACCGCCCCGATGGTTCCCAGTACGGCAAGAAACCACATCCCTGCGTTTCCGAACGGGACCCGGAATGCACGGGGGGTATTGGGTTCTTTGTACCGGAGGACGATGCCTGCCACAAAGAGCAGGATGTACATGATCAAATAGATCTGAGCCGTCAGGGCGGTCAATATCCAGTAAGCGCTGTTTACACTGGGCATGAGCAGAAAGATCAGTACCAGTCCGGTGACGATGAAGGCCTGAACCGAGAGAATAACCACCGGGACGCGCTTTTCATTGCAGCGCTGGAAGAAAGGCGGCAAGAGGCCGTCGCGTGCAGTTACAAGAAGCCCTTTACTGGGCCCAAGTATCCAGGTTGCCACCTCCCCGATTGATCCCACCACAATCAGCGCGGCAATGGCAGGCACAAGCCATAATATATGGTATGCTCCAAAGAACTTCTCAAATGCCTCCATGACCCCTGCTACCAGACTCAGCTCTCTGGCCGGCACTACGAATGCGATGCCCATGGCGCCCAGCAGAAGGGCGCAGAAAGAAATGACCGTGGATAAGAGGATGGCCCTGGGAAAGACACGTCCCGGGTCGCTCACATCTCCTTCATGGACCGCCGAAACTTCGATGCCGGATGTAATGACCATCACGCCCGCCAGGAAAACCAGGCTTTTCAGGTTGGTCAGGTCCGGCAGCATGGCATGCCAGGACAGATCTACCTGCAACGGATTATCCGAAGCCAGCCACGCGATTCCCAGGGCGATGATCAGAAACGTACTGACCATGGTGCCGATCACGCCCAGGGTGCTGATCCAGGCCGAGGTCTTTATGCCGTGAAAATTCGCGAAGGTTCCCGCCCAGTAGATGAAGAGAATCGTTGTGAGCATGTAGAGCTTGTTATTTGCCAGGCTGGGCATGAAGATATAGGCGATAGTCGCGCCGATGAAAGAGAGAACCGTGGGGAACCAGATGACGTTTTCGCTCCATTGCATCCATATGGCTACGAAACCCCAGCGTTCTCCAAGGGCCTGGCGCACCCATATGTAGATTCCGCCGGGTCCCTTGGGGGGCCATCCCGTGGCCAGTTCCGCGGAGATGAAGGCGACCGGGATCAGGAAGAAAACCGCTGAGACCAGAAGGTAAAATCCTGAAGCCGTTCCTTCTTCCGCCAACAGGGGGAGACCCCGTATGCTGTATATGATTGCCAGATTGATCATGGCGATGGAAAATACGCCGAGGGTTTTTGCGCTCCCGGCGGGCGGTCTCTTCTTTTTCATGGGTGGATTTTCCTTCTGCTTCTTTCGGTCGATCCGGTAATTTTCCGGGGAGATGTACCACAGGGAGATGTTCAATACAAGGCAGGACTGATCAGCGATCAGTCAGGAAGCAGGTTGTAGTAGTAGCGCACGGCATCCGATCGCGTGACAAGTTCCGAACCATAGAACCGTAAACCTCTGAATCTGCTTTTTTAATAAGAGAAAGGACCATTGACAGCTCTTTCGAACTCCCTTATAGTATTCTTATGACAAATGAGCTGATTTCAGACTTTTTAAAAACGGCAGAGATGGATCAAAGCATGCTGTGCTGTTTACCCTAACGATATTTCTGTTGGAGGCGGAAAATGAAGACAAGAGTGGGAGTTTTAACAGCAGGTGGAGATTGCCCGGGCATCAACAGTACCATTCATTGGCTCGTAAATTCGGCTATGGACAAAGATCTTGTCCCCCTGCGCGGGACCATGTTTGAGATCATAGGGATTATGGACGGATGGAAAGGATTGACCGAATTAAAACCAAAAGACAAAGACAGTTTGAAACAGTGGATTATGCCTCTGGATCCCGATATCGTTCGCACCTGGGACAGGTATGGCGGTACGCGCCTGGGGACGAGTCGGATTAATCCTTTTGATCCGCAGGATGACAAATCGGAAATTTTGTTGAATAACTACAAGGAGCTCGGCCTGGATGCCCTTGTGGTGCTGGGCGGACACGACAGCCTGGGCGTTGCTCACAAGCTCTATAAGAAAGGGCTGAAGGTTGTCGGCATTCCTAAAACTATTGACAAGGACCTGTCGGGTACCGACTATACGTTAGGCTTTGATTCAGCGGTCAATATCATTACGGAAGACATCGATCGGCTCAGGATTACCGCCGGTTCTCACAGCCGCATATTCGTGGTGGAGTGCATGGGAAGAAAGGCCGGCTGGCTTGCCCTGGAGGGCGGTGAGGCGGCTGGTGCGGCCATTATCCTGATTCCTGAACACGATTTCGTTATGGAGCGTGTCACGGAGCTCCTGGTCATGAGGCGAAACGCCGGGATGCGTTACAGCATTGTACTGGTCTCGGAAGGGGCCAAACCGAGGGGAATGGATCCCGTTCTCGAAAAGAGGGGGCGAGACGGTTTCGGGCATTATTACCTTGGCGGCGTGGGCGGCCTTATTGCGGAAGAGATCGAGAAAGCGACGGACCTGGAGGTGAGATATGTGGCTCTCAGACACCTGCAAAGAGGTGGAGCGCCCACTGCCTATGATCGCCGTATGGGCAGAAAATTCGGGGTCGCCGCCATTGATATGATTGTAAACGAAGATTTCGGCCGTATGGCAAGCCTCAACCAGGGGGCTATTTCATCGGTGCCTTTGAAGACGGTGCTGGAGAGATTGCACCTGGTGAATGTGGAAAAGTTTTACAACACCAAAAATTACAGGTGTATCGATCAGGTGCTCTAACACGGACGGATCTTTTTCAGGATACCGGTACGCGACTCTTAAGCGCGTGCTGAATCGTCATGCGGTCCATGTATTTCAGGTCTCCCCCCATGGGGATTCCCAGCGCGATCCTTGAAACCCGAAGACCCGGGTATCGTTCCGTAAGCAGGGTGGAGAGAAACGAGGCGGTTGCTTCTCCTCCGGTCGTGGGATTGGTCGCCAGGATGATCTCTCCGATCTCCTCGTCCTGAATGCGCGACAGGAGTTTGCCTATCTTGAGGTCTTCGGGCCCAATGCCATCCAGTGGAGAAAGGACCCCGTGAAGGACATGGTACTTTCCCTTGAATGTCCCCGAATCTTCCAGCGCAAGTTGATCCCCGGGCCACTCCACAACACAGATGGCGCCGTTGGCCCTGTTCGGATTGCTGCAGATGGAACAGGGGTCGTCGTCGGTCAGGTTGAAGCATGCAGAACAGAATCTGATTTTTTCTTTTACTTCCAGGAGGCTTTTTGCCAGCGCCTCCGCCGTATCCTTTTTGCTGCGAAGGATATGAAGCGCCATTCTCGTAGCGGACTTCTGTCCGATGCCCGGAAGCATGGTAAACTGCTCGATGAGCTTTTCCAGCGATGGTGGGTAAATGCCCATTTCTCTCTTGATCCCGATTACATGAGTCCCGGCATTCCGGGAATATTCATCCCTTTGGTCAATTTTCCCATCCCTTCATTCATCATTTCCTTGGCCCGGTTCATGGCGTCATTAATCGCGGCCATGATAAGATCCTGGAGCATTTCTATGTCTTCCGGGTCTACCACTTCCGGTTCAATATGAATGGAGAGGAGTTCCTGTTTTCCGTTGACCACGACGGCAACCATGCCACCGCCCGATGACGCTTCAACGGTTTGATCTCCCAGCTCTTCCTGCAATTTGCTCATCTGGGCCTGAAATTTCTGGGCTTGTTTGAGCAGTTGTCCCATGTTCGGCATGCCTTTCATCTTTTTTCTCCTATATCATGAATTTTAAAATTGTGTCGGAACAGGGTTTTTGTTCAGACACTATTTATCACCCTTTAAATCCTCACCAACAATTTTTCCCTGAAAAAGCTTCAGGACGTCCTGAACCGGAGGTGGAAGATGGTTCATTTCCGTCTTGTCCGCTTCCGCGGAACTTCCAGCAGTCGATGCGGATGGCAAAACAGGATTGTTGTCGCGAAAAGAGATCTTCACCTGGATGTTTCCGTCAAAAAATTCACTGCAGAAGGCTGCCAACTGATTGTATCTGTCCTTATCATCAAAATAAGTTGATGAAAAGGAATGCTTCTCGCCGGAAATCTCCACCTGGTCTTTTTCAAGCAGGATTCAGTTTCCAGTCTTTCAGGATGGCGTACATGGCGCCGTTTTTTTTGGCCAAAAATGCCAGGAAGTCATCCCATGTCTTTTCCTTTTGGATGGAGGCCGGGACGGGTTTCCCGGTCTCCTGTCTATTTCCGTCTCCGGCCCAACTCTTTGCCGGGTCGGAAATTTGTCGGGGGATGTTCATGTCGACCTGTACCGTAACACCGGCCAACCGTTTTTCCAGTGCCCCGACCTTTTTCAACAGGTCGCCAAAAGAGAGAAAGTCGTCCAAATGGCACAGTTTGATCAGCGTTGTTTCCAGGATCAGCCGGGGAGAAGAGCTGTATTTCAGGTTCTCTTCCCGGTGGATGAGGAAATTCAGGATGGCATGCAGTTTTTCTTCTCCTGCTGTCCGGGCCTGTCTTTGTATTTCCTTTTTATCTCTGTCGCTCAAGTCAAGAAGGTGGTCCTGCGTGGAAATCGTACTCATGAGGAGATTTCGAAACTGTCCCATGAGTGTCTTGTAAAATTCCTTGATATCGTGCCCGTGGTTGTAGATTTTTTCAACAATCTCCAGGCATTTTTCAGAGGAACCTTCTATCATCGCGGCGGATGTTTCAAATATGATGTTCCGGTCGATAATCCCCAGGATGTCCGTGATGTCTTTTTCGGTGATCTTCCGCCCTGCAAAGGAAATGACTTGGTCCATGAGGCTCTCGGCGTCCCGCATGCTTCCTTCGGCCTCCCGGGCAATGATGGCTATTCCGGACAATTCGATTTCAATGCCTTCCTCTTTAGCTATGGTTCGCAAATGATCCGTGATGCGGACCATGGGAATGCGTTTGAAATCGTATCTCTGGCACCTTGAGATAATCGTTATGGGGACCTTGTGGGTTTCCGTCGTGGCGCAGATGAATTTCACGTGATCGGGAGGTTCTTCCAGCGTTTTCAGAAGGGCGTTAAAGGCGGGGAGGGTCAACATGTGCACTTCATCGATGATGTAGATGCGATACCTGCTGCTGGAAGGCATATACTTTATGCTGTCTCGAAGCTCTCGAATCTCATCGATGCCCCGATTGGACGCCCCGTCGATTTCCTGCACGTCCACCGAGGATCCTCCCGTGATTTCCAGACAGGACCGGCATTTGTTGCAGGGTGTTCCGGGCTCTCCTTCCGTGCAGTTAATGGCCTTTGCAAAGATCCGTGCCACGGAGGTCTTGCCGACTCCTCTCGACCCGCTGAACAGATAGGCATGCGCAATCCGGTTGGTTTGGATGGCATTCATCAAGGTTCTGGTGATATGTTCCTGTCCTATGACATCCTCGAAGATTTGAGGGCGCCATTTTCTTGCTAAGACTTCGTAAGACATATCATCATCGGGTGATAAAAGGTTTGTTTGAAAGGATCACAGGATTAGCTGACCATTCAGGACTCACTTTCGCGAAGTGATAGGGTCGGGCGAAACAAAAAATATGGCGGAGAGAGAGGGAGTCGAACCCTCGGTACCGCTATAAACAGCACACGCGATTTCCAGTCGCGCTCCTTCGGCCACTCGGACATCTCTCCGCATAAAATCCCCGGGTTTCAATATCCAGGGGCAAACGTGGAACCAATATAAAACAGATCTTACGATTTTGCAAGCGTGGCGGAGAGCTTTGAGCGGTTTATCCATTTTTGTTCCGTCATCAAAAAAGACAAGGCATAGATCCTGCCCCGCCTTGGTTGTCCCAAACTTCTTGCGGCTCTCGACGCCAGTGGGGGTGATTATCCTGAATCGTCCGAAAAAGTCAAGGCAAAAAGGTCTGAAGACCAATAAACGAGGAAGTCAAAGCGTTTCATCTTCTTGCTCAAGGGGGCTGCCGTTCCATTATGCTTTTTTCAGGCTTTCCACGAGTTTTATGTAGGATTCCATGGCTTCCTTGCTCGATGTTCCTTTCAATTTGTTCCAGGCATCGAATTTGGCCCTGCCCTTGAAGTCGGTGAAGCCCGGCCTCTTGCCGGCGACGTCTCCCACGGATCCCTGCTTATACAGGGCGTACAACTTTAAAAGGGTGTCGTTGTCCGGTCGTTTTGAGAGTTTCTGGACCTCTTCCGACGCTTTTTCAAATTTGTTTTTCAAATCAGCCATGCTGTCTTCCTCCTGTTGAAAATGAATGCCCGTGTCCTGTTTGAAAATCAGGCTGAGAGGAAATTTCAAGCGGAACCGATGATTCCGTCCACTTCCTTATCAAGAATCCTTATCTTTTCCACCAAAACGAGGCCCCTTTTCTTTTGGCCGAGCGGAGATCCTCTCCCCATTTCTGCAGGGTAGCAGTGTCTATGCGCCGCAGTCGGTTTTCTCGTGCCCATTCCCTCCCTATTTTTTGTCCAAGCCCTTCCAAAAGGTCCTTTACTTTCTCTCTATCTGAGTCCGGAACAGCCTGCAGCAGTTCCTGCATGCGATGCTTCCATCCTTTGATGAGAAAAGTCCCTTCATAAAATTTCTTAAACCATTCCTGTTCATCTTTTCCTGTCATGGAAGATTCTCCTTTAATTCACTGGAATCGTTGGATTGCGGCAAATTAACAACCCTAATTTTATTCTATACCAGGAAAAGGATCGAATGCCAAATTCATAATTTCTGACTGAAGGTATTTGGCTCTGCTGAAAAAACTTGACAATTTTAACGCAAAGCGTCAAATTCTTCCAAGAGCAGGATCGAAAAAACTTGGCATGGATTTCATTTATCGGGGAATTGATCCATGGGCATTACGATTGTTCAGAAAAGCGATCTCAGTCATCCCAAAACCAACGCCAAAACCGCCCTGGTGCTTTCGGGCGGAGGCCATTTCCGGGGGCGCCTTTCAAACTGGGTGGTCTGCAAGCCCTCAGCAAGTTCATGCTCAATCGAAAAATCCGGGAATTTGACATCTATGTGGGAACGAGCGTGGGGGCTTTGCTCGCAACGTTCCTTGCGAACGGGGTGTCTACGGGGGAGTTGACCAAGAGCATGGAGGGCCGAAAAGGGCAGATCGACCCGATTCCCCTTTCAGCCATTTACTTTCCTAATTATATGGAATTCTTCCTCAATCCGCTGCTTACGCTGAGCAGTGCCGCAACGTACATCCCGCGATACCTGTTTCATTTTCTATCCGCCAATAATATGTTCAGGAAGGAGTTCAGGAAACTGGCAGGCGATTTTATCGTTCATCCCAATCAAGAAAATTTTCAGAAGTTCTTTCGATATTGTCTTCTAAAGACCGAAACCGGCAGTCACAAACTGTTTCTGCGCTGGAAATTTCTTCCAACCGGCTTTTTTTCCACGGAAAAATTTGAGCGTGCCATACGGAAGAATTTAGAGAAAAATTACCTGTGCAATGATTTTGAAACGCTTTATACGCAAAGGAAAAACGAACTGTATATTGTTGCCATGAACCTTAACACGGCCCAACGGGAAATTTTCGGGCACGGTCACAGGCAACACGTTCCCATTTCAAAAGCCATGGAGGCGTCCATGGCCCTGCCTCTTTTTTACAAGCCCGTGAAAATAGACAACATTGACTATGTGGACGGCGCTGTGATAAAAACCACAAGCATAGACCTTGCAATCCAGAAAGGGGCGGAATTGATTATCTGTTATAATCCGTTTCGACCCTTCAACCACGAGGTCTTCTGTGAGCGATGCGAGGAAGGGCAGACCCATCTGGATATGGCGGAGGACGGGATTTATGCGGTTTTCAATCAGGTGCTGCGCACCCTTCTGCATTCGAGGCTGATGCATGGCATCAATTCCTATCGGAACAATCCGGAATTTAAAGGGGACTTGATTGTGATCGAGCCCACCGAGTACGATGCCGAGTTTTTCGATATGAATCCCATGGCCTTCTGGGAGCGGCGAAAGGCGGCAAAAAGAGGATTCCTTTCCGTGAAGTCGTCGATCCAGAACAGGTATCCTGAATTGAAAAGGATACTGGGCGCCTACGGAATCCAGGTGAATGAGGAATTCGCCCGGCCGGACCCGCGTTTGGCGGAACTCAAGCCCCTTCCGATGGTCTGCGCGGGGCCTGCAAAATAGAGAGGTGTGTTCGCTCAACCCAACCTACCCAGTGATTCGTTAGTGCCGATTAGGGTTTTGTGTGATCTGAAAGGAAAGCAAAATGACGGAATCGATGACCTATGCCGACAATTTCTGGCTCTGTATGGATGATCCGGCCAACCTGATGGTGATCACGGCCTTTATGGAATTTGAAGAACTCGTTGATTTTAAGAGGCTTACGTCCACGGTTGAGCAGCGTCTGGCCTCTTTTCCCCGCTTCAGAAAGAAGGTCGTGAAGTCTCCTTATGGCGTGGGTTCTCCCACGTGGGAGTTCGACAACCATTTTGATATCCGGTCCCACGTCCATCGGGTGGCGCTGCCAGGCCGGGGGGATAAGGCGGAACTGCAGAGCATGGTGGGCGATTTCATGACGACCCCGCTGGATTTTAAAAAACCACTCTGGCAGGTCCATCTTATCGAAAATTACGGGGAAGGCTGCGTGATCCTGTTTCGCATACACCACTGCATAGCCGATGGCATCGCCCTGGTCCATATCCTGCTGTCGGCTGCGGACACCGATCCCGACGCCCCATGCTCTAGAGAGAGTCCCTCCAGTGAATAGGAAGCACACAACCCCTCTTTTTCCCTGGGGGCTTGAGAGCTTTATCAAGACTGCAAAAAGGGCAAAGGGGGCGACTTTGGCGGTGGGAGAAAAACTCCTGGGCGAGTGGCGGGAAGTGGTTTCCAGCCCCGAGCAACTGGTGGAACTGGCCAAGACCGGTTCGGAGTTTACCACGGATGTCGCCGCGGTCCTTGCCAGACTGACGGTGATGCCTTCCGACCCGAATACGGCGTTCAAGGGGAATGTCGGCGTCAGAAAAACCGCTGTATGGACGGAACCCATGTCGCTGGACAAGATCAAGATCGTGGGAAAAGCGATCAGTACGGCAACCCTCAATGACGTCTTGATTGCCACGGTGACAGGCGCCATGCGCAGATATCTGAAGAGCAGAAGTCATCGGGTGAATGAACTGGATCTCCGGGTCCTGGTCCCCGTAAATATTCGAAAACCCGGCACGGAAGACGACCTGGGAAATAAATTCAGCCTCGTCTTTCTTCCTCTGCCCATCTATATTGAAGACCCCGTGTTGAGGCTCAAAGAGGTGCGGCGACGAACGGATCATCTGAAGAAATCGGCGGATGCCATCGTGCATTTCGGGTTGCTGAGCGCCATCGGGGTGCTTCCGCCAACGTTTGCCAGGTATTTCGCCAATTTTTTCAGCAATAAGGCCTCGGCCGTTCTTACCAATGTTCCCGGTCCCAAAGAACCTCTTTACTTTGCCGGAAAGAAGATCAACAACATGATGTTCTGGGTTCCCCGGTCGGGTATGATCGGCCTGGGAATCAGCATCCTCAGCTACGATGGAAAGGTGACGGTAGGCATTGCCGCGGATGAGGGTCTGATGCCCGATCCTGAGGTGCTCCTTGAGGGCTTTGAAGACGAGTTCAATCACTTGGTGGATCTGGTCGTATCCGGGAAAATCTACGATGAACCGCTGGTATTGCACGACCGCTACAAGGAATCGCGGTGCAAAGCCCTGAACGAAAACGATGAACCATGCAAGAGGATGGCATTTCCGGGTTACGACTATTGCGAGATCCATCATCCGGACCCTGCGGTGAAGGGGAACCGGGAACGCACAGGAGATGCTGAAAAGGAAACATCCTGGTTGGGCGCTTTCAGCGCCGGAAAACGGGGTCAGTGCCAGGCCCTTACCAAGAAGGGGACACAGTGCAGGAATCGATCCAATCCGGGTTCGGACTACTGCAACCTCCACAAGGGTGCGGCCGCTGAGGCCGATGCAAGGGAACTGGGCAAAATCATCAAAGAACTCAGTGAACGGTAAAGGAAATGCAAGAGGATATCCCATGCTGCCTGAATATTTTGAATTTTCACTTCCTACGAAACTGATTTACGGGCCCGGCATTTTGAAGAACATCGGCCATGCCGTGGCCCCTTTCGGCAAGCGACGGGCCATCCTCGTGACGGATAAGATCCTTCTCAAGGCGGGTCCCGCGGAAAATGGTAAAAGAAGGATTCAAGGGAACGGAGATCGAGATCGTCTGCACCTACAGCAATGTGCCCCCCAATTCGGCCATCCGGACCGTGATGCAGTGCACACGCCTTGCAAGGAAGCACAAGTGCGACATGGTGATCGCCGTCGGGGGCGGCAGCGTGATGGATACGGCCAAGGTCGCCAATCTTCTGGTTGTCAAGGGCGGAAAAATTGAAGAGCATATGGGCGCCTATCTGCTGGATCCCGACGACCTGCTTCTGCCTTCCATCTTTATTCCCACCACGGCCGGTACGGGTTCGGAGGTGACCAAGGTTGCCGTGATTGCGGACCCTGACAACGACGTGAAACTGCCCTTCGCGGAGGAACAGTTTCTCCCCCGCATGGCGATCCTTGATCCTGAGGTTACCGTTCCCATGCCCGGCAGACTGACAGCGACCACCGGGATGGATGCCCTGACCCATGCCATTGAGGCCTATGTGGACCGGGAGTGGTCTCCCGCTTCGGATGCCCTGGCCATTCACGCCATCCGGTTGATTACCGGCAACATCCTTCAGGCCTGTGCGCATCCCGAAGACATTCAGGCTCGGGGCGCCATGTTGGTGGGAAGTTTTTTGGCAGGAGTCGCCTTTTCCCATTCCATGGTAGGCATGACCCACGGGATTTCCCATGCTTTAGGTGGGGTCTACCACATTCCCCATGGGTTGGCCAATGCCCTGGTCTTGCCGGAGGTGATGGAATACAATCTGAATGCGAGGATGGGGCGCTTTTCGGATATCGCCATCGCCATGGGCGTGAATTTCCCCCAGATCGTCGAGCAGGGGGCCAGCCTGCTGAAGGCCAACATGCGGCCCGACTTTGTAACCAAGGCGCTGGACTCCATCGAGTTTGCGCGACAGTGGTTCGATATACAATCCTTCAAAGTGAAGGGGCTTGCCATTGATGCCATGACAACCCTGAGCTTTGTCGATCAGTGGTTTCGAAAGCAGGCGGCAAAAGCCGGAATCGAAAAGGTGAGGATGCTGAACAGGCAACTCGCTTATCTGACCGGAATGCCCCTTGATCTGAAGAGCGCCGGAATCGACGACAACCTGGCTAAACTCGATCAGGTTGCCACCACGGCTATGGAAGACGGTTCCATGTTGTACAACCCCAGGGAACCGGACCGGGAATCCGTAATCAGGATTGTACGAAAACTTTACCAAACCAGGGTCAAACCCGTACCGGTTTCGGAAAAGGACCTGCAGCCTATCGGAACCAGACTTGAAAAAAAGGATATGCAAAACGTCTTCAAGGATTCGGAAATGCTCTACGATATCCTGCTGAATTTTTATGAGCGTTTGAAAATGGATCCGGGGATCGGCCCGGACCTCAGAAAGTCCGGGTTGTGCGTACAGTTCGTCTACAAAAATCCGGAGGCGGTCATTACGATCGATGCCGGCAAGGATGAGCCCCTCATCATCAAGGGAGCATTTGACGGGAAGCCGGATGTGACCATGACGATGAACGCTGATTTCGCCCATCTGTTCTGGCACGGCAAAGCAAATCTTGTAAGCGCATTGACCCGTCGCCAGGTCACGGCCAGGGGAAATCTTCCGAAGACATTGAAACTGTTGCCCATTCTGGCTCCAGCCTATGAGATGTATCCCCGTTATCTGCGGGAAAGAGGGTTGGGACATCTGGTGTTGGGATGAATTAGGAGGAGATTGTGAAGCAGATTGTCAGTATTAGTCTCGGCTCGGCGGACAGTGATTACGAATTCCAAACGGAATTTCTGGGGTACAAATTTTATATAAGGCGATTCGGGACAGACGGGGACATTGTACGGGCGGGCGAAAAGATGCTGGAGTGGCAGGACAGGGCGGATGTGATCGGCATCGGCAATATCCGTTTTCCCCACTTGATCGGCACTCCACAGTCGATCAGGCGACATAAGGAACGGATCCGGCAACTTTGCTCGCGCGTCCAGATTCCCGTGACGACCGGGAGTGCCCTCAGGAACGTGACCCACGAATGGACGGTGCGCGACCTTCAGTTCGAATTCGGGAACTATTTTACCAATATCAGGGCCTTGTTCCTATCGGGTATGAGCAATTACATTATTGCCAGATCCATATCAGAGTTCACCGAAAATATCACCTTTGCGGACCCGGTTTTGGAAAACGGGATTCCCAAGTTCCTGAAATCCATGGAAGACCTGGATTTATATGCCAAAGGCGCCCATGAGGTGCTCAAATGGGTTCCGGGCACACGCATCTCTTCTTCCGTCATGCCCATCCGGGTATGGAATGAATACATCGTTCGAAAAGCCATGCAGAACGCCCAGGTGATTGTGGCGCCCCATTATGACTTTTACAGGCATCTTGAGAAAAGCGGTCTGGAAGAGCTGGGTGGAAAAACCGTAATTACCTCCTGCGCCTATGACGATCGGGTGGAATTTCTGAAGGATCGGGGAGTGGATATGATTATCGACACCGCTCCAAAGGTCTTGGAAAGGGTGGTGGGCTTCAACGTCCTGGAAGCCATGATCCTTGCAGCGCTTGATAAAGGTCCGGACGAGATTACGGACGATGATCTGCTGGAGATCATCTGCGACGAAAAAATGGATCCGAGGGTTGTGTACCCTTCGGGAAACCCCAGGAGGGTGAACCGGTTCGCCTTTGTCATTCATCCCCTTTCTAAGGAATTCCTCAAAAAAGATAAAACCCTGGACATGATATCCAAAGTTGCGCCGCCGGTCTTCATGGATGTGATGGAAAAGGTGATGGCTTACTCACCCCCCTTTGTCTATTCAAAAATAACCGGCATCAAGTCGCCGACCGGCGTAGAAGCGGAAGGATGGCTCATTACCGTTGGCGGAACGCCAAAACAGATGCTGGCTCACAGTCCTGAATTCACCTATGTGCGCCTCCTTCAGGCGGCCAAGATGGCGAAACGCATGGGCGCACAGATCATGGGGCTTGGCGCCTTTACCAAGGTAGTGGGAGATGCGGGCGTAACCGTGGCCCGGAAAGCGGAAATTCCCATTACCACGGGTAACAGCTACAGCGCCTCGGGGGCGCTCTGGGCTGCCGCGGATGCCGTGCGCCGCATGGGATTGATCCGGATTGAATCCGGGAAAAAGATCAAAGGGAAAACCATGGTGTTCGGCGCCACGGGCGCTATCGGTTCGGTCTGTTGCCGCCTGCTTGCAAAGGCCTTTGAAGAAGTCCACATGGTGGCCCGAAATACGGCGAAACTGCTGGCCTTGAAGAAATCGATCCTGGAAGAGACCCCTGATGTGATCATCCATGTCTCTACAAGGCCGGACAGATATATAGGCGATATGGATGTGATCGTTACCGCCACGTCGGGAGCGGGAAAAACGATCCTTGATATCATGAAGGTGAAGCCTGGATGCGTGATCACCGATGTTGCGCGACCTTTGGACCTTTCCGCCGAAGATGTGGCAAAACGGCCTGATGTGCTCGTGATTGAATCGGGAGAGATCGAACTTCCCGGCAACCCTGAGATGAAAAATATTGGTCTTCCACCAAAAGTGGCCTACGCTTGTCTTGCCGAGACCATTGTACTGGCCCTTGAAGGGCGTTTCGAGACCTTTACCATAGGTCGGGAGATAGAGTGGGAAAAGGTTCGAGAGATTTATAACCTTGGGTTGAAACATGGCATGAAACTGGCGGCCATCTCGGGGGTGAATGGCGTGTTTACCGATGAGGCCATCGAGAGGGTCAAGAGGCTCGCTCTCAAGGCCAGGGAAGAGGCCGCAATGGAAAATTGAAGTTTGAGCCACACAACCACAAACCGTCTTTTAGCAGGGAGGAACCATGAAAAGAATAAAGGAATTGAAAGACCTGGTACAGGAAGCCATCGACAACGGGGCCACCACCGTCGAACAGATTCACAAATCCCTTGCGAACATGCCCTTTGAAGTGTTGGAAAAGATCAACCTGAATGGTGCAACGGTCGATAAACTGGGGAACTTCCAGAAAGAAACCATTGGGACGGTGTACGATTTTATCCGATCCGTTAATGCAAAGGCAGGAGACATCGCCAACGAACTGCTGCGAAAACTGGATCTGGTTCAGGAGGAGGATGAAGTCCCTCAGGCCGAGCCAGGGCAGTGCAGGGCTCTAACCAAGAGCGGAAACCGCTGCAAAAGAAAGGCCGTGGCCGGTTCCGTATACTGCTCCGTTCATAATGCCAAATGATTCTTTTGAGAGTTTGAATGAGACTGCATGAAAAGCGAATATCGAATACAGAACAAGAAATTATGAATGTCGAAGGAATGTTCTTTCGATCATATGCCTCATAAAAAGATATAGCGAAGCGATTGGGCGCTTCGTCATTCTGCTGTTCAGTATTCGATATTCCGCGGTTCTCCTTTTTTTCGTTCCCGCCCGCTTCTCGTCGTCATATTGTTTTTGAATACAGTCCTGAATAAAAAAAAGTTCTTGACAAAATGACGCAGTGCGTTATATTTAGGTCAAGGTCTCACCTCAGTGGTGAGTAAATGGGTATTAAATTCAGGAGGATTCATGAAATGGCAAAGACACGGAAGGCCGTAAAAAAGACGACTAAAGGGACGATGAATCAGCTTCATACCATCAAATCGATTCGGAAATCCGCTGACAAATGGGCGGAAACCATAAAGGAAAGCAGGAAAACATACGTGACAAAACCGTTTGAGACGGGGAAAACATTTCTTGCGGACCTGCGGGATGACCCCATCAGATTGGTGGAAGGGTGGTATGCGGACGGGAAGGAATTCGTCGGCGAAATGGCAAAAGATCCCAAAGAGGTGTTCAAAGAGGTTGCGGACAGTGGCAAGGAGTTCGTGGAAGGGATGAAGGAGGGTTTCCGGACGATCATGGATGACGCCGTGGACAGCGGCAATGATCTGTACAAAGGAATGAAAAAAGATTCCCGAAAACTGTTCGATGATGCAGTGAATAGCAGCCGGAAATGGATGGAAAAGATTCCCATGGTGAAGAAGATCGAAGAAGGAGTGGGAAATACTCTCAAGTCCATTCCCGAAAAGCTGAATCTTCCCGACAAGAAGGATGTGGAAGAGCTGGCCAAGGCGGTCAAGACCTTGAACCGGAGGATGAATGCGCTGGGCAAGGAGGTTGCCGCGTAAAAAGTTGAAGGGGGAAGCTATGCATAATATCAAACGGTATGCGAATCGAAAACTCTACGATACCACGGATAAAAAATATATCACGCTGGACGGAATTTCAGAGCTGATCAAGGCGGGAAAGAAGATTTCCGTGATAGAGAATAAGACCGGGGAGGATCTGACTTCAGGCATTATCTCCCAGATCCTGGCCAGGGACGGTCAGGTCAAGGGAAACGATCTGGCGTCAAGGGTGCTGATTCAATTGCTTAGAAAAGGGCCTGGAACCCTGGTCGATTATGGGAAAAAATATGTTTCTCTATGGGACCGGGCGTTGACCATGGCGGATGAGGAAATCGATAAGCTGGTGGATCGTCTGGTCAAGGAAAAGGAGCTATCCGAGTTGGAAGGGTGCGCCCTCAAAAAGGATATGACGGGCCGGGCGGAGGATCTGAAGAAATGGGTCGGCGAAAAAATCGATCAGCGCGTAGATGAAATCCTGAATGCCATGAACCTTGTTACAAAGGATCAGGTAGCCGGCCTTACAGAGCAGATCAAGGCCCTGACCGGAAAAATCGAAAAGCTGGAAAAACTTCAGGTGAGGAAGATATCGGAGACCAGGAAGGTCGCACTGGAAAAGAAGGCCGTGACCGAAACGCTTCCCGTCGTAAAAGACGGGAAACCCAGGGCTGTGAAGCTGGTGCCCGAGCCTCCCACTGCTGAAAAAAACATCCTTGATTCGAGCGAAAAAAAGGAAATGGTGATGGGTAGTGAAGGATGACGGGACACAAGACGGAACGGGCTCGTTGAATGATTTCGGGATAGCAGAGGATTCCGGTGCATTTTTTATGGCCCGTTTCCTGGAGGTGTTGGCCCCCGTAGATGGCCGAAGTCCGGGGGTTATTGTCATGCGCAGCCGCGCGCTGGAGCTTTTGAAAAAGGCAAAGGCGGAAGGGGTGCTGGATCAGACGATACGGCAAATGGTTCTTTTTACGGGCGCGGCGTATTTCCTGCCCCCTTCTTATGCCAAGTTTCAGCCGGTTGTTGTGGAAGGGTTGATTTTTCTCATATCCCAACTGCCCCTCAAGCGCCTGGCCGACAAAATGGTGGATCAGCTCCGTCTTTCCCTTTCCGCCACGCCCGGAGAAAGACTGTTTACCCTCGTGAAAGACATGCCGAGTCTGCAGAAACTCGGACAGATCATATGCCGAAGTCCCGGACTGGATCCCCAAGTCAAAGATTCGCTCACCGATCTGGAAGACAAGATCGAAACGGTAACGTATGGCCGCTTACGTCCTTTTCTCGAGAAGGCCATCCAAACGACCGGGCCCGAATTCACCATAACGCCGGAGAAAAAGATCCTCGCCGAGGCGAGTGTCTGCGCGGTGGTACCCGCCAAGGTAAGAATCGGGGAAAAAGGTCCCGATGTTTCGTCCGTCTTGAAAATGGTAAAACCCGCGGTCAGGAAAAATCTGCCGACGGAACTTTTGCTGCTGGACCGTACGGTTACCTTCCTGGATGACAACCGTTCCCGGTGGGGATTGGGTGATTTCAGCTTTCAGGGAACGCTCAGCCAGGTGAGAAGGCTCCTTGAAAATGAGGTGGACCTGACCATGGAACAGGCCAACCTGGACAAGGCTCTCTCTTATCATGCCTCCGACAACGCGGTCCTGGTTCCGGTGCGTTCGGCGGCATCCTCCCCCCTCATGACCGTGATGTCCCGATTGGACGGCGCCAAGATCACGGATGTGTCCGGTCTGACCGCCAAGGAAAGAAGGCGTCTCGCCATCACCCTGGCGAGAATCTGCGTGATCAGGCCCATTCAGGATATGAACGGGGAAAGCATCTTCCACGGAGATCCTCACGCCGGAAATCTGGCTTATACTTTCGAAGGGCAATGGCCCAAGATCATCTTTTACGACTGGACCATGTTGGGACGGTTGGGGAGGTTGGAGCGATTAGCCATGGTACTTCTGACGCTCGGGCTGATCACGGATCACGGCAAGGTGATTTTCTATGCCGCTGATGTGATTACCAAAGGCAGCATTTCCCTGGACAAGGCCATGAGCGGCAGGATCGAGGCGGTGATCGAAGAGGCCATGAGCGGTCTTAAGAAAGGCGACAGGGGGATTCTGTCCAGTATAGAGTTTTTGTTCGAGAAATTTACCTACCAGGGGGTCGTGTTTTCCGCGGACCTGATGATGTATGAAAAAGCCCTGGTAACCCTGAAGGGGGTGTTGGCCGATATCGATCCTGATTTCAGCCGCGATGATTATCTTGTCAGATCGGCCTTTACCACGTTTATGAATGATATGATTCACCTGCGCCTTGTGAAAATGGTCATGAAGGATATTTGGTCCATCTATCGGCACAGTTACCATCTACTTATGGATGTGCAGAAGGTCATTTACCGCTTTTTCAGGGATATTGCCCTGATGCGGGGGAGATTCCCCAAGATTCCGTTTTTTTGATGGGATCAACGCTTTCCAACCCGTAGTGGCTCCCACCACAGAAAGGTCAGCAATTTCCTTGATTGAGGTCCCAGGTTTCAGTGTTCAGTGACTGCAATTCCAGCTTTGTGATGTCATAAAGCGTAGAAATTTGATATCAAAAGCTTGTTTTGCACCGGTAGCCGAGTATTTTTCACTGACCTGAAACCTGGCACACGGCCTGTTTTTCCCAGACCTCACTCCCGCATTAATCAGTGACGAACCCCATAATATGCCAAAATAGCCTCCGTGAGGGAATCGATGGTGTATTCCTTTGGGGTGAGTTTCACGCTCAGTCCGTTTTCCTCCGCCGTTTTTGCGGTTACGGGTCCGATGCAGGCAATGGATACGCCGGTCAGACTGTCCCTGAGAGTTCGATCATAGCGATCCATCATACTCAGGAAATTGGTTACCGTGGATGAGCTGGTAAAGGTGACCATGTGTATCCGGCCTTCCCTGAGCATTTCCGCCACCATGGCCGTGTCATGGTCGGGTTTGACGGTCTGGTAAGCAGGGACTACGTCCACGTCAAACCCCATCTTCTTCAAATCTTCCGGAAGCACCTCCCTGGCCTTTGCAGCCCTTGGAAGAAGGATTCTTCCGGGAGGGTTCTCCATTTTTTTGAATGCATCAACGATGGCTTCCGCTCGGTACTCCGCCGGAACAAGATCCGGCACAATCCCCAGCCGACGCCACTTCTCCGCCGTTTTCGGACCGATGGCCCCAATGCGTATTCCTTTCAGTTCGCGGACGTCTTTTCCGTGAAAATGAAGCCGTTCAAGGAAAAATTTCACCCCGTTTGGAGAGGTGAAGAGAACCCACGCATAATCCGAAAGATGTTCGATGGCTCTATCGAGCGGTTCCCAACTATCGGGAGGAATGACCTGTATGGTGGGAAACTCGATGCACTCGGCGCCCAGTGATGCCAGTTCCTGAAGAAATCCGCTGGCCTGTTCCCTCGCCCGTGTCACGATAATCCGTTTTCCAAAAAGAGGTTTTGTTTCAAACCAGTTCAGTTCCTCTCTCAAGGTCACTACTTCCCCCACCACGATGATGGCCGGAGGACGAATCCCGGCGTTCCCGGTACGTTCAGCAATGTTTTCAAGCGTCCCGGTCACGGTCAGCTGATCGCTCATGGTTCCCCTGCGGATAACCGCCGCCGGCGTCAGGGAAGAGCGTCCGCAAGCGATGAGCCTATCGGCGATCTTGGCGATATTTCCCACGCCCATCAGAAAAACCAGGGTGCCCGCGGCCGTGGCCAGCTTATCCCAGCGGATGTTGGATTTTTCTTTGGTGGGATCTTCGTGCCCGGTGACAAAGGCAACCGTCGCCGTATAATCTCGATGGGTCAGGGGGATTCCCGCATAAGCGGGGACGGATATGGCCGAGGTGACGCCTGGAACCACTTCGAAAGGAACTCCGGCCTTGATCAACTCCTGGGCTTCTTCACCGCCCCGTCCGAAAATGAACGGGTCTCCTCCCTTGAGCCGTACCACGGTTTTGCCGTTTGCGGTCTTTTCGATGATCAGGGCGTTGATATCCTCCTGCTTCATGGTGTGATCCCCGCCCTTTTTTCCTACATAGATGATTTCCGCATTTTCGGAGGCATATTGCAGAAAGGTCCGGTTAGCGAGGTAATCGTAAATGACCACATGGGCCTCCTGAATGCACTGTTTTGCCTTCAGGGTCAGGAGTCCGGGATCACCGGGGCCGGCGCCCACCAGGAAGACCTTTCCCGGTCTCAATGTTGTGGTTTCCGAGTTTGTGCTGGGTGTCATGATAGGACCCTTTCTTTACCATGAAAAAGCTTTTTGACCACGAATTACACGAATAGTTGACGGGAGTTTTCTCCTCGTCTCCGCGGCGGCGCGGGAGAATCCGATCAGGAATTAGACAACTTCTTTCCGTAGATCCTTTCAAGGATCTCTCTCGCGCCGTCGGCCAGGAGTTTATGCGCGAGCTCTTTCCCCATCCTGCGGGCGTCCTTTTTGTCTCCGGAAATGTGACCCTGAATGATCCGCGTTCCATCCAGTTCTGCTACCATGCCCGTAAAGTGGAGACGGTCATTCTCCAGAAGGGCGAGACCGGCGATAGGGACCTGGCAACCTCCTTCCAGTTCTTTGAGAAAGGCCCGTTCAGCCGCTACGGCAACCTGCGTGGGGGCATGGTTTAGAAAATCAATCGCGCCGATCGTTTGCGCATCATCCCGTCGTGTTTCAAGACCCAGCGCCCCCTGTCCGATGGCGGGCAGGATTTTATCAGCGGGGATGATCTGCGAAATCCTTTCTTCAAGGCCCATTCGCTTAAGACCGGCCGTGGCCAGAATAATGCAATCCAGTTCGCCGCCGTTTAATTTTTTCAGACGGGTATCCACGTTTCCCCGGAGAGGGGCTGATGTCCAGATCAGGACGGATACGAAGGATTTGGGCGGCTCGTCGAAGACTGCTGGTGCCCAGCCTGGCTTTCAGCGGGAGCTGGTCGATGGCGACATCCCCTGTTGAAATGAGGGCGTCCCTCGGGTCTTCCCGTTCAGGGAAGGCTGCCAGCATCAACCCGTCGGGCAGTTCCGCCGGAACATCCTTCATGCTGTGCACGGCAAGGTCCACCCTGTTTTCCAAGAGAGCATCCTCGATTTCTTTTACAAACAGGCCTTTTCCTCCGACCTTGCTCAGCGGCGCATCCAGGATTTTATCGCCGGTTGTCTTGATGATGGTGAGTTCCACCCGAACACCGGGGATGTCTGTCCTGTATTTTGTTCCTGATCCACTCACTCTGAGTCAGGGCCAGCTTGCTGCCCCGGGTGCCTATGCGTATGAGCATATCTTCTCCGACCATGTCGCGGGATTTGTTGTTTATCTGCATCTTATTCAAAAAACCTGGCGGAATGGGGTCACAAGGTCTTTTTTGCTGCCAGGATATTTCGTGCCATTTCCAGGTCGAACGGAGTGGTTACTTTGATATTCCTGTCCGATCCTTCCTCAACCGTTACCGTGATACCAGTTTTTTCCACGAGCAGGGAATCGTCGGTGGCCTCATCCCAGCCTTCGGAAAGAGCCCTTTCGTGGGCGGTCAGGATGTCGCTGTAGCGAAAGACTTGCGGGGTCTGTACCATCCATACCTTTTTTCTGTCATAGGTCCCTACTACTTCATGGTCGCTGTTGACCTCTTTTACGGTCTCTTTGGCAGGCAGTGCGGCGATGACGGCGCGATGCTTCCCGGCGGCATTGATGATCCTTTCCACGAGGTCCACGGTAATCATGGGCCTGACGCCGTCGTGGATGAGGAGAAGGTCATACTTCCCTTCCGTGGCGCGTATTCCCATTCGTACGGAATCCTGTCTGCGCGGCCCGCCGGGAACGATCTTAACGACCTTATGCAAACCGAATGGAGTTGTAATATGCTCGCGGCAAAACCCCACATCCGCTTCAGGAACCACGAGAATGACGGCATCCACCTGATCACATTTCTGGAACGTTTCGAGGGTGATGGCTAAAAGGGGTCTATTCCTGATTTCAAGAAACTGCTTGGCCCGAACCGTGCCCATCCTGACGCCTGATCCGGCGGCGGGAACAATGGCCGCTACGGTTTCTCTATGGGTTTTCATGAGCGGCATAGGGTATGAACATTGGATTTTAGTTCAAGGAAGGAAAATGGGCAAAATAAGCTGTTCCTAAAAGAAAAAGCAGATTTTGGCTTGCTCAGCCGCGACCTGCTTTTTCGGGAACTTGTCTCAGCCCACAACAACAACTTTCCGTGTCTGCTTTTTCAGACGATTGATGCGCCTTCGAAGAACATCCACCTTTTCATTTTCCTTGTTCTCACGGGCGGCTTTCTTCTCTCCCTGGAGCTGCACGACCTTGGCTTTTAATTCTTTGATGTTGGCCTTGGGCTTTTTGATTTTCTTCGCTTTCGGCTCGGTACTGAATTCTTCCTTGATTACCATGTATTCCCGAATGAGAGGCACCAACTCCTCCTTCTTCATGGCGCTCACGCCTGTAGCGCCGGGAATCGTCATGGCCATTTCCCTCAATTCTATGGCGGTCATCTTCTCCAGAGGCTTTTTGATAACAACCGGTTCCATCTTGGTCTCTTCCACGCTCTCCTTCTGATCTTCTTCAGCGCCTTCTTTAATTTCTTCTGCCATAGGTACTTCTCCTCAATTATATACTTTTTATCCGCCCAAATTATATATCCGGACAGATTTTTCAAGCCCATGATATGAACTTATGGGGCCACTATACCGATTTTCAAACCAAAATCAACAGAGAAAACAACCATAACACGGATTGATCCGAAAAAGCAATCTTTTCGGCTGCAGGCCAGCAATTCTCATTATGGCTTTTTTCCCATAACAGGCCATGGGGGTCTCTTCCAAAAGCCGCCAAAAAACCTGCTTTATTCCATGGCACGGCGGTGCAGCCTCAGAATTTAGTCTGAAAAGACAAATTAAGGGGAGTATCTTGGGCCACAAACGGTTCACCGCCTGTTGGGTAATGCAAACCGGGGATGGCGCATCTGCAAAGTGTATGTGCAAAGGATAATTGGCGGCGTTTCGAAAGAGACCCCCATGGCCTCATACCCATAAAAGCCATAATGAGAATTGCTGGCTGCAGGCATGGCTGAACGGCTAATCCTCTTCCCCTTTTTGATAAACGGAGAAAAAAGGTCGACCGGTACGGGAAACATGATGGTCGAATTGCTTTCCGAAGAGATTTCTTTCATCGTCTGAAGGTATCGCAACTGCAGGGCTTCCGGATGTTCCTGGATGATGCCCGCGGCTTTTGCAAGTTTTGTTGCCGCCTGGTATTCCCCTTCGGCCGCGATGACTTTGGCCCTCCGCTCCCTTTCGGCCTCCGCCTGTCTTGCCATGGAGCGCTGCATTTCCTCCGGGAGGTCGATATGTTTTACCTCTACCGTGGTGACTTTGATTCCCCATGGGTCTGTATGCTTATCAAGGATATTCTGTAACTGGGTGTTGATTTTTTCTCTTTCTGCAAGGATTTCATCCAGTTCCACCTGACCGCAAACACTCCGGAGCGTGGTCTGGGCAAGCTGGGACGTGGCAAAGAGATAGTTTTCCACCTCGATGGTGGCGTTTGTGGGGTTCATCACACGAAAATAGACCACGGCATTGACCTTGATGGAAACATTGTCTCTTGTGATGACATCCTGCGAAGGCACGTCCATGGCGACGAGACGAAGGCTGACCTTGACCATCTTATCGATGATCGGGATCAGAATGATCAAGCCCGGGTCCCTTGGTATTGATAATCCGGCCCAGACGAAAGATCACAGCCCTTTCATATTCCTTTAGAATCTTGATGGCGGATGCCAGAAAGAGAACGAGCAATACAATCGCGACAATAAAAAACATTTTTCACCTCCCCTGTCAAGCGGTTACGGTTGTCGGTTTATAGTTTCAGTCTTTTTAACCGTTATCCGAGCGAGTGGTAAACGTAAACCCATGCAAGTGTCACCCTGCTCACTTATTGCTCTCCGGCTTTTTTACCTCCAGCAGCAGCCCTTTACCGTCACCACCTCGGCCTTTTCCCCTTTATCCAGCTTTTCTTTTGAAAAAGCCCGCCATGTTTCCCCGTGCACGAACATGAGGCCCTCCGGGTCAAGCGCTTCCATGACCACGCCGATCTCTCCTGGAAGACCGTCGGCGCCGCCAAGGGGCTTTCTGTGGATCGTACGGAAGGCAATGCCGGCAACGACCACAAAAAATCCTCCCACCAGCAGGATGGTCGGTAACATGAGTTTCAGAGAGACCTCCGTATCTTTAAACAGCATGATGGAGCCAAGAGTCAGGGAGATGATGCCCCCCACGGAGAGCATGCCGTAACTGGCGACCTTTACCTCGGCGATAAAAAAGATGATCGCCAGGAGTATCAGCATGACGCCCGCATAGTTTACCGGCAGCGTTTGAAAGGAAAAAAAAGCCAGGATCAGGGAGATGCCGCCGATGACTCCCGGAAAGATGGCGCCGGGATGGGCCAGTTCAAAATAGAGTCCTGCCAGTCCGATCATCATCAGGATGTAGGAGATGTTGGGATCGCTGATGGTCTGGAGAATTTTATCCCGGAATCCAGGGCGGTAAACGACTTTTTTAATCCCGACCGTGTTCAGGGTTACGGTCCCGGCGGAAGTGGTGATTTTCCTGCCGTCAAGTTTCTTGAGGAGGTCGTCCATGTTTTCCACCACCAGATCCACTACCTTCTTTTTGAGGGCTTCATCCGCGGTGATGGAGACACTTTCACGAATGGCCTTTTCCACCCACTCCCCGTTTCTGCCCTTCTCTTCGGCAATTCCTTTTGCGTAGGCGGCCATATCATTCACCACCTTTTTTCCCATTTCACTTTCAATATCTTTTCCACCGGTGGAAACGGGATGGGCCGCGCCGATATTGGTTCCTTTCGCCATGGCCGCGACATCCGCGGCCTCCGTGATCATCACGCCGGCCGAAGCGGCTCCGGCGCCTTTGGGGCCTACATACACCACCACCGGAACGGGAGAATTGAGGATGGCTTTGATGATGGTGCGCATGGACGACCCGAGCCCCCCCGGGGTATCCAGCCGAATGATGGCCAGTGTGGCGTTCGCCTCCCTGGCCTTTTCAAGGCCCCGAACCACAAACATGGCGGTTCCGGGATTGATGGCGCCTTCCAGTTCAATGATAAAGGCCAGCGGTTTTTCCAAAGATTCCGAAAGAGATGAAGAAGGAGCGGAAAGAGAGAAGAACGCAAATATGATAAGGGCGGTAAACCAGAATCTTTTTTTCCCGAACATGCTCATTTCACCTCCATCCCCAGTTTTTCATCACCTGTTTGATATCTTCCCACGTCTCCCGCTTGGCTGCGGGGTTTCTCAAGAGGTAAGCCGGATGAAAGGTGGTCATGGTGGGGATCTCTTCGAAGGCACGCCATTGCCCCCGGTCGGCAGTGATCCTGAAGCCCTTTCCAAACAGGGCCTGCGCGGCGACGCGGCCCAGGACGCAGATCACTTCGGGATGGATGATTCGAATCTGTTGAATCAGAAAAGGAAGACAGGTCCGTACTTCTTGCTCTTCGGGATCGCGATTGTTGGGGGGCCGGCACTTGACCACATTGCAGATATAGACCTGCTTCCTGGTCAGTCCCATGCCGCTTTCAATAATTTTTGTGAGGAGCTGTCCCGATTTTCCGACAAAAGGTCTGCCCGCCAGGTCTTCGTCGCGCCCCGGTCCTTCCCCGATAAATACAAGCCGGGCATCGGGGTCTCCCTCCCCGAATACCAGGGTTGTTCTGCCCGCATAAAGGCCGCATCGGCGGCAATCGCCGATATGGGTTCGAAGATCTTCAAGGGAAGCCAGTTCGGAGATTGTATTTTCAGGAGGATACGGTTTTTTGAGGCGGGATGTCCTCGCTGGAAGCAACATTCCGGGGAACAGCGTCTTCCTTTCCGGGCACGGAAACGGCCGGCTTATCCAGGAATTCCAGCAGATCACGCGGCAGGGGAGGAGGATCGAATCCCATGTCCGCATGGTTTTTGAGTCGTCCTTTCATGTGGGAGAAGATCTCTTTTATTTCCTCTTGATAATCCATGGATCTCTTCCCCTCATCCCCTAAGTCCCACCGCCCTGTCCAGAATCAAACCGGCCACCTCATCCTTGGTCAGCAAAGGGGAATCTTCCACCCTGCCGTCCGCGTAGAGGATCTTGACCTGGTTGGTGTCCGTTGCAAAGCCCGCATCGCTTCGGGACACATCGTTGGCGACGATCATGTCCAGGTTTTTCTTCTTCACCTTTTCCATGGCATTGGTTAGCAGGTCCTGTGTTTCGGCGGCAAATCCTACCAAAACATGGGGGAATTCGGACTTTCTTTGTCCCAGCTCCAAGAGGATATCCGGATTCCGGACCAGATCCAGGGAGATGTCCTTGTCGCCTTTCTTTATTTTTTGACGGGCCGCCTCCTTCGGGCGGTAGTCGGAGACGGCGGCCGCCTTAATGATGACGGCGCAATCATGACGGTTTTCGAAGACGGCATTTCTCATTTCCAGCGCCGTTCTCACTTTGCAAAGGATGACTTCCGGGGGGGCTTTGAGGGAGGATGGGCCGCTCACAAGGACCACTTCCGCCCCGCGGGCGGCCGCGACCCTGGCAAGAGCGTAGCCCATTTTTCCGCTGGACCGGTTGGTGATGAATCGTACGGGATCGATCGGCTCCTCGGTAGGACCGGCGGTGACGAGAATCTTGATTCCGGAAAGGTCCCGGGGGGTCAGCAGAATCCTTGCTTGCTCCAGGATCTCCACAGGTTCCGGGAGGCGGCCCTTGCCTTCGGCGCGGCAGGCCAGTTGTCCTTCTCCGGGGGCCATGACGCTGATTCCTCTATTCCGCAACCGGTTGAGGTTGTCCTGCACTACCGGGTTTTGGAACATCTTCACGTTCATGGAGGGGCAAACCAGGACTTTCGCGGTGGCGGCCACGATCATGGTAGAGAGGAAGTCATCGGCCAGGCCCCATGCCATTTTGGCGATGAAATTGGCGGTGGCGGGAGCCACGATCACCAGGTCCGATTCCTGTCCCCACGAGATATGATCCATAGCCCCCGCATCCTGATCGAACATGCGGCTGATGACCCGGTTTCCTGAAAGGGCCTCAAAGGTGAGGGAAGCAACAAACCGTTCCGCGTTGGCCGTCATGGCCACCTGGACCATGGCCTCTTCCCTCACAAGCAGGCGGACAAGCTCCGCCGCCTTGTAGGCCGCGATACCGCCGGTGACTCCAATAATGATCTTTCTTCCTTTCAAGGTCTGTTCCTTTGCATCGAACCGGGTGAAATGTGAGCAAAACATTCACGGTTTAACCATGAACATGAAGGGCATGAAGAAAGTCGAACCATGTAATCTTAAATCCTTCCGCGGCCTTTGTGAATTTTGCGGTGAAAAAAATCAGATTCAAATTGCCGAAAACAAATCCCTGACGCCACAAGCGTATTATTCCGGCCGATGTGTTTGGTGAACGAGTCATGCGCAAACAGGTTTTGTTTCGAATGAACAGGCCATGAATCCGATAATCAGAATAATGGAAGGGAGTTGAAATTGCAAAATCTTTTTTCAAATCGTTGCCGGGCTGAACATGGGGTTTCTTCTCATTGCCGCTATCATGATATGTGACGGTGGACATGATCGTCGTGTCGCTTGTCGCACATCGATTTATGAGGACCGGGATGTGCATCGGGACTTTTGGTTCCTGAGCGTTTTTTTTATTTTCAGAGCATCTTGAACGTGGTATGAGTAATGATCGACAAAAAAGCTCCTTGACAAGCGGGGGAGAATTGAGAATTCTGTCTTTTGAGCAAACCGCGCGAAATGGAGCCTGCAAACTTTAATCTGCCATTTCTTTAATGATTTTCAAAAGGAGAATGACATGAACGGATTTTTAGAAGATGGTCCCCTGAACCCCATTAAGATTCAGGACACTACCTTTAGAGACGGTCACCAGTCTCTTCTGGCCACCAGGATGCGCACGGAAGACATGCTCCCCATTGCGGAAAAGATGGACAGAGTGGGTTTCTGGGCCATGGAGGTGTGGGGTGGCGCCACGTTTGATACCATGCACCGTTTCTTGGCGGAAGATCCTTTCGAGCGTATCAGAACGCTGAAAAAATATATCAAGAAAACGCCTTTTTCCATGCTGCTTCGGGGACAGAACCTGGTGGGATACCGGAATTACGCGGACGATGTGGCGAAATTATTCGTGGACAAAACCTGCGAAGCGGGGATGGATATTTTCAGGGTCTTCGATGCGTTGAATGATTTCCGGAATTTCGAGACCGTTGTGGAGAGGATCAAGGCCAACGGCAAGCATTTTCAGGGGACCATCTGCTATTCATTGACCGAACGCCGCATGGGAGGGGATATCTTCAACCTGGAATATTATCTTTCCAAGGCGCAGGAAATTCAGGATATGGGCGCTGATACGCTGTGTCTTAAAGATATGGCGGGCATCATGGCGCCGTTCGATATTGCCAAACTCATCGTAGAGCTTAAAAAGAAGATCACCATTCCCATTCATCTTCACACCCATTATACCAGCGGCATGGCCTCCATGATTTACATCGAGGCGATCAAGGCGGGTGTGGATATTGTGGATACCTGTCTCGCTCCCTTTGCCTTGAGAACATCTCAGCCGGCCATAGAGCCGATTGTCGCAACGCTGTACGGGACGAAGAGGGACACTGGATTCGATCTGAATCTCTTGCTGGAATTGGGAAATTATATTGAGAAAATTGCCCCCAAATACCGGGATTATCTTGCTAAACACAGAATGTCCGTTATTGATACGGGTGTGCTTGCCCATCAGGTTCCCGGCGGAATGATTTCCAACCTGGTCAGCCAGCTTACCAAGGCGAAGGCGCTGGACCGGATCGATGAAGTGTATAAGGATGTGGCCATCACGCGCAAGGAACTGGGAACTCCACCGCTTGTTACTCCCACGTCGCAAATCGTGGGGGTTCAGGCGGTCCTGAATGTGCTTTTCGGCCGTTATAAAATGGTGACCAATGAGGTGAAGGACCTCGTGTTCGGACTCTATGGCAAAACTCCGGCGCCGATCGATCCGGAGGTGCAAAAAATGATCTTGAAAGGATACAAAAGGGGGGAAACGCCTGTGACCGGTCGCGCGGCCGATTACCTTGAACCGGAACTGGACGGGGTGAGAGAAAAATTCAAAGACCTGATCAAGGATGACTTTGACCTGCTGGTCTGCGCCCTGTATCCTGTAACGGGCGAGACGTTCCTGAAATGGAAATACGGTCTGGAAGAAATATCCATTGAAGTAGCGCCCAAGAGCCTGGCGGATATCCGGAAAGAAGATGAGGCCATGGCGGCGGCCATCGAGCGGGTTTGCAAGACTATGTAATCGCATGGAGGAATTATGGCAATTGACACAACCATTTACGTGCAATCTCCGGGAAGGGTTTCGGGATATCTTGACTGGCTTCAGATGCTGACAGGGGCCTCCCTGATTCTGTTTATGTGGAGTCACATGGTCCTGGTGGCCAGCGTCAATCTGGGCGCGGGGGCCATGAATACGTTGGCCTATTTTTTCGAGGCCACCTACATGGCCCAGGTGGGAGGGCCTTTGGTCGGGTTGGCATTTTTGCTGCACTTTGTGCTTGCGGCGAGAAAGGTCCCTTTCCGCGCCGAACAGCAGTCCACCATGTGGAAACACAGCCGCATGCTGCATCACACGGATACATGGCTGTGGATGGTCCAGGCGGTGACCGCCATGGTGATCCTGATCATGGGTTCGATCCACATGTGGACCGTCCTGACGGATCTGCCGATTACGGCTGCCAAGAGCGCGGCGAGAGTACAGGGCGGCTTCTGGTTGGTGTTTTATCTTATTCTCCTTCCCATGGTGGAGCTCCATGTCGGGATCGGTTTCTACCGCATCGCCGTGAAATGGGGATTTATCAAGAGAAAGACCCGCAAAGGATTCAAGCGTTTTGAGAATATTCTCACGGGGATCTTCATTTTCATCGGTCTCATTACTCTGATACGGTTCATGACGCTGTCTATCTGAGTCAAGACGCCAAAGCGCAGGGCATGGCGCAGAGAGGAAGAACGTCCTGTGCCATCGCGCCAAAATATTCAATTCTCAAACCTGAGGGGAGTTATTATCGTTGGAAACCGAATTTACTGATCTCTTGTGTATCGGGGCCGGGCTTGCGGGAGAACGGGTTGCCGTTGAAGCCGCGGCAGCGGGTTTTGAAACCATCTGTCTGAGCATCGTCCCTCCCAGGCGTTCCCATTCGTCGGCTGCCCAGGGAGGCATGCAGGCTTCATTGGGGAACTGTGCCAAGGGCGACGGGGATTGCCCGGATGTCCATTTTGAAGATACGGTGAAAGGGTCGGACTGGGGATGCGACCAGGAGGTGGCGCGGCTTTTCGTGGACACGGCGCCCAGGGCGGTGCGGGAAATGGCGTTCTGGGGAATCCCCTGGAACCGGGTGGTTCCCGGAAAATCGACGTACTTTAAAGGTGGAAAACAGTTTGAGAAGGTGGAACTGAAAGAGAAGGAAGGGCTGATCACCGCCAGGGACTTCGGGGGTACCGCCAAGTGGCGTACCTGCTATACCTCCGACGGCACGGGGCACACGCTGTTGTACACCATGGACAACAAGGTTGTGGAGATGGGAGTGAAAGTCCACGACCGGATGGAGGCCATTTCCCTGATTCACGATGGCGAGATCTGCATGGGGGCGGTGGCCCGGTGCCTCAAAACCGGCAGGCTCAAGGCCTACTTGGCCAAGGCCACGCTGATTGCCACGGGGGGATACGGCAAGATTTATCGGGAGAGCACCAACGCGGTGATCAACGATGGGAGCGGCGCCATTATGGCACTGGAGACGGGGATCGTGCCCCTGGGCAATCCGGAGGCCATCCAGTTTCATCCCACCGGAATCGTGCCAACCAATATCCTGGTGACCGAAGGGTGTCGGGGCGACGGGGGCACGCTGCTGGATGTGGACCAGAAACGGTTCATGCCCGACTACGAACCGGAAAAGGCGGAGCTTGCCAGCCGGGATGTGGTCAGTCGCTGGATGACGCACCATATTCGACAGGGACACGGGGTAAAGAGTCCGTACGGCGATCACCTGTGGCTGGATATCCGGCATCTGGGGGAAAAACATATCAAGACCAAACTGCGAGAGGTGGAGGAGATCTGCAATAATTTCCTTGGAGTGGACCCCATCACCCAACTGATTCCCGTGCGACCCGCGCAACACTACAGCATGGGCGGGGTCCGGACCAACAAGGACGGCGCCGCATACGGGCTGAAGGGACTCTTCTCCGCGGGGGAAGCGGCCTGCTGGGACATGCACGGCTTTAACCGTTTGGGGGGGAACTCCCTGGCGGAAACCATCGTTGCCGGGAAAATCGTCGGGGACAAGGTCGCCCGGTTTCTGAAGGGGTATGAGGTTCGGTGGGATACCGCCCGCGTGCGCGATGTGGCTTCCAAGGTTCAGGATCGGATCGACAGGCTTGTTTCCTGTCGGGATGGACACGAAAACGTCTATGAAGTGCGCAATGCCATGCAGGATGAATTGATGGACAGGGTCGCTATTTTCCGGAATGGGAAGGATCTCCAGACGGCGGTGGACAATCTTCAGGGGATCTATGAACGGTCTCTAAGAGTGGGACTCCGTTCCAGCGGAGTAGGGGCCAGTCCGGAACTGGCCCTGGCCCTCAAGATTCAGGGTATGCTGCGCCTGGCCCTCTGTGTGGCCTATGGCGCCCTTCAAAGGACGGAAAGCCGGGGTTGCCATGCCAGGGAGGACTTCGAGGCTCGAAACGATCAAATCTGGTTGAACCGGACGCTTGCTACCTGGAAAGAGGGCGATACCCTCCCCACATTGAACTACGAACCGGCAACCCGGGTGACGATTCTTCCTCCGGGGAGCAGGGGATACGGGGCTTGTAAGATCATCGGATGCGATGGAGAGGTGATAGGAGACTAAGATGGGAAGAAGACTGAAATTCAACATATTTCGATACAACCCGGAAGACCGAGAGTCTGTTCCTCATACGGATGTCTTTTATCTGGAAGAGACGGACAGCATGACCCTTTTCATCGTTTTGACCCGTATCAGGGAAGAACAGGACCCTTCCCTCCAATTCGATTTTTGTTGCCGTGCCGGCATCTGCGGTTCCTGCGCCATGATTATCAACGGCCGTCCCGGGCTTGCCTGTAAGACCCTGACGAAAGAGCTTCCAACGGAAATCACGCTCATGCCTCTTCC
This sequence comes from uncultured delta proteobacterium, assembly GCA_963747015.1. Lineage (GTDB taxonomy): Bacteria > Desulfobacterota > DSM-4660 > Desulfatiglandales > Desulfatiglandaceae > DUZB01. The sequence continues at coordinate 123,953 of CAVVEP010000026.1, forward strand.
CGTATTTAAACTGATCGGGGATCTTTCCGTGGATACGGGAACCTGGTTCCGCGCGATGAATGAGAAGGTGGGTTCCTGGATCCATACCGACAAGACGTTGGATCCGGATGCCGAGGAGGAGAGAATGGATAATGCTCTCGCCGAGGAGATCTACGAACTGGAGCGGTGCCTGGAATGCGGGTGTTGCGTGGCCGCATGCGGCACCGCCAACATGCGAGAGGATTTTGTGGGGGCGGTTGCCTTGAATCGTATCGCCCGCTTCATGCTGGATCCGAGGGATCAGCGAAAAGAGAAAGAATATTTCCAGGTGATCGGAACCGATCAGGGGATCTTCGGGTGCATGGGACTCCTTGCCTGCGAGGATGTCTGTCCCAAGGAACTTCCCCTGCAGGACCAGTTGGGCATCCTTAGAAGAAAAATGGGGTGGAGTGCCGTTAAACAGCTGTTCCGATCTCGGTTGAGGAAAAAGACGAGGTGCGGATGAAGGCGAAAGTTGTTTTTCATGTGGACTGGGACGAGGAAAAGAGGCTGGTCATGGCGCTCAACAATATGGCCAACCTCCTGAAGGAAGTGCCTGCGGAAGAATCCGATATCCGACTGGTTGCCAACGGGGCCTCGGTGCTCCTTTTTCGCCGGCATCCCGCCCCTGTCTATGCGGCACAATTGGAGGATTTAGGCAGGAAAGGGGTCCGTTTTCTGGTATGCGGCAACTCTCTCAGAAATTTTGATATTCCTCAGGAAGACCTTCTGGACCCTTGCGAGATCGTGAAGGCCGGGATTGTCGAACTGGTGCGCTTGCAGGCAGAGGGGTTTGCCTATATCAAACCGTGAAGAGGGCTATCTTTCCGGGGGTACGGCAAAGGCATCCAGGGGGAAATCCACGGAAAAGACACTGCCTCCCGTGGTCAGGCAGCCCTGTCGATCGGAAACAAAGGAACAATGGAGATCCTGCCGGGACAAAGATCGGTATCCGCCGGGATAAAAGGGCAGCGTCTGGTCTGAAAACCGACGGAGAAGCCGAAGCGTTCCGAAAAAACCTTTATTCTCAATAAGTCCGCGCCCGCCCCCCCGGCATTGAATTGGTATGGCCTTTTGGATGAATAGAGATCCGTATCCTGGGTATGGAAGAAGCCTCCGAAGATCAGCGCGCTGTTGACGTCCGTAACGCCCACGCCGTAATCCCTCACTTCCAGGTGGGCCACCCCTTCCTTTTTTTCCGCATAGAGTTCTATGATCCCTTCATCCGGCGTGTTCTCCATGGCGTTTTTTAGAAGCCCCGAAATGACTTTCCCGAGTATGGAAGGGTCTATCCACAGGTCCAGGCCTTCATCAAGGAACTCTCTGAATTCCAGCTGCCTTGCATCCATGGCCAGGCGAGCGTTCTGGAGAGTGTCACGGAAAAAGGGGGCGATATGAATCTTTTCGGGACGGTTTTCCTCAACCGTGAAGAGCAAATTCAGACGTTCGGCTATGAATTCGAGGATTTCCGCGCGGACAGGGGGACTTTCCTCCCTGAATTCTTCCACGAGATTCGCGGCATTTTCGATGATATTCATGAGTTGCCGCTGTTCTCGCAGGGGCTGCTGATTGAGAATATCGTTGATTTTCCCCTGGAGGTCCAGGAGACGTCTCAGTTGACGTCTCCCCCGATCCACCGTTTTTTGAACTCTGGGATTCTCCGTCTCATTCAATTGCCGGGCCAGCAATTCGAGCGCGGCGGAAAGAATGGACAGGGGGGTTTTCAATTCGTGGGAGAGGTGATTGATGACCCTTTCCTTGGCCTTATCCAGTACTTTCAGCTCATCATATAACCTGGCGTTTTCAAGGGCAATGGCGATGTAGTGGCATACCGAAGTCAGCAGTTCCCGGTCATCTTCGTTGAAACTTCCCGATATCTTATTGATGATCTGCAGGGTTCCGATGCACTCCCCATGTCGATTGATCAGAGGAAGGCACAGGATATTCCGGGTCTTGAAATGGGTGACTCGATCCACTTCCCGGTAGAAACGGGGGTCCGCGTAAACATCGTCTATCTGTAGCGGTTCCCGGTTCTGAAAGACCCAGCCGGCAATCCCCTGATCCGCGGAAAAGCGGACTTCGTTGTGTTGCAGATCGGTGGAAACCCGCGACCAGAGCTGATTCTTCTTCGGATCAAACAGAAAAACGGAGCACCTCTCCGTCCCCATGAACTGTCGTGTCCGACTCATAATCAGGTCGAACAGCATGTCCATATCCATTTCCGAGACGAGCGCTTTGCCCAACTCCAGCAGCATCCTGTGCCGGTGAAGCTGATCCTGCAGCGTTTCGGGTCTCTATCGGACACACCTCACGCCCAATTGGTGGTTTTGGTTTCAATTTATGCCTTTTATCCGTTGTTGCGGGGCAGGTATGGGCAAGTGTTTACTTCACCGAGAGGCCCGGTTTGTCGGATCTCCTTCATCCAGCATCTTTTTCATGACCTGCTTTTCCCGGGGGCCGGGCAGGATGCCGGTTATGACGGCTTCCAAGACCGTCTCGTTATACGTATTCGTGAACACCGCCTCGGCTTTTGCTCGGCCTCTCTCCTCAATCTCCGTAATGGTGAAATTGCACTGTATGGTGTCGCCAAAATATACGGGCTTCTTGAATTTGAAGGTCATCCCGGAAGCCAGCCACCCAATCTGCCCACCGATTTCAGTGATGAGACTGGCGACGAGAAGGCCGTGACAAATGTGACCGTCAAAGTTCTTCACCCTGGCAAATCGCTCATCATAATGAACGGGATTGTAATCTCTGGAAATTTCCGCGAATTGCATCACGTCCTGTTCGCTGAACGTGCGTGATACGGAAAAAGTGTCTCCGATTTTCAATCCTTCAATCGCTTTTTGTCGAATGTGTGACATCAATCAGCATTTTGTTCCGTGACAGATTTTCGCGCTGCACTCTTTTTCTTGAGGATGATAAGGGCGATGATGGCGGAAAAGAGAATAAGGAGCGTCGTAAGCTGGGTTACGGTCATGTCTCCCCCCAGCAATACGCCCCGATCATCGCCGCGCAGACGTTCGATGAAGAGACGCGCTGTACTGTGCATGATCAGGAACCAGAGAAACACCTGCCCGTCGAATCTGCGTTTTGACTGAAGAACCAGAAGGATGCCGAAAATTGCAAAACCGCTTATGGAGGAGTATATCTGCGTGGGCTGCAGAGGAATGTTGAGGGGCGCCAGGGAGTTGGGGTTGGTGAATACAATGCCCAATTCCGAGCTGGTGGGCTTGCCGTAGCAGCAGCCCGCCATCAGGCATCCGATCCGGCCGATGGCCTGGCCAAGGGCGATGGCCGGAGACCAGAGGTCGGCCATCTGCCAGAGGGTGATATCCCGTTTACGCACGTACAGCGCTGAGACAAGCACAACCCCGATAAGCCCTCCGGAGAAGACAAGTCCGCCTTGCCATATCTTGAAGATGTCGAGAGGATTTTCAATATAGTAGGAAATGTTGATGAGCACATAGAGGATTCTGGATCCGACAATTGCCGAAATAATGATGAAGAACCCCATATCCATCACATCCTGGGACGCGATGCCCCAGGACTTTCCGATTCGCACCGTGACCAGGATGCCGGAAAGAAAGCCTATGGCCACGAGAAGACCGTAGGTATGCAGGGTGAAAGGGCCTATGGTGAACAGATTGGGAAACATATTCAGCCTTGCTTCACGGTTGCGCCGGACGCGCGAAAAAGAGGTTTGCCGCGACCATCAGGGTTCCCACCGTGATGGCCGCATCGGCTATATTAAACGCGGGCCAGTGGTAGCTTCCCGCATAGACGTCCAAAAAGTCGATCACTTCTCCGAATCTGAGCCGGTCTATGATGTTGCCCACGGCTCCGCCAAGAATCAGGGAAAGACTGAACGTGAAAAATGCGCTTTCGTCTTTCATTCGGAAAAACCATACCAGGAGAAGAACAATGGCAACGGAACTCAGGGCCACAAGCAGCCATGTTCCGGAGTTGGTTTTGGCATTGTTCATGATGCCGAACGCCATCCCTTTGTTCCTCACATGAACCAGATCAAAAAAACCCTGAATAACCGGTATGGATTCGTAGATGGCCATCTTGCCGAGAATGATCTGTTTGGTAAGCTGATCAAAAAATACCACCCCGAAGGCGGGCAGGATCAGCCAGAGATAATGTCGTCTAACACGTTCAGGCATCGTTTGCATATGGTTGGATGTTCATCGTTTTGGCCCACGGAAGGCTCACGAATCCAGCACCTTTCACATTTAGGATTTTTTGATGAAGATACACCGATGATCATTCCCGGGATTTCTTCGCTTTCAAAACCGTTTTCCACCTGCTCCGGCGCGGCAAGGGTCACCTCGGAAACAATGAAGATAGACCTGAGCTGATCTCCGTATGGAGACAGGGCTTCCATAAGAGGAGCGGGGAGACCAAGGACCACCAGGGCATCCAGGGGATGCCCGATAACCTTTTCTTTCCTCGCGATTTCAAGGGCTTTAGTAACCTCTTTCCGTACGGAGACGATGCGGCCCCAACGTTCCATCAGAAGTGGATCCTTGCACGCTTCATTGAGAGGCAGGAAGGTGTCGGCATGGACGCTCAACGGGCGTTTCCCCTTCATGTATTGCCAGATTTCATCGGCTGTAAAGGACAGGACCGGAGCCATGAGCCTCACCAGGACTTCCAGGATTTCGTTCATCGCCGTCTGTGCGCTGCGCCGTGCCACGGATTTGGGCGACGACGTGTACAACCTGTCCTTTATGATATCCAGGTAGAAGGAAGACAGGTCCAGTACGCAGAAGTTGTGAAGATCGTGGTATACCAGATGGAATTCAAAGCTATTGTAAGCATGTTGGACGCGTTTGCTTAATTGTTGCAGGCTGTTGAGGGCCCACAGATCCAGTTCCTCCATCTCGGAGTAGGCGACCTTGTCGGTTTCCGGATCAAAATCATTCAGGTTCCCGAGCAGGTAGCGGCAGGTGTTTCGAATCCGCCGGTAGGCTTCGGTCAGGCGCTGAAGAATCTCGGTGGAGAGGCGGATATTGTCCCGGTAGTCCTCTCCGGCGACCCACAATCGCAGGATCTCCGCACCGTATTGTTTGATCAGCTTTTCGGGGGCAATCACATTGCCGGCCGATTTGTGCATGGCCTTTCCCGCGCCGTCCACCACAAAGCCATGGGTCAGTACGTTTCTGTAGGGCGCCTCTTTCCGGGTCCCCACGGAGCACAAAAGAGAGCTGTGAAACCAGCCCCGGTGCTGGTCGCTTCCTTCGAGATAAAGATCCGCCGGGCTGTCCAGATAGGGCCTGTATTCCATCACTGCGGCATAGCTCACACCCGAATCAAACCACACATCCAGGATATCCGTCTCCTTGCGGAATTTTTTTGAGCCGCATTTGGGGCAGACCGACCCTTCGGGCATGAGGTCTTCCACGGAATGGGTGAACCAGATATCCGCTCCCGATTTCTCTACCATCCGTGCAACATGATCAATGATCTCTTGAGAAATAATCACCTCATCGCAGTCGGAGCAGAAAAATACCGTAATGGGAACTCCCCAGCTTCTTTGCCGGGAGATGCACCAGTCGGGTCGCTTGGCAATCATGCCCGAAATGCGGTCCTCTCCCCATGCGGGGAACCAGGAAACCGTCTTGATGGCGTCCAGGGCGTCTTTCCTCAACCCGGTCTTATCCATGGAGATAAACCACTGTTTTGTCGATCGAAAAATAACGGGCTGCTTGCATCTCCAGCAATGGGGGTATTCATGGGTGATTTCCTGCTCGCGGATAAGGGCGCCCACTTCCTTCAATTTGTCGTTTACCTTCCTGTTTGCTTCAAAGACCTGCGTTCCGGCAAAGAACTCTACTTCCGGCGTGAAACATCCGCAATCGTCCAGCGGCGAATAGGCCTCAAGCCCGTATTTAAGGCCTGTCTCGTAGTCTTCCCGACCATGCCCCGGGGCGGTGTGTACGCAGCCCGTACCTGCTTCCAGCGTGACATAGGGTGCAAGAACGATTCTCGACGGCCGGTCATAGAGGGGATGTTTTGCTTCCAGGTTTTCAAGATCCGCCGGGTTGAGTGACCCGAGAACTTCATAGGAATCAATCCCGAAGGTATCCATGCAGGCATAAAGAAGTCCTTCCGCGAGGATCATGACTTCATCGTTGCCCGTATCCACGGCTACGTATTCCAGGTCGGGATGGAGGGCAACAGCCAGGTTGGCCGGCAGGGTCCAAGGGGTGGTGGTCCAGATGGCAACAGAGACCTTTTTACCTTTCAGGCCGGGAAGAAGCTTTTCCAGATTGGAGATCATGGGAAACTTTACAAAGATGGAGGGGGACGTATGTCCTTCGTATTCCACTTCGGCTTCCGCAAGGGCGGTCTTGCACGAGATGCACCAGTAGATCGGTTTCTTGCTGCGCACGAGGCTGCCATTGAGGGCAAACTTTCCGAACTCTCTTACGATGGTGGCTTCGTATGGGAAATTCATCGTGAGGTAAGGCCTGTTCCACTCGCCCAGGACGCCAAGGCGTTTGAATTCGTTTCGCTGAATGTCGATAAATTTCTCGGCATAGCGACGACAGAATCCCCTGATCTCCGCGAGAGACATCTCCTTTTTCCTGGCGCCCAGTTCTCCGTCCACTTTATGTTCAATCGGAAGGCCGTGACAATCCCATCCGGGGACGTAAGGGGTGTCGAATCCCGCCATCTGTTTGGATTTAATGATAATATCTTTCAGGATCTTGTTGAACGCCGTACCCATGTGGATGTTGCCGTTGGCATAGGGGGGGCCGTCGTGCAGCATATACCGTTTGCGCCCATGGGAAGCCTGACGGATGATTCCGTAAAGATCGATGTTTTCCCAGCCCTCAAGGATCTCGGGTTCTCTTTGAACCAGATTGGCCTTCATGGGGAATTTGGTTTTCGGCAGATTCAGTGTTTCTTTATAATCCATTACAGCGTTCCTCCAGAAATTATGATAAACAATCAAATTAGCAGAAAGATTAGAGCAAGTCAATTGCTGAAATCGTCCGTCCGGCAATTCTCATTATGGCTTTTTTCGCAGAACCGGCCATGGGGGTCTCTTCCAAAAGCCGTCAAAAAACCTGCTTTATTCCATGGCACGGTGGTGCAGCCTCAGAATTTAGTCTGAAAAAACGAACTAAGGGGAGTATTTTGGGCCACAAACGTTTCACCGCCTGTTGGGTAATGTAAACCGGGGATAGTGCATCCGCAGAGTGTATGTGCAGAATATCGGCGTTTCGAAAGAGACCCCCATGGCCTCATACCCATAAAAGCCATAATGAGAATTGCTGTCGTCCGTCAGCTATTCCTAATGATTAGAAGAAATATTAAAAGAAGATCTGGAACTTGCAAACCTTTTCCTGTATCCTTGCACTCCGGGTTGTTTCCAAAGGCGGATGCCGTTCTTCGTTATATTACTCTACTGGTTCAGGAAAATGAAGAGGGAACAGATTCATCGGGATACTTTCATGGCTCGGTCTCCTTTTGAGAAGGCCCTTGCCTGGGTGGTGCGCCGACCCTTGACGGTGTTGGTGGTCATTGCCCTCATAACCGCTCTTTTCGCATGGAAACTGCCTCATCTGCGAATCGGGACCTCCATTTACGATCTCGTCATAAAGAACCTGCCTGAAACGCGTCAATACCAGAGATTTAAGGAGAATTTTGAATCGGATGAGATCATTCGCATTGTTATCAGAAGCAAGAACGTATTTGATCCCGTTACCTTCAAGTGTGATTGAAAATCTCTCGGACGAGGCATCGAGGATAAAGGGGGTCAGGCGTGTAATCGGTCTTCCGGACATCAGGCGCACGGTGAGCAAGACCGAAAACTGGAACTTGCGGCAATTTGCCGATTTCTTGTCTCCCGTAAGTCTTTTCGAGCGAAATCTCATTTCGAAAGACCAGCGCTCCACGATTCTTACGCTGGTTTTAGATAAGCAGGCTTCCAGCAAAAACGTCCTTGATGAAGTGGCGAAACTCATCAGCCGGGTTCCCGGGAATCTCACCGTTTACCAAACCGGTCTGCCGCTGGTTTCCGATGCCCTGTCTGAATATACTGCTCTCGATTTCAAAAGACTCCCGCCCATCACCCTGGTCGTGATCGCCCTCATCCTCTTTCTCTTGTTCCGCAATGTGGCGTGCCTGGTTCTGCCGCTCATGACCGTCATTCTAACCCAGATATGGACCTTCGGCCTCATGGCCTGGCTGGGAATTCCGCTGTCCATGATGACCATGATCGTACCCATATTCCTGATCGCCGTGGGTACGGCCTACTGTCTTCATATCTGTTCGGAATACATAAAATGCGCGAAGGACGTTTCCTCTGCACGGGAAGCGGCGTACAATTCCTTCCGGCTGTTGACTTTCCCCACTGTTTTAGCCGTAGTCACCACGATTATCGGGGTTGGATCGCTTTTCATCAACCGCATTACGGCGATCAGGGAGTTTGCCCTTTTTTCCTGCTTCGGGATGCTGAGCCTTTTGTTTATCATGCTGACGGCATTTCCGGCGGCCATGACCCTTTTTCCCCTCCCTTCCCGGGAGCGAAAGCCGTCCCGGGCGGGACTGGCCGGCCTGGATCGGTTTTTCCAGATGCTCTTGGGTAAGATCATCGCCATCAATATCCGGCGCCAGAGAATTACTTTCTTTCTCCTTATTGTCCTGATTCTTTTTTGCTCGGCAGGCATTTTTCGCATCCGCGTGGAGACCAATCCGGTGGAGTATTTTAAACGCGATGTGCCGGTGAGCCGGCATTTCCACGATATATACCGCGATCTTTCCGGAAGCTTTCCCTATGAATGTGCTCCTTTCGGGCAGTGGGGAGGATTTCTTTGAAGATCTTAAAAATATTCGTGAAATAGCCCGTCTGCAGAAATATCTCGAAACATTGCCCGGGGTGGATAAGACGATCTCTTTTGTCGACTACCTGAAGCTGGTCAACTATACGCTGAACCGGTATGAGCCGAAATATTATTCCCTGCCGGAAGAGGCCTTTGAACTGCGCATATTGATCAACAACTACAAGACCCTCCTTGGCGAGGATATGCTGCTTCGATTTATGAAACCGGATTTCAGTCTGACAAATATCCTGATGCTGACCCATATCTCAAGCTCCAGGGATTTTCTCGAGACCAAAAAGAAGATCCTTCGGGAAGTGAAGGCCAACTTCCCGGAAACGCTGAAGTGTGAAGTGACCGGACTGGGAGTGGCCATATCGGCCAGCAGCGAAATCCTCACCAGCGGACAGGTGAAAAGCCTTTCCATTACCCTGGCATTGATCTTTATGGTCATGATTCTTCTGTTCCTTTCAGGCAAGGTGGGCCTGGTGGCCATCGCCGTTAATCTTTTCCCCATCGTAGTCAGTTTCGGTCTGATGGGCTGGCTCAACGTGCATCTTTCCGTGGTGACCAGTCTGATCGCAAGCATTGCCATCGGACTGGCCGTGGATGACACGATCCATTATCTTTTCAGGTATAATAATGAATTCAGGAAGGACCCGGACAAAGACAGGGCGCTCACCAATACGATTCTCTCCGTGGGAAGACCCATGATCTTTACCACGCTGACCATCAGTTGCGGGTTTTCCATCCTTCTTTTCTCCCATTTCGCGCCTACCTCCCTCTTCGGTCTCATGATGATCATCACCATGTTTGCCGCTCTTGTGGGGGATATCATCCTTCTGCCTGCGCTCATGTTGCATGTGGAGCTCGTTACGGCCTGGGATTTGCTCAAGTGGATCCCGACCATGAGCGGAATGCCGCCCGGTGTTGCGCATGAAATCAGGCAGCCTTTGAACGCCATTAAACTGGGAAACGATTTTCTTAAGATGATGCTTAGAAAAGGACAGCCCATTTCGGATCAACAGCTCAACAACGTGGTTCATGAAATCGACAGGCAGGTGGACCGTGCGTCAGGGATCATCACCAGGCTCATTGAAATCGGACAGGGCTCCACTTTTGAAAGCGAACCGGTGGATATCAACGGCCCCATTCGGGAGACGCTGGGGATCGTGGAAAATGAGCTGCCCTTGGAGAATATCGCCGTAAAGATGGAGCTGGAGGACGGATTGCCGCCCGTCCTGGGGAACAAACGACGGATAGCACAGATTTTTTTCAGCCTCCTTTCCAATGCGCGCGAGGCGATCCATGAAAAGATTCAAGCAGATCCGGAGGTTCGCAACGGCGTCATCGAGATCAAGACATTCCGGGAAGGCAACCGGGTGATCGCCCTGGTAACCGATACGGGTGTGGGGATTCCCTCCTACGCAAGAGACAGGATTTTCGAGCCTTTTTTTTCTTCAAAAGAAAAGGGAAAGGGGCTGGGCCTGGCAATAAGCCGACAGATCACAAGGGCCTACGGGGGGAAAATTGAAGTGAAGAGTGAAGTAGGCGTAGGAACCACCATTAAACTGAGCTTTCCGGTAACCCGGGTGATGTCGATCGGTTCCCGTCCACTTGTCACTGGTCGCGTGGAACCTATTTTTCTGTTGCATATATTCCCCGCTTATTCCAAAGTGATGTCTGATAAGGAAGAAAGGAGAAAAGAAAATGACCAAGACCGTCTACTGGATACAGGGAGGAGGATGCGGCGGAGACACCTGGTCGTTCCTGAACGCGGAATCCCCCGACCTGATCGAGCTTATCGAGATGCTCGCCATTGAAATGCTGTGGCACCCGGCCCTGTCCGCGCTTAATCCCGCGGAGATTCAAAGATTGAACGAGAGTATTATAGAGGACAAACAACCCATTGATATCCTTTGTGTTGAGGGATCCGTCATTCAAGGTCCGTCCAATACGGGGCTTGCGGATACGGTCTTGGGCAAACCGAAGAAAGACCTCATCCGGGCCCTTGCCTATAAGGCTTCCTATGTGATTGCCGTTGGTACGTGTGCCAGTTTCGGGGGATTCGGCGCCGACCACGAGGTGGAATCGACCGGGGTGCAATTTCATAAATACGGATCCGGTGGATTCCTTGGCAGGAACTTCAGGAGCAAAAGCGGCCTGCCGGTGATCAATCTTCCCGGTTGCCCGTGTCATTGCGATGTGCTGGCCGGAACCCTTACGGCGGTGGTCAACGAAACGGCCCTGGATCTGAACGAACAGCATTGTCCCATGGACTGGTACAGGATCATGGTTCACCAAGGGTGTACCAGAAATGAGTACCATGAATATCGGGTGGAAGAAAAGCGCTTCGGTGAAAAGGGATGCCTTTTTTTCTACATGGGTTGTCAGGGTCCCCTTGTCACGGGCCCTTGCAACAAGATCCTCTGGAACAGGCGTTCGTCCAAGACCAGGGTCGGGGTCCCCTGTTTTGGTTGCACACGCCCTGATTTTCCTCAGCATTATCCCTTTTTCAAAACGCGCAATATAGAAGGGATTCCTATTGAACTGCCGGCGGGAGTGAGCCGCGCTCACTACATGGCCTACAAGGGGATGGCTGCCGCGGCGGCTCCCAAGAGACTCATTAAACGAAAGTCCGGGATATAGATTATGAGCACAAAAAAGATTCAGGTTCTGCCGTTAAACAGGGTGGAAGGCGATCTGGAACTCCATCTGGAAATGGAGGATCAAGTGGTTTCCGAGGCCAGAAGCGTCGGGACGATGTACCGGGGATTTGAAAACCTTCTCAGAGGACGTGCTCCCTTGGATGGGCTGGTTATTACGCCAAGGGTATGCGGAATCTGCAGCACTTCCCATTTGAAGGCGGCCGCGAAGGCCTTGGACATGATTTTCAAGGTCCATGTCCCCGATGACGCCATACGGGTGAGAAACATTACCCTGATGGCGGAACAACTTCAAAATGATTTGCGGCATACATTTCTGCTCTTCATGCCCGACTTTGCCAGGTCTGCCTACAAAGGCCGTTCTTTTTTTGAGGACGCCGTAGCCCGTTACCTGCCGCTCAAAGGAGAAACGGCTGTCCGCACGATCCGTGAAACGAAAAAAATCGTTGAAATTATAGCGATACTTGGAGGTCAATGGCCCCATTCCTCTTTCATGGTTCCGGGAGGGGTGGTATCGGTCCCGGGCCAGAATGATATCAACCAGTGTCGGAGTTTATTGTCCAATTTCAGGCGATGGTACGAGAAGAGGGTGCTTGGATGTACACTGGCGCGTTGGAAGGAAATAAAGAGCTCCCGAGATCTGGAGGCTTGGTACGACGAAGATCGCGCCCATCAGGAGGGGGATCTTGGTTTTTTCATGCGAATATCCAATGAGATCGGATTGCACGAGCTTGGGAAAGGGCATAATAATTTTGTTAGTTTCGGTTCGTTTGAGATGCCCGAAGACACGGTGATGGCAAGGGCCACGGACGAAAATCATCTTTTCCAGGCAGGTTTTTCTCTTGATGGCGTACGATATCCGTTCCAGCAGGAAAAAGTATCTGAAGATGCGGCCTTTTCCCATTTCAGGGATGTTGACGGCCCGGGGCATCCTTTTGACGGGCAAACAGTTATAGAGGAACCCGGCAAAAAAAAAGATGGATATTCCTGGTCAAAGGCGCCCCGCTACGACGGATATCCCGCGGAGACCGGCCCCTTGGCGGAATCGTTTATGGCGGCCAATCCTCTGTTTTCCGACCTCTTGAAGGAAAGCGGTTCCAATGCCTTTCTGCGCCAGCTCGCCCGCCTGGTAAGGCCCGCGTATGTCATGCCTGCTCTGGATTGCTGGCTCAAGGAAATCGTCCCGGGGAATGAAAATTTCTACCGGAAGAACGAGCAGCAGGAGAACGGTCGCGGGTTTGGTTTGATTCAGGCGCATAGAGGCGCCCTCGGTCATTGGGTGGAGCTTGAAGACGGGAAAATTTCCAATTATCAGATCATCACCCCGACGGCCTGGAACGGATCTCCACAAGACGGCGGAGGGGTAAGGGGACCCTGGGAAGAGGCGATCGTGGGAACGGAGATCAGGGATCCGGATGATCCTGTGGAAATCGGGCATATCGTCCGTTCCTTTGATCCCTGTCTGGTATGCTGCGTCCATGTGGCGGATGGGCACGGGAACAAAAAGACGGTTAAGATTCTGTGATTAACGTAAAGAACATATAAGCCTTTTTTTGTGTTTAAGCTAACGGCTAATTGCCGACAGCTAACAGCAGTTTTTAGAAACCGAAGAATGATTGGATAACGCAGGGACACCGGAAAATGAGCGTAAGAAATTTAGCCAAGTCTCACGAAGACGCCTCCGCACTGCGCGTTCAGGAGCTTATCAGAGAAAATGCGATCCTTCGAAGGGAGATCCGTGTCGCAAGGGAAGCGGCTGAAATCACTGCAAGCCTGGTTGTAAAGCAATTTGAGGAAACCGAAAGGGTGTTGCAGAGATTTCAGGATGCCAATGCCCAGCGAAAAGCGGTCCTCGATTCGGCTACCCGGATCGCCATTATTGCTACCGATATTCGGGGTATTATTTCGGTTTTCAATACCGGTGCGGAAAATCTTCTGCAATACAAGGCGGAAGAAGTCATCGGAAAGGCCACCCCGGAGATATTCCTCCTGCAATCCGAGTTGAAGACCCATGCAAAAGCCATCAAGGCGGATACGACGCGAGAGGTGAAAGGCTATGAGGTCTTCCTGGAATACGCACGACAGGGAAGAAAAGAGCAGCAAGAGTGGACCTACGTCAGAAAAGATGGAACCCACTTTCCGGCGGCGCTATCCATAAGTGCGCTGCGGGATCCGGATGGCTTCCTTTACGGCTTCTTATGCATTGCCATGGATGTCACGGAGAAGAAGCGTTCTGAAAAGGCCCTGGCTGAAAGTGAAGGAAGTTACCGGTTCCTCATGGATAATATCCCGAACATTGTTTTCCGGGGGTATGCCGACGGGACGCTGGATCTTTTCGATGATAAAATTGAGATCTTGACGGGCTATAAGAAGGAAGTTTTCGATACGCGGAAGATGAACTGGTTCGATCTCATCGTCGAAGAAGATCGGGACTATGTCCGCCACAAATTTGTTGAAGCCTTGCGATCGGATCATTCGTACATCAGGGAATACCGAATCAGGAAAAAGGATGGAACCATTGTCTGGATAGAAGGTTGCAGCAAGATTGTGTGTGACGAACAAGGAAAAGTGGAGTTTGTAACCGGTTCTTTTCTGGATGTAACGGAAAGGAAAAGATCGGAGCAGGCCCTTCATGAATCCGAGGAAAAATATCGGTCCATGTTTATCAGCGGTCCTAATCCCATCTTTGTTCTTGACCGGGAAACTCTGGTGATTCTGGATGCCAGCCCCAGTGCGGAGGAAACATACGGATATTACAAAGATGAATTGATCGGTCGAAACTTTCAAGAACTGGGATCTTTTGAATATCAGGAGGGGGCCTTTTCCCTGCTGGATTCCGAGAACCAATCGGAGAGCTGCGTGTTCAGTCAGAGAATTAAACATTACCGGCAGGGAGGAGAGCCTTTTTATGTGGAAGTGAAGGCATGTTCAACCACCTACCAGGGTCGGCCGGCCATCATCCTGGCCGCGTCGGATATTACCGAGATTATTGAAAAGGATGCCCAGCTTTTTCAGGCCAGCAAGATGACCACCCTGGGGGAGATGTCGGCCGGAATCGCCCACGAACTCAACCAGCCGCTCAACGCCATAAAGATCGGCAATGACTTTCTCCGAAAACAGGTGGAACAGAACAGGACCATACCTCCGGACAGCCTGCGCCAGGTGGTTACATCCGTTGCCGAACAGGTGAACCGGGCTTCTGAAATCATCCGGAGTCTTCGTGAATTCGGGAGAAAGCCTGATTTCAGAAAGGAGATGGTCAGTCTGAATATGACCATCGGAGATGTAATGAAGATCATCGGTCAGCAACTTATCCTGCAAAACATTAAGGTGGCGTATGATCTGGATGAAGATTCTCCCCAGATTCTGGCCAATAAGAACCGTCTCGAACAGGTTATCTTTAACCTGGTTACCAATGCGCGCGATGCGATTGGGCATGGAAACCGGGCCGGTGAAGATGGTGAGGAGAATGTCATCACGCTTTCGACGTTTTCCAATGACAGTCATGTGGGATTTGCTGTATCGGATAACGGCGTCGGGATAACGGACGAGAACCTGGCAAAGATATTCGAGCCTTTCTTCACAACCAAGGAAGTGGGAAGGGGAATGGGGCTGGGGCTTTCCATAACGTACGGTATTGTCAGGGATTTCGGCGGCGCGATAGAAGTGAACCGCCAATCGGGGGGAGGAACCCGGTTTCAGGTGCGTTTTCCGCGGCCCAAGAAGAATGATTGATGGATGCCCCCGAATCCTCTTGTTTGAAAACCTCTGATGGAGTTTTCTTATGAAAAAAATCCTGGTTATTGATGACGAAGTGCCGACCCTTCAGATGTTGAAACTGTTTCTGGAGGCCTGCGGCTATGTGGTCCTGACTGCCGAGAATGCGGAGTCCGGGTTGGAGATCTTCGAAAGAGAAAGGCCGCCCATTGTGCTGACCGATATCAAGATGCCTGGAAAAGACGGTTTTTCCATCCTGAAAACCATTAAGGAAATGCGTCCCCAAACCGAAGTCATGGTGATTACTGGACATGGAGATAAAGATCTGGCGAAACAGGCCTTTGATCTGGACGCCACGGAGTTTTTCAATAAACCGCTGGATACCGATGCCCTGGATGCCGCCTTGGCAAGATTGGAAGAGAAGCATAAGACTATTTGATATGTTGAATTCCGTTCAGAAAATGTTTCCCTTCCACTTAAAAAATCATTGATTTAATCCCTCAATCAGCTTATAATAAAAAATTAAATTGAAATGCTATTTGACCTTTTGGGGAAGTCGGTTCTTCACTGCGTGTAAATAGTATCGATGTGTCTTGCCGGAACACCAACGTGGGGGTGTAGCTCAGATGGGAGAGCGGTACGTTCGCAACGTACAGGCCAGGGGTTCGATTCCCCTCATCTCCACCATCTTTTTTTGATATTATCTGCTGCCGGCAGATAATCCACTTATAATCCTTCCTTATCGGAAACCTTGCGGAATACAGGCTACAGGATCATGCGAACAGCGAGGATTGAGAGAAAAACCAGAGAAACTGAAATTCTTCTGCAGTTGAATCTGGACGAGAGCGGGCGTTCGGTGGTGGATACGAGCATCGGTTTCATGGATCACATGCTTGATCTTATGACCGCCCATGGTTTGATGAAGCTGGAATTGAAGGCCAGTGGCGATAGAGAAGTCGATGATCACCATACGGTGGAGGATCTGGGTATCTGCCTCGGACAGGCTTTCAACAAGGCTCTTGGCGGCAGGGAAGGAATCCGAAGGTATGGAGAGGCAACCATCCCCATGGACGAAGCCATGGCGAGGGTTGTGATAGATCTCTCCAATCGGCCGTTTCTTGCCTACCGAGTAGCTTTCCCCGGGAGAACTTCCGGCACTTTCGATACGGGGTTGCTCAAGGAATTTTTCCGGGCTTTGACCATGCATGCGGGCATGACGGTGCATATCGATCTGCTTGCAGGAGAGGAACCTCATCATATTTCAGAAGCCATTTTTAAAGCTTTCGGCAGGGCTGTCAACCAGGCCGCGACCGTCGAAGAACGTTTGGCTGGAATTGTGCCATCAACCAAGGGAGTTCTATAATCATAAGGAGGGACTATGCGCCCGGGACCGGCTTCAAAGACGCGGCTTTTCCATTGGTTGGTATGGAGTTGCCTGGGGTTCAGTTTTCTTGGATGCCAGGGAGGGAAGTCGCTTACCCCCTCGGAAGAGGCCGCCATTGCCGCCACGAAAAGCGTGGTTGTCGTCGGTTTCAGTCCCGCCATGGCTCAGGGTGAACTACCTGATGTTGTCCGGAGCCCCGTTACCGGATCCGTCTTTATGGCCCAGCCTGTTTCCTTACAGGTGACGACGATGATGACGGATAAGCTCTACGATAAACTTTTTGAAGATAGACGGTGGAAAATGGTCCCGCCGGGGCAGGCGAGGGGCGTGTTCGAAAGCATCCTTGGATCGGATGAAAAGATGGGGATGAGCGCTGTTCAAATGATTGAAGAGGTGGGGAAAACCTTTGGAGCAGACGCCGTTGTGGGAGGCAGTATTTATCGATGGAGAGATCGGCGGGGCTCGGACTACGCGGTGGATTTTCCTGCTTCCGTAGCCTTTGACCTGTGGCTTGTCAGATCGTCTGACGGAGCTCTTCTCTGGAAAGGCAGTTACGATAAGACACAACAATCCTTGATGGAAAATTTGTTCGATTACGGCACGTTTGCCGCGAGTGACGGCAAATGGTTGACGGCGGAAAAGCTGGCCATGATCGGATTGAAGAAGTTGATTGAAGAAATGCCCGGCGCCCCTCCAAAGAAGGAAAAGTCTGTCGAAGAGGAGAAAAAGGAGTAGACCTTTGCTTGTTATTCCAGCCATAGATATTAAAGAGGGGCGTTGCGTCAGGCTCAGGCAGGGAAAAATGTCCGAAGAGACCATTTTTTCGGATTATCCCGAGGAAATGGCCAAAAAATGGTTTGATGCGGGCGCGCGAAGACTGCACCTGGTGGACCTGGATGGAGCTTTTCAAGGCAGGCCCGTCAACCTGGCAGTGATCCGGACGGATTGTGGAGTCCGTACCTGTCCCGGTCGAGCTGGGTGGTGGGATACGGGATATGACCACGATGGCCGCCTATTTTGACTTGGGAATACAATATGTGATTTTGGGAACGGTGGCCTGTAAACATCCTGAATTTGTGAAGGAGGCTTGTAAGGCGTTTCCAGGGAGGATCATCCTGGGAATCGACGCGAAAGATGGAATGGTTGCCTTGGAAGGCTGGACCGAGAATGTTGCTTTGAGCCCGGTCGAACTTGCCCGAAAATTTGAAGGCGAAGGCCTTGCGGCCATTATCTATACGGATATTCACAGAGACGGTATGCGGAGCGGCTGCAATGTGGAAGCCACAAAATTTCTGGCGCAATCCGTGGATGTTCCGGTCATCGCATCGGGTGGAATATCCGGGTTGGCGGATGTCCTGGAAATATTGCCCCTTTCAGAACATGGGGTCGTGGGTATGATCACGGGACGAGCTCTCTATGATGGCAGTCTGGATCTTTCCGAGGCTATTCGGGTCTGTGACGACCGGCGGGAGATCAAAAATAATTAGGCTTGACATGTCGTCTGTTCGTCCTAAATTAGAGGAGGTACGTGGAATGATGCCGCTGCAGGATAGAATAAGCGAAGACTTTAAAACCGCCATGAAGGCCAAGGATGTTCTTCGACTTTCCATTCTCAGGATGCTCAGGTCTCAACTGAAAAACGAACAGGTAAAATGGGGAAGAGAATTGAAGGAGGATGAGATCCTTTCGAATATCTCTTCCATGATCAGAAAAAGCAAAGAGGCTGCCGAGGAATTCAAGGCTGCAGGCCGTGATGATTTATGGATGAAAGAGGAGAAGGAGGCTGAAATCCTCTATGAATACCTTCCGAAACAGCTGGACCGCGACGAAATAGAGCGAATCCTGTCCGAAATAATTTCAGAGCTTTCCCTTTCCGGCGGTAAAGATATGGGGAAGATTATGAAACCGGCCATGGAAAGAATGGCTGGACGGGCGGAGGGAAAAACGGTAAGTGAAATAGCCAGAAGACTGCTGAATGCTTAGCATCCTGTGACGGGTATGGTTATCCTTTTGCGCACTCGACACATTCAAAACATCCGGTTGCCTGTTTCTTGGATCAGCAGTTATTGACAGAAATAATGAATACAGATGGAATTCGGTGTTTGATGAAATAAAACTCCTTCCTTTAATGAAGGAGTTTTTGTCGTTTATGGCTATGAGGCATTTGTTGTACTGCAAGGTGAACACCGTGGCTGTAGATTCTTAAATCTTGAAAAGCAAAAATCGGCGGAAAAGCCCCATATGGTTTCCTTCCAGTCTGCGAAAGATGAAATCAAGCGTGCTGCTGACATTGTGGACGTGATCGGTCAGTTTGTTCAGCTCAAAAAGGCGGGAAAGAATTTTATGGGGCTTTGCCCTTTTCATGCCGAGAAAGATCCTTCGTTTACCGTCAGTCAGGATAGGCAGATGTTTCACTGTTTTGGCTGCAAGAAAGGAGGGGACCTGTTCGATTTCTGGATGGCCTATCACAATTTCAGCTTTTCCGAGGCACTGAAGGATCTGGCTGAAAGATATCATGTGACCATCTCGGGGGATTTCTCCGCGTCCGCGGAAAAGAAGAAAAGTGATTTAAGGGAAAGCCTATTTAAAATCAATGAGATGGCCGCGACTTTTTTCCAGGAAATGCTCAAGCATGAACAGATCGGAAAAGTCGCAGCGGATTATTTTCGAAAGCGTGGAATTTCAAAGGAAATCATTGCCGAATTCAGACTCGGATATTCCCCGGACAAATGGGATGGCCTTACTCGCTATCTGATGAGTAAGAATGCAGACCCCTCGCATGCTGTCCAGGCCGGACTTATTATCCCAAGGAAAAACGGGGGGCATTATGATCGTTTCCGCGGGCGCGTCATGTTTCCCATCTCAAACCTGAGAGAAAGGGTTATCGGATTCGGGGGAAGGGTTCTCGACGACGGAATGCCAAAATATCTGAATACGCCTGAAACTCCGATTTTTCACAAGGGTGAGTTTCCCTATGGCCTGGATTCCTCCTTTAGAAGCATTAGAGAAAAGGGCCGTGCCATTATCGTTGAGGGGTATATGGATCTATTGGCATTGAAAGAGAAAGGCCTGAATGAGGTTGTGGCTACGCTTGGCACAGCTATGACGGGCGACCATATCCGCAAAATCAAGGGATATGCCCGGGAAGCTGTGGTTGTTTTTGATTCAGATGAGGCGGGAAAATCGGCAGCCATGAGGACACTGCCTATTTTTTTGAATGAAGGCCTTTCGGCGAAGGCGGTTGTTCTGCCCGAAGGGCATGATCCGGATACGTACGTGAAGGAGAATGGTCTTCCTGCATTTGAAAAACTGGTTGAAAAGGCCGATCTCCTGTTCGACTTCTATCTGAACAGGAGTTTGTCCTTGAACAAAGCAGGGCGTGGAGGGAAAGGTAAGCGCCATGAAAGAAATCCTGCCGGTCCTTGCGGAAGTTCGAAATATGGCCCAATGTTCATTGTATGTCAGGGGGCTTGCGGAACGGATCGGCATCCGGGAGGATGTGGTGTTGGCGGAACTGGCCGCTTTCAGAAAAAGCCGGTCGGCGGATGAACTCGAAAGAGCCGTAAGAAAAAAGATATCCGTTTCGAGGCCGGAGAGCACGGTCTGTGATTCCCAGTTGCTGAATCTCATGGTGCATCACCCGGAAACCATCAGTAAGCTTTATGATTCGGAATGCGTGGAATTGCTTTCGGATCCGGGAATAAAGGAAATTGTTTGTGTAATTCTTGATGAACATAGACGTACGGGGAGCTTTTCTCCTGGCGATTTTGAAAAACGCCTCAATAGCGAAGTGCAGGCCGTTTTAAGAGAGATTCTGATTTCTGAGTCTATCTATTCGGATGAGGAGATAGATCAGGCGGTCAGCGAAATGAGGTGCAAGGCGTATGAAAACAAACTGTCAAGATCTTTCAGGGCAGCTGTTGGAGATCCTGTGGAACTGAACCGGCTCTTGAAACTGAAGGCACAAGGCCCCCCTGGTCACTGATATACGAGTCTTTGGAGGTAATGGTTTATGGATAAAAAGAGCGATATGATCAACTTGAAGCGATTGATAGATAGTGGCAAGAGAAAGGGCTATATTACTTTTGATGAGCTGAACAACGATTTGTCCGAGGAAATGATATCGTCTGAAGATCATATCGATGACATCATGATCATGTTCGAAGAACTGGACATCCTGGTCATTGATGAAGATGCGAAAGAAAAGGTTGAAAAATCCAGTGCAAATAAGAAAGAAGCATTTATCCTGGAAGAAAAGGAAAATATTACGCTGGACAGCGCCAATGGGTCGTCAAGGATCTCGGACCCGGTAAAAATGTATCTGAAGGAGATGGGGCGCATCTCTCTTCTCACAAGAGAAGGAGAAGTGGAGATTGCCAAGAGGATTGAATCCGGGGAAACGGAAGCGCTGCACACCCTGCTGTTTTGTTGCGTGGGTGTGGAACATATTATCGATCTGGGCGAAAAGCTGAAACTGGGAGAGGTTAAGCTTAAGGAAGTGATCAACGATCTGGATGAAGACGAAGCCTGCAACGATATGGGAGAGAGAAGAGAATTCCTTCTTACCCTGATAGAGCAGATCTGTGAAACCAGTGCGGTCCTGCAGAAGAAGCGGTTCGAAATGAATGTCAGGAAGTGCCCTGAAAACAGAAGAAAAGAACTTCAAGCGGAGATTCGGAGAGATCAGGAAAAGATCGTACAGCTTGTGAATTCGTTCAGCCTTGAAAAAAGGCAGCTTGAGTTGATGGTTGAAAGATTCAGAGATTTGATTACGGAGCTCGAAAAGGCCGAAAAAGATATTTCGGAGTGTATGATGCTGTTGGGCGGCAAATCTATTTACTATCTGAGGCAATGTTTAAAAGAAATACCAGAAACCGTTTCCGATGATAGCTTTATTGAACAGGTGAAAATGTGCAAAGGGGATCTTTGCGCCCTGCAAGACAGGGCTATGAGCTCTCAGGATGTTATAAAGCAGATTAAGAAACGAACCAGTATGACGCCGAGGCAGCTTAAGCAAAAACTCAGAAGAGTGGAAAGGTGTCTCCAAAGGGCGAATCAAGCGAAATCCGATCTGATTCAGGCGAATCTGCGACTGGTTGTGAGCATCGCAAAAAAATATACGAACAGGGGACTCATGTTCCTTGATCTGATTCAGGAAGGCAATATCGGGCTCATGAAAGCCGTGGATAAGTTTGAGTACCAGCGAGGATATAAATTCAGCACATATGCCACCTGGTGGATAAGACAGGCCATCACGAGAGCGATTGCCGATCAGGCAAGAACGATCAGGATTCCCGTGCATATGATTGAAACGATAAATAAACTCATGAGAACCTCCAGATACCTGGTCCAGGAGCATGGCCGCGAGCCTACGCCCGAAGAAATCGCGCAGAAAATGGAATTTCCCCTTGAAAAGGTACGAAAGGTCTTGAAGATAGCCAAGGAGCCCATATCTCTCGAAACGCCGATAGGCGAGGAAGAGGATAGCCATCTCGGTGATTTCATAGAGGACAAAAATATCCTTTCTCCCGGGGATGCGGTCATCAATTTCGGATTGGCCGAGCAGACAAGAAAGGTGCTTACTTCCCTTACTCCAAGGGAGGAAAAGGTCCTGAGAATGAGATTCGGCATTGGTGAAAAGGCTGATCATACCCTGGAAGAGGTCGGTCGGGATTTCAGTGTTACGAGAGAACGTATCCGACAGATAGAGGCAAAGGCGCTTCGGAAGCTTCGGCATCCCAGCAGAAGCCGGAAGCTGAAGAGCTTTATGGAAAGTTAGGGATCAGGTAGATTCATCTCATGTTTTTTCTTGACAAATTCTTCATTGTTTCGCATTCTGATCTGTCAGTAAGAGGTGCTTTAGAGGGGCCCATAGCTCAGCTGGAAGAGCCACCGGCTCATAACCGGTAGGTCCCAGGTTCGAACCCTGGTGGGCCCACCATCTTGTATACGGCGATGTTCCTGGATTTTATAAAACACGACCCGAAAGGTGGGAAGGTTAAGGTGAGAAAGGGTGTACCCGCGCAGGGTACGCCCTTCACTTTTTCGAGCCGAACCGCACTTTCTCCTGAAAGATGCAAGGGTAACGAGCTATGGCGCCGACTGTAACGGATCTTTTGAATTTGCTGGAATCCGTTTCGCCTGCCAGCCTCGCGGAACCGTGGGATAACCCGGGCCTTCAGGTGGGGGCGCCCTCGCAGCGAATCCAAACCATTTTTACATCGCTGGATCCAACGCCAGGGGCATTGCAACGAGCCCTTGATGCGCATGCCCAAATACTGCTTACCCATCATCCTCTTATTTTTAAACCGGTGTCCCAAATAAATTCTGAAGTTTTCCCGGGCGACGTGATCGCTCAGAGCCATAAAGGAAGATGTGGCGGTTGTTTGCGCCCATACGAATCTGGATGCTTCAACGGCAGGGATCAACGATATTCTTGCCGATCTTCTTGGACTGGTGAATGTAGCGGTTCTAAAAGAAGACACGGGTATGAAAGGGTCTGTCGGCCCGGGAAGAATAGGCTATCTTGAAAAACCTCTCCCACTGGATGCGGTGCTTCGGGAAATATCCAGGACCTTTCATTTGCAATATATGAAGGTTGTTGGTGAAAAGGATGTTACCATAAAGAGGCTGGCCGTGGTCGGTGGGTCCGGAGGAAGCCTTTTGGCAGAGGCGTATAGGAAAGAAGCCGATCTCTTCTTGACTGGTGATGTGACTCACCATGTGGCATTGGAGGCGGAGTCTTTGGGAATGGTCCTGGTGGATGGTGGCCATTTTGCTTTGGAAAATGCAGCTTTCAGGGTTTTTGGGGCTCATTTGCAGGAACTTCTGGCGGCAAGAAGCTGGGATGTTTCCGTTGAAATTGATGAGGAAGGAGCTGACCCTCTAAGAATGGCCCTTTAAGAATGGCCTTTAAGAATGGTAAGGTGAGAAAGGCCTGAACGCCGTTGTTCAAACTTTTGAGAGAAAGGGGAGGCGGCCCGTCTTTACGGGGTTGCCTCCCCGGTTCCAAACTTTTAGAAAGTTTTGGTAATTTTTACGTCCTATGGTGAGAAAGAGGTTGGTGTGAAATGGATGATTTGCGGGAGAAGATGAAGCAATTGATCAAGCTTCAGGAGTGCGATATTAAGATTCGGAACGTGCAGGCCGGGATAGGAGAAAATCCAAGGAAGATAGAAGAACTCAGCGAGAAGTTGCGAAATCTTGAAGAACAGGTTGATCAGGGCACCCTCCAGTTTGAAGAATGCAACCGTGAAAAACGCGAAATTGATCAGCGTATTGATGATATTGAAAATCGTTTGAAAAAGAGTCAGGTGAAACTCTCCAATATCGCCTCGAATAAAGAATATACGGCGGCACTTAAGGAAATCAGCGATTTGGAGAGAGAAAAAAGTACTTTTGAAGACAAAGCGCTGGATCTTATGGAGACGAGAGAGGATCTGAAGGCCACCTATGAATCTTTCAGCAAAGAGGCGGAGGAGAATAAGATCCGGTTTTTGAACGACCAGAAGAAAATTCGGCAGGATGTGGCCTTGTTGGAGAAAGAGCTGAAACGTCTTCTGAAGGAACAAGCGCAATGTCGTCAAGCCGTTGATGCTAAGTTATTGAAGCAATACGATTTTTTGAAAAGTCACAAAGGGGTTGTGGTGGTCAGTCCTGTAGCCGATAGCGTCTGCAAGGTATGCAATATCGGGATTCCTCCTCAGAAATTCAATGAATTGATTCGGGGCGATACCATCATGAATTGTCCAAATTGCAAGCGGATCATCTATTGGGGCGAGGACAAATGCTACAATCCCCAGCCCTTGAATGAGTGATGCGGTTTGAGATTTTGTATGTTGAAGCAGGACGAATGATCGCCGCCCCGCTTAAGGCGGGGGGGAGGAAAGTCCGGGCTCCTGAGGACAGGATGCTGGGTAACGCCCAGTCCCGGTGACGGGAAGGAAAGTGCAACAGAAAGGAAACCGCCTTTGTGTGGTCGTTTGGCTGCATGGGGGTAAGGGTGAAAGGGCGAGGTAAGAGCTCACCAGGTTCGGCGGTGACGTCGGAGGCTATGCAAACCCCATCCGGAGCAAGACCAAATAGGGGAACATTGGAGGGTGGTCCGCCCGAGTTCCCGGGTAGGTCGCTTGATCTCGCGGGTAACCTCGAGACTAGATGAATGATCATTGTCCCGATGGCGAGGGATCGTTTCGGGAAACAGAACCCGGCTTATGGCCTGCTTCAACATACATTATTTTTTTCCCGTGAAAGGGTGTTGGAACCGAAAAGATATTGATGGAATAGTCGGTTGGGTCCAGATCGGATCGGTTTATCCCGGAGGCGATTGGAAATGGGTTTTGAGTGGGACACGGTTTCTGAGGACGCCGTGTTTATTATCGGGGCGGGCCGGTTCGGGTCAAGGGCTGCGCGGCTTTTATCCGGAGGAGATTCCCAGGTGTTTGTTGTAGATCTCGAATGCGGAACGCCTCTCCCCTTTACAATCCCTTCCGGTGGGATCTGTTGTGCATGACGGGGTTCGCTTCCTGGTCGAAAATTTTGCGCAATTTCAGGGAGAATCACATAATAGTCCCCTCTGTCCCTTTGCACCTGGCTTTTGAATGGCTGAGGCTTTTCCTTCAGGGAAAACGAAGAATCGTAAAGACAGCCGTACCGGCTCAGGCCGCGCGTAGTTTTCCTCATTATTGGCCTGCGAGCGAAGGTTCTCTTCTCGTTAGTTACGCCGATTTTGCTTGTCCGGAAAACTGTCCTGAACCGGAATTCTGCACTGTAACGGGGGAAGAACGAAACATGCCCCTGTATGAAATTGTGAGGAATCTGGCACACCCGGAGTTTTACACACATGGCGTCAGGAGCCGACAGCTGGCGCCCGGGTTGGGGGGATATCGGGTGAAAGACCTTCAAGAGACGGCAAGCAAGATGCTTCACCATGAAAAAGGATCGGTTTTCTTAGGCACCGCCTGTAAATGCCATGGAATACTGACAGCGTTTACGTTAGAATAAGGAGATAGCCTTCCATGTTTGTTCTGGGGAATTTTCTTTCGGCTGTAGCAAAGGTCATCGATATCGCTTTGACCCTTTATATGTGGATTATCATTGCCAGGGCCGTGATTTCGTGGGTAAACCCCGACCCTTACAATGCCATCGTTCGTTTCCTTATGGCGGTGACGGAACCGGTCCTTTACCAGATAAGGCGAAGGCTTCCGGTAGGCCTTGGGGGAATGGATTTTTCTCCCATCATTGTCATCCTTGTCATCATTTTCATCCAATCATTCCTTGTCAGGAGTCTTGCGGAAATGGCGGCGCATCTTGGCTGAGAACTGTTGATTTCAATAGGAGAAAGTGTTGAAATATGAATGATGTTTGCGAGACGGTCATCAGCGTGAAAGTCTTGCCTAAGTCTTCGCGGGATGAAGTGATTGGGATGGAAGGGGACATCTGCAAGGTCAAAATCAAGGCGGCCCCGGTTGATGGAAAAGCAAACAAGGCCCTGATTTCAGTGCTTTCGAAAGAATTCAACCTTCCGAAGAAGAGCATTGAAATTATTTCAGGCCATACTTCCAGACTCAAGAGGGTCCGCATTTCGGGAGTGGTTCAAAAAGATCTGATATCCCTGATAAAACAGAGGGGAGTTCTGCTGCGGCAGCAATTCGTGAAGAAGCAGACAAGGTGTTGAAAGGAGATAGTGTATCATGAAAAGAGCGCTGATCACGGGAATCACGGGGCAGGACGGGGCCTATCTTGCGCAGTTCCTTCTTGAGAAGGGATATGAAGTGCATGGCATCAAACGAAGGTCATCCCTGTTTAATACCGACAGGATTGACCACCTGTATCAGGATCCCCATGTGGATGAGAGGAGGTTTGTTCTCCATTACGGGGATCTGACCGACTCTACGAACCTCATCAGAATCATCCAACAGGTGCAACCGCTTGAGATTTACAACCTTGCCGCCCAGAGCCATGTCCAGGTTTCTTTTGAGACCCCGGAGTACACTGCAAATTCGGATGCTCTGGGCGCGCTTCGGCTACTGGAGGCAATTCGCATCCTGGGGCTTGAAAAACAGACACGGTTTTATCAAGCTTCCACATCCGAACTCTATGGCCTTGTGCAGGAAGTGCCACAGAACGAGAATACGCCTTTTTATCCCCGTTCTCCCTATGCCGCCGCGAAACTCTATGCCTACTGGATTACGGTTAATTACAGGGAGGCCTACGGCATCTTCGGGTGCAACGGTATTTTGTTCAATCATGAATCTCCCATCAGAGGGGAAACCTTTGTCACCCGTAAAATAACGAGGGGTCTCGCGCGAATTAAATTGGGTTTTCAGGATTGCATCTATCTTGGCAACCTTAACAGCAAGCGAGACTGGGGGCACGCAGCGGACTACGTGAAGCTCATGTGGCTTATGCTTCAACAGGAGAACCCCAGAGATTACGTGATTGCCACGGGAGAGCAGCATTCGGTAAGGGAGTTTGTCAGCATTGCGGGGAAAGAGCTGGGTTTTGAAGTGCGGTGGGAAGGCGAAGGAGTTGATGAGAAAGGGTATGACGGGAAGACGGGAAAGTGCATTGTGCAGGTGGATGCCAGGTATTTCAGGCCAACGGAAGTGGAAACGCTCCTGGGAGATGCTACCCGCGCCAGAAAGGAACTGGGATGGAAACCTGAAATATCCTTTCATGAGATGGTCTCCGAGATGGTTACCAAGGATTTGAGAGAGGCTGAACGGGATCTTTTGTGTCGCAGAGAGGGATTTTCCGTGAAGAATCGTTTTGAATAGTTGTTACTGTTTTGTAAATCCGGATTATATATTGACAGAATGCTTTTTGATTGGTATAAATAAAGTTTTTAATTTGTATGGCTCCTTGTCCCTCAGCGCCCGAGTTTTTAAATAGACCGGTTTGAATTGCGGAGAAAGGGACCAAATTAATCCTTTATACAGGAAAGGCCGAAAGGAGAAAGTGAACATGCGGTATTACGAGAACCTTTACATTATTAAACCTACTTTATCTGAAGAAGAATATGGTGGTGTGGTAAGCAAGTTCAATGAGCTTATAGGGAAGAATGATGGCGTCATGATCAAAGTGGAGGAATGGGGAAAGAAAAGCCTCGCGTATGATATCAAGAAGTTTGATAAGGGCTTCTACGTCTTGCAACAGTTCTGCGGTGAGCCAGGCATCATGGAAGAGCTCAAACGATATTTAGGGCTTGACGACAATATACTCAAGTATCAAATCATCAAACTCAGTGATCAGGCGGATC
Organism: uncultured delta proteobacterium; assembly: GCA_963747015.1. Taxonomy (GTDB): domain Bacteria; phylum Desulfobacterota; class DSM-4660; order Desulfatiglandales; family Desulfatiglandaceae; genus DUZB01. Next base: position 151,835 of record CAVVEP010000026.1, read on the forward strand.
CGGAAAAATTGCTCGCCGAGCAAAATGAGAGCAAAGAAATACCCAACGCGGAAGAAGAGACGATAGAAGACAACCCTATGGAAGGCGAGGTTTAAAATGGCTTATGACAGAACGGAACACGGTTCAAATCGTAATGGTGATGAGGGAGGCGGTCCCAGGTCTAGATTTAAAAGGACATATCACAGAAGGAAAGTGTGTAAATTTTGTGCCGACAGCAGCCTTGCCATAGACTACAAAGACACAAAGATCATTCGATATTTCATAACGGAACGGGGCAAAATCACCCCGGGAAGAATCTCCGGAAATTGTGCCAAACACCAGCGTATGCTGACCGTGGCCATCAAACGGGCCAGAAATATTGCTTTACTGCCCTTTACCACAACTCTCGTGAGATGATGCCACTGCCGGACAGCGCCCCGAACGGGAGAAGGGTTCCATTCGGGGTTTGGCTGTTCTAGAAAGCCAATGAATAGGTTAGATATTCTGGGGTGCCTCGGGGCGGCCACATTTCTTCTGCTTGCCTCTGCGTGGATACCGCTTGTGGGCCCTTTTTTCAGTTTGCTGACCCCATTGCCGTTCCTGTATTATACCGTCAGACTTGGATTCTACCAGGGTATCAAACTGGCCGCGATTGCGGTATTTGGTATCGGTCTTGTGGCAAATTTTGCCGGGCAGCCGTATGTTTTTCTCTTCGTGATGGAGTTCAGCATCGTCGGTATTGGCTTGGCCGAGCTATTCAGGAGAAACTTGACGATCGGTCAGTGCCTGTTCTGGGCCACGGTCATGATGCTGGTGGTGGGTACAATCTCCCTTTTTGTCATCGGCCTTTCGAGAAACATGGGACCTGTGGAAATGGTTCTGAAATATCTTGAAAGTCACCTGAATGAGACCATCAGTGCCTACGAGAGCGCCAACAATACGGCAGGAGAAAATGCCCTTGAGCTGAAGATTTACGCGAAGGCATTCCTTGCAACCATCTCCTGGATCTATCCGTCTCTGATGATTATCGGAGCTGGTTTTGCCCTCTGGTTGAATGTGATTGTTGCCAGGCCGTTGTTCAGGCTTCGCGATCTCAAATATCCGGATTTTCTCCCTTTGGAAAATTGGAAATCTCCGGATGGGCTGGTTTGGGGTCTGATCGCATCCGGTTTTGCCCTGATGGTCGCTTCGGGAGTCTTGAGATTCGTGGCGGTGAATGCGCTGATTGTGATTCTTGTAATCTATTTTTTTCATGGGCTTTCCATTGTTTTATTCTTGTTTAAAAAGTACCGGGTGCCTTCCTGGATAAGGGTCGGCGTCTATTTTTTGATTATCATTCAACAGCTTTTCATGATCGTGCTGGCCATTGCAGGCGTGTTTGATCAGTGGGTCGATTTCCGAAAAATTTATAAGAGATCAGAGAGCTGATCTGGATAGTGGAGGGAAGGTTTATGCAAGTAATTCTGACGCAGGATATGGATGATTTGGGCCTGGAGGGAAGTGTTGTTGACGTGGCAAAGGGATATGGGAGGAACTACCTTGTTCCTCAGGGCTTTGCTCTGGAGGCTACACGACAGAATATCACGGCCCTTGGAATGCAGAGAAAAAAAATTGAAATGAAGCGGGTGAAGATTCGCCAGGAGGCTGAAGCATTCAAGGCAAAAATGGATGGAACCGTGCTGACCTTTACGCAGAAAGCAGGTGCTGAAGGAAAGCTTTATGGCTCGGTAACCACCATGGATATCGCTTCCGCCCTTGAAGAAAAAGGAATTGTGATCGACAGGCATAAAATCGTTCTGGAAAAACCGATGAAAGAACTCGGTGAATTCGATGTGGATGTGAAGATCTATCCCAAGGTTGTGGCAACCATAAAGGTTGTTGTGTCCGCGGAAGAAGAGGTCCAGCAATAGTTTGAACCTCGACCTTGTGCTTTCGAGTTCTCCATGGCAAAAGCAATAAAGAAGGATTCCCCCTCCGGGCTGAAAGTCCCTCCTCATAATATCGAGGCGGAGCAGGCTGTGTTGGGGGGAGTTCTGATCAACAATGATGCCTTGAACCAGGTGATGGACCTGCTTTCTCCCGGAGATTTCTACCGCGAAGCGCATGCAGTCCTGTTTGAAGGCATGGTGAGCCTTTACAACAGCTCTGAGCCTATCGACATTATTACGCTCTCCCAGATTCTCAACAAAAAAGACGTGTTGGAAAAAGTAGGGGGGGTGGACTATCTTGCAACGCTGGTGCAGAGCGTTGCGACCTCGGCCGGCATTGTCTATCACGCTGAAATCATTCGTAACCTCTGCATAAGAAGAAAATTGATCAGCCAGTGTTCCACGATTTCGGAATTGTGCTTTCACGAACAGGAAGACACGGCGAGTCTTCTCGAAATGGCTGAGCAGTCCATCTTTGATATTGCCGAAGGACAGATTCGGGAAGGTTTTAGAAGCCTGAAGCAGGTCATTACAGGCAGTTTTAAAAAGTTGGAGAGTGTTTCCCAGTTTGAAGGATATGTGACCGGCGTTCCCACCGGTTTTGAGCACTTCGACCGTCTGACGGCCGGCCTTCAGCCTTCCGATCTGATTATTATCGCGGGTCGGCCCAGCATGGGGAAGACCGCTTTTGCCCTGAATATCGGATATAATGCCGCAAAAATAACCGGGAAGGGGGTGGCCGTTTTTTCCCTGGAGATGTCTACCCAGCAATTGGGCATCAGGCTGCTCGGATTCGATTCGCGCATAAACGCCACGAAATTGCGGACCGGCAACCTTCGATCCGATGACTGGCCCCGCCTTACGGAATCAGCAAACCGTTTATCTCAGCTTCCCATTTACATCGACGACTCCTCGGCTACCAGTGTCCTTGATATGAAGGCGAAGTGCAGGAGACTCAAGAAACAACACGACCTGACACTTGTCATTATCGATTATATGCAGTTGATTCAGGGGAGGAATTCAGCCGAATCGCGACAGATAGAGATGTCGGAAATATCCAGATCGCTCAAATCCATGGCCAAGGATCTGGATGTGCCCGTGGTGGCCCTTTCCCAGCTGAACAGAAAAGTGGAGGACAGACCCAATAAGAGACCGCAATTGGCCGATCTGAGAGAAAGCGGCGCTATCGAGCAGGATGCGGATGTGATTGCGTTTATTTATCGAGATGAAGTGTACAATCCCAACTCCGAAGAAAATAGAAATATTGCGGAGATTATTATTGGAAAACAGAGAAACGGGCCGACTGATAAATTCAAATTGACCTTCCAGAAAGAATTGACGCTCTTCAGGAATTATACGCCACAAGAGGTCCCCATGTGAAATTGCCGGGGAAAACTAATTTCAAAAAGAAACCCGCTTCCTCTTAAGAGGACGGCGGGTTTCTTTATAATTAGGATGCGGGAAGGAAATCACGCAGCGCTTTTCCATCCTGCTGACGCCATCTTCTTGGCATCCTTGCTCACAATCAGGCACTCTGTTTGAGGAAGCGAGTTGATGAACTGGATTCCTTTTTCAGGAGTCATGACGAAGACAGAGGTTGAAAGGGCATCTGCTTCCGTGGTTGTCCGGGCCAGAACAGATACGCTGGAGTCTGTATCCGGCGAGAATCCGGTCACGGGATCGATGATATGGTGGAACATTTTTTCCCTGTCAAAGTAGACTTCGTAATTACCGGAAGTGGCAATCGCGCCGCTGGTCATCTGGATGATGTCGGGATAGGCCTTCTTCTTCTGGGGATCCTGAATGGCGATAGTCCATGGTTTTCCATTTTTCTTGTGGCCCATGGTTCGGATATCGCCGCCGGCATTGATGAGGTGATTGCTGATGTTATGAGATGCAAGAATTTCTGAGGCGCGATCAACAATATAACCCTTGGCGATGCCGTCCAGGGTGATGCCCATCCCGTCTTTTCGAAAGTGAATATCTCGCCCGCTCACGCTGATGTCCGCGGCATTAACCAGTTTCAGCGCATCTTCCAGGCGTCTTCTTGAAGGGGGACCTCCTTTCCCTTCAGAGAAACTGTCTTTGAAGAGGTCTACAACCGGCTGCACGGAGATATCAAAGGCGCCGTTACTTATTTTGTGGTAAGCGAGTGCCCTGGTAACTACGGCCAATACTTCCGGGGAGACATCTTTTACCGTGCCCTGACTGTTGAGGTGCGCAATGGCGGTGGCGCTGTCAAAACGACTCATCTCCCGTGTTAATCTGTCAATTTCTTCAAATGCTTCCTCCATAGCCTGTTGGGCCTGATCTTTCGAACCATGAAGAAGGGTCATGGATACAAATGTCCCCATGGCGAGTCTGGTTTTGGTGACTTTGTGCAGTTCCCGGTTGAACTTAATCGCCTCGGCGGTCAACGGCAACACGGCTGCCGCTCCCAGTCCCATGCCCAGCATCCCCGATATTTTCAAAAACTTCCTCCGGTCCATGGGATCGGTTTTCAGGGATATGTGATTTGTTTGCAGTCATTATTTCTTCCTCCATCGGTATGTTTTGCTGATAAATGATTTTTAAAATATCAAAGTTTGTAAGGCTGTTAGCCTTCCGTTCCGGTGTTTGCCTGGGGGACCTGTTGCTTCTCTAACTGATAATTTCTGAATATATTTCGAGGGCATTTTTCGATGCATACTTCGCCGCACTCGGGACCGTATTTCAGACACTTTTCATGGTCAATCGCGATAAGGCCGTCTTTCAACTCCACGGCCTTCGCCGGGCAGACTTTCACGCACATTTTACAGGAGATGCATCCCACCCCGCAGACCTGTTTTACCTCTTTTGCGCCATCTTTTGTACTGCACGGAACCCAGACCCGGGCTTTTGACGGAACCAATTCGATAATCTTTTTAGGGCAGGTCCGAACGCAGGTTCCGCAACCCACGCAGCGTTCCGGGTCCACCCGTGGAAAACCGTCAACCATCACAATGGCGTCGAACGGACAGCTTGCCGCGCATTCCCCCATGCCCACACAGGCATATCCGCAAGCGAAAGGGCCGCCGAAAGCCAGATTGGCTGCCGTACACGAGCCGTAGCCAATATAACTGAGCTTTTCTTCCACTTTCCCTTCCATGCGCGAACAACGGATCGCGGCAATCATATTTGCTACGGAACCCACCTTCTTCCCGGTGATTTCAGCCACCATTTCCGCCACTTCAGCCTTTCCGGGAAAACAGAGGTTCGGGGCTACATCCGGGTCATGGACAACTGCTTCGGCATATGCTTCGCATCCTGGGAAGCCACAGCCGCCTCACTGTGCGCCGGCAAGAACTTCCAGGACCTCTTCCACCTTCGGATTGGCTTCCACAGCGAACCTGTGTGCCGCAAGGGCAAGGCCAATTCCAAAGAAAAGACCGATGCACCCCAGGACGGCAACGCCACCAAGCGCCAGTTTAAATAATAAGGGATCCATATACGCTCCTAAAATATGGACATTCCGGAAAACCCCAGGAAAGAAAGGGCAAAAAGTCCGGCGACCACAAATGCAATGGGAAGCCCACGGTACGTTGGCGGAACCGTTGCTAATTCCAGCCTTTCCCGCACGGAGGACATCAAAAAAAGTGCAACCAGAAATCCCAGGCCCGCGCCGATGGCCAGCATGAGACTTTCCAGGGCGTTATAATTGCTGCCCGCCAGGATCAACGGGACCGCGATGATAATGCAGTTGGCGATGACAAGGACCAGGTAAACGCCGAATGCCTTGAAGAGGGCCGGGTTTACCTTTCTCAGTATGGTGTCCACCGCTTGAACGGATAGGGAAACGAGCCCTATGAAGACCACGATCTGCAGGAAATCAAGCCGGAAAGGCAGAAGTATAAACTGATAAAAAAACCAGGACATCATGGCACTGGCCACCATGACAAGGGTGAATGTAATTCCCATTCCCACCGCCGTGGATTTTTTTTGAGAAGTCCCGAAGAACACACACAGCCCCAGATACTTTGAAAAGACAAAGTTATTGATGATCATCGCCCCTATGAGAATGGAAAATAGATATCCAAGATAGACCTTTTTCACACTCAGAATAGCGGTCCCCAGCGATTTTCCTTCCGAGGAGATATTGTTCAGGGTGAGCATGTGGGGTTCTTTCGTATTGAGATCGTCTTGGAAAACCAGTGTAACCTGCCTCTTATCCGGGCTCAGAACAATGTTTTTCACCTTGAGGCGGATGTCCGGGTCCGGTTTTTCAAAAGCGGAATAATTCGCGGGGTTTTTTGCCCAATCTTCGTCCACGGGTCCGGCGAATTCTATGACAATGCTGTTAGGACCCTTGAACGTGGTTTTTTTTATAAAGCGGTGCTCCGATTCACACCCGCCAAAAAAGAAGAGGCATATGATTGTGAAAATAACAGGAAACAAGACCCCTTTCTTCTGCATTTGCATGGCTTGTTAACCCCTCTTCTTTCTATTATAAACCAATTCCATGTAGTTGAACATGGCCATCATGATGCCTACGCAAAAAAAACCTGCCGCGGGGAGTACAAAGAAAAGGAGAGGGCGAAAACCCAGCACATCATAGCCTAAAATGGTGCCCATACCCAGCAATTCCCGCACGAAACCGAGGGCCATCATTCCAAACATGAAACCCAGGCCCATTCCGATGCCGTCCCAAAAAGAAGATGGAACGGAATTTTTGCAGGCAAACATCTCGAGCCTCATGGTAATAATGGCAAACGCAACGATCAATTTTACGAAAATCCCCATCTCTTTGTAGGCCGCGGGCATGTAGGCGGCCAGTACGAGATCGATTACGGTTACCCAGGTTGCAATCGTCAGTGTGTAGGTGGGGATCCGTATCCTCGGATGAATATAGTCTTTGATGACCGCTATGGTGCAACTGGAAAAGACCTGTACAAAAAGGACCGCTACTCCCAACATGATTCCGTTCATGACGCTTGTGCTGATCCCTACCGCCGGACACATGGAAAGGGCCAAACGAAAGATAGGGTTTTCGTTCAGGATGCCGTTGGAGACCAACTGAAAGTTTGTTTTTGTTGTTGCAGGCAATGCTTCCCTCCTGACCCGGTGAGCAAAGGAGCCCTAAAAGGCAACCGGAATATGTTGACTCACGATAATATTGTCCAGGATATTGATTCTGTAGGCGAACTTTCGAATAATTCCTTTGACTCCCTGGGTAACGGCCCTGCTGGAGATAGTTGCCCCGGTCAGGGCATAGATATCCTTGTCCTCATACTTGCTTCGGATGGCATCAATAACCCCCTTGGGGAACGGTTCCGCTTCACCCTCTTTCATTTCCAGGTATTTCTTATATTCTTCCGGTAGCGGTTCTTTGATGACTTTGATCTTTTTCAAAACATCGAGGCTTTTTCCCCTGAATTGATTTTTGAAATAAGCCTGTACGATTTCTCCCCCGAGACCGGGATCTTCTTCGTGTTCCATGATTTCCAGCCCGATGATCTTGAAAGACTGGTCAACGGCGAGCATCACCCGTATGAATGTTTTAAACCCCTGGAATTTACCGGGAATCAGATAGGCAAGATGACCGGATCCCCATGTGGCGATAATGGTTTCATCCGCATAGCTGAAAGCCGCGGGCGGTTTCAAAACGGTGCGCAATGCCGTTGCGCGATTTTGGGCTTCCTCTGCTTCGTTCGGCGTGATAGGAAGGGCAAAACGATTCACAAACTGTCCATCCAGGTCTACTGCAATCAGGTCGTAGCCCGTGCCGTTCTCCTTAAGTACCGGCACCATGTAGCCTAACGTTTTCGCTTCTCCGTCTTCCAGCAAATACCTGTAAATGGTGTAAAGTTTGAGATCGGGAGGGGCTGGATGGTTTCTTGTATACCCAAGCAGGCCCAACATGGTTTCCTGTACCTTGACGTGTTCGTTATGTTTCTTCGCCTTGTCCGTGATGATAAACACGGATCCCATGACCAGAGCGGCAATGAGGCATGAAACGGTCAACCGTATGGTGATGGTGATTATCTCTTTCATTTCTGCGCTCCTTTTTGGGGAGCGAACCGCTTGGGTCTGAACCATCCCTCCAATGCGGGGACAAGCGGGTTCATCAGGAGAATCGCATAGCACACCCCTTCCGGATATCCCCCTTTGAGGCGAATAAGAACCGTGAGTGCGCCTATGCCGGCTCCGAAAATGATTTTGGCGGTATCCTGCGACGGGGAAGTTACATAGTCCGTTGCCATGAAAAAGGCCCCCAACATGACCCCGCCGGAGAGGACTGCCAGCAATGGGTTGCCCGTAAACAGCGTTTCGCCGCCGAAGGCCCAGGTAAGGATTGCTATGGAAACGATGACGGATGCCGGGATGTGCCAGGTGATATATCTCTTATAGATCAGGAAAATGCCTCCCAAAAGAAGCAGAAAGGAGGAGGTTTCCCCTATGCATCCCGGTCGCCAGCCGATAAAAAAATCAGTATACATCGTTCCAAGCGAACCAAATTTTTCCACGAGGGCTGCCTCGCCGTAATGTTTCAGGACATAAAGCGGGGTGGCCGTGGAAACCGCATCGACCCCTGCTCCCATATATTTGAAAATGGACAGGTCCCTGATGGGGGGAAGCCATGCGGAAGTCATGGCTACGGGAAAAGTGGCCACCAGGAAGGCGCGACCGATCAGGGCAGGGTTGAAGATGTTGAATCCGATGCCTCCCAACAGGTGTTTGGCAACATAAACGGCCATGATCGCCCCTAATATGGGAATCCAATAAGGCACGCCGGGAGGAATGATAAAGGCCATGAGGAGGCCCGTGATAACCGCGCTGCCGTCTCGGATCGTGACGGGCCTGTGCAGGAGTTTCTGGGAAATAGCCTCCACGGCAACGCAGCTCCCTACACTGACCGCGGTGATAATCAGCGTTTGGAGACCAAAGATAAATACGGACAGGATAAGCGGCGGAAGCAGGCAGGCTACGACTGTCCACATGATCTTTTCTACCGATTCGCCGCTCTTTATGTGGGGGGATAACGATACGGTCAACAGAGGATAATCAGCCATTTGCAATGGTTCCTTCTTTGGTTGTGCTTCACTGAAGACTTGTAAAAAACGGATGTCTACCTTTTTGATTTCATCTTGGCAAGCCGTATGAATTGCACCAGGGGCCGCTTTGCGGGACATGTATAGGCACAGCACCCGCACTCAAAGCATTCAAATACGCCGAACTGTGATGTTTCATCCGCTCTTCCTGCTTCCACGTAGATCCCGATATCATTGGGCGAAAGGCCCATGGGGCAGACATTCTGGCACCAGCCGCAGCGGATGCACTGTCCGTGGGGTTTGGAATTTATTTCCGCATCCGTCAGAAAAAGAACTCCCGACGTGGTTTTGGTTACGGGGATATCCATCGTGGAAACGGCAAACCCCATCATGGGCCCCCCCATGACAATCTTGGAAAGCTCAGGCCTGACTCCCCCGAGATATGACACGATGTCGCTTACTCTGGTCCCAATCTTGACGAAGAGGTTCGCCGGTCTGTTGATCCCACGACCCGATACGGTGATAATTTTTTCATACAATGGTTTTTCATGGACCACCGCATCGTAAATGGCTTTTGCGGTCCCCACATTCTGAACGATGACGCCCACGTCAAAAGGCAGTCCGAATCCGGGAACGCACCGCCCGGTGATGCTCTCTATGAGCTGTTTTTCGGATCCCTGGGGGTATTTCACCATGAGCGGATCGATAAGGATGCGAACGTCTTTGTCATTGATTTCCGAAACGGCCTTTTTCATGGCTTTTATGGCATCGGGTTTGTTGGACTCGATTCCCACATGGCACTCTTTGATTCCCAGAATACGCAAAATAATTCTGGCGCCTTCGAGACCTGCTCCGCCTGCTCGACCATCAATCGATGATCGGTAGTGAGATACGGTTCACATTCCGCCCCGTTCAATATAAGGGTGTCGACCTTGGCATCCGGAGGGGGGGAGAGTTTGACATGGGTGGGAAATCCTGCCCCTCCGATGCCGACTATCCCCGCGGCCTTGATTTTTTCAAGCAACTGTTGTGACGATAGGGTTTCCCAGGGCAGGGTGGGGTAGCTTTTAGGCGCTGCATCGGGGTCTGTTTCTATCAGAACGGAGGGGGTCTTTACAGATATGGGATGTGCTGAAAAACCATTCCTTTTACGGTTCCCGATACGCTCGCATGCAGATTAGCACCCAGCCCTTTTTCCACCTCACCGATCAGATCTCCCTCTTCAACATGATCTTTCTTTTTAACAAGGGACTTACAGGGGGCGCCAAAATGCTGATGAAGAAGGATTTCAACCTCTTCAGGGGTAGGCATTGTTTCTAAGGCACAATCTTGACTCAACGCTTTTTCATCGGGCGGATGAATTCCACCCTTCGGAAATGTCAGCAGTGATTCATTCATATGAGTCTCAGCCTAAGAGGTGGGTAATTATAGAAATTTCAAAATAGCTGCATCATAAAGAATCCTGAAATTTTGTCAACCAATTTTCGAAAAAAAATATGATTTTCGGAAATAGGATTCAGCCCTGATGATCGGACAAGAGTTTTTTTGCCGTCAGGACGTCTTTTCGGATTTGATCGGAAAGTTCGTCGATAGATGCGAATTTTATTTCGTTTCTCAGACGCTTTTTGAATCGGATGATGATGTTTTTCCGACCAGATCTCTGTTGAAATCGGGGATGTGGGTTTCCACGGAAAAAGGCCCTTTTCCAAAAGTCGGATTGTATCCGATGTTGGTAACCCCTTCAAAGATCCTGTCATCAATGACCGCATGAACGGCATAGACTCCCACCTTGGGGACCAGTTCATCTACCGGGGCAATATTTGCCGTGGGAAAGCCTAACAGTCTGCCGCCTCTGTTCATCCCTTTGATGA
>CAVVEP010000027.1:0-26243 GCA_963747015.1 uncultured delta proteobacterium
CGAGGGATTTCATGAACTACCAGCAAGCTGTTAAAACGGCAAAAGAGGCCGGTGAGGAAGTGGTCCCCACGGTCTGCGGAATGTGCGGTCCCGGGGGGCCGGGTGGCGGTTGCGGGATATATGCTTTTGTGAAGGATGGAAAATTCATCAAAGTTGCCGGCATGGATGAATCCCCGGTGAATCGGGGGGCGATCTGCGCCAAAGGCCACGCCGCGCCGCAATGGGTTTATTCCCCCGACCGGCTCACCCACCCGTTGCGCCGCATCGGTAAAAAACGGGAGGGGCGGTTCGAGAAAATCACATGGGAGGACGCCATCGCTCAAATCGCCGAAACCCTCCAAAAACAGAAGGCGTTGTACGGCCCCGAAACTCTGGCCATGTTGTCCCCGTCCAAACGCTCCTACAGTGATTACATCGTACGGTTCCTGATGGCCCACGGCAGTCCCAATTACGGGCACAGCGGCATTTGTGCCATACAACGGGCCTTTGCCTTCAGTTACACCATCGGGGACTGGCCAAGGCCCGATTACGGCCAAAGTGATCTGATCATTTTCTGGGGACGCCAGCCCATCTATTCCGGGCCGGTGGCCCGTCCCGCAAGGGCCTTTTTGGCGGCCAAACAGAGAGGGGCAAAGATTATTGCCATCAAGCCGTCGGTTGAACCGGATGTGGGAATGGCGGACATCTGGGTGCCGTTGCGGCCGGGTACGGATGCCGCTTTGGCGCTGGCCATGCTCCATGTGGTGATCAAGGAAGACCTTCTGGATCACGATTTTATCGATGGCTGGTGCAGCGGCTTCAATCGTTTGAAAGCCCATGTGGAACAATTTCCCCCCTCATGGGCCGAAGAAATCACAGGCGTCCCCCAAAAACAGATCTCAGAGGTGGCCCGGATCTATGCAGGCACCAAACGGGCCGCCATCGACCTGGGAAACGGCGTCGAGCACACCCCTTCATCAAACGACGCCATCCGGGCCGTGGCCATCCTCATGGCCGTCACCGGCCATCTGGACCGCCCCGGCACGGACCTGTTTGTTCCGCCGCCCCGGAGAGGTCCCAAGCCCATTGCGCTCAAGGAACGGATCACCCAAGAGATGGTGGATAAACTGGTGGGGCCGGAGTTTCCAAAACCCTTTCAACCGTTTATCGAAGGAACCACTTCGGCCTATTACCGGATATTGGAAAGTGTGCTGACCGGGAAGCCTTATCCGGTCCGGACCATTGTCGCGCCGGGGACCCAGGCCCTGGTCAGCAACAGAGGGTCGCGCAATGTGGCCGCCGCCCTCGAGAAACTGGATTTTTTTGTTGTGGCCGATGTGGCGCGAACAGCGGACATGCCCTACGCCGATATCGTTATCCCTCTGGCAACCAGCTATGAGGTGGATCATCCGTTTCAGGCCGTACCGGGCTGGCTGATGGCCGTTAATCGGGTGATCGAGCCCATCCATTCGTCCAAATCGATCTTTGAGTTTTTCTTGGATCTGGGCGTGGCCATGGGGTATGGCAACGATTTCTGGGAAGGAAGCATTCAAGGGGCAATGGATGATCAGTTGGAACCCCTGGGCCTGACCATGGATGACTTACGGAGCGGAGCCTGTCGGGCGTGGCATTTCCACCGGAGCCGATGGTCTATGAAAAATATGAGAGGATTTTCAACCGCCCCAGTCCGCGCCTTGGCGGTGAACCATTTTTGCCCGATGGGAAAGTGGCGATTTACAATACCACCTTTGAAAAGGCGGGATACAACCCGCTGCCGGAATGGCGGGAGCCGCCCGAGAGCATCACCCGAACGCCGGAACTGCTTGGTGAATATCCCCTGCTGTTGTCGGACTACCATACCTCGAAAAACTTTCTCGGCCTCCTGGCAGCGCAATGTGCCCCGGCTTCGTGAGATTCAACCCCACCCCGTATTGCATATCCATCCGGAAGCCGCGGATGCGCGCGGCATCGGGGATGGGGATTGGGTGAAAGTCGACATCCCCCCACGGGTGGATCAAGGTCAAGGCCGAACGCTATCCCGGTATTCGGCCGGATACGGTGATGCTGTTGCATGGCTGGTGGCAGGGCTGCAGGGAGTTGGGGATCGAGGATTACCCCATATTGGACGGCGGCGCCAATGTGAATCTTATGTACAGCGTGGATCCGGAGAAGGCCTATGATCCCCTGATTACGGCTATGGCCAGCCAGACATTGGTACAGGTGACGAAAATTCAAGAACAGGCGGATACCCGATGAGCAAGGACCCGTTACGCAAGGAATGGATGATTTGGTTCGACCATGAGAAATGCACCCAGTGCCACGGCTGTGAAGTGGCCTGCCGTTCTTGGCGGGGACTGGATCAGGGCGTTTGGTATCGCCGGGTCCTCAACGTATGGAGGGGGGGGTATCCCCGGGTGAAAAACCACTCCGTTTCTCTCGGATGCCTGCATTGCGTGGAACCCGGGTGCGCCGCCGTCTGCCCCGAGGAAGCCATTTTCAAACGCGAATCAGACGGTCTGGTGTTGGTGGACCGGGAACGTTGCACAGGCTGTGAGGCCTGTCTGGATGCCTGTCCCTACGGGGTCCCACAATTCGGGCCTGAAGGCGTTATGCAAAAGTGTGATCTCTGCATTGATCAGGCCGGAAGGGAGTACGGACCGCCCTGTGTGGACACCTGTCCCGGTGGCGCGTTATCCTTGAAGGGGGTGGCAGTCGGGGAAAAAGAGAGCCATCAGGAAACGATGCTGGCGTTGATGAGCTCAGACCCGTTGTCCCGGTCTTTTCCTTCTCTTTCGAACCATATAGAATCGAATGCCTATGACCAGGATCGGAAAACCGAGGAAGAAAAGATCATCCATGTATCCGGACATGGGATGGGGCATGAAATAATAGGTGATGCCCGCAAGAAGGAGGCTTGCGCGAAGGGCCCGGCCGTACCTTAAAAAAGTGAATACCCTCAAAAAGGTCAAATAGCACAGGACCCAGAAAAGAAACAGCGCCAGGTTTCCAATGAGCCGGAATCGGGGCGGAATCTGCTTGAAAAGGGCATCCATTACCCTCTGGGCGCCTGAGCTTTTGTCGGCAAATCGAATTCCGGCCACCTCGCCGATAGTGGTCTTCTCGTTGATGTAGGTCCCCGCGGGAATCAGGGAATCGAGGGTAATAATAGCGCCTTCTTTGTGCAGCGCGTCATTGGTTGCCCTGAATGGCAGATGAAGGATGGATTTTACGAGAATGAAACCACCCCAACAGAGGGCAAGGAAGAATACGATGAGAAACAGCTGAAAAAGCCCCTTTCTTACGGTCACGGCAATATCCCTCTATTGTATCCTATTCAAATTTCCTCGCGGCAAAATGCTGACCCGGAAAACCACTCCATTCCTGCCAGGATTTTTGAAGAAGATGCCCTCTATTACGAATCTCTTTTACCACTGTTTCCGGCAAACTGCAAAAGTAGCCTATGCACCTGGTTGAAAGTAGATTTGTCATAGAGGTAGGCCACGTGAGAAATGGGGCCTGTCCTTTCCCGTATCCAGTTTTCCGGCACTGCCGTAAGCGATTCGGGAGGAAGCACCATGCCGTCCACGGGAGAGTAGAGCGCCGCGCACGCCGTACCGGGCGGAACTTCGGCCGCCTCCAGTTCCTTTATCAGATCACTGCCGCAGGAAAGGCTCCGCGCGAGCTCGCCCGGGCCGAAAACCACCATTTTACTTCCCTTGAAAGGCGTGCCGAGGGTGATCAACCCCTTGACTTTCGGTCCGGGGAAACTATCCTTTTTTGCCGCATAGGCCTTGGCAAGGAGCCCGCCCAGGCTGTGTCCCACCAGCAGAACGGGTTCATCCCTTTCCGTTGTTCCAATTTCCGCAAGTCTCCGCGCCAGCTGTTCCTCGATTTCCCGGAAAGCGTATCGCCGGCTGCTATAGCTCACCACATGAATTCGTTTCAGCCCCGCACGCTGGAGCCGGAGGCGAAATAAAAGCCATGCGCTTGCATTATGATAAAGACCGTGAATCAGGACTACCGGGGGGAATGCGGAATTTTCTTCAATGCCGGCTTTCCATAGAGGCTTGAATATCCCCAAAGGGAAAAAACAGGACGACAAGAATCTGACTCCAGAAGCTCGAAATAAGTCCCTTAAGCAGCCATGTCGCCAATTTACCACCGGATTCCTGTTGCATCTGAAACCTGTATTGACTATTGCCCGCCTCGTACCAGAAAAGGGCGGACGTGACCAATGGGAAAAACAGCAGGAGAAAGAAGATGAGGAAAAGAAAAATGGCCCACATAATAACCCCCTGTCGGTTGTGTGAAACGCATCGGATACGCGGGTGATTGGGTTGTGGAAGCTCCTCGGAATACGGTGTCAAAATAGGAACCGGACACCTTGCATTCTCTTGAAACCGTTTCCCGCATCATTGCCGTTTACGGAAGGCTTGTCAATAGTCATCATGAGAATTGGTGGTCGGAAAATTCTTGGCTTGACTTTAAATTGCCTATTAATGTATTTTTCAAGTTTTCACCCTATCCGTCCCGACCGAACACGAAACATGGAACGTCTCAAAACTGCTGGAAATAATGTGGTTTATCAATTCCGACTTATTATTTGATTAACGAAAGGATCTTAGCATGGAAAATGTGGCTGAACAATTGAGAAATGTAGCCCTGATTGCACATGGCGGCTCCGGTAAAACTTCATTGGCCGAGGCGATGCTGTTTAATGGAAAATCCACCACGCGACTGGGAAAGGTGGACGATGGCACATCAAGCTTCGATTTTGAACCGGAGGAAATTAAGAGGCGCAGCACCCTCAGCACGGCCTTTCACCATGCCAAATGGAAAAAACACAAAATCAATATCTTGGACACCCCTGGAGACGACAATTTTCTCTCCGATACCAAATTTTCCCTTGATGCGGCCGACGGAGCGGTCGTGGTTGTCAGCGCCATTTCGGGGATAAAGGTGGGAACGGAAAAGGTGTGGAACTTTGCGAACGAAAGAGAACTGCCGAGAATGATATTCATTAACAAAATGGATCGGGAAAGGGCTGATTTCTATAAAGTTATCGATGAGATTTCGGAGGGACTCGAGATAAAGGCCACACCGGTTTTTCTTCCTATCGGAGCCGAAGACAAGTTTTCGGGCGTAGTGGATCTGATCAAGATGAAGGCCTATACTTATGATCCGGATGGAAGCGGGAAGTTTGAAAAAGCGGATATTCCTCCGGATATGGGGGATCTTGTTGAAGAGTGGCGCGAGAAGATCATAGAAAATATCGTTGAAGCCAATGACGATTTGATGGAAAAGTATCTGGAAGGAGAGTCGCTTTCCGATCAGGAAATAGAACAAACCCTTTATGCCGGTATCAAATCAGGGGCACTGGTCCCGATTGTCTGCGGTTCTTCTCTCCTGAATGTAGGCGTGCCGCAGTTGATGGATCTGATTGTTCAAGGACTTCCCTCGCCCCTGGAAATCCCGCCGAAACAAGGCAAGGGGGTCGACAGCGATGAAGTTATGGAAAGGATTCCATCCGTGGATTCCCCCTTTTCCGCTCTTGTATTCAAAACGGTTGCGGATCCTTTCGCCGGCAGGCTTACGATTATGAGGGTATTTTCAGGAACCGTTGAGTCCGATTCAACGGTGTACAACCCTAATAAGGATATCAAGGAAAAGTTCGGTCAGCTCCTCGCCATCGAAGGAAAGAAGCAGCAACCGGTTGAAGGGGCGGGGCCGGGGGATATCGTAGCTGTTGCCAAACTCAAGGAAACCACCACGGGAAACACGCTCTGTTCCATAAAAGAGCCGATTATTTACCAGCTCACGCAGGGTCTGCCGGCGGTGATCTCCTATGCGGTACAGGCCAAGGTCAAGGGAAGTGAAGATAAAGTATTCAGTTCTTTTGCAAAACTCCTTGAAGAAGACCCCACGTTGAAACTGGAAAGAGACCAGACTACCGCGGAAGTAATTCTGAGCGGGACAGGCCAGATCCATCTGGAAACGGCCTGTGAGAAACTGGCGAGGAAGTTCGGGGTTGAGGTGAATCTGGTTCCGGTGAAGGTCCCCTACAGGGAGACGATTAAGAAATCCGCCAAGGGAGTGGTATACCGGCATAAGAAGCAATCCGGCGGAAGGGGGCAGTTCGCGGAGGTCCATTTTGACGTTACCCCTCTGCCCTCCGGGAGCGGCTTCGAATTTTACGAAAATCTTACGGGAATGAATGTCCCCAGAAATTTCGTTCCCGCCGTCGAAAAAGGGCTTCAGGAAACCCTTTCAACAGGCGCCTTGGCAGGTTATCCCATTGTCGATTTGAAGGTGCGCTTCTATGACGGCAAGTCTCACGAGGTGGATTCGTCTGAAATGGCATTCAAGATCGCCGCGGCCATGTGTCTCAAGAAAGGCATGCAGGAAGCCAGTCCAACCCTTCTGGAACCTATTATGAAAATGGAAATCACGGTCCCCGAAGAGGTGATGGGCGATGTGATGGGAGATTTGAACAGCCGGAGGGGAAAAGTGCTTGGAATGGATTCCAAGGGAAAGTACCAGATAATCATGGCCCATGTACCCATGGTGGAAGTCCAAAAATATGCCCTTGACCTGAATGCCATCACCGGTGGACGTGGCACTTTCACCATGGAACAAGACCATTATGAAGAGGTTCCAGCCCAATTGGCGGAGAAGGTTGTTGCCGCTGCCCATCAAGAGGAGTAGGCCGGGTGAAAGAGATGCGTGACATTTTCCTGTCGGGAGTGCTGACTGTAAGCGATAAAGGATCCGCCGGCCTTCGTGAGGACGAAAGCGGTAAGATCGTGGCTGACATGCTGAAAGCCGAAGGCTTTCAAGTGGCAAAGAAAGGGATTGTCCCTGACGACAGGCAGCAGATCTCCAAGCGGATTATTCAATGGATTGATGAGGACGGCCTGTCGTTAGTGATTACTTCAGGAGGCACGGGCCTCAGCCCTACAGATGTTACGCCCCAGGCAATGGAGGAAATCATCGATTACCAGATCCCCGGTATTCCGGAGGCGATGCGCGCCGCAAGCCTCCTGAAAACACCCCATGCCATGATCTCCAGGGCCATGGCGGGGGTCAGGGGAACTTCCCTTGTGATTAATCTGCCGGGCAGTCCCGGGGGAGCAAGGGACAACCTCTCCGTTGTGCTGCCCGCCCTCAAACATGCCCTCATGAAACTGCAGGGCGATCCATCGGATTGCGCGGCTATCCACGAAAAGAATGCATAGGCTGTTCGCTTTGAAAACCGTTTTGCAGGCATCATCAGGGAACAAAGTGGTTGCGCTTGATTTCAGAGGAGGTGTCCTATGGATCAAATTTCTTCCGGCATGCACGATTATGTAGACCAGCTCAGTCAAATTGGCGGCACATTGGGCCCCATGGTCGTAAAGGGGATGATCCTCCTTCTGATCGTGCTGATCCTCGTAAAGTACCTGGGAAAATTTGTATCCGCCGTCCTCATTAAGGCGGGCATGCCGGAGCGGAAGGCCGCTTATTCACAGACCGGCATGCATATCCTGGTCCTGCTGATCGGCGCCCTGGTCGTCCTCAATATGGTCGGTTTTCCCGGCGCGCTCCTGTTTCGCGTCATCATGGTTATCGTGATGGCATCCGTGGCGGCCTACATTATTGCGAAACCTTACATCCCGCAACTGCCTTTCAAGAAGGGGGAGGTCATTAAGATCGGGGATGCCATGGGCAAGGTGGATCTTATCACCGTCATGCACACACGGATACGGACCTTTGACGGCAAGGTGATTTATATCCCGAACCACAAAGTTCTCAATGACAAGGTGACCAATACCAGCGTCAGACCCAATCGCAGGCTGGATATTCGTTTCTATATCGCATTCGAACAGGATGTGAAAAAGGCCATGGAGCTGGTGACGGAAATTTTGAAAGCGGATGATATCGTCCTGGAGAAGCCCGCTCCGCGGGTGGTCATTGACAAATTCGAGCCCGGCTACCTGGAGATGTTGGCGCGGTTCTGGGTGGAGAGAAAGCATGTCCTTACAGGCCGCTGGGGTCTGAACGAGAAGATCAAGACAAAACTGGATGAAGAAGGAATCAAGATGGCTTCACCCAGGCTGGAGATAAGCGGCGAAACGAAATCAGCGGACATCCCCGGCTGATCCATTGTCGCCTTTTACAACACCAAAAACGGCCCGATAGGCAACGGTGAGAATACAAATCTGCAGGGGGGCCGTCAGGATAATGCCGATTCCGAACAGGACAACCCCGATACTGCCGACGACGCTTGCAATGGCCGACACACTCAAGAAAGACCAGAAATTTCCTTTCACCGTTTGAAAAGCGACAACGGATGCACTCCTGAAATCCATGTTTCGGTCCACAATCAGGAAAGGACCAAACATCAGAAATGCCTGTGCGGCATACACGAAGAACAAGGCGGCCAGCTGTCCAACACCCGGCAGGGAAAGAACGAGCAGCGTCCCCGCCGAAACGACGATTCCCCAGATCACCACAAAAAGAAGGGAGTGAAGGAAAAACCTGAAACCCTTGAAGAGATCTGAAACCATCGGTTTCGGTTCCCGTCTGTCCAGCAATCCCAGCGTAATGATGAGTACGCCTGAAAGCATGGGGCCAGCCAGAATCCCCGCACTGCATACGCTCAGTATGAGAGCGATAAAGGATGCAGGGATCACGATCGAAATATTTTCTTTGTACTGTTTAAAACCTTTTTCAATCCAGTCGCTTAAATGAACCTGCGGGGGTTCCATGGGTGTTCTCCTCTGCTGTCTATCACGCAGTTGAAAAAAGTTCGGCCATATCCTTTGGCATTTCCGCTTTGAAATGGACCGGTTGGCCGTTTTCGGGATGTTCAAGCTCAATGTATTGGGAATGAAGGGCCTGACGCGGAAGGCATAATCTGTTTCGGTCTTCTTCCGTTAACCTTTTTTCAATGAACTTCAGGAACAGGGTGTCATCCACACCGTAGATCTTGTCTCCTACCACGGGATATCCCAAGGAAAAAGGGTCGCACGAATCTGGTGCAGGCGGCCTGTTTCGGGAAATGCGGATACGAGGGACCTTCCTCGAAATTTGTCTATCAGACGGAATCGCGTGAGGCATCGTTGACTTTGGCCCGGGATATCCAGCTCGGAGCCCATGGGAAAAAAACGCTGTTTCTTCCTGATCGGGCTGGTCTCATCCCGGGACAGCCAACCCTCCGCGCAAAGCCGCCCGGAGGGGAAATCGCCTTCCACAACCACCACGTAGATTTTCCGTACCGTGCCAGATTGAAACTGACGCTGACATTTCTTTGCCGCCGCCGCCGTTTTTGCGAGCAGAACAATACCGGAGGTTTCCCGGTCAATGCGGTTTACGAAAAAAAAAGGTTCCCCCGCGGGCCTGGTTTTGAGCAGACCCCAGAGGGTATTTCTGAAGTATCGCCCCCCTGGATGACAAGGAAGGTTGCCTGGCTTGTTGATCACAAGCAATGCCCGATCCTCAAAAATGATGGAATAATTCTTGTTGACAGGGGGTTCTTCCCGTTCAGGTTGCAAATATTCCAGGGAATCGCCGGATTCGAGAATCGTTTCCGCAACACAGGGCCTGCCGTTGATGAGAACTTTTTCACACCCAATCAACCCTTCCCATTGGTCCCGATGATGATAGGTGAACCGTCGGCAGAGAAAATTCAGAACCGCGGCGCCTGCCTGGTCGTGGGCAATGTGAATGCAAGCTTTCCTTTTCATGCTGCGCTGGACGCGGAAGACAAGGATTGGGGAGTCGATTCCCTTTCCTTGAGCGAATAGACGTTTAGAGAGTCATCGATCCCTTTTAAGTGCGCTTTTCCCAGATCAAACACCGGCCATAACCCCTCAATCATCTTTTTTGTGCCTTCGCCAATGATTATATCGCCCCCCTTGGCATAATCGGCCAACCGTGCGGCGACGTTGGTAACGTTTCCGGTTGCCGTGTAGGTCATGCGGGTGTCCAGTGATCCTTTGAATCGCGTCATGCCCACCAGGGCGGTTCCCGAATTGATCCCTATATTGACATTGATCGGATCAAACCGGTTGCTCAATCGCTTATTCAGATCCGTATTGATTCTTTGGATGTCAAAAGCGGCTTTCACCGCATGGATTGCATTGGTTACGGCATCGTCGTTCTTGAAAATGATCATCAATCCATCGCCCGCGGTCTCATTGATATCTCCTCCGGATCTGTGGATGGGATCCACAAAACTGGAGAACATCTTTTCCACCATCTCGTTGACCTCGGTTTCCGGTCGCTTGGTGCTCAAATGGGTGTACCCCTCGAGATCCAGGAACAGGACGGTGACCTCCATGTTCTTCTTTTCCTGATTGAGCATTTCGGGATGATGTTCCACGATACGGCGCACGGACTGGGGAACAAACGGAGATAAATGGGCAAGCATCTGACTGATCTTTATCTTGTCCTGCGTAATCTCCCACTGTTTCTTGGTTCTAAGAATGATGTCTCCGGCGGTTTCCGAGAGGTCGCGCATGAGATAGAAATCTTTTCTGTTGAAACGTGTTCCGGGCCTTGAGACAAGGTTTATGATGCCAAGGATCTCATTATTTACAAAGATGGGCAGGGCCATTTCAGGACCGGTCTGGATGAGGGTTCCATCAGGGCGTTGGATCGGCTCACCGCCGGAAATGACTATCCCCTTTCTTTTGTCGAGGGCTTTCTGCACCGCATTACGGTTTCTCTTGCAGGAAAGACAGTTCACGGGCCGGTCATAGAGGGCGCACTGGAGTGGACGGGTGTATTTGGGGGCATCGGGATCTATCATCAGGATGCACGCCTCCATGGCTGAAGGAACCAGTATCCGGGCCTCTTCCCTCAGTTTCTCCAGAATCTCGTTGACCTCTATACTCGAAGCCACTTTGGAAACGATGCGACGTTGTGCTTCAAACCTCTCCTTGTAATATTTTCTCATCTTCGATCCCTTGTGTTATGAAAATAGTTTATCTTAAGATATCTTCATCCCGAGGGGAATGTCAACCAAATGAGCGATTCTGAAAAACCGAAAAATTGTGTAGAATTGGTGGGTGGGGTTATGGTTCGCGGTCTTGAGGTACCTGTTGACAACCGTATAAATATATAGCATTTTAATAGACATCATTATTAGTGAAATTGGAGCGTATGCCATGGGAAAATTGGAAAAGATCCCCATTCAAATCTATTTGGAACCGGAACAGGACAAAATCATTGGTTTTCTCTCAAAAGAAAGCGGCAAGTCCAAGGCGGCTGTCATCCGTTTGTGCATTTCAAAGTTCCTGGACAATCTTCCGTCGGAGGAAGATCCTGCTTTGAGGAATATGCCCGAGAGTGGGCAAGATTTACTCGGACCAGTCACTGGAGCAGGATGCCGAAAATATCCTGATGAAATATCAGGACCGGGATTTTAGTTATACCGATGCCGTCAGTTTTGCGGTCATGAGACGAGACGGCATTGATCGGGCCTTTTCTTTTGACCGGCATTTTGTAACAGCAGGATTCACGATTGTTCCCTGAGACTGTTTTCGCGGAAGAACCAGAAACGGAGAAAAACCCATGAAATGGATAAAGCGCCTTCTGTTTTTATTGATAATTCTGGTCATCGCCTATTTTGCCGTAAAGCTGTTTCTGCCCTATCTGAATGATTATCAGCAGGATGGTGAACTGACCCTGCCGGGTCTGGAAAAATCCGTCACTGTCAAGCGGGATAAAGAAGGGATGGCCTATATCTATGCGGAAAATGTCCACGATGCCATTGTGGCGCAGGGATTTGTCACGGCACAGGACAGGCTTTTCCAGATGCAGTTGACCCGGCTTTTCGCCGAGGGGCGCAATCTGTGAATTGGCCGGGGAAAAGGCCAGGGATCTTGATGTTCGCATGCGAACCATCGGGCTTCATCGCATCGCCGAAAAACAGGCCGCTGTCTTGAATCGGAAGACCCGGGACTATTTCCAATGGTATGTGGATGGTGTAAACGCTTTCATAAAGGACTGCCCGAAAGATGCCCAACTGGAATTCAAACTTGCGGGGATCAAGCCCGAGACGTGGACCGTGGCCGATTCCCTGTCCATTTTGTATTATTTGGGATTTGCGACTTCGGCCAACATGCAAACCGAAGTGGTCGCCCAGATGCTGATAGAAACTGTCGGGCCCGACAAGGCCCGGGAGATTATGCCCCTGAACATCAATCCTGATGACCCCTCTGACACGGGCGATCGGCCCCGACAGGCGCCGGGAATTTCCTACGGATTTTCTCCTTCCGATTATGAAAAGCTGTTGGCCATGTCAGCCGACAGGGCCCTTCGCGTGGGCAGCAATAACTGGGTGGTTTCGCCCGCGCTCTCTTCGGGCGGAAAACCCGTATTGGCGGGAGATCCCCATATGGACGCAAGGATTCTGCCTGGACTGTGGTATCCCTTTGGCATGATCACGCCGGAATTCCGGGTGGTGGGCGCCATGATACCCGGTCTGCCGGGATTCGCCATAGGGAGAACCTCCTATATTTCCGTCGCAATGACAAATAATTATGGAGATATGCAGGATCTGTATGTGGAGACGGTTGACCCGGCCCGGCCCGACCACTACCTGGAAGGAAAGGTTTCCTTCCCATTTCAGGTGATTCGGGAAAAGCTCAAAATAAAAGACAAGAAGGCGCCCGGAGGATATCGGGAAGAGGAAATCAAAATCAGGACCACGAAAAGAGGGCCCGTGGTTTCAGAAGTCCTGAAGGGTCTTAAAACAGATAAGTGCATCACGCTGCGCTGGGCCCCCGTCGAAAGCATGGGAGACAGCATCGGAATCTTTGAGTCTTTCACGGCAAAGTCAGTGGACGAGATACACAAGGCCCTTGAGAATGTCCCCATGCTCTGTCTCAACTGGGTTTTTGCCGACGCATCAGGGAACATAGGATATCGGGCAAGCGGAAAAATTCCCATTCGTTCCAATAATGACGGTACGATTCCATACAGGGTGGTTGACGGCGATGACAACTGGAAAGGTTGGATACCCCAATCCGAAATGCCCCACAGCTACAAACCCGCATAAGGGGTGGGTCGGGACATGCAATCAGAAAGTCGTTCCCGGTGACTACCCCTATTACTACTCTTCCCATTTCTCTCTCATCCTACCGATACAGAAGGCTGATCGGAACTGTCTGAACAGTCCGGGGCTGAAAAGTGTGGATGACCACTGGCAGTATCAACGGGACGAGAAAAATCTCCTGGCGGAAAAAATCGCCCCGATCATGGCCAAGGCCCTCATGGAGCATAAAGACACGGAAGAAATGGGGAGGATTTTAGCCGGTTGGGATTTCATGGACAGGCCGGACAGCGCGGCGCCCACGATTTTTCAGGCCACCTACCTCGCTTTTGCCAGGTTGGTCTTTGAGGATGAGCTGGGTAAAGAAACAACCGACACTCTTTTGGATGACTGGTATTTCTGGCAGGAGCGGTTGGAAAAGATGGTTCTTAACGGTTCTTCCAAGTGGTTTGATAACACGAAGACAAAGGAAAAAGTGGAAAGCCTCAACGATCTTTTCCATCAAGCGGCATTGAAGGCCGAGGCCCGGCTCAGCCCCCGGTTAGGCAAAGACCCGAATGATTGGACATGGGGAAAAGTGCATACCCTTGAATTGGTCAGCCCCATTCGAAGAAACGGCTTGGGGAAAGAACTCCTGGGAAGCGGTCCCATGCCCATGGGGGGATCCGGAGAGACGCTTTACAGGGGTCTCTTTGACCCCAATAACCCGTTTTCGGTCACAATTTGTGCATCACTGCGCATGGTTGCCGACATGGCGGACGAGGATAAAGTGGCCGCGGTTCTGCCTGGCGGGGTTACGGGCCGGCTATTCAGCCCCCATCAGAAGGACCAAATATCCTCTTTCATGGATGGGAGCAAAATGTACTGGTGGCTGAGCGACAAGGCCATCAATGAGCACACGGAGCATACCCTCCGACTCAAACCCTGAGCCCGCCTACAAAGGGGGTGTTTCTGAACAAATCCTAAGCATGCCCTCTACGTCGCAAGATGATTGCTAAGAGCATGAAAACGATAACCGCAAGGATGAGAATAAGCCAGAGATATTCTTCCAACAGCGCCGCGCTTGCCGCGGCGATTCCCAAAAAAAGGCCTACCATGCAAATGCGCCAGTTCCCGTGAACGCCTGCCAGGAATGTGGAAAGGGCGAGAACAAGGAGGGCGACAAGGCCAAAATCGGCGCTGTTCAGCCGCCCTGTATTATTGAGCAGAAAGACCAGATAAATGGCGGAAAGGAATCCAAGCCAGTGAATGATTTGGGTCCAAATCATTCTTATTTTGCTTCCCCCGGTGGCCTTCACCTGCTGCCACTGCATAAACACGGATCCCGCCCAGAAAAGCGGCCCCATGGCAGCCCAGAACCAGAATCCCCGCGACGGATTGAAGTCGGTCAATGCCACTCCGATTCCTGAAAAAATAAGCAGAATGAGCAGGACAATCTCGTCTTTGCGGATTGCCTTGGGAATCTTTTTAGGAGATGGTGAAGCAGTCTTTTCTGACGCCAAGCTCTCTGAAGCCAGGCTCTCGGTATTTTCCGGCATTGTTTCCTCCCAGGAATAACGAAAGCAAATTATTCTCTAAACGTCCGTCACCATCTCAAAATTTGTTTCGGAAGTCAACAAAACATACTCTATCCAAATCAGATATTAATCACTTTGTCTGCCAGTTGCATGGCGGTAACAATATCCAGCATGTTGGTGGTTTCCCCGACGACTTTCTTTTCAAGCAGATTAAAGTGGGTAAGGCAGGTGCCGCAGACCAGGATGTAAACGCCTTCCTTTTCCAGCTCCTGCAACACCGGCAGAACTTCAGAATCCGCAATGGTCATCTTTACGCCGTTATTGATAAATACCAGCCGCCACAGATCTTCTCCCATTTCCTTAAGGGTCTTCAGAAAACTCACCATGAGCTTGAGGCCCAGTGCGTCATCCCCGTATCCCATACGGTCCGTGGCCACCATGACCATGATTTTCTGTCTTTCCTCGTCCTGTGCCTCTTCCTCTACGGGTGGCAAACCGGCATCCTCTCCGGCGGCGCCCGTAATGTGGAAGTCGGGGCCATCCTTCTTCACGGAAACCTCATATTTTTGTGACTCCAAAAAACGGGTTACATTCTGTTTTGCGGCTTCATTATCCACTGTAATTTTTATGATCCCGGGGTGTTCCCGTTCGATGCATTCTTTGGTTTGAATCACGGGGGCCGGACAGGCCAGCCCCCGGCAATCGATTTCGTTTTTCATCCTGATCTCCTTCTTCCTTTTTTTGTTAGGGAGCAACACCTACTCCACGAGAATCCTTCCCTTTGA
This sequence comes from uncultured delta proteobacterium, assembly GCA_963747015.1. Lineage (GTDB taxonomy): Bacteria > Desulfobacterota > DSM-4660 > Desulfatiglandales > Desulfatiglandaceae > DUZB01. The sequence goes on from CAVVEP010000027.1 coordinate 15,321, forward strand.
TTCCGGGATCACCCGGCCGATGATATCCGCATCTTCAATGCCCTCATCCTTCAACTCCCGCAACAGGTCCTTGGCCGATGTTTCGGGAACGCAGATGAGCAGTCCGCCTGATGTCTGGGGATCGAAAAGAATATCCTGCGTTACACGATCCACCGAAGGCGCGAATACCGTCATGCACTCCCGGAATTCGCGATTTTTATAAGCGCCGGCCGGAATGAGGCCCATGGCGGCATATTCCAGTGCCTCGGGAATGATGGGGATTGCACGGCTGTTCAGCTTGAGGCCCAATGGGGAGTCCAAAATCATTTCAGCCAAATGACCTATAAGGCCAAAACCGGTTATGTCGGTACAGGCGTGGACCGGAAAAGTGCCATAACCTCCGCGGCTTTTCTGTTCAGCGCGGCCATCAGACGGGTAACGGTTTCCGTGATCCGCGGGGAAGCGATGGCGCCTTTGATCGCGGTATTAATGATTCCGGTCCCTAACGGCTTTGTGAGAATCAGACAATCCCCTTCTTTCAATCCACCCTTGGTAAGAACCCTATCCGGATGAACAAATCCGGTGACGGACAGCCCGTATTTGAGCTCTTTGTCTTCAACACTGTGTCCGCCCACCAGCACCACATCAGCTTCCCGCATTTTATCCAGGCCACCCTGGATAATCTCGCGCAAAACGGACAGTTCCATGTCCCCCAAAGGAAAGCCCACAAGGTTCATGGCGGTCTTTGGAACACCCCCCATGGCATAGACATCGCTCAGGGCATTGGCCGCGGCGATCATGCCGAACCAGTACGGGTCATCTACAATCGGCGTAAAGAAATCCACCGTTTGAATGAGAGCCAGGTCATCATTCACTTTGTAGACACCGGCATCGTCCGCGCGATCCAACCCCACAATCACATTTTCATTGGTTGGGAATTTCAGTCCGCAAAGCGCCCGCTCCAGGTCCCCCGGAGGAAGTTTTGAGGCTCATCCCGAACCTTTTACGGTTGCTGTCAGACGGATTTTTTCGGGTTCTTTCGATTCCAGTGTGCCGTTGACTCATGTAAGACTTCAGTTAAAAAGTTCCAGATAATATGCTTGATGCGGGTTTTTTTCAAACAGGAAATTCCGATACAAATTTTGTTCCTGTTTGATGAAACCGATAGTATATCATTCAGACCATATGTGTTGCTCGATCCTTTTAACCAAGGGCTTCAGGGTTGAAGGAGAAATCGCGGACACGGCAACCCCGTCGTCTTTTCCTGAAAACCAGTCCGATTCACCGTCTTTGAGCAGGTCTGTTTTGTTATACACGATCAGGGTGGGTGTGTCGCTCAGGCCGAGGTCCGCCAATGTCTTGTCAACGGTTTTTATCTGTTCTTCGAATCGAGGACTTGAGGCGTCCACCACGTGCAGGAGCAGGTCCGCATCGTGAAGCTCTTCCAGCGTCGCCGCAAAGGCATCCATGAGGCTTTCCGGGAGCTTTCTGATAAAGCCCACCGTATCGGTAATGATAGCCTCCCGCTCCCTTGGGAATCGGAGACGTCTGCTGCTGGGATCCAGTGTTTCAAACATCCTGTTTCTGGCCGCGACGGAACTGCTTGTCAAGGCGTTCAAGAGCGTTGATTTCCCTGCATTGGTGTACCCCACGATGGAAATGACGGGCAAACCCTTGGACTCTCTCAGCGTTCTTCTTCCCTGGCGCTGCTTTTTGATCTCTTTGAGTTCCCGGTTCAGCCTTGCAATCCGGTCTCTGACGCGACGGCGGTTGATCTCCAGTTTGGTTTCGCCTGGCCCTCTGGCCCCGATTCCGCCCGTCAGCCTGGACATGGCTGTATTTTTGGCCGCAAGTCTGGGAAGAAGATATTTCAACTGAGCAAGCTCCACCTGAATTTTTCCCTCTCTCGTGATGGCCCTCCTGGCGAATATATCCAGAATGAGCTGGCTTCGGTCTATAATCTTCAGGTCCGTATATTCCGCCAGGCTGTTCACCTGGGCGGGAGTAAGCTCATTATTGAAAATCAAAAGCCCGGCCCCCGTCTGCAGGCATGTGAGCGCGAGTTCACTCAGCTTTCCCTTTCGCAGCAGGAGGCGCGGATCTGCCTTCTTGATTCGCTGAACAACGGAGCCGATCACTTCTATATCATCGGAGATCGCCAGTTCCTTCAGCTCCTCCATCGATTCTCTTTCCTTCCAGTCGGTCTCCACCTCCACACCCACAAGGAGCGCCCTTTCTTTCTCTCCCACGGCGAGAACCACTCTCTTTCTTGCCAGTTCTTCTTCCAAAGACTGGATCAGGGCAAGAAAATCCACGTTCAGCCGGCCCATGTCCGGCACGCGGGTGGTAGAAATACCCTTTTCTTTATTTCCGGATGGCAGCATATGCGCGTAGGTAATCGGGCCCGGGATACCTTTATCGTCCACCTCAATCGCCACCATCATATCCAACCCTAAAAGCACAAGGTCGGTTTCGTCTTCCGTGGAAAGGGGTTCGCCATTGAGGTGGGTATGAATGCAGCGCAATCCCACGAGCCTGTCGGCACCCAGTCGAACCCTGTTCAGATCGGGAATCTGGATGCGATTGTGATCCCCGACGATCACATAGGCGATTTCTCCTTTTCTGGCGATAAGAACGGCCACCTGACGTCTGATATCGTGCGAAATGGCGGCTATCTGGCGTGCCAGCTCCCGGGAAGTGATTTCGTGGGGGTCGACCTTTCTGCGATACAGTCTTTGAAGAAGATCTTGCTGGCTGGATTTAAGACCGGTTATTTTTCCATATATTTTTTCGATGGTTTGGCGCCTCCTGCCTTTGTAAACCGTATTCATTTCTTTACTGAACTTCCTGTCTTGTGTAATATCCGATCTATGGATGCAATATCAAGGATTATTGAAATGTTTCAAGGCTTGATGTTTCTTGCGAAGACGCATAGATTTACATGAGGATTTGTTATGAGGATATTGGTTGTCGAAGATGACAAAAAGATCGCTTCCTTTATTTCAAAAGGACTCAAAGAGGCCGGATTTGCAGTGGATTTGGCCCCGGACGGAGTTGACGGTCTTCACCTGGGAACTACCGAACCGTATGATGCGGCCATTGTGGATATCATGCTGCCCGGTCTCGACGGGCTTTCCCTCATCGAGCGGCTTCGGGAAAAGAGGGTTGCCACCCCCGTTATCATATTGAGCGCCAAACGTTCGGTGGATGACCGCGTGAAAGGGTTGCAGAGCGGTGGAGACGACTATATGACAAAGCCCTTTTCCTTCTCCGAATTGCTGGCCAGAGTTCATGCCCTCATTCGACGGTCAACCAGGGTTTCCGAGCCCTCCAAATTGTCCGCCGGCGATCTTACCGTTGATCTGCTGACCCGGGAGGTCAAGCGCGGAGACCGTGAAATCAGCCTTCCCACAAGAGAATTCGCTCTGCTCGAATATCTTCTAAGGAATAAAGGGCGCATCATATCCAAGACATCCATCCTGGAGCATGTGTATGATTACAGTTTCGATCCCCAGACCAATGTGGTGGACGTGCTGGTCTGCCGTTTGAGAAACAAGATAGATAAAGACTTCTCCGACAAAATGATTCACACGGTCAGGGGAATGGGCTATGTTTTTAAGGAAAACGGATAGGGCTGGCATAACTTTCAGCCTCAAATTGAGCCTGCTTTACGCGCTTTTTTTTGTGATCAGTTCCACGGGCCTGTTCATTATCGCCTATTACCTGATCGACAATCTCATCGACCAGCGCGCGCGGGAAATCATTCACAACCGGATAGAGGAATACCGGGCCTGGTATCAGGAAGGCGGCCTCCGGGCGCTGAAGGCCCGTTTTGACGAACAGAGCGACAGAACGCGTGATATCTTTTTCGTGCGGATTGTGGGTCCTTTGAACCAGGTCATGTTTGTCAGCGTTCCCCGCGGGTTCGATGGATTCGATTACAGTCAGCTCAAAATCCCCAACCCTACTGAAAAAGATTTCTGGCTGTCTATCAAGGGGCAGGCGGAAAAAGGGCTCTGGACGGTAGGGGTCGCTCCGCTGGGCGGAGGGCTTACCATCCAGGTGGGAAAAAGCAGTGTGGAACGACGAGAACTGCTGGCCTATTTTCGGACCGTTTTTATCATATTTATCATTCCGATCCTTTTGCTGGGTATCCTTGGAGGGGGTTTTCTCACCTTTCGAGCCATCCGTCCCCTCCGCAACCTGATAGGAACCGTAAAGGACATTTTACAGACCGGGAAAATGAGTATTCGGGTTCCGGTACGGGGCGAAAAGGGCGAAATGAATGAACTGGTGGCCCTCTTCAACCAGATGTTAAACAAAAATGATACCCTTATTGAAGCGATGCACAACTCGCTGGACAATGTGGCCCACGACCTGAGAACACCCATGACGCGCCTCCGGGGAATTGCCGAACTGGCCCTTCAGAATGGGGAAAAGGAGGACGCCTGTCAGGAGGCCCTGGCCGACTGCATGGAGGAATCGGAGAGGGTGTTGACCATGCTCAATGCCCTGATGGACGTGGCGGAAGCGGAAACCGGCACCATGCGGCTGAACAGGGAAGAGGTTTCCGTGCCCGATATGATTCGATCGGTGGTTGATCTCTATGATATCGTGGCCGAAGAGAAAGAGATCGTCATCCATACGGATCTGCCGGAATCGCTGGTTATTCAGGCGGATCATACCAGGCTGCAGCAGGTCCTGGCCAACCTTTTGGACAACGCCATCAAATACAGCAGTGCCGGAAAACAGGTATTTATTTCAGCCCGTCAGGACGAAAAACAGGCTATCATTACCATCGCGGACCAGGGCATGGGGATAGCCCCCGCGGAAATCGAAAAGATATGGGACCGTCTATACCGGGGAGACAGAAGTCGAACAAAGAGAGGGCTGGGGTTGGGCCTGAGCCTGGTGAGGGCTATTGTGGAGGCCCATGGCGGCACTGTTGCCGTTGAAAGTGAATTGAACAAGGGCTCGACGTTCACCATCCGGTTTCCACAGGGGTCAAAAAATGGATGACGTTCGAACGGTCACTTTGAGAACAGTATGCTTCTGAATCAGCTAACCGTACAACGCAACTTTGGATGAACACATTCTAACCGCCCGCTTCGCTCAAGACGCAAGGGACGCGAAGAAAAAGAAGCAAAAACGAGGGAACTTTCCTTTGCCGGGAAACGGCGAAGGAAAGGCTGTCTTGGCTAAATCCGTTGCCCGGATTCAGCCAAAAAACCCCTCAACGCAATCCTTAGCGACCTCGCGCCTTGCGCGGTTCAATCGCAGTTTTTCAGGAGGCTATCCATGAATGATCGATCCATAACACGAAGAGAATCCATACAAAAAATCGTTCAACTTTCCTTTGGCGCGGTTTTGGCCGGTGGAATAGGAAATTCTTTTATCCCAAGCACGGTTTTTGGAAAAACAGAAAAATCCGGATGGCTCGTGGAAGGGGTGGGAGAAAGTACCGGGTATTCCATCAAGGAACTGACCTCCAAGGTCTTGGATGCAGCCGGCGGAATGGGCCGCTTTGTCTCCCCGGGAGATGTGGTGGTCATCAAGCCCAATATCTCCTGGGCCAGGGCCCCGCAACTGGCCGCCACCACCAACCCCGAAGTCCTTGAAGCGGTGATTGAGCTGTGCCGGGAAGCCGGCGCAAAAAAAGTTCGTATTGCGGACAATACCATTCACGATGCGAGAAGATGTTTTTCCGTGACCGGGGTGGGGAAAGTGGCTGAAAAGACCGGGGCCGACCTGGTCTATCCCCGTTCTTCCATGATGAAGGAGATGAACCTGCATGGACGGAGATTAACGGATTGGCCGGTTTTTACCCCCCTGGTGGAGGCGGATAAAGTGATCAATCTTCCCGTGGCCAAAGTGCATGCCCTGTGCGAACTGACCCTTGGGATGAAAAACTGGATCGGTGGAGTGGGGGGCAGGCGCAGTGCGCTGCACCAGGATATTGACGAGAGCATCGTTGATTTGGCCCAATTTTTCAAACCCGCCATAACCCTCATCGATGCCACCCGTATCATGGTTGCAAACGGACCTTCAGGCGGGAGCGAATCGGACGTTCGGGCGGCCAATCGGCTCATCCTGAGCAATGATCAGGTGGCGGCGGATGCAAAGGCCGCCCTGCTGTTTGGAATGAAGCCGGAAGATGTGGGGTTTATCCGTCTGGGAAATAAGCGGGAACTCGGTGTCAGCGATCTTAATCTCATCAAACAGATAAGGGTATCTCTGTGAGCTTCAGACATTTCATCTGGTTTCGGCGCGCCTGTCAGGCGCTGTTTCTGGCATTTTTCGTGTTTCTCGTGGTGGAAACCAGGCTTCCTTCGGATGCGTCTTTCGATTATTCACTCGCATCTTCCGAAGCCAAGGGGATGAAAGTCACCCAGCCGGTTTCCTTTTTCTTTCATCTCGACCCGTTGGCCTGGATCTCATCAGGGATTTCGGAGCGACGTTGGATAGAGGGGTTCGGTTGGGCCATGGCTCTGGTGGTTGCCACCTTTTTCCTGGGGCGTTTTTTCTGCGGTTTCATCTGTCCTTTGGGGACTCTCAACCATATGGCGGGCGCCGTCAGGCCGGCCCTGAAGGGGAAAGCGATCCTGGCCGCCAATCAAGACGGGGATGCCAGGAAAATCAAATATTTGCTGCTGACCGCCATCCTGGTTGCGGCCGTACTGGGGATGAATTACAGCGGACTGCTCGACCCCGTTTCCACCCTGTTTCGCAGTCTTGCCCTCTCTGTCTTTCCCGCCATCGGCAACGGTCTTTCAACTTTATTCAAATGGCTGGGCCAGAGCGACCGCAAATGGTTGAATACCATGGGGTATAGCGCCGAAGATTTTGTGGCGCCCGTGTTGGGGTATGGATATAAGGCGTTTCAAACCGGGCTTCTCATCGGCGTTCTCTTCCTGGTTATCCTCTTCCTCAATCGGATCAGGCCGCGTTTCTGGTGCCGGGTAATCTGTCCTTTGGGGGCGCTCCTCGGCGTCTTTTCAAGATACCGTATCCTGAAACTGGAAAAGGATGAAAGCAGATGCACCCACTGCGGCGCCTGCGTGAAAAGCTGCCAGGGGGCGGCTTCCTGTGAGCCGGGCAAGGTCTGGCGGAGCGCCGAGTGTCTGACATGTTTCAATTGCCGGGACAGTTGCCGTGAAAAGGCCCTGTCCTTCCGTTTCAAATGGCCCGGAGAACGGGCGCCGGGAGTCGACATGGGGAAAAGGGCATTCCTTGGCGGCGTGGTAACCGGACTTTCGTTTCCGTTGTTGGGGAAGCTGGATGGAAAGATGTACAAGGTTGCCCCCCCGGAACTGATCCGTCCACCCGGGTCCCTTCAGGAATCCGATTTTCTTTCAAGGTGTCAACGATGCGGTCTGTGCATGAAAGTCTGTCCGACCAATGTCATCCAACCCGCCTGGACGGAGGCCGGCTTTGAAGGATTGTGGACGCCTGTTCTGAAGATGACGGGAGGGTACTGTGAATATACCTGCACATTATGCGGGAATGTGTGCCCCACCGGTGCGATTGAAAGGCTCTCCGTCAGAAAAAAGATCGAGACGCCGGTCCGCATCGGGTCCGCCTATGTGGATCGGGGGCGCTGCCTGCCCTGGTCCGGAAACGGCCCGTGCATCGTCTGTGAGGAACACTGCCCCACATCACCGAAAGCCATTTATCTGATTGAAGAAAATATCCCCGGGCCCGACGGGAAGAAACAGGAAGTGAAACTGCCTTCCGTAGACCTGAAACGTTGCGTGGGGTGCGGTATCTGCCAAAATAAGTGTCCCGTCAAGGGGAAACCCGCCATCCGTGTAATTTCGGCAGGGGAAACCCGTTCTCCCGAAAACCGAATCCTCCTGTAGTGGTTAAAAGAAGACCGTAAGGAATTTCCAGGTGATGGATGCGGTACGGGGGAGAAAGAAACAGGGTAAGGGAAGTGCATTGTTTATGTGGGAATCCGCAGACGAAAGGGAGGTGAACAACGAACAAGTCGCTAACAAACAAAAAACAAGCTAAAAAAGAAAGGAGTGGCATTATGATGTTGAAAAATCATCGGTATCTCAAAATGTTGCTGGTTGCGGTCGTTTGTGTGGGCGTGTCGGTACTCTTTTTGCCCAGGAGCGAGGCGGGCAAGTTCAAAAAAGAGTACAAAATGACACTCAACGTGGGTCCTCAATTCTACTGGGGGATGGGGGCCGTTAAGTTTGCGGAACTGGTGAAGCAGAAGACAAACGGCCAGATCAATATCAAACCCTATTTCGGCAGTGCGCTTTTGAAAGGCGCCCAATTGAAGTCCCCGCAGATGGTTGCCAAGGGCGTTATCGACTGCGCTTATGAATCCACCATTAATTCCGCTTCGGTCATGCCTGAGATGAATATCTTCTCTCTCCCTTTTTTTATCAATACCTTTGAAAACCTCGACAAGATGGAAAATGGCCAAACCGGAAAGGCCATATTTGAAGTGATGGAGAAAAAGGGACTGATAGGGCTTGCGTGGGCCGAGAACGGATTCAGACAGGTTACCAACAGCAAGCGGGCCATCGAGAAGCCTGAAGACCTCAAAGGATTGAGACTCCGGGTTGTGGGCAGCCCCATCTTTATTGATATTTACAGGCAGTTGGGGGCCGACCCCGTCAATATGAACTGGGGCGACGCGGTAACCGCCTTCCAGCAGGGTGTTGTGGACGGCCAGGAAAATCCCGTGGGTGTTCTGATTCCCGTGCAGATCTGGCAATACCAAAAGTATGTCACCTTCTGGAATTACCTCGTGGATCCTTTGATCATATACTGGAATAAGAAGGAATGGAATGCCTTCCCCAAGGATATTCAAAAGGCGATTCGAGAGGCAGCCGTAGAATCGGCCAGATTTGAAAAGGCCCTCTGCCGCGCCGGACTCGACGGGGATGTATCGTTGAATATCTTGAAAAATGAATTCAATTATATCATGAAGGTCCCCGATCCCGTTAAATTCATGGAGAGCAAGGGGATGACGGTTACTTTCTTAACGGATGAAAATCGCAATGCGTTCATCGAAGCCACGAAATCCCTCTATGAAAAGTGGGTCCCCGAGATAGGAAAGGGCCTGTATGAAAAGGCCAGGGCCGATATGGGGAAGAAGTAATAACAGATTAGGCTGGTACGGAAAGGTCGTTGAAAACCCAGCATTATGTATTGTACCAGCCTAAAAGGACCTATCAACGGTCAGTGAAGGCTTATCCAAGATGCGGCAGCAAAAAAGACCTTGTGACTCCATTTCGGCCAAGGCTTCTTAAGAGGATAGGCCGTGTATTAATATGGTTGGAGCAGTCCTATTCATTCGAGCGCGCATCAAAACTGTTTGATACGAGCACCGCCTCTGGCCCAAAGAATGTCCAGGCGGATTGAGGCGGAAATTCTCAAACGAGGTTTCAGGTTTCAGTGTTCAGGTTTCAGCGGAACCACTGACAAACAACGGGCAAACAGGAATCAAATTGAAGGGCCAAGTTTGAGCAGGGTCGTGGAGGTTTGGGAATTGACACCTGACAGAAGGTTTTGATGAGGTGTCGATGGAACAGACAAAACAGCCCATCAGAATCGATCACTGGATAGTCGCCATTCTGCTTTTTACCATGGCTGCCATCGCCTTTATCAATGTGCTCAGTCGCTATTTATTTCATTTTTCTTTTGCTTCAACCGAGGAGATTACGATCAATCTCTTTGTCTGGATGACCGTTGTCGGTTCCGGAATTGCTTTTGAGCGGGGCGCCCAACTCGGAATGGTGACGCTTTATAATATTTTCCCTGATAAATTCAAAAAGGTCGCCATCCTCTTCGGCTCCGGCATGAGCGCCATCCTCTTTCTCTTTGTTGATATCTATATGATACAGGCCATATACGATGAATTAACTCTTTTTCAATCGACCTCTCCGGCATTGGCCATCCCCGTATGGATCTATTACATCGGCGTTCCCATATTTTCGGTTTTTGTCTTCAGGGGCATATACAGGGATGCCTTCTCCAAATTAGAAGGACTTGGGAGCAAGGGGGCTAACGAATAATGGAGATCTTGTTGATTTCCGTGGTGTTTCTCTTCCTTATGGCCCTGGGTGTTCCCATCGGAACGTGCCTCGGGATAGCGGCGGTGGTTACCATTATTCAGTTTGATCTGGGCATAGGGATGTTGGGGGTGAATTTTTCTACGGGAATTGCGTCTTTTCCACTCCTTGCGATCCCTTTTTTCGTTTTGGCCGGGGTCATCCTTGAAAAGGCGGGTCTTGCCGCGACGATCGCCCATTTCTTTGAGCTGGTGGTGGGGAAGATGGTGGGCGGCCTGGCCATGGTGGCCGTACTTACCTGCATGTTCTGGGGGGCGCTTTCCGGCTCCGGACCCGCAACCACCGCGGCCGTGGGACTCATCCTTCTTGCACCTATGATAAGGCATGGATATGGCAAGAGCTTTTCCGGCGCTACCATCGCCAATTCATCCGATCTGTCCATCATCCTGCCTCCGAGCATCGCCTTTATCATCTATGGAAATATCACCAGCGTATCGGTGAGCGCCCTTTTTGTTGCAGGGATTATCCCCGGTCTTGTTACGGGAGTCGGGACGGTCGTGGTGGCCTATATCATTTCGCGAAAAAGGGGGTATAAGGGACTTGAGAAAAGGGGTAGCGCGAAGGAAATTTTGATAGCTTTAAGGCAGTCCATCTGGGCTATCCTCACCCCGATTATTATCCTGGGGGGAATTTACGCCGGAATATTCACGCCCACCGAGGCAGCGGTGGTGGCTGTTTTCTACAGCCTCTTCGTGGCCGTTTTTGTTTACCGCTCCATCACCTGGCGCGATCTCATCAGGATCCTGGTGGATGCCAGCGTCACGAGTTCCGTTATCATGTTTCTTGTGGTGTTCGCGGGGATCTTTACCTGGGCCGCATCGGTGATCGGGGTGATCGATTTAACGGCCAACGC
>CAVVEP010000028.1:0-37610 GCA_963747015.1 uncultured delta proteobacterium
CACTGTGCACTTATATCCGATAGATTCTATCTCAGATTCCGTCATTTACCCAATGTGCAGGTTCGGCCTCAACACACATCAACGGCGGCCGCCCTCTGAAGCCAAGAGATTCTATTCCTATAAAGGCCCTTTGTATGAAGAGGACCAACCGAACAAGGCCTTGAGTCTTTGACTCGGATTGAACTTGAATACACATCCACTGTGTCTACGATCGAGATAAAAACTCCCAAAATTTGGCAGCGTCACGCCGTCTCCCGCCTTAAATGCTTCGTAAAGGGTTTCGGTAACCGCATCAAGATACTTTTCAGCCGCTTCATGATCAACGGACAGGCGCAAAGCCAGTTTCTCCACTACGTCTTTCTTTGACAGTCTTGTTGCCATTGTTTCTTTACCCTTTTAATATCTTTCCTATCGGAACATCCTTAAACCAGGGAAATTCATCATATGGAATAAAAAGTTCCCTATCTCCAGTTATAAGCCCCCTTAAATGAATTGCTATGACTTCAATATTTTGCAGATTTCATGAACTATTTTCTCCAATCGCTTATTGGATAGAGATTTCATGGAATATTCTTGTGATGTATTTTTGGCATTCATGCTATTGTTGAATGCCTCAACAATCCTCCTTTTGGTCCATTTTTTCACAAAGAAGCCCGGTGATAATACACAATTTTCCGGTGAATACCAAAATTCCGATCCGCTTGAGTCGATAACCTGTACATAACTTTTATTTTCAATTGGAACAGAAGAAATGCATTTTTCAGCCAACTGCCGAATATTGAATGCCGAGTAAAGCTTATCAGAGGAAATTATGATTACGGGATATATCGGCTTCCTGAATACGATATTGAATTCAATTTGATCCACGGAATTTTTCCTTCGGGTCATACCAAGTTAGATATGGATAGGGAGATGAAAATACGTTCTGAAACGGATTGAAATTCATTTTGAATGGGCGCACCGTATTTCTGAACGGCCTTGTTTTTCTTCGGTTAATATCCGTTGTAACTGAAAATTCTCCCATAAGCCCCTATCCAAACATTCATTATTTGACTGTCCACTACCTATCCCCATGCTAACTCTGCAAGCTCGGAAGACCTGCCTTGATGCGGAGATCTTCGCATGCCTGGCACCCCGGCTCAAACCAGCGGCAAAGGACCGGCCGGGATCCGTGGTGCTTGCACTTTCCGGAATCGAGATCCAACCAGAGGCACGGATTGGATCTCCGATGCCTGACACTGTGGGCGTAGGCATCAACTTGCTGAAGAAGTTCATCCGACGCCCTTTCGATATCGTTGGCATCGAAAGGAGGAAGTGAAAAAGCCAAACAACAGATTCCGCAGTTATGGCACGGATCATTCTCAAGTGTCCCCGGGCCTTTCGGATTACATTCCATATTTTCCGACCTTCTTTTTTGAATTCTTGTCGTGTACCTGCCATTGATCGACCCAGGTAATTCCATAATGGCCCGGATAGACGGTCAAATCAACAGGAAGCCCGCGGGGATAGGCGCCCCAGGGCCTGGAGAATTCGGCCGAGCGTCTTCCATCCACCATGAATACGATCCTTCGCCCTCCCCTTCCTTTGTTCAAGGTCTCCCAGACCACCGCTTCAATCTTGCCGGGCGCACCCTTATCCAGCCAGCCGTTTCCAAAATACCGCCAACCCGTGGCGCAAAGGCAGAATGACGGCAGCGCAAGGGCGAGGATTACACAGATGACAATGTGACGATCCGTGCGGTTCCTTACAAACAGCCAGGCTGCCAGGCAATAGACGGCACAGGCCGAAAGGCTCCATGGAATGGCCCAGAGTATCGCCTGCCAAAAGGAAGGGTAAAAGCGTTTCGTAAAGGGACATGCCTGCGATGATCAGGATAATGCCGGTCATCAGGACCAGACCGGGCGCCAGTCCCCAGCGCATCTTTGCCTGATTCGTGCTCGGGCGCCGTTGAGCCGTTGGATCCGCCGTTTGGATCATATATTCAGCCAGATCCCGCAGTCCCGGCAAGATCTCGAATACCATGGAAGGCGCCACGGTCTCTTTGGGCTTCAGCTTTCGAACCAGGGAAAGACTGCCGTTTTCACAGACAACGCGCATCACGCCGGGATCAAAAAGCCCCAGGAGACCTTCGCGGAACCGAACGTCGGCAAGCCACGTGAAAACCTCTTCCCGATCTCCCGTATCCACTTGAATCCGCCCGTCAAACAGGGGGTCGCCGGTAACGATGGGGAAAGCAAGACCCACCGCGGCACACCATCGATCGAAAAAATTCGGCCTGCGGGCCGTCATGGCCACACCGGAGTTCACGGGTACGCTGACCGTGACAGTTGGCGGACTCGAACGGGTCTGGTTGGTAAACTTGACGGAAAGAGGGCGGCCATGGATACTGCCGTGGATAGACAGCCGAGATATTCCAGATAGTTAGGATGTTAGAAATAATAACTTGAACAATATCAGTTGATGCTTGGATAGATTCTGTAGTTCCATTCACCGTGAAATTCATCGCGAACGATTGACAGTTTTGCCATATCTTCGTCCGGGATTTTGATGCCTGTAGGATAGAACGTATCGTCAATCTCGGATTGGATTGCCAGTCCTTTTGCCGTACGTGTGTTGGCAATGAGTTGAACGACCACAGCTTGGCTTTCCAGAGGACGACTGCGCCAGTTCTCCGTGATGTGGCAAAACATACGATGTTCGATTTTGTTCCATTTGCTGGTTCCTGGGGGAAAATGGCAAACATGTATGGTCATATTAAGTTCTTGAACAAGCTTCTGGATTTCGATTTTCCAGAGGCGAACCCGACTACCGTTACTACCACCCCCATCGGCTGTAATCAGCAGTTCAGTGGCCCGTGGATAGAGTCGCATTCCCATATTCTTCCACCAACGGCGAATGGTGGCAACAGCGAACTCTGCGGTATCATGGTTGATCCCAACGCTTACCCAGCCCTGATTGTGCGTCAAATCGTAGACTCCGTAAGGTACAACTTTTCCGAGGTCCTTATCGGCAAAATCGTGGGTATTCACTTCCTCAGGATGGCCTTTTTTTTGCCATTCCTGACCTCCATTTTTGAATCGACCGATCAGCTCCTTTTTTTTTGTATCCACCGAAATGATCGGAAAACCAGCCTGCTGGAATTGCTCAACCTTATTGGAAATGTAATGAAACTGCGCATCTCGGTCTGGATGATCAGTACCTTCCTTCGTTTTTCGGTTCGACTGCATGCTGTAGCCAAGCTGATCCAGCAGCATCCAAACGCTGCGCTGACTCACTTGATGTCCTTTAGATTGCAGTTCTTTGGCCAACTTTGTTGTACTTTTGCAGGTCCAGCGAAGCGCAGATTCGGGATCACCCCGAGTAATAGGATCAACCAATTTGTCAAGATCTCGCAACAAACCTGGGTTTCTTTCTGCTAATCGTTTGCGGCCGCCCCCAGGCCGCCGAATGCGCCCCGCGGTTTTTGGAGGAACACCAGATGGGGGAGCTGACTGATCGAGATCACTAAAGCCAGCATATATAGTGGTGCGAGAAAGGCCGCTAGCCTTCGATGCAAGAGATGGCCCGCCCCTCCCAAGAACAATTGCATCGGCAGCGACACAAAGTCGCATCGATGCCTCATCCAGATGAGGACGTAAAAGTTCATATTTTCGCTGAAGCATACCGAGTTGATCCATGTTGCCAGTATACAGGCAACAAATTATTAATGCAAGACAAAATTGTTCATGTTATTTTTACTAACGGCCTTAGCGACGGTTCCGTCCCCAACACCTCGGCCACGTCGCTTTAGCGCGACACGACAGAACCCGATCCACCGCTTGAATATCACATACGTCACAACCAATGAGACCAGAGGAACCACGCCGCGATTATGATCATCAGTAAGCATTGGGATATTGTTTTATCAGCGGCTTTGACGCAAATTATTTCCGCAATAACGGGCTGTAAAAATCACACATGGATTTGATTCCTTTTCTGTTTCCGGTTAGTCCATCAACTCATGATAAAGTTTTTTTACGCACTCAGGGCAGATGCCATGCGAGAACCGAGCTTCCGTCCTATTGCTGATATAACTCTCTATTTGTATCCAACTGTCTTGATTATTTGGGTCGGTGTTTTCAAGTCTTATTTTCTTGCAATTTGCACAAATCGGCAGAATACCCTCCAACTTATTAATGTGAAAAAGGGCTTTCTCAAGCTCTTCGATCTTCTTTTTGAGCAACGTTCTCATTACGGTCAAGGGAAATAATCATGGAATTGAACGCTTCAGAAAAATCTCCCAGGAAGTCAACGCGTTGCCCATAATCTCCATTGGCCACCTGGGTCGCCTGCCAGGTCAGATGCAGAAGCCGGGAGTGCAATTCTTTGAATGGGGAAGCCAGAAAATTTTTGGATTGGATACTTATATCGTGCAGTTTACCTTGAGACAGGGGAATGATGAATTGCTGAATCTCCTCCATAAAATCGATAAGTTGATTCAGCATTTCCCCAAGTTCGCGTTCACCCTCACTATCGAAATTTTCCATATCGATTCTTGCAGGAATTTTTCCTTGCAAGAGCACGGCGAGTCTGTGAGTGAGTTCTTTAATCATTTTTCCACCTTGACTTCTCTGGCATCGAAACGGCAAACCCTCCCTCCGCTGGCCCAGCAATCAACCTCTTTTACGTAAAAGGGTTTTCCGCTGTATTCCTCTAAAATACCGGAAATAAACCCTTCATCATACTGACAAACGACCTCGTCCGTAAAAGGCAGTCCTGAGCAATCTAAATCTTCAGCAACCACCAGCGTAAAAATCATGTTCTCCGTGTCAGCCTTTTCAATCCTGAGAATTCCTATCGCCTGTTCTTTTAGTACTCGTTGCAATTGAGCAACAAACTCATTAAAACCAAGCTCCCGATTGAGCAGATTCTTGCAGAACTGGGTCCCGGCCAGTTTCCCGGTTTTGACGAAAATATCATTTGCCTTTTCCACACCCCATTCAGTGATCAACACATCTCGTAAGGCGTACTGGAATAGTCGATAAACAGATACTGGTACAGTCGGACCGAGGTTAGGCCGCCCCTGTTCGATGTCACCCAGATCTTCCCACGAGAACTTACTGTAACTCCGCTCTTCCTTAAACAT
Source organism: uncultured delta proteobacterium (assembly GCA_963747015.1). Classification (GTDB taxonomy): domain Bacteria; phylum Desulfobacterota; class DSM-4660; order Desulfatiglandales; family Desulfatiglandaceae; genus DUZB01. The sequence goes on from CAVVEP010000028.1 coordinate 5,126, forward strand.
GATTCTCATCTTCCTCTTGTTAGCTGCGCGTAAACCTTACCGCCTACTCTTTATCAAAGACGCCCCTCCCGGTCGGTTCGTTCACACCATAGAGATTATTATCACTTGCTGTCGATGGCCTTAAACACCTTATGATGGAGTTTCTCCTTCAAATCCGGCCGCACGCGCGAGGCCCTGCATCCAAGTGGCTGAATTTCAGCCATATAATATTCAAGAAAGTTCAGGTATTCTCCTATATCGCCGCCATCCCCCCGCCTTTTTTCGATAAAGGCAAGGGAGCTGATCAACAGGAATGCCTGCATACTCAAGTCGGTTATCCTCCTCAAAAAGAATTCCCGCTTACTCACATCCCTGCCGTAATAGATCAGCCCCGCCAGAAGCATGAATCTCACCCTCCGAATTCTTCGAAACGCCTCTTTTCTTGCCTTCTCCAGCACGGGATTCTGATATCGTCGGCCCATGGACAGTTTCTTGAATAGTTTGAAGGCCGATTGTATGACACGCAACCACTGGCCCCCGTACCGTTTCGACGCTTTCGTCATAATGCGAAGAAGATAGAGCGGCGGGTATATGGTATGGATTTCGGTAGTCCCTTCAAACACCGTCGTGACCCTGAAATCCCTGAGCCTTTTTTCATAGGGCAGTGTCTTGAGATAACCCGATCCGCCATGAACCTGAAGAGCATCATACAGGACATCCCAGGCGCTCGTGGTACTGAAAAGCTTGGCGTGGGAACTCTCAATGGCCACACGCACCAACGGGTCCTTTTCGAGCATACCGGCTGTAAAGGCAGTTATGGCCTTTGCTAAGAAGGCGTTCACCCGGGCCTTCACGATCTTTTCCTGTATCAGTTCGAATTGGGAGATGGGAACGCCAAACTGCTTCCGTTTATTGGCCCTTTCAAGCATCTCTTTCGCGGACTGCGTCATCAAACCATTGGATGCGGCGGCAAGGCCCAACCTGCCATAGTTTAAAATGGTCATGGCGATCTTGAAACCATCCCCCGGTTTCCCTATGAGATTTTCGGACGGGACCTTGACGTTCTTGAACTTTATCACCGTAGTGGAACTCACGGTGAGCCCCATCTTGGGCATATCTTTCCCGATTTCAACCCCTTCCCACCCGGTTTCAACGATGAAGCCGCCCATAAAGCCGGGAGTGGCCTTATCCATCTGGGCAAAAACCGTCATGGCGCCCGCGTAACCACCGTTTGTGATATAGGTCTTGGTGCCGTTCAAGATATAGTGACTGCCGTCCGGGGATCTTTCCGCGAAGGTCTTTATGTGCTTCGCGTCCGAACCTGTTTCCGGCTCCGTAAGCGCATAGGCGAACAGCATTTCTCCTTTGGCCGCCGGAGGGAGATACTTCTTCTTCTGCTCTTCCGAACCGTAAAGCAGAATGCCCTTGAGGCCGATGGAATGGTGTGCAAGGGGAATGAGGGCCAGGGCCATGTCCGTGGCCGCGGCCGATTCAATAATTCCCAGATAATCGGAGAGAGTCAGACCGCTTCCGCCGTAGGATTCAGGAATGGTCAAGGCGAACATGCCCGTCTCTTTTAGACCCTCCCACAAGTCCTCGGGCAGTTTCCCCTTTTCCTCCAGCTCCAGTGGGGCATATTTTTTGGATAACGCAACATAGGCGTTCAGGATGGAAATGCCTTTGTCGGAAATTTTTGATCCCTGGCATGACATAAAAAGCGCTTTATCAAACGCACCCTGATACAGTTTTTCGAGGAATCCCTCTTTTTCCATAATGCTTTCCTTTTTGGATAAGTTTTCAGGTATATTCGATGCCTGTCCAAAATAATTCTTGAAATAATACATAGTCAAGCAATATCGTAGGAAACGGAGTTTTACATGGGCACTGCCTCTGATAGTGAAAAGATTCAGGCAGGTCGAGCAGACTAGAAACTTATTAAATGAAGTTTCACATCGAGATGGAGACCAGATGAATAAGAGAGGGACTTCTTTGCATCGGACACAGGGGCGCCATGGGCCATGCCCCGGAGAACACTCTTTTATCGTTTAAAAAAGCCCTTGAACTGGGAGCTCCCTGCGTTGAGATGGATGTCTACCATGTGGACGGCGAGCTTCTGGTCTTTCACGATGAGCGATTGGAACGGACAACCAACGGTTCGGGGTATCTGCTCGATCACGATTTCGAGTACTTGCGTTCCCTGGATGCGGGGGATGGCGAGAGGATTCCCACTCTTCTGGAGGTATTTGAAACCGTTGATAAAAAAGCCGGAGTAAATATAGAATTGAAGGGACCCGGTACGGCGCGTCCTGTTGTGGATTTTATTTCCGCCCAACGCAAAAAGGGCTGGACCGATACCCTGATTCTGGTGTCGTCCTTCAATCACCGCGAGCTCCAAGAGGTCCGCCGGATGGATCCCGCCATAAGGCTCGGAGCGTTGATGGTGGGTCTGCCTGTTGACGATGCCGCTTTCGCGGATGCACTTGGCGCCTATTCGGTCCACCTTTCCCTGGAATTCATTGACAAGAGATTTGTTGAAGACGCCCATTCACGGGGCCTGAGGGTCTTTGTATTCACCGTGAATCATCCCGACGACATACAAAGGATGGAATGGCTGGGGGTGGACGGGATATTCACCAACTACCCGGAAAGGGTTCTACACCGGCGAAATGCGGGAGGGATCATTGGTTGGAACTAACGGCTCGCAGCCGTTTGCGGTTTAATGTGCAGAACCCGTCATCTGATCCTGCGAGCCCTAAAATGTCATGATATGCCTGAAAACCTTTTTTGATTGACATACTGAGTTAGATTGTGTTTTGTGTACGTCAATTTTCCATAGCATCCTTCTATTTAACTTAAATTGGAGCTTGCTTCAAACTGTACACGCCAGGGGCTGATCACACTGTTCCTAATGGTTGTTATAGATCTGTTTTCAGCACAAAGAGACATCCTCAGGGAGGGCATCCATTATGAAACCGATTCTTAAACAGATTTGCATCATCATTCACTTTGCGGTATTGGTTATTTTCTTCGGGGGCGGATTTTGTCATGCTGAGGAGGCGTTGGACACGCCGGTTGCGCCCCCTGCAGCAGAACCCATAGGGGTCATCGGCACATCACATCCCATTTTCGTCTGGGAGGCTGCCCCGGGAGCGTCCAAGTACTGTCTGTTGGTAGTGTCCGACGCGGGTATCCCCTTTTTTTATGGGGAGTACGCCGCGGAGGAAGTGAAGTGTTCCGGCGAAGAGAACATGTACGAAGTGGCGCCCCGCGCGCTGTTTCGCGCCGGCCGGTGGGCGATTTTGTCCTGCACGGACGATGCCTGCGGTTCGTGGAGCTCATTCGCATTGCTTAATGTCCCTAATCACGACCAGAGTGGTAAATCCTCGCGGGCGTCAGAACCGAATGCCTGTTACCAACAGTGCATCGAGCCCATAGTAGCGTGCCAGGATGTATGTCGAATGCTGTTTGATGACGGAGAGATCAATCGGGTTGGAATGTTGAGTTGTTTTCGAACGTGTCCCGGATCGGCTGGAGACTGTGCCCGCAAGTGTTACACACAGCAGTGACAGGCACTGTCACAGAGTTCCAGGTGGGTGGCGAGGGCCGTAGATCTACCGCGTTTCTCCGAGTGCCGGGAGAAGGGTCATAGACGGGCTTGGTTCTAATTCCAATACCCGTGAATGAATGACATTCATGTAGTTTTATGGCGAAAAAAGCCTTCATCTTGGCGGAATGGAGGTTTCAGGTTTCAAGTTTCGGGTTTCAGGACCCAATCCGATCTTTCCCGGATTCCGACCTGGCGATTTACTCCTCGTTCCCACCCGCCTGCCATAGCCTGTTATCTTGACTCCTGACAACCTCTTTTCGCTTTCATATCCCGTTCGAAGGCAGAAAAAATCGGGCAAAGGCTTGCGGGCAGGTGGTCCTCCGGGAATGCAGACCGGCATCACTCGAAGCCGGCAGACTTCAAATGTGCACTAACCTTTGTTTTCTTCCTGGTCCCGCCCAGGTTTTTTTCTGCCCGTATAGGTGTCAATAATCCAGGCAGATATGCATTCCCACGCAGGAGCATGGGAACGAGCCAGGGAGAAACGGAGCATGAATGCCATTTATTCATAGACTTTGCCTGTTGGCTCTGATAATTTTGGTTTCGCGGGTCTGAACTTTGGATTTGGCGAGATACTCGTCAGGTTCGTTATCTCCGATCATATTCTTCATCATTAATTATGGAGGAAAAACAATGAAAAAACAAAGTATTCTCACGCTCGTTGCATTCCTTTTCATCTTTTTTTCTCAGACAGTCGTGTATTCCGCCACCCCACCACCGCCTACGATCACATCCTTTACCCCCACATCGGGAGGAACAGGAGTAACGGTGACAATAATCGGTACAAATTTTACAAGCACCGCGGCCAGAGCACCCTGGGGCCAATCTCGGAGTTGCATTAGGAGTCAAGTTTGGGGGAACGGATGCCTCTTCCTTTACCATAGACTCATCTACACAAATAACGGCGAAAGTGGGAAATGGCTCCACCGGAAAAATAACAGTGACGGCGCCCGGAGGAACCGCAACCAGCGATGACGATTTTGTGTATACGGCAGGAGTCACAACGGCATCGGTCCCAACCCTCAATGAATGGGCAATGATCATTCTTGCCCTCTTTCTGATGAGTGTCGCTCTTCTTGCTTTGAGAAAGCGCCGGGATGTGACACGGTAGGTTCGCCGAGCCGGGAGCGCACAACGCGATCAGGGGAAATACATTGTCATACGTATCGAACCCTGTCTCAGTCCTGTTTGGTTATGATTATGGATCGATTTGAACATATCGTCCAATAATCGCATCAAGCATCTCGTCCGTTACGTTTTTTCGTCGAGATATTCGGCCCACAATCGGCTTCGCATCTCATCAATCCTTTTGAATCTTCCCTTCAACACAACTTCGATTCCGGGATCGCACTTTTCCATCTCCGTCTTTAAATCATCACAGAGATAGGTATGGCATAGAAACGGCCTGGATTCATGGTCAAGCGTGCATCCCTGTTCACCGAAGAACCAACACCCTTTCTTCGAAAATGCTTCCCTCCTCCACTTGAGCGGCCGCCCCGACAATTTGAGAAAGAGGATATCCTTATCGTTGTACAGATAATGAACCCTCAAACAACAAGGGGCCTCGCATTTCACGCATATCCGTTCCACATATTCTTTCTGGAGCCCAACCGCTTCCGACAGCAACCCTTCTATTCTGCCGACCGTTTCCGAGACCATATCCCATCCCCGCCTTTCTTATCTGGCCGTTACTCTTTGCACAAAGTCTCCGATGGTCCGATGGACCCTCTCCGCTCCCGCTCCCAGCAGGATGCCGTGACGGTTGAAGTTGAAAAGCCTGTATTCCTTGTCACTGGAACCAAGGAGTTTGAAAACCTTTCTTGACCCCTTGGGATTTACAATGGGATCGCCGTCCGCCTGGATCACAAGGGTAGGAATCGTTATTCGGGGCAGTTTTTTCTCCAGGGATTCCATGAGCAAGGCCAGTTCCCTGACGCCGCTTACGGGATTTCGAAAGTAGTTGATTTGGGGATTTTCGGGTCTGTTTTCAATAAACTCCAATTTTGCTCTTTCCATTTTCATGAAATCCATGGACCGGTTCCACGCTCCGACGGCAGGGAGAAATCGAGCCGAAAAATCCTGAAGCCGGAAGGGGGGAGATACGGCGAATAGCGCAGCAATACCATTCACCCTTGCCCCAAGATCAAGCGCCAGACCCGCCCCGGTGGAAAACCCGCCAACCACCACCTGTTTGCACAGACTGCTGACAATGGCATACCCTTCATCGACCGATTCCATCCAGTCCTTGCAGGTTCTGACGGCCAGGTCGTCGGGTGATGTTCCGTGCCCGCTCACGCGGGGGGCGTAAACCACAAAGCCCCTTTTCCCCAAGTACTCCGCCAGTTCCCTTACCTCCGGCGGCGCCGCCATGTATCCATGGACCAGGACGATGCCTGTCCGGCTGAACCGATTCCCGATGAGATAGGGCATCCCGACCCGCTTATCCTTGGATTCTCCTTCCCTGAAATAGGCCGCATACTGCTCCTCAAACCGCTGAACGGCGATTTTCATCAAGCTGTTCGCGATGCGGCGCTTTACAAAAAAAGCAGGGCGCCACGCGATAAAGCGGATTTTGCGTTGAAGTTTTTCCAGGGGTTCCACCTCATTTGCCATGACCTGAACCGGATGATCAACGCGTACCCGGTGAAAATCAAAGACATTTCTGAATTTTGCGGGATCCTTTATAAGAGATTCTTCCTTCCTTTTTTACAATACCCTTGTCCAAGGCAAGGGACAGAAACGATTGAAACTTGTGAAAGCGGTCGTCCGTAAGGAGATGGAACCTGATCTTTTTCAAGATCCTCATGGAGATAGATGCCCATTTTTTTGAAGTGGCAGCGTGGCGGCCAGAAAGGACCTTTTGCCTGAAATCCATTTCATCTATCTTTCTCTTGGGGATCGCCCTGAGCAGGGAGGCAAACAGGTGGTCGTGATTTACCGTGGTGAGGTGATAGATGGCCGACATGTATCGGAACATGACTTTCAATGCGATCCTGTGCATAGACCGTCTTGACGGGATCGGATCATCAAAATCTATTCTGCGTGTGGACACGATATCTTCCAAAATGAACGGTTTTTGTAGAAACCTCCCGATTTCGATCGGTTTTCCGAATTGGATGTCCACATCCACACCTGAGAGAAGCATGGTGCTTTCCGCCACAATCTCTTCAATGCCCCGTTCGGAAAGGTCGTCAATGGTCTTTTCCAGAAGCGCGCTGAACCTATTCTCATGAAATCTCAGGGGATAATAGGTGATATTGATGGGAACGATATAGGTGCGCCTGTTTTCGACCTGCCCAATGGAGTCCAATGCAAAAGAGGCCATAAGGCGTTTTGCCTCGTCAGGCGCGGACTCGTTCAATGCCTTTAATCTTTGTCTGTAAAATTCAGTCCTGAGAGCCAGGGTCGCGGCCCCCGTATGGGGAGGATGTTTGCCCCCCGCATAGGAGATCATATAGCGGCCTTTCTCCACGATCTTCTTGCTTTTCACCATACGCCCTTCGGGATAAATGACCCATGCCGCTTCCCCTGTAAGGAGGGTCTTTACCATGAGAAGGTCCCTGTGGGGATCGCGGGTGGATATGACTCCCAACTTGTCAAATATGGCGACGAGAGGACCTTTAAAGAGGCTGTAGTCGGCAAGGGACCAGATGGGAATCCCGGTCAGTTGAAAGAGGTGGCGAGGCAGGAACAGGGTTTCGATCCTGGTAAAATGGTTGGCCACAAAAATGATGGATCCATCGGGTATGCTTTCCTCTCCGTGAATATGAATGTTGAGTTTTGACAGTTGAGAGAGTTTTTTCACGGCAAGGATAGTTGTCAGGTAGGCGAATTTGTTCATGATGCGCATCCTCCAGAAGAGGGGTTTCTGAAAAGATCCGATGAAACGATGCAGACCATGCCCGGCAAAAAGGGAAAAGGAGCGCTGCCCTACCCTTTTTGCAAACGCGGCATACGCAACGGAAGGAACATCGGCACCTGCCTTTGATACGTCCGGTACGATTCACCAAAAGCGGACACAAGGTCGCGTTCCTCGAAAACCGCGCCGATATAGACCCAGATGGTCCACAAGACGTTGAGGAGCAAGCGGTCGGCCGTGAGGTCCGGATAGGACCAGAGCAAGACCACAACAAAGGCATAAAGAGGGTGGCGTACCCACCTGTAAGGACCGCCCAAGGATAAGGATGCCGGCTTGACGGTCTTGCCCTGCAAGGCGGCTTTGACCGGCCGGATTCCAAACGCGTCAAGAGAGTCCAAAGTGCGCATTCCCCATGCGAAGCCCAGAATCGCCCCGAGAGTGGCGCAACGGAAAAGCCAGCGAAAAGGGCCATGAACGCTGAACAGGGTGGCATCCGTAGGTTGCCAAAAAACAAGCAAGGCGAGGAGCACCACGCCAGAGGCAATCGCGTAGACGGCGCCGTGGCAAGACTCCGGGACGATTGCTTTGAGCCGGCGATGGAAGGACTTTCTGACCATGCCGCTGTGCTGCAAGCAGAACATCAGACACAGAACCCCATCCAACACCAGAGCGCCAACGGTGGAAAGGCCCAGGTCAACAACCCGGATCGGACCAAACAGAAGGAAGAGGCCCAATAACGACAAGGAGGCGCCGGCAAAAAACGTGGCCGCGACCATTGTCGCGTATGCGTGGATTTTGGACATAGCCATCCTGTGCATACTATACGAATCTTGACTAAAAGCCACTGAAATTGTACGGTTCATCCAAATGATTTTGAATACCGCCTTTTCCCATTGTCCCTTTAAGGAGGAGGCCGCTGATTCCAATTCAATGATGCGAGGAAGAGAAATGGATGTAAAAAAAACGATCGAGAGGAAACAAATCCTCATTGTGGACGATGAACAGGATGTGCTCGATACCCTTTTGGAACTCCTGGATATCTGCCGTATTGACACGGCCAGGTCCTTTGAGGAAGGCAAACGTTTGCTGGAAGAGAACAGCTATGATGTGGCGATCCTGGATATCATGGGGGTGGACGGCTTCAAGCTCCTGGAAATCGCCAACAAGCGAGGCATCCCGGCCCTGATGCTCACGGCCCACGGTCTTTCGGAAGAAAACCTGAAGCGATCCGCCGAGGAGGGGGCGTCTTACTATGCGCCCAAGGACGAAATCAATCATATCGATCTCTTTGTTGCGGACATCATCGAGGCAAGAGAGAAAAAGAAAAACGTCTGGGCGAAGTGGCTCGAGAGGCTCAGCGGATTTTACGACAGCCGATTCACAGGGCCTAACTGGCGAGAGAAGGACAAGGAGTTTTGGGAGAAAAAGCTGAAGGAAACCAACTATCTGTAAAGGCAATCCCGGTTGCGGCAATAAAGTGGAGAAAGAGATATTCAAACTGCAGTTCGCGGTATTTGCACTGGTAACGGCAGCCTTCACCAATATTTATATTCCCCAACCCATCCTGCCCGTCCTCCAGAATGAATTCGGGGTGTCTCCGGTACAGGTCTCTTTCACCATATCAGCCGTACTTTTGGGCATTGTCCTTTCGAATCTCTTTTTTGGTTTTTTATCGGACCGGGTACCCATTCATCCCATCATCATTGCGGGAGGAATATGCGTGGCGACGGGCGGGCTTATGTCCGCCCTGGCCCATGATTTCACCGTTCTGGTGGCGGCACGTTTGTTTCAAGGCCTCTTTATCCCGGCCCTCACCACCAGTCTGGCGGCGTGGTTGGCCAGGACACTGCCCGTAAACCGCCTGAGCGTTGTTATGGGATCCTACGTTTCCGCCACCGTCCTTGGCGGACTTGGCGGGCGTCTGTTGGGCGGCTGGATTCATTCCCCCCTGCACTGGCGGTATGCTTTTTTTTCCGCCTCTCTCTTTATTGTGGCTGCAACCGTTTTTGCCGCGGTTGTTCTGCCCCGCACGAAGAGAAAGGAAACCCTGTCCCAAGATATGGGCGCCGGTTTTTTCTCCTTGTTGAAACGAAGGGACCTGCTGCTGATCTATTGCTGCGGAGCCGGCGGACTCCTGATCTTTTCCCCGGTTTTCAACTTTCTGCCCTATCGGCTGGCGGGCGCCCCGTTTCATTTCCCGACAGGGCTGATCACCTTGATCTATCTTGTCTATGTGTTGGGAATATTTCTGGGGCCTTTGGCCGGACGGTTCGGGAACCGGTTCGGGGGTGGGAATACCCTGATTGCCGGGGCCTGCATCCTTGGCCTTTCCCTTATCCTGCTGTTGATCCCCTCCATTGTTGCGGTTATTGCCGGTCTTTTGGGGGTTTGCGCCGGATTTTTCACCATCCATGCCGTGGCGGTGGGGTTGTTGAACCAGAAACTTTCCAGCAGCCATGGAAAAGCCAATGCCCTCTATGTACTTTTTTACTATGCCGGCGGATGGCTTGGCATAACGGGCGCCGGTTTTGCCTTTGAACAGGCCGGTTGGGGTGGAGTTATCGGCTTTGTCATGTTTTTTCTGATCATTCCATTTATCACGGGTTTTTTTGAAAAAAGATCGGATTCGGAGCGATCCCGTGCGAAAAATCTTCATGAACGGAAGTCCGATATTTCTTTATGAGACTCATTCAATATCGGTCTGGACCCGGCAATGTGATTTGAATTCTTGGCAAGAAGATCTTATTTTCAAAAACATCAACTTCTCTCCGACAAAGAGGAGCCGTTGGGGCCTGTAACCATATTTTGACTCGCAATCGATATTTGGAAATGAAAGGAGAATCGAAAATGCTGAAAAGAAACGTGTCATTTGCAACAAGAGTTTGGGATCACTACGAACCATACCGTCAATGCTTTTTTTTGACCCTGGGGGTTATCGCATTGATCGGTTTGACTTTTTCATCGGTCAAGGCGGAAAATACAACCCCGAAAATCCCATTCAAGAGTGTGGACGATCAGATGGCGATTTTGACGGAAAAGCTGAAGTTGACTCCCGAACAGGAAACCGAGGTTCGCCCCATCATTCAAGACTTTTCAGAAAAACGACAAGCCCTGTTTGAAAAATATCAAGGGAAAGGGAGAGGAGCTTATAGAGATCTTTTTAGCGAGGCAAAAACCTTGAATGAAGAAATGAAAAGCAAACTCAAACCGATCCTTACAGCCGATCAGATAGAAGCCTACACAAAGCTTCGGGAGGAACAACGGTCGGAAATGCGCGAGGAACTGAAAAACCGAAGAAAAAGCCATTCTGATCAATAGGCAAAAATGGGTTTAAAAATCATGGATACCTACGACGCAATTGTCATCGGCGGCGGCCCGGGCGGCTATGTGGCGGCGGCACGCGCCGCTCAGTTGGGCATGAAAACGGCCCTGGTGGAAAAAGAAGCCCTTGGCGGAACGTGCCTGAACTGGGGATGCATACCCACAAAATCGCTGTTGCGAAACGCTGAAGTCATTCACCTGCTGAGCCGGGGCCGTGCTTTTGGTTTTTCCTTTGACAACCTGGTGGTGGATTACGCTTCGGCCCACAAGCGAAGTCGTCAAGTGGTGATGCGCCAGAACCGCCGCGTCACGGCGCTCATGAAGAGCAGCGGGGTGACCGTCTACGAAGGAAAGGCAAGCTTTATAGACGCTGAAACGCTCACCGTGGCGCCATCGGGCGCCAGCCTTCGTGCCGGACACATCATCATTGCCACGGGCGCCGAAAGTCGCCAACTCCCCGATTGTCCCTTTGACGGGGATAAAATCATCAATTTCCGCAACGCCCTGGAAATGACGGAAACGCCCGAATCGGCGGTTATTGTGGGGGCCGGGCCCATAGGAATGGAGTTCGCAACCCTGTGGAACCGATACGGCTGCCGTGTGACGGTGGTGGAGCTCATGGCCCATGCGCTTCCCTTCGAAGACGAAGAGATCAGCGTCGAAGCGGAAAAGCAGTTTAAACGAAACGGCATCGCCATAAAGACCAAGACAACCGTGGAGGCCGTTAAACCAGCGGCCCAAGGCGTGGCAGTAACCGTAAGGACCGGCGATACCAGTGAAAAGCTCACCGTGGACAAGGTGCTGGTGGCCATCGGTTTCACACCAAACCGCACATCACTGGATCTGGAGAAAGCCGGTGTTCTGATTTCAAAAGGCGCTATTCAGGTTGATGAGGCCATGCGCACCAGCGTGCCCCATATTCTTGCCATCGGTGATGTGAATGGCAAGATGGGTCTGGCGCACGTGGCCTCGGCCCAGGGAATGATCGCCGCGGAAACCATCGCGGGCAGAGACCACCATAGGCTCTCGATTATACCGCTATTCCGCGATGCACCTATGCCCACCCGGAGGTGGCGTCAGTGGGACTTACCGAGGCCCGGGCCCGCGAGATGGGCCATGAGGTAATCACCGCCGTCTGTCCATTCGCCGGAAACGGCAAGGCGGTGGCCATGGATGACAACAGCGGTTTTGTAAAGATTGTGGCCGAGGCCAAGAGCAAAAAGATCCTGGGCGTACACCTGGTGGGAGGGCATGTCACCGAACTGGTGGCCGGCGCCACGGGCATGATTGCGCTGGGAGCGACCGCCGAGCAGTGGGCGGATACGGTGCATCCGCACCCGACCCTCAGCGAAGCACTCATGGAGGCGGCCCAGGCACTTTGCGGCCATGCCATTCATCTTTAACGGTTGGCGTTCAGCAGTTGGCCGTTAGCTTTTGGCTCTTGGCAAAATCCAAATAAACGGGGGATATAAAATGACTCGCCAGATATTCAGCGCCACGGGTTGTGCCAGGTGCAACATCACCAAACGCTTCATGAAGGAAAACGGCATCGATTACGAGGAATACGACTTCAAAGCCGATGGCAAAGAGGCCTTTGCAAAGTTTTACCGGGCCCATCGCGGGGACATTTACCGGGACAAGGATGGCGTGGAATTTCCGGTATATACCGATGGCCTGGTGATCCGCCAGGGGGTCAGCGTGGTGATCGGTCATCTTATCGCGGGCGACGGTCTTGACGGGTTTATCGGCCGAAGCGCCCTTCACGGCGACTGGATCGACGGCTTCAACATCTCCGGCGGCGATCCGTCCCGCGTAAAAGAATTGCTGCAGGTGTTGGCCTATCTGAAGAAGAACCGGCTCCATATTGAACTGACCACCGATGGCCGCAACCCCGAGGTACTCAAGGCCGTTCACGAAGATAATCTGGGCGATCGAATCATCATGGAAGTCAAGGGGCCGGCGGCGCTATATGCAAAGTTGACGGGCAAAGCCCTTGAACCGGACGATCTGAATCAGTCTATCAACCTGACTGCCCGGTTCCCCGAATACCGCTTTTATACCACCTTGACGCCGCTGGTTTCAAACGATGGCACAATCCGCTACATCAGCCCCGATGAAATCGCTGAAACCGCCAAAACCATTGAACAGGCCACCGGATCAAAAAAGCACCCTTACGAACTGAGATCTTTCGACCCGGCTGAAGCGGCCGATGAACGGCTGAAGGACATGGAACCCCTGCCGGCCAATGCACTATTCAAATACCGGATGGCGGCAAGAAGATATATGGTCATGACGGAAATCGCAAAATAGGTTTACAGACAGGCGGCAGAGGACGGATTTCAGTAGGCGGAATGAAAGCGGATTCGCTGCACCCTCTGAAAAATTAGTTTAAATTCTTGTAGACAAGGAGAAATATCGATGGGAACTCCTACCATTTACCCCACCGGCGCAACCCTTTTTGACCCGGACAAATGCTGGAACGGTTATACACTCTTTATTGCCCGGGAGACCGGACCGGCTCTGGTGGATATGAACGGAAATGTGGTTCATCTCTGGAAAGGGCTTCACGGTTTTCCCGCCAAGCTGCTGCCGGGCGGCCAGGTGATGGGAAGTCTCGGGGTGCGGAGCCCCAAGTACGGCTTCATGGACTATATGGACGTGGTGCAGGTGGACTGGGACGGCAATGTGGTCTGGAAGTTCGACCAGTATGAATTCATTGAAGATCCCGGACAGGAAGGCATGTGGATGGCCCGCCAGCACCATGATTACCAGCGGGAAGGGAGTCCCGTGGGTTACTACGCACCAGGGCTGGATCCCATGGTGGAGGGCGGCAATACCCTTATTCTGGGTCACAAAGATGTAAAAGATAGCAGGATCAGCGACAAACCGTTGGTGGATGATGTGATCTACGAGGTGAACTGGGACGGAGACATCATCTGGGAATGGGTGTGCAGCGAACACTTTGACGAAATGGACTTCAGCGAGGCGGCCCGCAACGCCATGTCTCGCAACCCCACCATGGTGATAGGAAAAGGAGAAGTGGGCGATTGGATGCACATGAACAGCATCTCCACGCTGGGCCCCAATCGGTGGTTTGATCAGGGTGACGAACGTTTTCACCCGGACAACATTATCTGGGACGGACGTCAGACCAACATCATGGCCATTACAGACAAGAAAAGCGGAAAAATCGTGTGGCAGATCGGGCCGGATTATGACCGGAATCCGGCGCTCAGGGAGATGGGGTGGATTATCGGCCAGCATCATGCTCACATGATTCCCGGAGGGCTGCCGGGAGAGGGGAACATCCTGGTGTTCGACAACGGCGGTTTTGCGGGATACGGTTTACCCAACCCGGGTGCGCCCACGGGTCACAACGATGCTATCAGGGATTATTCGCGCATCATCGAATTCGATCCGGTAACACTTAAGGTGATCTGGCAGTACAGCTATATGGAAGCCGGGTATCTGCCCAAAATGAACAACAGCGATTTTTATTCGCCCCTCATCAGTTCGGCCCAGCGGCTGCCCAACGGCAATACACTGATAACCGAAGGCTCTTCGGGACGTATCTTTGAAGTGACAAGAGAATTTGAACTCGTCTGGGAATATGTCAGCCCCTACTACGGCATCAACAACAACGCGAACTTCGTCTACCGGGCCTATCGGGTCCCCTACGAATGGGTCCCTCAATTGGAGAGGCCCGTGGAAAAGGAGATCCCGAAACTGGACAGACGTCGTTTCCGGATTCCGGGTACCGTTTGGAAACCTGAAGAGGGGGTGGTTGAAGTCGAAGGCACCCTCGATTATCCCGGGCCGCAGCTTTGCGTGTCCGAGGTGGAGACGTCCGAGGAGGAATAGGCCTTGTTGAACGGCCCGAAACAATACACTTTTTGAGTTTAGGAGGAACCGCACCATGAAAAGAAAACAATTGTTTGTCGCTACGGGAATATTTTTGGCCATTTTTCTGTTGAGTGCTTCGGCCTGGGCGCTCAACCTCCGTTTCAACGTGATGTACAGTCCCAAACACCCTCTCTGCAAAGAGATGTTTGCTCCATGGGCGCAAGAGGTGAAAAAGGTGACGGACGGCCGTGTTAAGGTCACCATGTTCTATTCCAATGCGGTGTTCCAACCCAAGGATGCCCTGGATGCCATTTCTTCGAGAGTGGGCGACATTGGAATCGTACTGCCCGTTTACACCCGCAGTCGGCTGATCATGAATTCCGTAATGGACCAACCCATGGTGGCTGGCGAAAAGGCCTTGAAGAACAGCGAAGTTCTCTGGGATCTGTATCAGTCAACCCCGGAAATGCAGACTGAGCTGAAGGATGTGAAAGTTCTGTGGAGCTTCATGAATCCGGCCTTTCAGCTCCATTTCACCAAAAAGAAGGTAGAGAACCTGAGTGATCTCCAGAATATGGTTCTCAGTGCCGGCGGCGCTACGCAGACCCAGATTCTCAAGCTCCTGGGCGCGTCCCCTGAGGCCATGCCCATGGTGGATGTTTTCCTTGCCATGCAAAAGGGCGTTGTGGAAGGCTGCTTTTTGCCCTATGCCCCATTAAGGACGCAGAAGATAGCCGAACTCACCCATTATCACACCAACGCCAATCTGATGGCCGTATCTTTCTACATCGCGATCAACAAAGGCGCGTGGGAGAAAATATCGGAAAAAGATCAAAAGGCCATTGAAGCCATCAGTGGCCTCAAGGCAGCCAGGGAATGCGGCCGGGTCTTTGATGCAGCCCAGGAAGAAGATGTGGCCTGGATGGCCAAAAAAGGCGATAAGTTCTACGATCTTTCAGCAGAGCAGCAGAAATTGTGGGCCGACAAAATCGCCCCTGTTCGGGAACAGTGGATTCAGGATGCCAAAGCAAAGGGATATGCCGATCCGGATAAATTGCTTGAAAAGGCGCTCCAGCTTATGGATGAAAAGAAGCAGTAGCCGTCATACCGGGCAAGGAGGAAACCATGTCGTTTATAGAGCGTGTCGAAGGATTTGAAAAGCGGATTGAATCCGTGACCCGGTACCTGAATGCCGCCGGCGCCTGTACCTCCCTGCTTATGGTCCTGCTGGTGACCGCCCATGTCATCAGCAGGGCCGTATTCAATCAGCCATTGGTGGGAACGGTCGAGCTCGAAGAGCTGATGATCGTTATATTGGTGTTCTGGGGGATCGCCTATACGCAGGTCACCCGGAATCACATTTCCGTGGACTTTATTACCTCCCGTCTCCCCAAAGGCGTTCAGGAAATCCTGGCCACCTCCACTTCCTTGATACAAAGCCTGTTTTTGATGATTCTCACCTGGCAGAGTCTGGTGCAATCCATCACCCGCTTTAACGACGGCACCGCCACTTTTGATTTGCAAATCCCTCTGTTCTGGGTCATGTGGGTCATTTGTCTGGGGTTCTTCCTTTTCAGCCTCAGCACCTTCTCCGAGTTTTTGAAAAACGCCTGGCAAAGCACCACAAATGGCCATCCTCTTGCGACCTTTGTGGCCATCTTGCTGGCCGTTGCATTGGTGTTCCTGCCCTTCATGGGGATCGAGATGGACCTGGAATGGGGCCAGTATTTCGGCATCATCGCCCTTCTGATTTTCCTGTTTTCGGGGATGTTGATCGGCGCTGCCCTGGGTTTTCTGGGATTTTTTGGGATGGCCCTGCTGTTTGGCGCGGATTCGGGGCTGGGTCTGCTGAGGACCGTACCCTACTCCATGACCGCCTCCTATTCCCTCTGCGTCATCCCTTTTTTCATCCTCATGGGTGAGCTGTGTTTCCAGGCCGGCCTGAGCGAAAAGCTCTATCAGGCGGCCTACAAATGGGTGGGGCATTTCCGGGGCGGTCTTTCCATGGCGACGGTCCTGGCCTGCGGGGCCTTTTCGGCGGTCAGCGGGTCATCCCTGGCCACCGCCGCCACCATGGGCGCGGTTTCTCTCCCTGAAATGAAGCGTTACAAATATGCCGATACCCTGGCTACCGGCTCCATCGCGGCCGGCGGCACCATCGGTATCCTGATCCCGCCCAGCGTGGTCTTGATCATCTATGGAATATTAACGGAAACATCTATCGCGGAACTGTTTTTCGCGGGCATTATCCCGGGATTGCTTTCTCTGCTCTATTACGTGATCGCCATTATGGTCTGGACCCGGATAAATCCCAAAGTGGGACCCGCAGGCCCCCGGTTCCCCCTGCGGGAGCGGGTGAAATCCCTGAGGAATACCTGGGAGGTGTTGTGCCTGTTTGCACTGATCATGGGCGGCATTTACGGGGGACTTTTCACGCCCACCGAAGCCGGCGCCATCGGAGCCGCGGGCGCGCTGGTGTTCGGTCTTATCCGTCGCAGGATCACCGGAAAGAACCTGTTCCACGCCCTGCTGGCCACGGGCCGGACCACATCCATGGTGTTCTTGATCGTCATCGGCACAGCCATTTACGGATATTTCCTCACCTCCACCCAGCTTCCCATGGATCTGGCCAATTATGCCACCAGCCTTCCCGTCTCCCCCATGGCCATCATCGCGCCATCGTCCTGATCTGTTTCGGACTGGGATGCATCATGGGCACCCTGCCCCTGGTTTTCATCACCGTCCCCATTTTCGCTCCCGTCGTGGATACCCTCGGTTTCGATCTGATCTGGTTCGGGATCATCGTCGTGGTCATCTCCGAGATCGGCATGATTACCCCTCCCGTGGGCATCAATGTCTACATCATGAAAGGCATCGCCGAGGATGTGCCCCTTTCGACCATCTTCAGGGGAATATTCCCTTTTCTGTTAGCCGACTTTGCACGTCTTTTCACATTGATCGCCTTTCCCGCGGTATCGTTGTTCCTTCCCCAGCTATTGCGATAAAATGATATACAAATTTAGCATTCTATTCAAATTCCATGGTACTATGTTTGGATTCGGCAAAGCCATTCCGCCACAGGGTCTTTTTTGCTGCCCGGATTTTTGAATAAGATACATCACTCGTTATTTCTGCTCACTAAAAGTGGGTATTTCATATGGAAGTTGTCGCTTAGAAATTGGAATCAGGACGAAATAAGAAGTTGTTACCCAGGCTGGCAACATAATGCAAGCAAGGGCGCCTCGGAAAAATAGGGAAGGAGCGGGTGATAATAGTGTCTAAGAAATCTACCTATGAAGAACTTGAACAAAGAGTTCAGGAATTAGAGGAAACTGAATCCGCGAACAAGAGGGCGGAGAAAGAATTGCGGGAGAGTGAAGAAAAATTTCGCAACATCGCGGAAATTTCACTGGCCGGCGTCTATATCATCCAAGACGGCATTTTCACATACGTCAATAAAAGATTCGCGGAGATTTTTGGCTACTCTGTCGAGGAATGCCTCGATAACATGCGTTTTCAACAAACTGTACATCCGGAAGACTTAGAAGTCGTGCAAGAGCAGATCAGCAAGCGCCTATCCGGGAAAGTCAACTCCGTTAATTATACCTTCCGGGGGATAAAGATAAACGGAGAAATAATCCATGTTGAGATTTTTGGGTCTACAATCCAGTTAGCCGGAAAATCTGCCGTGGCCGGGAGCATACTGGACATCACCGCACGCAAACAGGCGGAGGAACAACGGGAGAAGTTAATAGAGGCCCTCCAAAAGGCACTATCAGAAGTTAAGACATTGCGGGGTTTTCTACCCATTTGCTCATATTGTAAGAAAATTCGTGATGACAAGGGGTATTGGAGTCAGATCGAATCATATCTCCATAAACATTCTGATGCCGAATTTAGCCATGGTATTTGTCCTGAATGCGCCAAAAAATATTATCCCGATATGGACCTGTATGAAGATAACGAGTAAAGACTTTTCCCATCTTTATGTTGTCTTCAGCCCATCCGCTATGTTCAAAACGCATAGGACCTCGGATCTCTGATAGGGCTTGACGCCGGACACCTCCGTGACCTCACCGTACGCCGGGAGCGGCGGCGCCGGGCATGCGGAAGGTAGCGACATCCACGGGTCCCACAGGGAGTCTCTTTGGGCGCATCGAGTTGGGGCACCCATTCATAAGGCAGGCGATAGGCCCGGTAGATCATGTTGAAGCGGGCGAACTGGCCGAAATGGGGGCTTATGTATTCCCAGACGATGCGATGATCGGGCGTCACCTCGATCAGGCGGCCTCCGGATCCCTCGGTTATCAGGGTGTTGCCGTTGGGCAGGCGCTGGGCGCTGCTGACAAAGGGACTGTAAAAGCGATTGGCGTCCATGGGCATACGGTATCCGGCCTCGGCGGGGGTGTATTGCCAGACGATTTTCAGGGTCAGCGGATCGATCTCCAGCACCCGGGAATAGTCGCGCAGGGCGTTTTTGATGCCCATGGGAGCGCCGGGGTTGGGCGCGCCATAGCCGGCCCATCCGCCGTTGTCAAAAACGAGCAAATTGCCTTCGCCCGGCAGTCCCCGGGGGATGAGGTGGGCATGGTGCTTGCCGATGATCCACCCAAGGCTTCTCAAGGCCGGGCTGGTGTTGTAGTCGGGTCCGATTTTCCAAACAACCTTGCCGCATTTCTTGTCGGTGATGGCAATGATGTTGGCCTCGCGGGCGGACCAGATGATGTTCTCCGGGTGAAAGCGGGCATCACCGGCATCAAACCACTTGTTGGGTCCCAAGAGCGGACATGGAATTGACGTGCATCCAGTCTCCGCCGCAGTTGCGCACATTGGGGTTGCGGAACAAAATGTTGCGCGCTTCCTCGCTCCAGTCGAATTCGTGAAAATGCTCGCTCAATACCCATTCCCAAACGATCTCGCCCGCCCAATTGACCTCGATGAAGATGTCATCGAGCAGGAGCTTGTCCGAGATGTCCGGGTTGCGCACATTCTTATGGCACAGGATCAAGGTGTTGCCGTCAGTGGTCAGGGGATCCATGCCCGGGGCGTAGTAGCCCACGGGGTTTCCCTCCCGCTGGAAATCGTGATGATGGCGGGCCATCCACTGCGGCTCTTCGCCGGGGTCTTCGATGTATTCATACTCATTGAATCGCCAGGTGACCTTGCCCTCCCAGTCCACCTGCACCACGTCCAGGAAATCCTGCATGCCGTATTGGGTGTTGCGCTCTCCGCTTGCCCCCAGGACATGACCACCGGGCAGCATTTTGTTGGGCAGACCGTGCAGGCCCTTCCACAGCTTCACTTCGGTTCCGTTCATATCGATAAGCAGGGCCCCCAATTCCTTGGCCTGGAAAATAGTGTAGCCGTTCCAGCACTGTGAGGGATCGTAGATGGTTGTCCCCGTGGGATAGATACTCGGGTAAGTCATGACTGCCTCCTTGCGTTGAGGTTTCGAATCCACCAAGCCGTTGTTGCCGAATTTCTTTTCCCAGTCGTCGAAGGCCGGTTTTATTTCGAGCAAATGGTCATAAAAAAGGCGCCGTGCCCCATCAGCGTCCCCCTGGGCTATTTTCTCCAAAATGGCGGGATGGGTAGTGGTGTCGTGGTAGAAGCGATCCTTTTGCCTCAGGTTCAAGACCATGTCTTCGGAAAAATCCAGAAATATATTGACCTGCATGGCAAACAGGGGATTTTGTGAGGCCTTGGCCACCATGCGGTGAAAGCCTATTTGCCAGTGCACGTATTCATCGGTTTGCTTTCTTGGGGATGGTCTCCAAATATTGGTTCATCTCCCGCAGGTCTTCCTCGGTGGCCCTTTCCGCCGCCAAGGCCGCCACGGCGGGTTCGATGAGCAGGCGCACCTCGATGATGTGGGCCGGCCTCACCTTGCCCAGGCTGGCCACGTCGCGCATCACCGAGGTGACCGCGTCGTGCCTCATCTCCTGGACAAAGGCCCCGCCATGGGCGCCCCGCTTTACCTCCACCAGCCCGGATTTCTTAAGGTCCCAGATCGCCTCCCGGACGATGATGCGGCTGGTGCCAAAGGTTTCGGCCAGCGCCCTTTCGTTGGGCAGCCTTTGCCCAGGCTGGTATTCCCCGCTGAAAATGGATTTGCGCAGTTGGCGGGACACCTGCAAGAAACGGCGGGATTTATCGATGCTCTTGAATGCCATAAACATCACCTTTCCTTGCAGAAACACACAACTATCTGAAAACGGTGTACGTTATAATACAGGATCTTGTCAAGGCGATAGCCTCTCCGCCCTGCCGGGCGAAGGCCATCGCACTGAAAGCCGCATCGCGCCGTTGCCAAGAGGGCGCCCGCAGGGCGACGTCCGGCCGGCCCATGCACGGGGCGCCTGCCTTATTCCGAGCCGGCGGGGATCTTTATTCCCTGCTCCTTGTAGTATTTGGCCGCTCCCGGGTGCAACTGCATGCCACCGTTACGCACCGCGTAGTTCATGGTCAGATGCTTCAGCCATGGGTGGGTCTTCGCTGTTTTTCTTGGCCTGCTCCCAGAACAGCTTGGTGAGTTCGTAGGCGGTGTCATTGTCCATTTTTTTATTCACGGCCACGCCCACTATGGAGCCCAGGGTGTAGACGTCTTCCTTGTTGTCCACCCCCTTGCCGTAGATGCCAACCGGGATGATGCCCACCTCTCGGCCGGGCTTGGTGGTCACCTTGATCGCCTCCGGGTTGGCCTCATACTCCTTCTTTGGTCAAGCCCAAAAATGCAGCTTGGAGGTCAAGGCCAACTGTTCCACCTGGGGGAAGGGCGCGATTCCGCCCACCACGTAAACGTCGAACTGACGGTCCTGGAAGCCCTGGAAGGCCGAAGACCAGCTTCCCTTGACGTTGTCAAAGTCCTTGTTGG
This sequence comes from uncultured delta proteobacterium, assembly GCA_963747015.1. Taxonomy (GTDB): domain Bacteria; phylum Desulfobacterota; class DSM-4660; order Desulfatiglandales; family Desulfatiglandaceae; genus DUZB01. The sequence continues at coordinate 26,609 of CAVVEP010000028.1, forward strand.
GCTCCATGCCGGTGGTCGCAACCACCCATTCCCGGGCGGCGTTCCAGGCCCCGCCGCCGGGAGGGCCCAGAAAGACCCGCTTGCCCTTCATGTCCTTAAGCTGCTTGATACCGGCGTCGGCATAGGTCACGAAATGATATTGGCCATAGGGGAACCAGAAGAGAAGTCTCAGGTTCTCGGACAACGCAGGCGCGTCCTTCAACTTCTTATACATGACTTTCTGGTTCTTCATGAAGAAATAGATGTTCGGGTTGGTCATGCACATGTCGATCTTGCCGTTGGCCAGATCGATCATATGTTTGGTGGCCGCGCCGGTGGCATCTACTTTAATCTGCAGGTTGTCCTGCGCCTGGTTGATCATGGTGGCCATGGTGGTCATGGTCAGATAGGCCGACGAGCCCGGAGCAATGGTGGCCATCTTGAGTGTCTTGGCCGCTTGGGCCATGGTGGCCATGGCCAGGAGCAAGGCTCCGGTCAAGACCACCCGCCAGATAAATTTTTTACTCATGCTGTCCCTCCTTATTAGGTTTGAATTGATGGTTGTTGCAGCCTACGAATGGCCTGCAAGTTCAATATCAGACATCCCGCCAGCAGCCCCCCTCCCGCCAGTCCGGAAGGCACTCCCGGAACGATCAACAAAACTGCCGCCAACAGCCGAACCGCGCGTCTGCCAAAGGGGCAATTTGTTCCATTCCCAGCCCCCCAGCGCAGTGGCTATCCCCCAGGTGGACAGCAAGAAAGATGAACAGCGCCCAGAGCAGACCCGCCGAAACTGAGATCGCCCACGATCGAGCAATATGTCCGGATGAAAAACAAACAGGTAGGGGATGATGAAACCGGCTATGGCCAGGCGGGTGGCCTGGAAGCCGGTCTCCATGGGATTGGCCTCGGCGATGGGGGCGGCGGCAAAGGCCGCCAGGGCCACCGGCGGAGTAACCACACTCAGAGCGCCGAAATACACCACAAACAGGTGAGCCGCCATCAAGGAAAGCCCCAGCTTCTGCAAGACGGGCCCCAGCACTATGGCGATCATCAGGTAGGCCGCGCCCGTGGGCACTCCCATGCCCATTACCAGGCAGGAGAGCATGACGAAGATCAGGGCCAGCCAAAGATTGCTGGAGGCCACCGACAAAACGGCCTCGGCGAACATGAGGCCGATGCCGGTCATGTTGATCACCCCGATGACAAAACCGATGGCGCTGACGATGACAATCAGAATCGGCGCAGGTCTTGCCTGAATCGATCAGGGCGCGCCACCATTTTGCGGGTCGCCGAAAATCCGGGAATAGAACCAGGCAGAGCACGAAGGCGCTGATCAGGGCGTAAAAACCGGCGTTCTGCGCGGTGCGGCCGGTGATCAGAACCGCGATGATCACCCCGAGAGGGATCACCAGGGCCAGGCTCTTTACCAGGTCGTCCCTGGTCAGCCCGACCCGCTCTTTCCTGGGCAGCGCTTCGATCCCCAGCCTCTTGGCCTCAATGAAAATTACTATGAACAGGGAGGTGTAGTACATGATCGAGGGGATAAGGGCGGCGACGATGATCTTGAGATAAGGGATGCCGGTGATGTCGGCCATGAGAAAGGCCACCACGCCCATCACCGGGGGCATGATTTGCCCCCCGGTGGAAGCAGCTGCTTCCACCCCGCCCGCGAAGCTCGGTTTGAAGCCGATTTTCTTAATGATCGGTATGGTGAACACGCCGGTGGAAACTACGTTGGCCACCGCGGTCCCGGATAGTGAGCCGAACAGGGCCGAGGCGGCCACGGCGGCGTGAGCCGGTCCACCGGCAAAGCGGCCGGTGGCGGCCAGGGCTATCTTCAACAACATCTCGCCCGCGCCGGACTGCTGCAATACCGCGCCAAACACGATGAATACCAGGACGGTCCGGCTCACCACCTCCACCGGTCGGCCGAAGACCCCATCGGATGAAAACCATAAGTTCTCGACTGCGTGCTTCCACCCGACGCCCGCTCCCCCCAGGGTGGAGGGCAACAGCAGATAAGCGGCCGACACGGCCACAACCGCCAGCATGGGGATGCCGAAGAAGCGGTAGGTCAGATAAGTGATCAGGGCGATGGCGACCCAGGCAAAGGCGTTCTGCCGCAGGCTGATGGAGATGATGGTTTCCTCCTGCTCGAACATCACCACGCCCCATTCCCAAAAAATGTAAACCAGGGCAAGGACCATCAGGCCGTGCAGTGCAAGGCGTAGTTTATTGGGGGATTCTTGGCTCTTGTCATGCTCCATGCGGAAGAAACAGATCAGCAAGGCCAATAGCACGGTGAGTCCGGAGACAACCACCATGTCGAAAACGCCGATAGCGGCCACGATAACCGCAAAGATGGCCAGCCCTGCGCACAAAAGTTCCAATGTAAACTCAATGCTACGAGTCATGGCAATTCTCCGCTGAGACTGCCTTGCGCTTGCAGGCTGTCATAATGACCGTGTGTAATGATAGCACGGGGAGTAGGACGATGGATGCGCATTATAAAGTTGCAAAACTTAAATAGTTGAGTTGCAATGGTTAGTTATGTCATGATATTTGGACAATGGGTAACCCATTAAACTTCTGTTGTCAAGAAAATTATTCCGAATAGAATCGTTTCCCGATCTTTGCTGGCCGTTATAAACACGCCTGAGCACAGCGTGCTCAGAATCAGAACAACCAATCCTGCTTCACCTAATTTTTTCCATTTCTTCCGTAACCATTCTTGACCCGCGGACGATGTTAGAGATCAAAGGAGGAACCAACGGTTGGAAAAGATCCCGGAAAAAAGAGGCCTTGATGAGGACCTTGCACTCATCGAAACATTCGTGATGCCGATTGCGATTGTGACGTGCCTGCTCGCCTTGGGTTTGGGATTTCTCATCTGCCTTTAGGATTGATAAAGGAATGTGGACGATCAGGTGGCGATTTTGAAGAAACTCACAAGAATTCTCAAAAACTTTCAAGTTCTTTATCGTGCGGTGGGGCCGTCATGTCCTATTTTTCGCCACCTGCATGCTCATGCAACGGGTTCATTCGCGCGGTACGTTCCAGATTAGTTGCAATATTCACGAGAGTTCTCCTTCCGTTTCTTACTCCTTCTTACTCCGCTAAAGCCCGTACAAAAAATGCACAAAGACAACCGTTTCGAGACAAGGATTCCAATTACTCTACGCCATCTTAAGTTGGTAAAGCGTGACTTATTTCAAATCATCTTTTCGCGGGTTTTATTTGTTTTCGCCTTTTGTTGTACTTCAAAATGAGAATGTGCCTTAATTCAACAAACCCGGCAGTAAAGGAGGGCGACCACTTCTAAAAATTCAAATTGGATATATGAATTTCCGGATAAACGTTTCCCTGCCCTTCTCCTCCATTCTTCAGCCCTTTCCTTCCCTGTTCTAAAATCGGAAAATCGGCTTGAGATTTTCAAAATATTCCCGTATGCTCTTACATACGGGAATATTTATTTCTTTCTTCGAATTTGGAAAAGAACCCCGCTTTGAAATGCCACATAGATGGTGCGAACCTGTGATTGAGGAAAGCCGGTATGACCAAGAAAGGGACCATCCTGGTTGTTGATGATAAGGCCGAGAATATTGAGATCCTGTCCGACTTGCTGGAAGGCTACAATGTACTTGCCGCAATTGATGGCCCCGGGGCGCTTCGAATACTTTTCAAGGAAACCGTCGACATTATTTTGTTGGACGTCACAATGCCGGGTATGGACGGGTTTGAAATTTGTAAAAAGATCAAGGCACAGAATGGTTTGAAACAAATTCCGGTTATTTTTGTCACCGCCCGAACGGCAACGGATGATATCGTGCACGGTTTTGACGTGGGGGGAGTGGATTATATCACCAAGCCTTTTAAAACACCTGAATTGCTGGCGCGGATCAGAACCCACATTGAACTAAAAAATGCTCGGGAGGAAATAAAGTCCCTCCGCGGCATTCTTCCCATTTGCGCCTCCTGCAAGAAGATTCGCGACGACAAGGGGTATTGGAATCAGATTGAGACCTATATCAGCAAGCACTCGGAGGCGGATTTCAGCCATGGCATCTGTCCGGATTGCGCAACCAGACTTTATCCCGATATGCATATTTATGATTGATTCATGTTCGGGGATGACAAATCCCTTTTTATGAGCGTTTCATTCTATCGAGGAGGTCGAAAATGAAAACAGTTCCCAGACTCACCCAGAGTGACACCCGCATCATGATGGATGCGGCGGAGAAAAAAGCCGTTGAGATCGGCGTGGATATGGACATCGCCATCGTGGACGACGGCGGCAACCTGTTGATGTTTCACCGTATGGATAATGGGCGCATCACCAGCATCGATATTTCCATCAGCAAGGCCTTCACCGCTGCGGCTGCCCGGAAATCCACCCGTGCCTATGGAGAAACGAGCGGTCCCGGTGGCGCGTCCTTTGGGATCAACACCAGCAACCAGGGGCGGTTCATGATCTTTGCGGGCGGGTTGCCCGTTTTCGTGAACGATCAGATCGTGGGAGGCATCGGCTGCAGTTCGGGAACCGCGGACCAGGACGAGGTGGTATCGCAGGCGGGGATTGATGCATTGAATGCCTCGCTGAATGCAAAATGACAAACGAATGAATGCCGCCCCATGAATCGGCGGCATTAATGTCAGGCGGGCATGCAAAGCAGCGCTCTGATCTTGGCTTTAAACAAATCGGCCGCAAAAACCGGTTTCATGATAAGTGCCGTGTCCGCACCATGGCCGGAGCCCCCGATGGCAACGATCTCTTCCTCGGGTGTCACAAAGCCGTGTTCCGCCGCCATGATGGCGATCTCCACGCATACCTTGACGCCCTGTGAGAACATGCGAAGGGTATCGGCGACGACATTGAGGGGCAGAAGATTGGTCTTGTAATGCTCTGAAAAGCCTTTCTCCACCCCGCTGAAGGCATGAAGCCCACGGACCACCAGAATCCCTTTCTGAAGCAGGGTTTCATGGTTCTTGTTGAATTCTTCCACCTGTGCTTGAAACCGGCTGCCCGCATTGTAGGTAACCGCGATGATTTTCACGGAATCGCCCGCCATCCCGTGCAGTTTCAGGGCCGTTTCCCCGGTGGACGAGGCCACCACGATCTTCTTGATGTTTGCCTCCGCTGCACGTGAAAGGGCAATCTCCAGGGTCTTTTCCGTATTAACTGCCCCTTTCTTTTCAAAATAGAAAACGGTTTTCTCCACACCACCACTCATCTTCCTTACTCCTTTCCAATATCCTTTAAAGATCTCCATCACGAATCCACGTCATTTCCAGACCCATCCGGCCGAATACCGATAATTTGTACCATGCGCATCACAGTCTCTTTCCACCTATTTTTTTGTCTTTCTCTTTCTTTCGGCGCGTTACTGCCTGCAAAAAAAGGCGTATCCTCATCCAGGGAACACTGGCGGCTTTGGCGCTTTTCCATTATCCTTTCCATACAAGACTCCCCTCAACGTGCCCCACTTTCCGGTTGTACCAGGCATGACCTGCCAGACTCTGGAAAAGCCTTGACATATCTTTCCATTTGTAATTAAAAACACGGATTCCTGTCTTTTGTATCAAAGCGCAAATAGAGGAGAAATCAGTGACCGATGAGACTTTTGGCTTTTTGTCATAATGGGGGGGAATATGTTTGCCCTTCTATTTCATTCGGAATTAAAAACCTTTCTGTTTATCATGCGTATTTAGGCGCTAAACATATAGAACAATGACAAAAAGCCTGGGATTTTTTTTGTCAGTCTTTTTTTAAATGAAGATTAAACGGAAAAACTGTACAATCACTGGATGCCCCTGAAAACAATTGAAAACCATGAATCATGACAACTTTGCAGGTTCAAAGAAGGCTCAAATCTTATAATCGTAACAGTATATGCACTATAGGTGAACTTATGCAATGTGAATTCTGCGGTGGGGAGACAAAGAGTAAAAGTGTCACTCGTCAGTACTGGCTCGACAAGAAACTGTATATAGTTGAAAACGTCAGAGCTGAAGTCTGTACTGAATGCGGTGAAAGATATTTTCATGCCAAAACACTTGACCTGATTGATGATTTTCTTTCTCAGAAACATCCAGTGAAAGCGCATATCAATGTTGAAATAGTGAATTTAAGCCAGGTGCGGGCAATGGTATAACAAGCCGGTGGAGGCGCCGGGCTATTTTGTGCGGTTTTTGAAGGTTACCCTTTTTGGCCAACGTTTGTTCGGCCGTGAAGGATGCTCTTCCAAAACCGCCCGGCGCCTCACCTTCTCGTTGGCCAAAATTCATCCTGGACCTGTTTTATCTGAAATTGGAGAAATGCATGAGTACACAAGTCGAAAACTCGATTCCCCTCCTCGACGAGGTCAAGCTTCAGGCGCAAGTGCTTGTGCCGGTCCTGCGCACCTTGCGCAAGGAGATGGGTAAGGACAAGGCCGATGCGCTGGTCGCACAGGCTCTGCGCGAGTGGGTGCGCACCGTATATCTACGGATTGGTGACCGGCAGTCGGGCACCCCCCGCGAGAAGTGGGAAGGCGTGTGGGATGAGCTGCGGCCTCGGATCGGCGATGCGGTCGAGCGGGAGTTGCTCCGAAACGACGATGACGCTCGCGACTACAACGTCAATCGGTGCAGTTTTGCCGAGTTCTTCAAAGCACTGGGGGAGCCGGAGCTGGGCGCGCTCCTGGTCTGCGATTTTGACTATTATGTCGCTGAAGTCGGTGCGCCTACCGTTGAACTCACGCGGACGCAAACCATAATGAAAGGTGCGGCCTATTGTGACTTCCGATACCGCTTTAAGCGCGGGTAGCATTTCAAATGAACGAAAATTTAAGAATATCAATAGCGAATAAATTCAGAAATACTCCTCTGGGTTTTATAAGAATAAAGAAAAATCTGGATATGAACGATTATTCAGATGAGGATATAGAAATGTATTTAAGAAAAGTGATCTTGTCGACTGCACTGGAAGATATAAAAACACAAGGTAAGAACCACTATTTCAAGTGTGTAAAAAGCAGCACCATTTTGACAATAAATAGCCGAACTTTTACAGTCATAACTGCAAAGCAGATTACCAAAGAGTAGGTCTGTGAAAAAGGGAATATTTTGCTAACCATGCCTTTCACTCGGCATGTCCAAGTAGCAATATACGCACAAAAGATCTATAGCCGTCAAATGCCTATACTTTGCTAATGGCCTGAGCTATAATTGAAGCAAAAGGGTTGGAGTTAATGAGAAAGATAGAAGGGATACACAATGACAAAGGCTGCCATTTCAATCCCTGTTGATGACGAAACAGCACGTGCGTATCATTCGGCATCACCGGATTACCAAAAGAAGATTCAAGTCCTGCTTCGATTGCGACTACGGGAATTGGCTGAACTACCGACAAGTTCACTTGTTGAAATCATGGACGACATCGGAGCCAAGGCCGAGGCACGGGGTCTAACCCCTGACATCCTGAGGGCTCTCCTCCATGACGAGTAATCCTCGTTTTGTCTTGGATACGGGTATTCTTGTCAGTGCGGTACTATTGCCACGATCAGTCCCACGTCGAGCGGTGGATTTCGCATTTGCGCATGGGATTGTTCTGGCATCCGCTGACACCATCGGGGAATTGGACGAGGTACTTCGTCGTACCAAATTTGATCGCTATCTGCTCGAAGAGGAACGACTTATGTTCTTAGCATTAGCAACTTTCATCCGTGATGCGGAAGTAGTGGACGTCACGGAAAACATTGCAGAATGCCGTGATCCCAAGGACGACAGGTTTCTCGAACTGGCAGTAGATGGTAACGCCACTTGCATAGTCAGCGGCGATAGCGACTTATTGGTTCTCAATCCATTCCGTGGAGTAAGGATTCTGACGCCACAGGAATTCATAGCTGTAATCTAAAAAAAGGTCGCCCAACCAAATGCTCCATCGGACCCTTGGACGCGACGGGGTAAATGGCGACAACCTGGGACAAGTCATGTTACTTTTCGCCATCTGAATGGGTCAAAATTCACAGTCCCTGCACACCGACCTATTAAACCAATCTATATCAAAAAATTTGTTCGTCTTATCGACGAGGGAGAGGGGGAATCAAAACATGTCCAGAAAGGTGATCATAAGTGCGGCGATTACGGGTTCCATCCATACCCCCACCATGTCGCCCTACCTCCCCATTACTCCGGAAGAGATCGCCGGGCAGGCGGTTGAGGCTGCCCGCGCAGGAGCTGCGGCCGTGCACATCCACGCCCGGAATCCCGAGAACGGGATGCCCAGCCCCGACCTGAATCTCTTTCGTGAGATCGTCGGGAAGATCCGATCGGAATCGGATGTCATCATCTGCATCACCACCGGCGGAGGCGCCGGCATGACCGTGGAACAGCGCGCGGCCCCGGTCCCGGAATTCAAGCCGGAACTGGCATCCTTCAACATGGGGTCCATCAACTTCGCCCTATTCCCGGTAATCAAGAGGTATAAAGAGTGGAAGTACGATTGGGAAAAACCTTTCCTGGAAGCCAGCAAAGCCAATATCTTTCAGAATACATTTGCCGATTTGGAGAAGATCTGCGGCATCATGCGGGATAACGGGACCAAACCGGAGTTGGAGATATATGACGTGGGGCATCTCTATAACGCCAAGTTTCTCCTGTCCGAGGGGTTTCTGGAACCTCCTCTGTTTCTGCAGTTTGTCATGGGGATCCTGGGCGGGATACAACCGACCTTCCACGACCTCCTGCACTTGAAGGAGACCGCCGATCGTCTCTTCGGGGAGGGCCAGTATCAGTGGTCGGCCTTTGGCGCCGGACGGATGGAGTTTCCCATCTGCACAACGGCCGCTCTCATGGGTGGAAACTGCCGAGTCGGCCTGGAGGACAATCTTTATCTGTCCCGAGGAGAGTTGGCCAAATCCAACGCGGAACTGGTGGAAAAGATGGCCCGTATTCTCCGTGAATTCTCCATGGAGCCCGCAACACCCGATGAAGCCAGAGAGATTTTGAGGCTTGGGAGGTAGACGATGGATCACAACGATGTCAAGCGTGCGGTGGTGGTGGGCGCGGGCGTCATGGGGCATTCCTTGGCCCATGTTTTTGCCCGCGCCGGGATCGAGGTGAATCTGGTGGACAGGAATCAGGAGGTCCTCGACCGCGCTATGGGCCTGATACCGGCCGATCTTGAGACGTTGGCGGAGTTCAAAAAGATCTCCAGGGACGACATCCCGAAAGTAATTGCCCGCATTCATCCGTTTACGGATCTGGCCCGGGGGGCAAAAGGAGCAGATTTCGCCGTAGAGGCGGTGTCCGAGATTCCTGATGTCAAACGGGAGGTTTTTTCGCAGCTGGATCAATATTGTCCTCCGGATACGGTGGTCGCGAGCAACACGTCCTCGCTGGACGTTTTCAGCATTGCCCGGATCACCAGACCCGAGCGCCTGGTGGTGGCCCACTGGTTTGTGCCGCCCCACATCATACCCCTGGTGGAGGTGGTTCCGGGTCCGGAGACCTCACCGGAAACGGTTCAATTCACCGCAAACCTGATGAAACGGCTTGGCAAGCGGACGGTGATCATGAAAGAATTCGTGCCGTCCTTTATTGTCAACCGGATTCAGCACAGCATTTCAAAGACCGTATGGGAGATGTTGGAAAAAGGGTGGGCAACACCGGAGGAAATCGATCGGGCGGTCAAATTGACCCTTGGAATCCGTCTCCCCGTGGTGGGAGTGGTACAAACAAACGACTTTGCCGGGCTGGATCTCATTTACCACATCATGAAAGCCGGCAAATCCGTCAGCCCCCTCGTCAAAGAGATGGTGGACATGGGGCATCTGGGCGCCAAGACATCGAAAGGCATCTATGATTACGGGGGACGGAGCGAAGCGAAGATCCTGAAAACAAGAGATCAACGGTACCTGAAGTTGCTTGATTATCTTGAGGAGATCAAGGCGTTTGACCCTGTTTGAATTGACCATCGCGAAAGAAGTTTTCGACAAAAGCGCTTCAGCCGGTTGATATCCGCAGGTTCAAAATAAGAATTCCAACCGGATCAAAGAAAACTGAAAAAAGGCCCGCCAATCCTCAAGTTTCCAACCAGGTTTTGATTTTTGCATAGACTTCCGGATGATTGAGGAGATCCAGGTGGCTCATATTGCGTCCGATCCATTGATGGGTTTCCGGAAACGCCAGGTTCCTCTGTGCATTCCTGTGTCGACCCAAAGCGCTGCGCACGGTCACGAGGCCATCCCCCATAAGATCATCACCAAACCTGCCGGCTCCTTTGCCTCTGGTTGCGGCTATGCCATAACAGTGCACACCCTCCGGCAGAGGCACGGAGGTCCGCCGGTCCCCTGAAAGCTCGAATCTGTCGCGTCCTTTCCAGTCTTCGTCCACCACATTGCCGTAACGCAGATCGGTAATGCCGCAGCTCCTGATCTTTCCCAAACGGGAAAAAGGAGCGCTATACCGGCTTATGCCCATGATGGTATCGATCCAATTGCCGCCTTTCTCCAACGGCGCCCCGTGATGGGGAGTACCCAAAAATACGAGCTTTTGAAGAGAATTCGGCCAGGTGTGCCCCGACACCCTCCCGTAATGAAAAGCGCTCCGCGAAACAAGCCCTCCCATGCTGTGAGCAATGATAAAAATCGTTAAAGGTCGAGGCGATTGGACGGTGATTGATTCAAGGAGATCGGAAAACATTCTGCCGTTTTCAGAAATGTGAAGTCCGCTGTTATAGCGGACATAAACCGGCGCAAATCCCAGGTCGCTGGCCAGGGCTGCGCCGTGGTCGTGCCCCCCCCCTGTTCCACTGCAAATCGTTCATGCAGGACCCGTGCACCAGAATTACAAGTCTGCCATCGGACTGCTCAATCGCCTCAAGAAGGGCTTGGGTATTTAAAGGTTTTCCGCCGCGACGAAACTCCATGGGAATGGAAGGGGATTGTTTGCGGCAACCAGATGATCGCCCAGGACGCCGTTCAATACTGAAAGAATGGCTTCGCGAGCGGGGGATGATTCTTTCTCTCCCATCACCAGA
>CAVVEP010000029.1:0-38561 GCA_963747015.1 uncultured delta proteobacterium
GTCCTAACTTCGCCCACTTAAACGGAGGAGCAGCAGAAAAAGCGTTCTGATTAAGAAATTGCGAGACATTTTTGGCTCGATTTGGTAGGAGAAAATAAATGAGTGCCAACTAATTTATTTTCAATAAAAAAGACCAAATCGAGCCTTGGAAATATCATATAACGAATCGTGTGACGTAGCAATCGGAAAAGACAAGTGGGAGCGAGCAGACGCGGCGAAGCTTGTTTGTGATTTTGAAGCGAGAAATGCCACTATTAGCCAGCGTGAATTTGCAGAAATGGCCGACGTCCCTCGATCAACGCTGCGGTATTGGCTTTCCAGAAAAAACAGCATCGATGCAGATCCTGTCTTAATTGAGTTCTTTGAAAATCCAGTCGGAATTGCTTTTTTGCATAGACTGGTAACAGCTGCCCACGTATCGTTTACAAAAGATGGAACTGCCAGCATCCACAATGTAGTCGATTTTTTGGAGAAATCAGGGCTGTCTGCATTTGTGGGATCATCTTATTCGTCCCAACGAAGAGTGTCTAAGGAACTGGATGACAAGATCATCCAGTTCGGGGAAATCGAGGACAAAAGACTTGGCCAACAAATGCCGACAAAAACAATCACACTTTGCGAGGATGAGACTTTTCATCCTGAAATATGCCTTGTTGCCATTGAACCGATGTCAAACTTTATCCTTGTTGAAAGATACGCTGTGGATCGCAAGACCAAAACCTGGGATGAAGCTGTTTGTAATGCGCTCAAGAATTTGCCGGTTGAGGTTATTCAAGTTGCCAGTGATGAGGGACGCAGCCTGATCAGTCACGCCCTGAAAGGTCTGAAAGTTCATCATTCACCGGACTGTTTCCATGTCATTTACGAAATTGGCAGAGGCACCTGCGGCGCCTTGATGTCAAAAATAAGAAAAGCCGAAAAAGAGCTCGAAAACAGGATCGAACAGACCCTCAAGATAGAGCGGCAAAAGGAAGAATTCGATGGCGCTGAAAAACGACCCCGGGGGCGCAGACCCCACTTTGAGGAAAGAATCGAGCAAGCAAAACAAAAGGAGCAACAGGCCAAAGAAGATTTAGAGCAAGCCCGCTTAAACCACGAAACTGTTCGAAACGCAAAGGCTGAGATAGGAAGAGTCTATCATCCATACGACCTGAAAACCGGTCAAAAACAGGATACTGCCACTGTTTCAGAACTCTTGTCAGGCTGCTTTGATAAAATTCATAAGGCGACCATCGATCTTTCGGATCGGTGCAAGGATCGCGTTAATAAAGCCCAACGCGTTGTGGGAGCCATGGAGGCCACGATCGCTTTCTTTTTTCAAATGATCGACATTTATCTTGATAATATGCAATTGTCGGATCGTGACAAGTACTTGATGCACAACTATCTGATCCCGGGGCATTATTTGAAATTGGCCGCAATGAAGGAAAGAGATGTCGACCGCAAAGCGGATCTCTTTGAAAAAGCACAGGGGTTGCTATCGATTGTCGATGATCTTAAAGCCTTCGCCAAAGCAAGCTCAGATCGCAAAATGGAGAAACTGGAGAAAGCCGCCAGAGATTGTGCTCAAATTTTTCAAAGATCGAGTTCCTGCGTTGAAGGGAGGAACGCGCAACTGGCCCTCCGTCATCAAGGAATTCATCGACTGAGTAACACACATTTGCATGCGCTCACAGTCATGCACAACTATTACGACAGAAGACGGGACGGGACAACGGCGGCAGAACGATTATTTGAGGCAAAACCCAACGACCTATTTGAATTTCTCTTGAATAGGATGGATTATCCGGCACGACCAAGGAATCTTATGAAATTGGCCGCTTAGTGGGTCTTGGGCGAAGTTAGAACCAAGCCCAGGCTGACATGCAACGCCAACGGCAACTTGAACGTTGCGGGTGGGAGTTTTTCCGTGTGAGAGAGTCAGCCTTTTACACAGACAAAAATGCGGCGCTTCAACTATTGTGGCTCTTGCTTGAAGAGAGAGGTATTTTCCCCGGATCATGCTTTGGGGACCATCATTCAGAGAGAAACGAGGACTGGGAAGATGCTGATGATGGGCAGGTTTTCGAGGAATTCGGTGAAGAAGAAGACGATCGCACTCATAGCGATGATTCACCCGAAAATGATGAAAGTGACGTAGAGCCGGTAGGCCGTCGTGCGGAAGAAATTACCATCACGGAAATCCAGACCGCTATTATCAATGCATTGTCAAAATGCCCAAACCAGTCCTGCACTGTGCATTCTATGGCATCTCGTGTTCTAAAGGAGGTGGGGGTTTTGACACGCGGAAACCCTCGTAAAGCCTTTGAACGCCGAGTTATGCACTGCACTAATACGCTGGAAGAACAGGGGGTTATTGAAAAGTATAAAGCCAAGAATAATCGGATCAGGCTTTTAAAGGAGATGGCCTAACCACATCAACTCGGACTGGCAATTCCGCTGCGCTCCGTTGCCAGCCGGTTATGCGGAGCGTTAGCCGCGACACGAAGTCGCATATTTGATTGTATTTACAGTATTTATTAACTGAACAATACCCAGCATGTTCCTGCTGGACCCTACGTGGGCGTGCTACCGTTGCGCTGACCTGCCCGCAGTGCCTGTTGCTGAAGCGCCGGCGCCAGGCCACAGCTAAGGCAGGCGGGTGACGGGGTGCGAAGCCCTGCGGATCACGCCATGGCGAGACTGTTGGCGGGCTGGAACAGGATGCTGAAAGAAACGAATGCCAGCGTGCAACCCAAGGGCATTTCCTGTGGGCATAATGGGTTGGATACCGGGTGAAACATTCCCGGCTCCGTGAGGAGGCAGACGTTCAGCGGGTCTCCAATCACGTGAACACTGGAGGAATCAGATGAAAGCAGGGAAAGCAAATGACGTCCACTTTTTGGTGAGATGGTGCGCTCTGCATGCCTTTGGCTACTCTGACAGCCAGCTTATAACGTGAAGTAAATGCAAATTTGCGGGAATCTCCACAAGGGAAACTCTATGGAGGCTTGAGCCGTGTGAGGTGAAAGTCCCAAGCACGGTTCTTAGGGGGCTTGGGGATGGCAACATCCCCCCGGCTACCCGACCCTCAACAATGGAGTCCGTAGCACCCGATGATCCAGCAAAAAAATCACAACCAAAGGAAACAACATGCGCCACTTACTGCTTGCCATCGCTGCTTTATCGATGTGGGGTTGCACCCAAATACCACGTGCCGATGTGCCGTCACCGGCACTATCTCAAGGGCAGGCCGTAGTAACTGACATCGATGGCACTCTGACGCCAAAAAACATTGACGTATTCGTAGCGCGACCTGGCGCTGCAGAAGCCCTTACCGCCATATCCAAGAAGGGTTACAAAATCATCTATCTCACGGCTCGGACACCCCTTTTTCAATCTGGCTTGCCAGACTGGCTACGGAATAAAGGGTTCCCATCCGGCACCCTTCATGTCGCGCAAACTGCTGATGAGCGATCTCACCCAGACAAGTTCAAAGCTCAAGTGCTCGCCGCTTACACCAATGCAGGCTGGCATTTAGCATACGCGTACGGAGACTCGAAGACCGATTTTACCGCGTACGCCGAGGCAAAAATCCCAAAGGAGCATGTCTTTGCACTCAAGAGGAATGACAGCAAGGAGTGCGACAACGGCGCCTACCAAGCCTGTCTTGAGGGATGGGTTGAGCAATTGACCTATATTGAGCATGATATGCCCAGTACAAAGTGATGCCTGACCTTACGCTCAAGCGGGACTGCGCAAAAGCGCGCAGCCCCTTAGCTTCACGGTCATAAGAAACGTATGGAATAATCTCGCTTTACGTATTGACAATATGTAACTACACTAGCGCTATGAAATTCGAATGGGATATTAAAGCGCGAATCAAATATTAAAAAACATGGAATTGATTTTATTGATGTCCAAATAATATTTGCCGGTTACACTCTTACGATTGTGGATGATCGCTATGATTACGGTGAAGAGCGTTTTATTACATTTGGGATTCTTGACGACAGGGTTGTTTCGGTTGTTCATACGGAAACCGTTGATTTAATAAGACTTATTTCAATACGAAAGGCTACAAAGAATGAAGAAAAAGAATTTTTCTCCCAAATCCCGGACTGATTTGGATCGGGTTGATAAAATACAGGATAATGAAATAGATTCATCTGATAATCCTGAGGTTACACCTGAAATGTTTGCAAAATCTATTGTAAGGAAAGGCTTGAAACCCATTAAGCAAAAAACCCAGGTTACTTTGCGGATTGATGAAGATGTATTGGCTTGGTTCAAAGAACAGGGAACAGGTTATCAAACACGTATTAATTCATTACTTAAAGCATACAAAGAAGCACACCAGGAGCACGTGGACAGAACAAATCATTAAATTAAGACCGGCTGCTATCTTGGGCCAATGGGGGACGACCATGTACCAGTCGGATAATGGGAACGATTAAAACCGGCCGGCAGGATGTTGATAAGGTTCTTGGGATGTTTTCCGCACACGGAAAGTGGCAGGATTTTCTCGTTCCCATGCTCCAGCGTGGGAACGCATACGGGTAGTGATCGATCGCAAGGTCTGCATTCCCACGGAGGACCGTGGGAACGAGGGGAAGGTCGGAAGCCGGGGCTCAGTCAGTCCGCCACAAGTAGACCGGTCCAAAGGGGTGGGGCTATTACACCCGGGAGTTGGGGTTGAATCCGGATAGTTTTAGAAATGCATAAATGCATGGGCGTTATATATTACTTGCAGGTTAGTGTTGTTCCTGTTAAGAAGAAAAATGAATAAAAATTAATGAGTTTGGCGAGAGAGCCCGATTACCAGCGTTGAGACCATTTTGGATCTCGTGGGGGACAATACAGGGCCTCTCACTTAATTTTGCAGCTTGGATAAAGGATTATTGGTGACTGCCACCGTGCAGTATGCCGGATACATAACGATTAGGTGCAAAATTCGCTTCCTGTGAGTATCTCGCCAGCAAAAAACCTGGTTTTCAGGTGCAGGTGGAGTTTGTCTAAAATCATCGTGCATTCCGTAAATAATTGTAATTATTACATTATTACTAATTCCTTTTTCTTCTTGACAGGGACAATATAGGATTGTTCCCCATAAGCCTCAAATCTCTTGACAAATGTAGCCAGGTCGACTACAATGCTGCCATGATCGAAATTCGTAAGACTGATACATTTGCTAAATGGCTTGATGGGTTACAAGACATCCGCGCTCGTGCTCGTATCCTGGTCCGGATTGAGAGGCTAAGGGCAGGAAATCCAGGAAACGTTAAGCCTGTTGGTGAAGGGATATCGGAATTACGGATTGATTACGGCCCCGGTTATCGGGTGTATTTCAAAAAGATAGGACAAAAGGTGATCATCCTCTTAGCTGGCGGTGACAAAAAAACTCAGCCGAAGGACATTAAAACCGCCTTAAGCCTATGTCGTAATTTATAGGAGAAAATCATGGTAAAGACCAAAACTTCCAAATATGACGTAGCTGAACACCTTCGTACCCCAGAAGAAATGGCGGCATACCTTGAAGCCTGCTTGGAAGAAGCGAGTGGCGACGCTGCCTTTATCGCCAAGGCATTAGGGGATATTGCTCGAGCCAAGGGTATGACTCAGGTGGCTCGTGATGCCGGTTTGTCACGTGAAAGTCTTTACAAAGCACTTTCCGGCGAACGTACGCCAAGCTTTGATACTATCCTTAAGGTCGTTGGAGCGCTCGGTTTAAAACTGCATGCTGAAGCGGTGCAGGTTAATACCTAAATGGTCCAACAAATCACTGGTGCTGACCCGGCCAAAAAGCGGCATAATTGTCAATATTGACCCTTAAAACATGCCATATCGAGTTTTTGGGGCCAAAATGACCGTTTTTCTCCGAACCTTATGGCGAGAGTTGCCGAACTATTTAACATGTCTCATTGTGATGTGACGACCCCCGGCAAACAACCTCGCCGGGTACAAAGCCCGTAGCGTATTGTCATTCCGGGCTGTCCATGAATTGGGCATGTCGGCGACCGGCGTGGGTCTGAAGCCGGGGCTCAGTCAGTCCGCCACAAGTAGAGCGGTCCAAAGGGGCCGGGTTATTACCCGGGAGTTGGGGTTGAATCCGAATAGGTTTAGAAATGCATAGATGCACGGGCGTCCCCATAAGCCCGCCATAAGCCCGCACAATTGATGTTCTTCTTTCAAGTTAAGCTGGTGCTTTCCTCGTTTAAAGGGCCACCGTCAGCTAACCTCCTCCTACCTGCCCAATTTCAACAAAATAGGGTCCATAACCCATGCCCATTTGCGGGATGGGCGTTTAGACTAGTTTCCATCCATAAATGGCCCTTTTCCGCAATCTCGGCGTCAAACTGCGGGGTTCCTTGTGCGACGTACAGTCGTACGTCTCCGTGTCCCGCCATCGGCGGGATTTTTCTTGACCTTGCGAAAAATTGCTCATTTCTGAATTGGAAACCCGCAGTGTCCACAAGCACATTAATGGATGGACACTAGACTATAATTTGTCCACCCACCATGTGGAGACTATATGTTTCTTCAATATGAGGGACCGGGGATCAGGCATCACAAGGAACGATATTGGCCGAAATCCCTATGTGTGGGGGGCACTGGCGCTGTGTTCCGGTCTCTTGATCAAGGCGGTCCGCCTGCCCGGGATTTCAAGGAGAAGGCAGGGAGAATATGCACCGGCATTCTCTCAGACATTAAAGGAAGTTACTCGAGATTCAGCGTTTTGGCGCCCAAAGACTTAAAGCGAACTGCCAGGCACATAACAAAAAGCATTTTGGCATAACAGGTCATTGCACAGGAAGCCGAAAAAAGCGCGGCTTCCTGTGAATTCCACGTTCGGCTTAATAATACAGAATACAGTCAAAAAGAGATATGGAGGAAAATTTGACATGGCAACTTTAACTGGGGAACAATTGGCTCAAAAAGTTCGAAAGAAAATTGAAGACCTGAAGAAAGTCTGTGAAGGGGTTGATGAGAACACAGCCTCGCGTGCGCCTGAAGGACGATGGTCTCCCAAGCAAATCCTTTCTCACCTGTCGGGACCCGAGGGCTCGGGCCATCTGCCGATTCTGAAAGCCTTCCTGGACCAAGACACGCCCATGATTGATCTCCAGGCCGAGGACCCCTTTTTTTCCGTAAAACGCTCCCAAATGACCTTTGCTGAGCTGTTCTCGGAGGTTGAGAAGAATTTCGATCGTATCTCCGAGTTTGCCGCTGGTCTATCCGGGGAACAACTCGACCGAAAAGCGCATGTTCCCCTGCTAAAAGATTCGCCGCTGGGGGAGTACCCGTCGCTGGAAGGGCTAATCGGTGCATTAGGCTCATTTCATGTCCAATTTCATATTGACCATATGCGTGAGATCCTGAAAGGTCTGGGGCACGGGTGACAATACCCGGAAAATTGCATCTGGATTCGCTTTACGCTTATAGTCTTAAGCGGGGCACCGACGGACCGATCCCATGCGTTGGGAAATGACGGATGGAGATTCCGGCGCCTTGTCGCGACCCATGTTCTTGCCGATGTCGTGATCTTCTTTATTCCGGTTTTGCCGGCAAGGTGACGGTTCCATGAAAAAGCTCGGCCGGTCATTTTTTCATCAAGACGCGATCAGCCTTGCACGAGCTTTGATCGGAACGATTCTCGTGCATCGTTTTCAGGACAAGGAGTACCGGGCGCGCATCGTGGAAACCGAAGCATATCTCGGCCCCCGCGACCTTGCTTCCCACTCCTCCAAAGGCAGAACAAAACGGACCGAGGTCATGTTCGGCCCTGCCGGTCATGCGTACGTCTACCTCATCTACGGGATGTACGACATGTTCAATATTGTCGCAGGTAAAACAGGCGAAGCACAGGCCGTGCTCATCCGCGCGGCCGAACCTCTCGATGATTGGCAAGCCGATCTATCCGGTCCGGGCAAACTTACGCGCGCTCTCAAAATCACCCGATCCTGCAATGGCGTGGATCTATGCGGCGACAGGTTGTATCTCCTTCCCGGTTCCAGAATACGACCGCTGATAAAAAGAAGTAAACGTATCGGCGTTGAGTACGCAAAAGAATGGAAAGATACGCTGTTACGCTTTTATGATGCGGATAGCCCGGTAGTGAGTGGCAATGTAAGGCGACGGACACGCGCCGTTAATGCCATGCCGTGCTAATATAAAGCTTATTATATGTTCAACAAAGACGGGATGAACTTATGAAAATACCCATTTACCAAGTTGACGCTTTTACTTCAAAGGTTTTTTCCGGCAACCCTGCAGCCGTTTGTATACTGGATGAATGGATTGATGACGGACGCTTACAATCGGTAGCAGCGGAAAATAATTTGTCTGAGACAGCTTTTCTTGTTCAAAATATGAACGACTTCGAGTTGCGATGGTTTACCCCGACAACAGAGGTTGAACTCTGCGGGCATGCAACCCTGGCGAGCGCTTTCGTACAGTTCTTTTATCGGGGATGGAGCGAGGACAAAATTAGATTTCAGACGCGCAAGAGCGGCCAGCTCCTTGTCACAAGGAAGGGAGAAGTCCTTGAAATGGATTTTCCGGCACGACCCGCTCACGATTTGACGCATCCCGATGCTCTCAGCCGCGCACTCGGGGTTACCCTTAAAAAAGTGTACGGTTCAGCGGAAGACTTAATGGTGGTATTTGACAACGAAAAGACCATTAAGGAAATTCGGCCTGATTTCGCAATATTGGAACAGATGGATTGTCGAGGGATTATTGTTACGGCGCCAGGAGATCGATGTGATTTTGTTTCACGGTTTTTCGCGCCAAAAGTTGGTGTACCGGAGGACCCGGTCACCGGCTCCGCACATTGTGTGCTGATACCCTATTGGGCAACAGTTTTGGGCAAGAAGGAGCTTTATGCTTTGCAGGTTTCGAAACGCGGCGGCGAGTTGTTTTGCGGACTTGCGGGTGAACGTGTCAGGATTTCCGGCAAGGCTATACTCTACCTGGAAGGCACGATAACGATATAGATCATCGAACCATTCCGTGCGGTAGACAGCCAGGGCCGTGGAAGCAAGAGGTGATATGATGAAATTAGATGACCCTACACTAGACCAAATGGATTCCGACGCCCGGGATGCACTTCTGCTCGAGGCGTTACGCCGACAGATCGCCTTCATGCGTACCGCGGTTTCATTTTGGCGCGAACGGTTCGCGACTTTCGACGTCGATGAGTCCAGGATCGAAACCATGGCCGATCTGGCTCACATCCCAATCCTGGCGAAAGAGGAGCTGAGGGCACTACGACCGACCATGCTGCTTCCGGACAAACGGTCCTCGGACCTCTTGCTGTGTCGGTGGACGAGTGGGACCAGCGGCCGGCCCACGGTCAACTTCTGGAGTGAGAGCGATTGGGCTGCCTTTGTGGCTTCCACGTCGCGCATGCTCGTTCGACAGGCGCCGATGGAAACCCCGATCGTCTTCAACGGATACAGCCAATCCCATATGACGGGTCCCGTCTACAACGCGGCACTCCGCAGAATGGGCGGTGTCGTGTACGACCGTAGCCATCATCCGGAGGAGCTCTTCTCCACCGCCGCCCAGATGGAACTGTTCGATTTCGACACGTTGATTCTTCCGGCGCGCACTAAGCGCGGCAAAGCGATCGGTCTGGTTGATCTTCTCGCCGAGGCTCCGGATCTGCTCGCGCGTCGGAGCGTCCGGTGGTGGATCGGGTCGAGCGGGACCTTCGGAGACGAAAATCGGATGTTGGCGCAGAAGCAAGGTGTGGAATCCGTCAGCAATCTCTACGGTTCCTCAGAGGTAGGCCTCTTCGGGATTTCGTGTGCGCGACACCCGGGGGATTTTCATATTGCCCAGGGGCACGTCCTGGCTGAGGTCGTCGATGAGTCCGGAGTACCTGTGCAAAGCGGGCACTTCGGGCGTGTTGTAATCACGCATCTTTGCGGGATGGACAACAACGGGCTGTCCCGGACCCACACCGGCACACAGATTTTGCGGCTCGCGAATGGTGACGGTGCAACGTTTCTCGGCGATCCCTGCGATTGCGGCCTCACCACGCCACGCTTACGCAACATCACGCGTATCAAAACGACGGCCTGAGGCATGCTCTCGAACAGACTGCCCGGCGTACTCGGAATGATGCCCAACCAGCCGGTGCACCAGACGCCAAAAAGCGCGGCACCGGTGAACTTTTTATTCGGCAATGGAAACAATTACAAAGAGATACCTAATGGGATAAAGGAAGAGGTTATGGAATCTGTCTACATTGAGACAACGATTATTGTCGCAGGTAAAACAGGCGAAGCACAGGCCGTGCTAATATAAAGAAGTAAGGTGGCCCTCGAAGGGACAATTGGAACAGGCGAATAATGCTTCCCTCAATGCATATGCACCGTGTTGGAATCACGGTTTCGGTTTCAGGGAAACTCGGTTTTGGATCTCCTTCTTTTCACTTGACGGCATAAGGAAATTGCAGGTATCTTCACTCCCGGAATAGCAATTTTTTCCTTCACATGACGAATATACCGCCTACTGGCTCATTTATCCATGGGTAACCCGTGGTGTTCCGTCTTCGACCGCATAAAAATAAGGAGAACGATATGAAAGTGCTGGCATTCAACGGCAGCCCCCGCCTTAATGGCAATACCGCAACCATGCTTGACAGTGCCATCCAGGGAGCACGCGCAAAGGGGGCCGATGTGGAGTTGTTCAATTTGTATAAAATGCAGTATTCTGGCTGTGTCAGCTGCTTTTCCTGTAAAAGGCTGGATAAAGAAAGGCCGATCATTTGTGTTGTCAACGATGATCTTAAGCCAGTTCTGGAAAAGGTTCGTGAGGCTGATGCAATTATTATAGCCACACCCGTGTACTACGGCAGTGAAACCGCAGCCACCCGCGCTCTCATCGAGCGGCTCTGTTTTCCATATCTAAACTATGCTGATTACGCCAACAGTCACATCCCACGTTCTATTCCAACAGGGTTAATCTATACCATGAACGTCCCTGCCGAGCTGATTGACACCCTCGGCTACAATGTCACCTTTGGTCGCACCAGAGACACCCTGGCGCGTGAGATAGGTTCCTGTGAAATAATCATGGCCAACAATACGACACAATATGAAGATTATAGTAAATACGAAGCCAATGCGACCGCTGAGGAAAAAAAGGCGTACAAAGACACGCATTTTGATGGGGATTGTGAACGTGCCCGGCAACTGGGAGAACGCCTGGCAAGCGGAAAGCTACTATCGGCATAAGTAAATATCATTGATAAGGCACATCAAATCTTTCTTTTTCAGTTTGTTCCATGGTATTCAGTAGTGGTATCTCAGTTGGGCAATAAGAATTGCATCTTCTGAAACTTTATAAACGAATCTATGTTCGTCATTTATACGCCGGGACCAGTATCCAGACAGGGCATGTTTCAATGGTTCAGGTTTGCCAACACCCTCAAAAGGGCTACGTTTTGTTTCCTTAATGAGGGTATTGATACGCCGTAGAATTTTTCTATCAGTTTTTTGCCAATATAGGTAATCATCCCAGGCATTATCAGAGAAAATGAGATTCACTCTATCAGTTCCTTTTCAATGCCATTGCCGTTTTCAAGTTGGGAAATAGATTCAATCAGCCGTCTTGTGTTTTTCGGTGAACGCAATAAGTAAGCCGTCTCTTCAAGGGCTTCAAAATCCTCGAGGGACATGATCACCACAGATTCCGAGGACTTTCGTGTTACAATCATCGGAGCATGGTCATTGCAAACTTTTTTCATTGTTTCCGCAAGGTTTTGCCTTGCTGCTGTATAGGTTATAGCTTCCATTTCAGCACCTCCTGTACAGAATATTGTACGTATAAAGTCGCAATTGTCAACAATTTTTCCGCCCCAACAAATAAGGCAACCATGGGACGCCCTTAACTTTTCAACTTTAATGTCTTGGTCAGGATGTTTTAGGCCGTAAACATAGCATGTTATTTGTTTAAGTTAATAAGTTAAGGGCATGCCCATCACCACTTTGGCTACTCTGACCGCCGGCTCGTAACGTGAAGCAAATGCAAATTTGCGGGAATCCCCACAAGGAAAATTCTATGGAGGCTTGCGCCGTCTGAGGTGAAAGCCCCAAGCACGGTTCTTAGGGGGCTCGGGGATGGAAACATCCCCCGGCTACCCGACCTGCGCATCCACCCCCATCGAGAAAGGAGAAAGACTATGAACAATCCTGTTGGCTGGTTTGAGATTTACGTCGAAGACATGGATCGAGCCAAAGCTTTCTATGAAAAAGTGATAGGAGTAGAACTATCAAAGCTTGAAAACCCGGGATTGGAGCCGGGTATGGAATTGTGGGCATTCCCCATGAGACCTGATGGTTTTGGTGCATCGGGTGCGCTGGTCAAGATGCCGGGCTTTCATTCGGGCGCCAATAGCGTGCTGGTCTACTTTAGCTGCACTGACTGTGCGGTTGAAGCCGCAAAGGCGGCCAAGGCCGGAGGTCAAGTCCAGAAAAATAAAATGGCCATCGGGCAGTATGGCTACATTGCATTGGTCATTGACACGGAAGGAAACATGATTGGCCTGCATTCGATGCAGTAACCAGGGTGTTCCTCGCTGGTTGCCGTGCATGAGCGTCCCGACATCCGCTTCCACGGCGACGGCAAAAAGCTGCCGCGCGTGAAACTGGCGTTAGAAATCATATTGGGATACGTGATCAACATGAAAACATTTGTTGTAACAATACTTTTTATAATAATAGCTTTAGCGATCTATTTGAGTATAAATCCTTCCGGTATCGTCGTGGTGTTGAATGTTGTTTCGAGGATCAGAAATAACATAACCCATGAATCCATAGAAATAGAAAATTGTCGGTGGGTCTACAATAGAGCCGGCCAAGGCGAAACATTAATTCTTCTTCACGGATTCGGCGCCAGCAAGGAAAGCTGGAATGAAATAATTCCATATTTAATGAAGGACTATTCAATAATTGCCATAGATCTGCCCGGGTTTGGCGAAAGTTCAAAAAATACGAATTTCAATTATTCAATCGATAGCCAGGTCTTTAGATTACATGCATTTATAGAACAATTGGGGTTGAACGAATTTTCATATTGCGGGCAACTCCATGGGGGGAGCTATCGCCGGTTCTTATGCGGCAAAATATCCATCCGGGGTCAAGAGTTTGTGGTTGCTGGATCCTGCGGGGGTTCAGTCGGCTGAAAAGAGTGAATTCGAAAAATTTTTTGAGGAGACTGGCGAGAACGTCATGGTGGCTTCCAGTGTCGAAGAATTTGACCGTCAAATGGCCTGGATTTATCACAATCCCCCCAGCATTCCGGGTTATATAAAACGGGGAATAATCAATTTGATTGGCACGGATCGGTCTTTTTCGGACAAGCTGCACGCTGATCTTCTGTCGGAATGGACCCCTTTGGAAGTGGTATTGGCTGGATTGGAAATCCCCGTCTTGATTACCTGGGGAGAGAACGATAGGCTGGCCCACGTGTCAGGAGCCGACGTGCTGCGCGGAGTCTTGCCCCAAGCAGAAGTTCATTTGATGCCCAATACCGGGCATGTGCCTATGATGGAATATCCAAGAGCAACCGCCAAACAATTTCTGGATTTCGGCAAATTTGTTTCTGCCCGGAGGGCAATGTCTTCATAAAGGTCGGATGAGAACTCGGCTTATCCGCCAGGATCGAAAGCACACGCCATAACGGCAACTCGATCAAGGACGTCTTGCAAAACTCCATACCCCGCCGCGGCCGTGCCTGTGCCGCGCTGTTCTACATGCCGGGCTGACCGCACTTGTTCCCTTCCTGCCGCGGGGTGCACAGACGATAGGCCGCGGTATCGGCCCAAAAGTGCATGGCCTGTTCCACATCGCCCCGGGTTTTAAGTTCTTCCCCGTTGAGCCGCTTGCCGCCCACTCGCTCGGCCACCCAGGCACCCATCTCATCGGATAAATGGGTTTAACCCCTTATTTGATATCCAAGATGGATGTATTTGGAGACGTGTCATGCAGAATGAAATGCATTTTATCCGGAAAAGGCAATCCTACCGTCACGCCGTTTCCTTACGGCTGAAATACATGGCAGTTCTGTACAAAGTACTGGATAGGCCCTATTTTTTTCCGCGAACCCATGAAGTAAGCTCTGACCGTGTGACGAATCGCTTCATTAATTTAAGGAGAAAACAATGACACAAATGCTAAAACTATCGACGGTATGGATGCTTTTTTTCTTGGTCGCGTGGCCCGGGTTGGGCGCGGCGCAGCCCACCACCAGAATCCCCGTAGAGATCACCACGCCGGATAAAGTTGAGAGCCGCATCGGCACACTCGAGTACAAGGACGGCGTACCGACCTTGGAAACAGCCGAGCGGGTCCGTGACGCCCTGGATTTCACCCGCGCGTTGAACGCGTACAACAATAGTTTTCGCGGGGCATCAGCCTACGCGATAGGCAAGGGTTTCCAGAGTATCGGCGCTGAAGACAACAGCATACTCATTTTCTCGGAGTTGCTGGACAGCAGGTCGTTGTTCCTCACCGGCAACACCGATACGGTCTATTACCTGGGAGTCATTAACCTGTCGAAAGGCCCGATGGTGCTCGAACAACCGTCCAACGGGCTGGGCACGATCAACGACATGTGGTTTTCGTGGATTATCGACATCGGCCGTCCCGGCCCTGACCGTGGCGAGGGCGGCAAGTACCTGATCGTGCCGCCGGGCTACGATGGACCGCTACCGGAAGGCGGCTATTTTATCGCTCACTCGAAAACCAACCGGGTGTTGTATGCGTGCCGCGCGTTCCTCGTGAATGAGGATCCCAAGCCTGCCGTTGAAAACATCAAGAAGAACCTCAAGCTGTATCCGTACACGCCGGGCGGTACGGGCACCAGCATCGCCACGGCGCTCGAGGGCACGGTCCGACTGGCGCAGAACCCGCCCGCCCCTGAAACCAAGTTCGTTGAAGGCAGCGGCAAGGCATTCAACACGATTCCGCCCAGCGACTTCGGCTTCTTCGAAATGATCAACGAAAACGTGCAGCAGGAACCGGCCACCAGTTACGACGTGGAACTCGCCGGGCAACTGGCTGCCATTGGCATCCAGCACGGCAAGCCGTTCAAGCCCGATGCGCGGATGAAGAAGATCCTCACCGACGCCGCCGCGGTCGGCAGCGCCTCTGGCCGCATGCTGAACTGGCGATACACCGTGGCGCATCCGGAATGGTCGTACTACCCCAATTCGATGTGGAACAACATGCTGTGGGAAGGCGGAGCGTTTTTCGAGACCCCGCCGCCGCAGTTCACCAAAGAGGGCGTGTTCAAGCCGTATCCGCCCACCGGCGCACGGACCCTGGATTCGCGAATTGCGTTCTATTATGGCTACACGCTCGATTCGCCGGGCATGATCATGCGCATTCCCGGCGTTGGCTCGCAGTACCTCATGGGTTTCGTGGACTCCGACGGCAATCCGTACGACGGCAGCAAGACCTACAAGGTCACGCTCCCCAAAGGCATTCCCGCCCGCGCATTCTGGTCGCTGATTTTGTACGACAACCAGTCGCGATCGATGCTGCAGACCCCGCAGCGGTTCCCGCGGGCCGGCAGCCAGAACTATCCTTCCCCGGCAGCCGAAGTTGCTTCCGATGGCTCGACGACGGTATTTATCGGTCCGAAGCAGCCCGAAGGCGTGAAACGCGGCAACTGGATTCAAACCGATCCGGAAAAGGGCTGGTTCGTCATACTGCGACTGTACAGCCCACTCGAGCCATTCTTCACCAAGGAGTGGCGGCCGAGCGAGATCGAACTGGTTCGATGAGCCAGGCCAGCTGACAACTCCATGCAGCGGAGCCGCAAACGCGGCCCGCTGCTGGATCGCGTTTTATTTCTGCGTTAATATAGTATGTGCAGTATCCATTGCGATGGGCTGGTCAGCATACCAAAGGCTTTTTTGACGAATTTCAAATGAATAACATTCGTGCACGGGTATTGAAGCTGATCACGACCCCAGTTTCTCCCTTACCTGCATGACAATGGCCTTACTGGAAATTCCTTCATAATCCCGTAGTTGGCCGGGCTTTCCGCTCTTAGGTTTCCTGGTGACGGCGAGCGAATAGACCGGCGCCGATGAACCGGAAAGCACGCTCTTGACGGCCTCTCCTATCCCCCCGGCCGGGTAATGATCTTCCACCGTGATGAGAAAACGAGTCTCCCTGGCCGCCGCAAGCAGGGTCTTTTCATCCAGGGGTTTCACGCTGTAAAGATCGATGACCCGAACGATGATGTCTTCCTTTTTCAATTCTTCATAGGCCGCCAGGGCCTCGTGAAGGGTTACCCCGGCGCCGATCAGGGTGACCTGGTCCCGGTCGCTTTTTCGCAGGGTCTTGGAGCCCCCGATGGGAAAGGTATCATTGTTGTCATAGACAACCGGCGTGCCTCCCCGGCTGGTGCGAAGATAGACAATGCCTTGGCGTTCCGCCGCCTGTTCCACCAGTCTTTCACAGGATATCGCGTCGCATGGATAGAGCACCACGCTTTCCAAGACGGACCGGAACATGGCAATATCTTCCAGCGCCATCTGCGAAGGACCGTCCTCGCCGATAGATACCCCCGCATGGGACCCCACGAATTTAATGTTGGCATCCGAATATTGACTCATCCTGATTTGATCGAAAGCCCGGCTCATGAACGCTCCGAAAGTGGAAACGAAAGGAAGCTTGCCCCGGCGGGCAAGGCCCAGGGCGGCGCCCGCCATATTCTGCTCCGCAATGAACATCTCGAAAAACTGTTGGGGATAGGCTTCCTTAAAAAATTCAGCCCGGGTGGAATTGCTTACCTCCCCGTCGAGGCTGACAAGCTTTGGAAAATGGGGGAAAATTCTCTTCAAGGCATTGCCGTAGGCCGTTCGGGTAGCAATGCTGTCCCCTTTTTTGTAGGAAATGTCCGGTCAATTCCTGAATCACCGTTTCTTCGGGTCTGAGATCGAGGGGTTTCTTGATCTCCCCCCTCACGGTTTTATCGATTTCTCCCAGTTCCTTGAGAGCCTTCTCCAGATCTTCCTTTTTCAGCGCTACGCCATGCCAGCCGTTTTTATCTTCTACCTGGGAGACACCTTTTCCCTTGATGGTCCCGGCGATGATCATCACCGGCTTTCCGGAAACAACGAGGCTTTTTTGATAGGCCTCCAGGACATTCTGAAAGGAATGCCCGTTATCCACCACAATGGTCTCCCATCCAAAGGCCGACACACGCTTTTCATAGGCGCCGAGATCCCTTCCATACATGGTTTCCCCCCGCTGGCCCAGACGGTTGACATCGATGATGCCCACGAGGTTGTCCAGTTTATAATAGGCAGCCAGCGCAATCGCCTCCCATTGAGACCCCTCAGCCATTTCGCTGTCCCCCAGAAGCACATAAGTCCTGTAGGGAAGGCGATCCAGATATTTTGCATTCAATGCCATGCCCAGGCCGATGGAGAGCCCCTGCCCTAAAGAACCGGTAGCGGCTTCAGCATATGGAAAAGTCACCGTGGGATGCCCTTCCAGGGGGCTTCCAAATTGCCGGTATGTCATCAATTCCTTTTCCGTCACTTTCCCGGCTGCCAGCCAAAGGGCATAGAAAAGAGGCGATGCATGCCCCTTGGAAAAAATGAGACGATCGTTATTTGGATGGTTCGGCTGGTCCGGGTCGTAACGGAATATCCCCCCGAAAAGAAGAGCGGCCATAAGCTCCGTGGCGGAGAGCGAAGAGGTGGGGTGACCCGACCCCGCATTTGTGGTCATCGTAAGGATGGAATAGCGAATCAGCCTGGCCAGTTTTTCAAGTTGTTTTATGTTGTCGGACATGATGTTTCTCCTTTCATCGGAAAAGTCTCTAAAGCGAGGGTTTTCCCGCTTCAGCGGGATTCAGTGTTCAGGTTTCAGGGGGGACCTCGACCGGCAATGAGTTTTCAGCTATCCGATTGAAAAACCAAGTCTCTAACACGGTCTCGGAGGTCATGGAAAACCTGGAAACAGGAAACGAAATTTCTACAAGTTTATCCGACTCCACTCCGACAAATAAATGGGCTGAACCCCTTATTTGATACCCGGGATGGCTGTATTTGGACCGTTGTCACGCAGAAGGAAATGCATCCTATCCGGAAACAGGCAATCCTGCCGTTTACTTTGTCTCCTTCCGGCTGAAATACATGCCGGCTCTCTTCAGAATACTGGATATGCCCCATTCTTTTTCAGCGAAAACTTGATGTAAAATTGAAGGAACAAAAACGATTAAATTATTGACAGCTTATGGAAACCTAACATGGATGAAAATAATCTGAAAAAAGATTCGCTGGTCTCCCTAACATTGCAGGCCGCGCCGAATGAGAGGGAAGAAGAGCGTCTTTTCCAGGTATTGAAAGAGAAAATTAAGAGGTACGGAAAGGTGCGGGTGCTTCTTGTGCTGGAAAATTATCCCGCGGCCGACAGCGCGGAATCCCTTTACGAAGACATGAGATTTCTCAAACTTCATGCAGAGGACATCGAGAGGCTGGCCGTTGTGGGAGAAAGGGCCTGGCAGGAGACCTGGGTTGCCCTGTTCGGACTTTTCGGCGGCATGGAAACAGCTTACTTCGACCGGTCCGAAAAGAAAGAGGCAGCGGCATGGATCAGCGAAGAGGGTGCATCGACAGACTGAAAAGGAGGGAAAGAAATGGCATATTCAGAAGAAACCGTTTCCGTCATGCATGAAATGCAGTCTCAAATTCTATGGCTGAAGCGGGGAATGAAAGAGGACAAAGACAAAGGCAGAATGGACAGGGATTGGAACGATGCCCGGAAATTTGTGGGATACAGGCTGGCGGATGATCTGATCCGGGAATGTGAAAAGGGTAAATGCGATAGGATACCACCCTACTATTATTCCTATCTTTCTGCTATAAGTGTTGAGGAATTCAAGAACATGAAGGCCTATTTCCTGTGGAGAGAAAGATACGAAGGGAAGGATGTGAGCGATGATGTGGCAAGGGAAATCTATTTTGAGGCTTGTGAAAAGATAAGGCGCTGCAAGGTAAACTGTTTGAATGAGACAAAAAAGATACCCGATGCACTGAAGCGTCTCCTGAAAAATCAGCATGGAAGCCCTCCACGGACTGCATGGAAAGACGGGCATTCTGGAATCATGCCCAAAATAAAGAGACGGATTCAATGCGGAACTGGAAGGTTGCGGAGGAAATCACCCTGCTGTTGTACGGAGATCTCCTCTCATCCCGTCAGATTTCCACAAAGATCGTAAATGACTATTTCAACCGAACGGAAGAAATTCCCCATCTCATAACGATGTTTGAATACAGCGTAAGATGTCCGATCCTGAAAAATGGAGGAATCAATAAGAAAACTATTCCCAACAATGTACGCTGAGGATACGTGCCGGCTTCCCCTTTAAGCGTCAACCGGTAAGACGGGAAATCCCGGCAGGGTGACAGTTCGCCTCGGGCTGCTAAATTTTTCCCGAATGCGGTTCGTTCCATGGGAGCTTGGACAACAAACGGGTCATGTTACAAAAACCCAGGACGGCAGCGACGAGCATGCCGACTCCCATGAGCGCAGGAAGCAACAGCCACCAGGGGGAAACCCAGACGCCGAGAATCACTCCGAGTAAAACGATAAAACCCACAACAAGATAGGTTTGGCGTTGAAGACTCATATGTTTTACCTCCACATTAATACACGCGTTGATCGTATCTGGAATTTAGAGGAATCGGGCGCGGATATCAATCGGGTTTATCCTGTATTTAGCGAAAAGGAATACTGTATTGGAAATGTGATGCCTCCGTTTGACTATAAACGCGGGATGCGGCAGCAAAAAAGACGCTGTGGCGGAATGGCTTTGCCGACTCCAAATAGAGTACCAGGGAATTTGAGCAGGATGCCGCGAAACTGAAGCAAGGTCTTAAAATATGCAAAAGACGCTGATTATTATCGGAGTTTTGATCCTCATTATCGGACTGCTATGGCCATGGGTCGGAAAATTTCCCCTGGGCAGGCTTCCCGGAGATATCATCATCTCCAGGCCGAATGTAAAAATATACATTCCCCTGGCCAGTATGCTCCTTGTCAGCATCGTGGTATCCCTGGTCCTGTGGTTTATACGCAGGCATTAAAATCTCGGCTATAAAAAGTGCGCATCCGCTAATGGAGCTGTAGGCGCCGCGGAATTTCAAATTCATCCCCTTCCCGCCTCCCCTGTAAAGGGATCAAAGTTTAAAGGCTTTCGTCCTCAGCCGATCCCCGGCTTACAGGTTTCTTCCCTCACGCGGCCCGCGGGCAGGTCATACCATTTGCTTTTTGGAATGACCTGTTTCTGAGGGGGATCCGCCACATAGTGGGGCGACATGATCTGTTCCCCATTCTCGTTGAATACATCCTGAATGTTTCCTAACAACGCGGAAAGGACCTCACTGCGTATTTCCGCTTTCGAGACCGTTGCGATCAGTTGATACTCCACGTAAAAATCCGACAGGGCCGTTTGCCGGACATAAGGCGCTGGTTGCTGGAGCAATTCCCTGGTCCTGCCGGCCGCCATTAGCAGAAGCGACTCAACCTTGCGCCACGGCGTGGCATAACCGATGGTGATGGCCGTATGGATCATAACGCCGGAGCCCCCCGTCAGGCGCGTATAGTTGATGGTGGTGTTCCCCACCAGGACGGCATTGGGAATGGTTACCTCTTCTTTCTCGGCGGTCCGGATCTTCGTGGATAGAAGCCCAAGGTTGGTGACCACTCCCTCGGTCTCGCCAACCTGGATGAAGTCCCCCGATTTGAAGGCCTTGGAATACATCAGAACCAGGCCCCCCGCCGCCTGGTTGACGATGCTGGTGGTACCGAGGGAGGCAATAAGGCCCGCAAAGAGGGTGACCCCTTTAAAGGCTGTCGTTCCGCTGCCGGGCAGATGGGGATAGGCCAAAATGAGCGCAAAGAGCCACACCATGGCGATAATGATTCGGGATGTGGGTTTGGCAACTTCGGGGTCCATCACCATGAATCGCACACGTCGTTCCTCCACGGCATGAAAAAGCTTCTTGACCAGTCTTGTGAGAAGCCTTGTGCATACAAAAATGACCGCTACGATGATCAGGCCCGGCAAGGCATCCACCACGCCCAGAACGACCTTCCCCATGATGCCTAACAGGTAGCCGTCCAACCTCTCCCCCCATGCACGGGTGTGGGGAAACCGTTCCAGAGAAAAAACAAGCCACGAGTAGGTGGCGAAAAGACCCACGGCCCAAGTGACGCCCATCAGCAGAAAATGGGTGATTTGGGTTACGTGTTCCAGAATAGAAACGCCTTTTATATCAACCTTTCCCACCCATCTCTTTTCCAACTTCTCTACTCGGATTTCCGTCCACCTCGAGGATCGGCCCAAAGCCCACAAGATTGCCGCATAGAGAATGGTCGCAAGGAGGGTAAAAGCGACGGCCTCCAGGATGCGACGGGGGCTGCGCCATTCCTTTACCTCTTCCACGGCCAGGGTCAGGTTTTTCACGGCCCGGTCCACGATTTCCTGTCGGGTTTGTCCATAGGCGGGATCAGCGTCCCCGGGAGTGATCAGAAGGACATCGTTATTGCCGATAGAGATAATGGTTCCCAAGGCGATCTGCTTGTCGGTCACCTTGCCCAGGTCCTTTCCCGAGAGTATTCTCTTGATTCTTTCTTCGGCCAATTTCACCCTTTGCTCTGGTGTATAGCCTGAAATAGGTGCATAGAAGAGGACGATGGGTCGATTGTGGACCATGACAATGGCCGGTTCCTGCAGCATTCCTTGAGAAATCCCCGGAGCAACCGTTGGGTTGCCACCCGGGTTTTCGGAGGTCTCCGCCCACCCGGACGGCATGGAAAGGACAATAAGAAAAAATACCGAGAGTGAAAAAATTCCCTGGATGATTGGACGCTTCACATGTATGCTCCTTGTTTCCTCTTGGGGAGAGTCGTAATATCGACTGCTAACCGCGGGGATTTTATTCCTATAAATCAAAAAGTAAAGAGATTATTGAAATGAATGTGGGTCGGCTCCCGGGGACTTTCTTCTTTACAAAAAAAGGCGGTGAGACGCTTGAGCGAGGATAATCTCACCGCCAACAAATTCAGGAGGAGAAATGATAGTCTTTACATAGTTTTATCTCATTTAATAAAAAGAAACACTATCCGTGCAAGCATCCCGAAGGGAGTCGCCGAATTCAGTTTTATAATTTCCTTGAGCCGTAAGGACAAAAGAGATATCTTCCGGAGGCATTTTCCATCGAACGAATCTTCGGTGCAATAAGGTGAAGGCCCTATTTTGAATCGCGGATGGGTGTAGCCCGAAAGATT
This sequence comes from uncultured delta proteobacterium, assembly GCA_963747015.1. Taxonomy (GTDB): domain Bacteria; phylum Desulfobacterota; class DSM-4660; order Desulfatiglandales; family Desulfatiglandaceae; genus DUZB01. The sequence goes on from CAVVEP010000029.1 coordinate 22,308, forward strand.
CTTTGCGCATGCCCTCCAAACACCGCTCCCGGCAAGACAGGTGGGCAGAATGATGTCTGAACGGAACCGTAAAAATCTGAACGCGACTTTTAAACAATTCACTACCAGACGCCAAAAATACACATTTGCCCTACTTTTAAAATGATTTGCCGAGGCGTATAATCTGAGTTCAACCGGTAAAAGATTCTGAATCTTTTTATATGCTGAGGTCCCAAAAAAAATTGAAAGGTCGCCATGGATCCCGTCCTGTTGTCTAGGATACAATTTGCGCTTACGGCCATGTTTCATATTCTGTGGCCCGTGCTCACCATCGGATTGAGCCTTTTCCTCGTGCTCGTGGAAGCCCTGTGGCTCAGGACGAAGAAGGAGATCTACTACCGTCATGCCCGATTCTGGGGCCGGTTGTTCATCATCAATTTCGCGGTAGGGGTGGTGAGCGGCATCCCCATGGAATTTCAGTTCGGCACCAACTGGGGCCATTTTTCCCGGGCCGGAGGAGACATCTTCGGGCATCTGCTGGGATTCGAGGCGACCATGGCCTTCATGCTGGAAGCCGCCTTCCTGGGCATCATGGTATGGGGATGGAAGAAAGTGTCTCCCGCCATGCACCTCTTAGCCACAACCATGGTGGCCTTCGGCACTTCCCTTTCAGCCTTCTGGATCATGAGCGCCAATGCCTGGATGCAGACCCCCGCCGGAGGCGTCTTTCAAAACGGCGCTTATCTGGTCACCGACAATCTTGCCGTAATTTTTAATCCCGACATGCCCTGGGCGGTCTCCCACATGTGGTTTGCCTGTCTGGAGATCAGCCTGTTCGTGATCGGGGGCATCAGCGCCTTGTATCTGCTGAGAAATCGCCAGGTGGAATTTTTCCTCAAATCCTTCAAAATTGCCGTCGTCGCCGCCGTCATTGTCACCTCGCTGCAGATCTATCTGGGGGATGGGTCGGGAAGGGAAGTGGCCAAAACGCAGCCCACGAAGCTGGGCGCCCTGGAAGCCCACTGGGAGACCAATCCACCGGGGAAAGGGGCGTCCTGGAATGTGCTGGCATGGCCGGATAAATCCCGGCAGGAAAATGCGTGGGAAATCAGCGTCCCCTACGCCCTCAGCCTTCTCACGACCCATTCGCTCACCGGAGAGGTGAAAGGGTTGCGCGATTTCCCGGTAGAGGACCAGCCTCCTGTCTGGTTGCCTTTCTACGCGTTCCGCATAATGATGGGGCTGGGTTTCCTATTTTTCTTTCTGATGCTGTGGACGGTGTGGGTGTGGCGAAAAGGAGGATTGCAACCGAACCGCGTCTTCCAGCAAAGGAAATTGCTGTGGGCCTGGATGGCGGCGCTCCCCCTCAGTTACATTGCCATGGAATCGGGCTGGGTGACACGTGAAGTCGGCAGGCAGCCGTGGATCATTTACGGCGTGCTGAGGACCCAGGAAGCGGGCAGTCCCTTGCCTGCCTACCCGGTAGCGGGGTCTCTCCTGATCCTGGCGGGGATCTATGCGGGTCTCTTTTGTTTTTTTCTGCTCTTTGCCGGATACGTCGTTTACAAAGGGCCTGAGGAAAAAGCAGAGCAGGGAAACAGGGAAACCGAGGCGTCGCTCGAAGGAGGAATGGAATAAGGTGGAATTCTCCCTTGCAAACATCTGCCTGCTTATCATCGGTTTTTTTCTCCTCTACTATGCCGTAACGGATGGATTCGGCCTGGGAGTGGGGATACTCTGCCTGTTTTCAAAAGAAGAGAAAGACCGCCAACGGATGGTTGATAGCCTGACCTATATCTGGCACACCAATCAGACCTGGCTGGTGATTGTGGGGGGCATTTTGTTCGGCGCTTTCCCCCTGTTTTACAGTATCCTGTTTTCCGCCCTCTATATCCCCGCCATGCTCATGCTCGTGGGTCTGATCTTCAGAGGGATTGCCTTTGATTTCAGCGAGAATTCAAGAAGCAAACGTTTCTGGAACCTGAATTTCGGCCTTGGAAGCCTGATCGCCACCCTGTCTCAGGGCTTCGCCCTGGGGGGCCTTCTTGGCGGGATTACCGTCAAAGACGGACGATTTGCCGGCGGAGTGTGGGATTGGGCGACCCCTTTCACTTTTCTCCTTACCCTGGGCGTCGTAATGGGATACCTCATGCTGGGCGCCAATTACCTGATCCTCAAGACCGAAGGGGATCTGCAAAACCGGAGTTATCGTCTTTCGTACATTTTTTCGGTATGCACGCTTGTTCTTTCGGGCGCGGTCTATCTCTGGATCAGCCTGCTATACCCCCAGGCGGGTCACAAATGGTTTATCAGGCCGGACCTCTATTATTTGCTTGCCGTGACCCTCTCGGCGGGTTTCGGGTTTCTCATGGTCTTTTGGAGTCTGCACAAACGGCTGGAAACGGCGCCCCTTTTCTGGAATGCCGTAACCGTTGCCCTGGGATTCATAGGGCTGTCGGTCAGCCTCTATCCGAATATGATCCCCCATGTGGTTTCCCCCCTGACCGTGGAAGAGGCAGCCGCCTCACAGCCGACCTTGATCTTCATGCTGGTCGCCATGGCCGTCCTGCTTCCGGTCATCCTCTTCTATACAACCTACACCTACCGTGTATTTCGAGGCAAAGTGCAAGGATAAAGTGACGGAATAATGAAACTTCAATACGGACTCGATGAGAGGCCTCCCTTTATAAAGTCCTGCCTCATCGGTCTTCAGTGGGCGGCCATTCTCATATCCTCCATTATCATCCTGGGCAAGGTGGTCGGATCAATCCAATTCTCCGAACCGTTGGATCAAATCATCTATCTCCAGAAAATCCTTTTCATTTGCGCCTTGACCCTCTTCTGCCAGCTCTTCTGGGGCCACAGACTGCCCCTGCTGCCGGGACCGGCGGCGGTTCTTTTGGTGGGGGTGGTTGCCAGCCAGGCCTTCGGAGTGGACGTAATCTATTCCTGTGTGTTGATCGGGGGTCTCTTTGTAACCGTTCTCGGGGTCAGCGGCCTTTTCAAGCACCTTCGTCGATTCTTTACCACCAACGTAATCGCCGTGGTTCTTTTGCTGATTGCCTTTACCATCGCCCCCACGATAGAGAAGCTGATAATAGACAGTGGGAGCGGAATCAGCTCCCTCTCCAATCTGAGTTTCGCCTTTGCCCTGGTCTTCCTGATGCTTATTTGTTATCGTCTGCTAAGCGGCATCTGGCAATCCACCCTCATCATCTGGGCCGTCATCGCCGGCAGCCTCGTCTACTTTCTCCTTTTCCCGGAAAGCGGCAACCGCGGACTCAGTGCGAATGTCCCATGGTTCAGTGGGTTTTTCCGGCAAATGCTTCTCCCATTTTCCATCCAGCCCGGGGTGCTTATTTCCTTTCTTTTCTGTTATATCGCCCTTGCCATCAACAACCTGGGCTCCATCCAGTCGGTCAATGAGATGCTGCAGACAACGGATATGGACGGACGGATCAAAAGGGGAATCTGCGTAACGGGTCTCGCCAATACGGCCGCGGGACTTCTTGGAGTTATCGGGCCTGTCGACTACAGCCTGAGCCCCGGGGTGATTGCAGCCACCCGATGCGCATCTCGCTACACCCTTGTCCCCACGGCAGCCATCATGCTTGCCCTGGCCTTTCTCCCTGGAGTGATCGGTTTTATCGGGAGCGTGCCTTCCGTTGTGATCGGCGCAATTCTGGCCTACGTCATGATGACCCAGGTCGGAGCCGGGCTCATGGTAGCATTCCGGGAAAGGGACGATTTTCGATTCGAAGATGGTCTGGTGATCGGGTCATCCATATTGCTGGGAACCCTGGTCGCCTTTCTGCCTCCCGAGGTGTTTGACGGCCTGCCCCCGTTCTTAAAGCCCATTTGCGGAAACGGTTTTGTGGCCGGAGTGGTCAGCGCCCTGGTCATGGAACAGCTCCTGGGCAAGTCCGAAAAATAGGGGCGGATTGAGATAATTTTGATCTTTTTGAACTTTATCCCGACTGGGTTGAAAATCGCGGATCTCTTTTTCTCAAGTGATGTTTTGAGACGGTAGACAACGGGTAGGTATTTCTTTCATTGATGCACGGGTGTGTTCCAAGGAGTGTGGCGATGATGTTTCTGGGAAAATGTTCACTGATTCTAATGTTCCACGCTACCCCTTCCTTGGTGAAAAGCTGACCAATCCTTTTCATAGCGGACTTTTTCAGGATCATTTTTGCCGTTACAGGACTGATTCTAAAAGCTCTTTCAGATGGGTTTGCCTCCGACTGGTGTCCTGGTTCTTGACAGCCATCGCAAGCGCTTTGCGGGTGCCGACAAAGACAGCCAAGTCTTTGGCCCTCGTTAAGCCGGTGTAAATAAGATTGCGAAACAGCATTTTGTAGTGTTGTGTGAGGACCGGTATGATGACTGTCTGGAACTCGCTTCCCTGGGATTTATGTATCGTTATGGCGTAGGACAGGTCCAATTGGGGGATATCTTCCCGTTGATAGAAAACTTGCCGGCCGTCCGGAAAAAAGGAGACTTGGCATGTTAATTCTTCATTGTCGATTTCCTTGATGACCCCGATATCTCCGTTGAAAACCTCCAGTTCGTAGTTGTTTTTTCGGTGGATAACCCGGTCCCCCACCCTGAATATTCTTTCCCCGACAATGAGTTGGCCCCGCCCTTTTTTTGGCGGATTGACGGCTGCCTGGATCGTCTTGTTGAGACTCAATGTGCCTATGCTGCCTCTTGTCATGGGGGACAAAATCTGGATTTCGGTTTGTTTTCCGCAGTATTTGGGTATCCATTCCACATAGAGCTTTTTGATCACTTCAGAAGCTGCAAGGCCGTAATGCAGGGACGACCACGGATGAACTTTCTTTAGAACCGACAATAACTCGTCAATTTTGGTTTCTGCATTGTACACCTCCTCGATGTTGACGTGCTGAAATTTCTTTGGGATGCTTAATTCGGTTTCGTATGGGACCACAGGCTCATTGATTCTGAATTCGTAAGAGGCCACAAGCGGATCTTCTTCTTTTGGCTCCTCAACACTTTTTGAATAGGCTCTTTTGACTTTGGCAATGAAACCGAGTTGTTCCTTGGTTGCTTCGTCTGAATCCATAAAGAGGCAGTCGGAGTCCTCTGTCCAGATTTCGGGTTTTTTGAAGGGGAAGAGAATTCTCTTGGTAGATGATGAACCGGATGTATTGGAAACACTTGAGGAATTATTGTCCATGTGTAGAGTGGAAAAGGCAACTACTTTTGAAAAGGCCAAGAAACTGCTTGAGGATGAACACTTTGATATGGCTGTCCTCGATATCATGGGAGTAGATGGGTACAAGCTCCTGGAAATAGCGACGGAAAGAAAGGTTATTCCGGTTATGCTTACCGCCCACGCCTTGAGCACCGAGAACGTCATAAAATCATACAGTGAAGGCGCCGCCCTCTATGTGCCCAAGGATGAAATGAAGGATATCCCCATTTTGCTGACTGATGTCCTTGAAGCCATGGAGAAGGGTAAGAGCCCCTGGTGGCGTTGGTACGACAGGCTCGGCTCCTATTTCGACAAAAGATTCGGCCCGGACTGGAAAGAAAAAGACAAGGAGTTCTGGGATAGGTTTACCAGCTATCGTATTTGATGACTTTGTAAAAAGTCATCATCGTGCCCATGGACGGGCACGCAAATCAATGGGGTGCATTGCAACCCGTTGATTTGTAAGGAAACCGAAAATCACACTTTTCGGTTTCCGTCAGTAAAAAGTCCAGGGCGGACTTTTTACGATTCCATCATATTTAGTAAACAGCCCTTTTTCATCTGATCCCATCGATATCGATTATTTCGGAGAATATCGGCTTGCTTCGCGGACAATCTTAGCCGCCCTTAGCCGGGTCGAGACCAAGCTAATCTTTTGATATTAAAGGCTTATCGCTATAAAAGCAGGTATTTTCAAGCCTTAAACCTTCATTTTCATGCCCCAAAATGACTTTCTAAGGCATCGCGGCACATCTGACTCAAAAACTGACTTTTTCTTAGAATGTTCATTGTCATGGCAAAAATAGCGTTTTAAGCACTAAAACAGAGCGGTTTTCGTACAATGACTTCATCATTTAAAGCATTTAGCTTGGTCCGACCCCCATTATCTGTAAGCGTCCGGCGAGCTTGTCTTGGCATGCGGAATCATTAATACAAAACCCAACCTTTTGTAAACTTACTTTTTACCAGCCTCCCCCTTCACAAAACCACGTGAATCACTTTTCCCTAAAGAACATTCGCAGCTTGTCGATATTATACCTGACACATTATTTCCGCACGAGCCAAAGTGCACTTTTCAAATTCAATTTTCTGAAGGAGGATCAATATGAAGTATTTGGCAATGGTTATGGTGGTTTGTTTTAGTATGATTTTCAGCAGCGCCGCATGGGCCGAAGGGGATAAGGCCACACCACAGGATGTTTACGATCTGGTGCTTAAAGCACACAGCGTTATCAGCAATCTGGGGAAAGAAGGTCTGGTGGCGTTCAACGATCCCAAGGGGGAATTTGTATACAAGGACACCTATGTGTTTGTTCACGAGTGTCCCAAGTACGTCGTGGCTCACCCTTTTGCCCTGGATAAGCTGAAAGGAAAGGATTTGTCAAATAAATATCCGCATCAGAAGACCCTTTGCGAAGCAGCCAAGAATCCTCAAGGCAAGTGGGTGGAATATCAGTGGCCCAAGCCCGGCGAAACAAAACCATCCCGGAAAGTCGGTTTTATTATCGCCGTGGAAGGCACGCCTTACCAGGTGGCAGCCTCCATTTACAGCGACGATATTTCCGTCGACGAACTCAATGCCGAATTAAACAAATAAAGGTCTGGCAAAGTTCAATTTTAGTCTTAACGGGCGTTTACGCCCCGTACAATTTACCGACTTTAGCTGGTAAGTCATTGAATTACAGTTCCGAACCAATCATGTGTCTTGGGCCAGTTTTCGGGCCTTAGCGCCGGGAAACAGTACCGGGCGGTCAACTCGGCGGGAGGGTGCCATCCTCACACGGTGGAAGCACGGGGTTCAAACCCCCGATCGCACACCAACTTGAAATAAAAGGGAAAATCGGAAATCCGGTTTTCCCTTTTTTGTTGAAATATGGGGTTATATTTTCAGAATTGGCAACAATTATTTTCTTGCCCCCTATTATCCCTTATCGGGGGGCGGGTGGGGAGCACGTCATGGTGTGGATCACTCGAACCGCATTGGATGGGTCGCGCTTCGCGGTTTCGTGCGACTCACCCGCGCCCCGATAGGTGTCAATAGCCGCTAAATTATGGTTGAAAATCCTTGATCACCCAAGCGAAATAAAAAATGTGCATGGTTGGATAAAAAGGCCCAAGCATAACAGGAGGTTTTCGTGGCAGGCAGCAGGTCCGCAAGGCGGTCTAACCTATCATTTCGATCATTGTTATCTCGAAATATATTCCGGCGCTCAATGCCGCGAATAATGACGTGATGAACGACCTCCGTGGCATTTAATCCGGCTAATCTCGGCAAAACGAATCAAATAACAGATCGTGTCTGAAAGTAGAGTTACTTCATTACAAATGGACGTCCCGAAAATCCCCCCATCAATCTTCAACGTTTTGTTCGGAAAACCGTTCCCTGGATTCTCTAACCGCTGAAAGAATATCTTTTGTTGTTGCTTTGGTCTTAATCCCTGGAACATCAAATGGTGATTTTTTGCCTTTTCTAAAAATTATGGAAAATGTTTCACCGCCTCTTCTTTTAATAATGACCTCTTCACTTCTTGCGGTATTAAGAACATCTGCAAGACGTTGTCTTGCTTCAGAATATGTATAGACTTTCATGATAGATTACTCCAAAATTGTGATTCCCATTTCTCTCGCCACCCTTTGCATTCCAAGGTCAAGCGTAAGCAGCGGGCTATGAAGATTTTCAGCGCATTTCAAAAAATACGCGTCGTACGCATAGAGGTTAAATTTAATCGCAATACGCAATGCCGATTTTATATCGGTATGCCTCAGATCAACCGGTATCTGTTGAACAATCTCCCATGCCGATTCAACTTCCTCTTTTTTTAAGGTGTTTTTTTTCATCATTGCCGTTAAGGCATTCCCAATTTCAAACGGCAAAACATCAGGGGCAATCAATTCATGTCCTTCAGTAAGTCGAATTATTTTGCCCTTTTCCGGCTCGTTTAAGGCAACGGCTATAAATGTATTTGTGTCGGCGATTATTTTCATGGGTACAATTGTACGTATAAAAATTCAATTTGTCAAGCCGAACGCGCGCATCACAGGTGGGTGTGTAGCGGCAGCGGAACACACCTCCTTTGAAACCTCCGCCAACCAACTCAGGCCGTCTGCCTTGAGTCAAACCTTCTCGGACATAGCGATCATATTTCTTTCTCCCATTTAATTCGCCCTGTCCAAAATGTACCCTGAGCGGATTCAAGTGGATATAGCGGACCAATTCCTTTAAATAAACGTCCTCCTGGCACACGATGGATTTATACCGGTTTTGAAAAAGCTGGCCATGGCGTCCATGCCCGCGGTTAAACCTCACCGCGTACCCTGTCAATAGCCGCCGCATCAAGGTTGAAAGCCCTTGATCACCCGAGCGAAATAAAAAATGTGCATGGTTGGATAAAAAGGCCCAAGCATAACAGGAGGTTTTCGTGGCAGGCAGCAGGTCCGTAAGGCGGTCTAACCTATCATTTCGATCATTGTTATCTCGAAATATATTCCGGCGCTCAATGCCACGAATAATGACGTGATGAACGACCTCCGGGGCATCTAATCCGGCTAATCTCGGCATAACCAATCAAATAACAGATCGTATCTGAAAGTCAGGTTACTTCATTACAAATGGACGACCCCATCTCTTCATGTTTGACGGGCAATCGGATAATGAACGTTGAACCTTTTTCGGGTTCGCTTTCAGCCCAAATCTTTCCCCCATGTGATTCAACGATTTTACGGCATATGGCAAGCCCCATTCCTGATCCCTCGTATTCTTTCTGACTGTGCAGCTTCTGGAAGGGCTTAAAAATACGTTCCGAATACTGTGCCTCAAAGCCAATGCCGTTGTCCTCAATCCTGATTTCACACGCTTTGTCCTCCATTCGTGCGCTGATTCGAATACGGGGACTTTTGTTTCCGCGAAATTTTAACGCATTATCGAGAAGATTTTGAAAAAGCTGGACCATCTGATCTTCATCAGCCTCAATAACACCCAGGCTACCCGTTTCCAACACGCCTTCGCAAATCTCAAAGTCATCTTTCAAGAAATCGGCAGCCATCCGGACTGTGTTGCTGAGGTCGATCAATTGCATCTTTTCCAGCCTGGCCGTTAAAAGCTTGTATCTTACCAAATCCTGAAGGCGTCGCCGCATTTGGGTCGCCGAATTAACGACCACATTCAAATATTCTTCACTTTCCATATCAAGTAAAGAGCCACATCTCCCCATAACCAGGTCACAAAATGTCTGGATCTTTCGAAGCGGCTCCTGCAAATCGTGGGATGCGACAAAGACGAAATCTCCCAATTCCGCATTCAATTTTTCAAGTTTTTCCGCATATTCTTTCAATGCTTCATTAGATTTGGCCAGTTCGGATGTTCTTTCCTGAACCTTGATTTCAAGCTCTTGATGTGCCCTGCGAAGGGTGGCTTCCAGATGTTTACGTTCCGTAAGGTCTGTATTGGCCCCTGCAACCCGAACAGCCTTGCCACGTTCATCCCTCAAAACGTATCCTCTGGCAAGGATCGGAACATAATGACCATTTTTGTGCAGCAAACGACACTCGACCTTGAATGAAGCGCCATCCTGTATTGCCCTTTCCACAGCGCGACCGGCCCGATCCAGATCATCGGGATGCAGCATCCGACGCCATAAATCGGGATCGGCCTTTAGCTCGTTTTCTTTATATCCTATCTGGTTCCACCATTGAGGGGAATAATAGAAGCTGTTAGTCAGCAAATCCCAGTCCCAAACCGCATCTTGCGTAGCCTTAAGTGCGAGTGCGAAACGCTGTTCGCTTTTCTTTAGCGCTCTTTCAGCCATCAGGCGTGCGGTTACGTCCCGAGCGGTGCCTTGAACCGCCACAGGCCTGCCTTCATCATCATACATCACCTTATTGCTGTATTCGAGGATCGCCTTATCACCGGTTTTGGTAATGACTCGCAGAAATCCTTTGTCTTCTCCTTTATCTTTGATACGTTCAAGGTACTGATCAAAATCTGCTTTATATTTGTCCGGAATGAAGTCCTTAATGTTCACTCCTTTCAGGTCTTCGTTTCCAAGCGCATATTTCTTTTTGTAGGACAGATTGGTCTCTAACAAATTCCCGGCAAAATCATGGATACACAACAGGTCGGACCCTTTTTCAAAAAGGTCGCGATATTTCTTTCCACTCTCTGTCAGTTCTCTTTCAATCCTCTTTAATTCGGTAATGTCCATCATTGTGATAACTGAGCTTTCGAACGCTTCGCTTGAACCCCTCAAAGCGGTTACCGACAGCAAGACATCAATGACGGCGCCGTCCTTCGTTACAAATTGATACGGCAGGTTTTCGAGTCGTTGTTTTTCAACACATTCAGGCGCCATTGTCCCATCAGCACACATTTTGGATTTTTCCGTTAGAAAATCCGTGGCTCGACGTCCAATGACTTCAGTTTTCCCGTAGCCCATTTTTTCCAGCCAGACATCGCTCACCTGGGTCAAAGCGCCTTCCCGGTTGATCAAGCACGCCATGACCGGCAATTTGGCAAGGGCTCCTGACAGAAAATCCGATCCCGTACTCTTAGACGCCTCTTTTGAAGGTGGGACTATCCGCCTTTCCAAGCCCGGAGTTTCTCGCTCCGATTCTTCATGGGGCTGTTTTTTCGGCATAGAAGCTCCTTGATCTCACGCCTGTAAAGCCAGGGAAAAGCAGGTCGCTGTTGAGCCTTTGGTCAATGATCGACTATGGCATCTATACGGGTGAATGATTGATTTGAAGACAGATTCGGGACCAATGTTATGGTTAACAAGGTTGCGCGGTAAGAGTTCTGCCCATCCATTCAAACTATCTGCTGTGAATGGACATTGTTTTATTTGAATGCGGTTGTGTCCACAGGGTAAAATCTGTTCTGAAGGTTCTTGATGCCTTGATTGGCGATTACCTGACTTCCCTGAAAAAACAGATAGAAAGCGCCTTATAATAAAAAAAGCCCCGGGAATGCGTTCCCAAGGCTATAGGAGTCCTAATAGCTTCGGCGGCCCGGCTGTCATAACCTTTCGGCTTTAGACCCGTGGCTTTGCGTTCCCGCTTTTCAACGGATTTGCCTTTTCGATCTATCAGTTTTTATATTGTGCAACTAAAGAGAACAATGTGTCAAGAAGAAACGTGAGGTCCCTTATGGTCGGCAAGCACCCGAGGGACAACCCGGATTTAACCGGTTTCGTATCGTGGAATTTGAAATAGATATCAAAAACCCGGGCCGCAGGTCAAGACGTCCTTAGCATCCCCTTATTCGCTCCGCTGTAATGGTCTATGACAAGGACGACAAATCTGTAGAAACCGCCAGGGTTTGCCATTTGAGTCCCTTCTACCCCCAATTCTCTTACCGCCCAATAGCAAAATACATTCCTTGCATCCGCTCTGACTTTCTGCGTGCTTTTTGAATACAATTCATCCCTGTCAATAGCCGCCGCATCAAGGTTGAAAGTCCTTGATCACCCGAGCGAGATAAGAAAATGTGCGTGGTTGGATAAAAAGGCCCAAGCTTAACAGGAGGTTTTCGTGGCAGGCAGCAGGTCCGCAAGGCGGTCTAACCTATCATTTCGATCATTGTTATCTCGAAATATATTCCGGCGCTCAATGCCACGAATAATGACGTGATGAACGACCTCCGGGGCATCTAATCTGGCTAATCTCGGCATAACGAATCAGGTCACAGATCGTATCTGAAAGTCAGAGTTACTTAATTTCAAATGGCCCCAAAAATCCCCATTCCCATCCTCTTGTCGTGACATAGTAATAATTCGAGCCGTCGGGTCGGTGTCGTCGTTCCGGATGCAGGTGCTCGTGTGGGTGGACAGGACCATCGATATCCACGTCTTTGCTGATTGCAGTAATCGATCAAGGTCAGGCCATAGACCAGAGAGTGAAGATTTGGTGGCTCATATAGAAAAGCAGGAATATGGTCAGCAGGATCATGAGCAGGCCGATCAGAATATTGGTTCTTTTGGAACCATAGTCCACGAGGGTTTCACTTTGTATGGCTTCTTTATGGGCGAAGTATCGTGTTGTGGAGAGGATAAAGATGATAATGGATATGAAGATAAAGGCAAGCCCCACGATTTCAGCAGGAGCTGAATTCAGGGATTGCTTCCCCGTGCCCGTTACATTGTGTCCCAGATACTTCAGAAAAAGATCGAATTTTTCCACGACGAACCCAAAGGCCATGATTGCGATGGCGGTTCGGATCCAGGCCAGGTAGGTTCTCTCGTTGGCAGCATGATCTGAAAAGCGATTGATCACGGTTTCTCCCCGCTGACTCACAATTCACCATGAGTCGATGACTTAGGTTTACAGTTTATTCCGCGGTTCCGCAAAAATATTTACACCAATGTCCGGAAAATACAAAGAAAAGGTAATCTTTGTCATTTGAGGGTCACTGCAAGTCCCGTGGAGTATCATAGGGACGTCTATCTTTTATGCGTTTTATTTATTAATCAGATCAAATCGATTTTTTCCTGCTATTTTTTCACCCCTTCTCGACGAACGGCTGATTGCCGGCTGGCTCATGTTTAATATTCCCGCAATTTCAGTCGTGCTCATCCCAAGTTTTCGATGTGCCCAAAAGCATAGCAGGGACCTGGCTCGAACAGTTTGAGGGGCTTTGTCGCATGCAGTGACCTCTTCAGGCGTTATCCCCATAATCTCAGCCACCCGTTCTTTTACAAGATCAAAATCAAACCCCCTGGCTTTTAATTCATATTTTTGTTCAAATGATTCTTCAGATGATTTGAGAACATTCTCAACAAAGTCGCTATTTCCCAAAATACGCTCATCACCTTTAAGTCGGATTCCAGCTTTACGAGATTCTTTGACAGCGGTCCATCCACCGGAACTCCTCAATAGTCCGCCTCCTGTCAAATCAGGGCGTTTCCCCAGGGAAACACCCTTGCCAACAAAATCCCGGTACATCTTCCGGGCCTCTCTTTTCTTCTCCGAGAAAAAACCATGAATATAATCGATATTCTGCCATGTCTTCTTCGGAGATTTCACTAATAGATGATGACCGCACCATGGATATTTGTCCAGCTCATCGAGGCTTGATACAAGTCCCGCTCTTAGAGGGTTCAAATGAATATAGCGCACCAGCTCTCTTAAATACGGGTCTTCTTGACACAAAATAGATTTATAACGGTTTTGAAATAGCTGCCCGTGCCGTCGATATTTCTTATTAAACCAGCCTGCGTATCCCGTTAACAATCGGCTCATGAATACTGAAATAGGGACCAAACCGGTTCTTAATAACAGATGCGCATGATTGGACATCAAAGCCCATGCAAAACAATCCGTTTTTGTCTCAGGGATCAACTCAGAAAGCCTGTTCAAAAAATTGGCCCGGTCTAAATCGGACCTGAATATTTTTCGTCGTTCGATTCCCCTGATGATGACATGATGCAGTGCACCAGCAGTGTCTATTCTTGCTTTTCTTGGCATATGGAGAAAATATCATAAGCTCTACTATAGATAAAGCATAAAAGCATAGACGTCCCCATTCCCACACAATTATGACACGCCTCGAAGGCGGGGAAAAGATGTCGTTCTTTTTGGCGCTTACTACATATCCAAAAGGGCAATTGATATGATAACCTCCTTTCAGGTTACAAGATAACGGTCTCGCGACCTCGCACATTTATTTATGCCCGTCCCGCGTCACATATTGCACGCTTTCAAGATAAAGTTTTTTTTCTTTTTCCCAAATGAGTCTGTTTAGCTTCAACATCAAATTTATTTGTTGTATAATTCTTCAATAGGACTTGCAAAGAAACAAGGGCAACAAATCGCATTCTAATATTATCTGTGTTTTCGGCAACACTCAAAAGAAAATTTGGCAAGTTAGCAGTGCGATTATTCGGATAGTAGCAAGCATATTCAATATTGTTGTTTTTTCACCAAAAGAATTTGTTTTATTAAAACGTTCCATTAATGATTGAGCAGGTACATCATATCCTTTTAATAGTTTTCCTGACTTATAGGTTGTCTGAATTTTTTCACTAAGAAAAAACTCATCTCCGTGATCGGAGAAAAAAGCTTCTACACGACGAATTTCGGCATCAGCAGCTATTTGTATTCTTTTTGAATATGCATTAGATCTATATTTCATTAATTCTTTGTGATATTTGTTCAAGGATGTTGAAATAGCGAGAAGATCGGTTAACTCACCAATTGTGTTGCGAGTTTTAAGAAAATTGTATTCTTCTTTAATGTTTTCTGCTACTGCTTTATCAATAGCGACCTTTACAGTATTTTTGATATAGGAGTCGAAGCCTAGACCAAAAAACAATACTGATAATAGCAAGTATCGAAAGAATTATTCCTAAGATTTTGCGCCCAAGAAGAAATGTGAAAATGTCTTCTTTTGTTTTTAAATATTCCTCAATTCTTGCTCTTTGTGCAGATTTTGTTTTCATATTTCCTTCTATCTCCCTCTCCAGTGCTGCCGCGTGAGCGGCACAACGTTTCGCGCCATCTGGTGATTACATTCGTCATATATTTCATTCAATTTTATTTAATGATATTGATATTTTATATTTACAACGAACGACGTTCTTTGTTTTGAGCATGCCAATATCAGAATCCTCAGAAATTTCACGAGCGATTATCCCTACAACGATACTTACCCTATAAGCAACAACTTCTTTTTTTGGCCGGGTGGCCCAGTGGGGGATGGGGGACGGGCATAAATATATAACTCAACTTTCGGGGTTCCCTTAACAAGAATATTCCATGCGATTACCATTGGATACGGCCAAAAAACGGCTTAAAATACTATTTTGGACGGCACTGGTTTCTCAGTTTTGTCTTGCTGAACCTATTGAATTTACGATCTATAAAATGAATCCCGAAAGTTGAGTATATAACTAAAACGACATCCACCCCGCATTTATGAAGTCCCCCATCCCCTCATGAACACTGAAATAGGGACCAAACCGGTTCTTAATAACAGATGCGCATGATTGGACATCAAAGCCCATGCAAAACAATCCGTTTTTGTCTCAGGGATCAACTCGGAAAGCCTGTTGAAAAAATTTGTCCGGTCTAATCGGACCTGAATATTTTTCGTCGTTCGATTCCCCTGATGATGACATGATGCAGTGCACCAGCAGTGTCTATTCTTGCTTTTCTTGGCATATGGAGAAAATATCATAAGCTCTACTATAGGCAAAGCATAAAAGCATAGACGTCCCCGTATTTCATCCCCCTGAAGGAGATCGATCGCACCTCGAATTGGGCCTGGTTAACTCCTTCCAAATACTTCAAAATACGCTCAGACGCATCGACGACGTGACGGAGGAAGACAGAATCATCTAGTTCCATATATCACCATGAGTTCGTTGAGGATACGATCCTTGAGGTATGGGCTGATGGCAGATTCGGTCAATAAATCGACCTTCCGCCCCAAGACTGTTGACAGCTGCCGCTCAAGCCGCACCAATGAAAGGAGGCTCTTCGGTTTGGCAAACCTTACTACGAGGTCAATGTCGCTGGAGGCGGAATCCTCTCCCTCTCGCCGTAGACCCAAAAATGCCGACCATTGAGACATCATTATCCCGACACATTTTGATGTGATGTCACGCGCTGCGGTATTCATTTCGTCTCCTTTTATGTTGGGTTATGCATCATACCCACAAACCAGTAAAAATCCGGGCCCAGAGGGCCCGGCTTTTTCTGGGGGTATGCAATGGAGAAAAACCCCCGGCTACTCGATTATGTGATTCATCTAAGGGAAAAGCCGGTAAATGTCTTTTCGATGAGCAATCCGGTTGCAGACTATCAGTTTCTTCTGCTTATCTACCGTCACGCCGATCCTGTATTGTCCAATGCGGAACTTATATTTTCCAGGGTACCCTTTCATTTGCTCAAGGTACCCGAGATAAAACGGGTTCTCACATATGAGATCATCGAAAACGACTTTTTCCGCCTGAGCCTGGACACCATCAGGAAGTTTGGAAAGCTCTTTAAGAAAACGCTTCTTGTATTCAACTTTCCACATCTTGTTTCAAAGACCAATACAAAGTGTTTTGCGTCCAGAATGG
>CAVVEP010000030.1:0-33409 GCA_963747015.1 uncultured delta proteobacterium
AGGGGGAGATCAGATTTCATAGCAGTCGAGAATTTCGCCGAAATAGAGGGTATGATAATCTTTTTCCGGATAGAGTTTTTCATAGCCCTGATCCAGATGGGCCGGATCCATGGGCGCTTTGAAAACGATCCGGCATTCAAAGTGGATGCCGGGTACGGCAATGACGGGGCTTTCCGTCTTTCGGGCCTTGGCTGTGGTCAGGTTGCATTCCTTGAATTTGTCAAAGTCCCTGCCCGATTTGGTCCCACAGAACGCGATGGCCGCCGTCATATCGGCGGAGGGAAGGGAAACCGTAAAATCGGCAGCTTTCTCGATAATCCCGAAGGTATGCCGGGAATCCCGCACCGCGATCATGAAGATAGGCTTTTGCCACACAAATCCAATGGTTGCCCAGCCAATGGTCATGGTGTTGAGTCCTTCGGCTGAACGGACGGTCAGGAAAGCACCTTTCTTGATTTGTTTCATGGCTCTGTCGGCCACCGCCATGTAATCCATTTCTTTCATAGCAGACTCCTGTAATGTTGATAATCCGGGCTGGTGTCGCCGGTACCGCAGGTTCTTATCTTGGAAGTCCGTACTGTATCACAAGTCAGGTGGCGGGGCAACAGAAAGGACGGGTTCTCAGCAATTCTCATTATGGCTTTTTTCCCATAACCGGCCATGGAGGTCTCTTCCAAAAGCCGTCAAAAAACCTGCTTTATTCCATGGCACGGCGGTGCAGCCTCAGAATTTAGTCTGAAAAAACGAACTAAGGGGAGTATCTTGGGCCACAAACGTTTCACCGCCTGTAAGGTAACGTAAACTGGGGATGGCGCATCCGCAAAGTGTATGTGCAGAGGATAATTGGCGGCGTTTCGAAAGAGACCCCCATGGCCTCATACCCATAAAAGCCATAATAAGAATTGCTGACGGGTTGTATTTGATCCGTTTTCCTTTACCCCGAAAAGACAATGGAGTATGATCATGCAATCCATAGGATCATTTATCTTCATGCACCATATCACATTTCCCGTGAAAACGGGCGAGGAGGATCTTGTCATGGCGGATTTTAATCAAAGCGGCATTATTACCACGCTTCACGGCCTTTACGAAGGGTTTGACAGAGAAGCATATCAGTCGGCTCTTGAAGGGAAACTGACCGAATATGGGCGGCATCTGCCAATCTGTCTGCTGCTCCCCTGTCTGCATTCCGAAATATACAATACGGAAGTATTAGGGAATATATTATCGGAAATTCAAGGAGTAAGCTATATCCATTCGGTCATTGTCGCGCTCGGAGGCGCACAGGATGCAGCCCGGTTTCATGAAGCAAAGGAATATTTTGAAAGACTCCGCACGCCGGAGCGTGATGTGAAAATCGTCTGGGTGGACGGACCGCGAATCCAGGAACTGTTCCAGGAAATTGCGGCACGGGAAATTCCCGTGGGGATGCAGGGCAAGGGGCAGTCCGTATGGATCAGCCTTGGATATATCTTTGCCCGGGACGATTGCCAGACCATTGCCCTGCATGATTGCGACATTGTTACTTACAAAAGAATCCTCCTCGGAAGATTGATAGGGCCCACCGCGAATCCCAACAATGATTTCGAGTTCTGCAAGGGTTTCTACGCCCGCATTTCTCCGACGGAAAAGGCAATGAAGGGCAGGGTGACCAGGATATTCGTCATGCCTTTTGTTGATGCCCTGAAGAACATTATGCGCGAACGGAAGAATTATGATTTGGAGAGATTTTTTGATTATCATCGCAGCTTCAAATACCCTCTTGCGGGAGAATTCAGTTTTTCCGCCAGAGTCGCCCGGGGAATGGATTTTGCCTATGACTGGGGGCTTGAAGTCGCTACCCTCTCTCAGGCCTACCATCGGGTTATCGCGAGGAAAATTGCCCAGATAGATCTCATGCCCAACTACGAACACAAACATCAGGATCTTTCCGCTGAGGACGCCCAAAGAGGCCTTCACAGAATGGTGGTGGATATCGCCAAATTCTATCTTACGTACATGCGCTCTCATGGCTTTCCCCTCGATGATGCCTTTGTGGATATGCTGCTGCACACCTATTATGACAATGCGCTCAAGTTTGTAAAAAGTTTCAGTGATGATGCCGAAGTCAATGAACTGGCCTTCGATCGACACGAGGAAGAGCTTTCCGCGCGTTACTTCAGGGGATTTCTCTGGACGGCCTGGGAACAGAGCAAGGGGCCGCACGAGAGCACGCTGATTCCCTCATGGAACAGGGTTGTTTTCAGCTATCCTGAAATCTATGCAAGGATTTTGAGCGCGGTGGAGGCGGACAACGCCTGACATGAAGTCTCAAGGATTTAAGGACGAGGGATTAATCAGCGAACTGCAAAGGAGGGGACAAGGATAAACGTTTTCCTCGTCGTTTTATGGAAAGACAATCTGTTTTTCAATCCGCCTGATGTTTTCCAGGAGGCTCTCCCGGTCTTTTGCGCTTTGAGCGGCTTTCATGAAATCCGGATGCTGACAGAGTCTGGCCAGGTCGGCGAGCACCTGGAGATGGAGATCCGGATCGCGTTCCGGCGCCACAAGAGCGATGACAACCCTCACCTGAACCCCATCGATTGCATCATAATCAATCGGCTCCGCAAGTCGAATGAATAGAATTGCCGGATCCTTTGCATCCCGGCTTGAAGAATGGGGGATGGCAATACCTTTTCCGATCCCTGTACTCATGGTTTCCTCCCGTTCTATCAATCCGTCATAGAGGGTGTCCGCGTCAGCAACAATGTCGCTGACGACAAAAGCTTCGGCCGCAAAACGAAGAACCGCATCTTTGTCGGGAAGAGGAACGTCGAGAAATATTCTTTCCGTGTCGAGTCTTTTGCAGATTTCCATGGTACAGGTCTCGAAATTTTGATAACGTATTCAATCACTTATTGTGTGGCATGAAATCACCTTCGAATAGTCACCTTGTTCATGACGACCGGTTCAACGGGCTTGTCCATGGCGCCTGTTTTCACGGCGCCTATCTTCCTTACCACGTCCATTCCTTTAATCACTTTTCCAAAGACGGTGTGACGATCATCTAAATGAGGCGTTGCACCGAGCGTCACGAAAAACTGGCTTCCATTGGTTCCGGGACCGGCATTGGCCATGGAAAAAATCCCTTCACTGTTGTGACGAAGATTCGGATTGAATTCGTCTTTGAAACGGTATCCCGGTCCCCCGGTTCCATTTCCAACAGGGCAGCCACCCTGTATGACAAATCCGCCAATGACCCTGTGAAACGTAAGACCGTCGTAGAAGTTTCCTCCTTTTTCCGTGTCTTGCCTTCCTTCGGCCAGATTGATAAAGTTCCAAACGGTCTCGGGACATTCCTTTGCATAAAGCTCTGCCTCGAAAGTTCCCAGATTTGTGTCGATCACGGCAACCGGTCTGTCGATATCCTCTTTGTGGTCAATTTTTGATGTCATAAATTCTCCTTGAAATATTTATTGTACCCCATTTTAAATTGTCAATGGCGGCACGTCAAGCCTTGGATAAAAAAAGCGGGTGTTTTTAATACGAAAATACGGTATAAGACCATACTTAAAGAAAGAGAAAAACCTTTATCCTCCAACTAAATAGGACATAGGCGACATGTTATTTGATTTAGACACCTTGCTGGAAGGAATTAAGGGTGTGGCGAAGGCGGAAGGATTCTCTGTCGATGAAGGTTTCTGGCCGCTCCTTGCCAAATGGATCGAAGAAAGGATGTTGGCGGAGTTTCTGGATCGTCTCACGAGTCAGATTGATGCCATTATCAATATCGATCCCGACCTTTCCGAGAAAGAGATCCTTGAAATAGCCGCAAAACATATGGTCTCCTTTTTGGGCGCGCACAGTGCTTCAGTGCGAATTTATGATCCTCAAGCGGATAAAATGATTTCTTACGGATCCTACCCCTCCGAAGAAGAAAGGAGAGAAACGGATGTCCCGTTGCGGGGAACCATTGCAGGGAAGGTAGCCAAGAGTGGGGAACCTTTTCTAGCGCCTGATCTCCTGAAAGAAGACCTGTACAGAAATAAGCGGGTGGTCAACGGGAGAGGCGTGGGCTCTCTGATGGCCATTCCCTTGGACATCCCGCGGTTTTTCCCGAGAGAAAGGGATGCTGCCGGTGTCATTCAGATATACTTTACGGAAGGAGGCCGGGATTTCAGTCCCATAGAAGTTAAATTGGCTCTGGTCATGGCTAAGAGACTCAGTTTTGTCATGGCCAGAAAAAAAATCCTTTACCTCAACAGATCCAATGAAAAACGGGAGGCCATCGTACGGCAGATCTTCAGTAAGTTGGAATCGCGCGGCGGGATCAAAATGAAAGAGATCTTCAACAGTGTGGTCCCCGAACTTGCCGAACTGGTTGACCTTCAAAGCTGTGCCCTTTTCTCGGTGAAAAGAGATATGGAGAGCGTTCTTCTGGAAAGCGGATTCCCCGATCGGGACGGGTATCACAGTATTGGAAAGAGCTTTTCCGTTGATAGCGAACCCGCTTTCGAGCTGCTTCTCAACCAAAGAAATTATTCGGGAGAATCTAAATATGAACTGGTTACGCCACTCTATATTCTGGTGGTCGATCCCCAGAAGAGCGATCTGATTTCGGCCAACCTGAAAAAGATGGCGGAGCAGAAGCATATCAATTCCATATTGTATATCCCCCTCAGCGTGGATGGGGATATCACCCATTTCATGACCTTTGATGCACTGGAGCAGAAGCAGGGATACCGAGACGATGAAATCAGTCTCCTCCTTTTTCTTGGCAGGGAGCTTATGAAGGCTCAGAAAATGGAGCGGCTGGATGATGCCCTCCATGATTTCAAAAATCCGGCCATCGCCACCGCGGGATTTGCAAGGCGTCTGAAGGAACTGATCAAAAAAGGGGACTTGGAAGGTTCAAGAGAACAGATCAACTGGTATTCGGATATCATTGTGGAGGAAACCAGTCGTTTGCAGGAACTGGCCATGAGCCTTTATCATGTGGGAGAGAAACAGGCCGTAAATTTCACGGAGGTTCTAAGGAGGCGTTTCGTCATCAACAGGGAGGCCATCAAAGAAGAATTGCGCCAGAATATTGAATTGAAGGAAGGGCCCTTTCATGATGAGATGAAGGTGAAGTGTCACCCCGTACAATTGGAAAGGGTTTTTGATAATCTCCTGAATAATGCAACAAAGGCCATACCGCTTCTGGGAGGCGTTCTATCGATACGCACCTATGAACAGGGGAAATGGGCATGTGCGGAGATCAGTAACACGGGATCTATTTCCGAGGAAGATCGCATGAAAATTCTGGAAGGAGAAGGAGAGGGGCGCGGCCTGTATATTACAAACCGGATCATGAGACTGTTGAAAGGAAAAATGGAAATCAAGTGTACGGGGGATATGACCACCTTTTTGGTCTATTTTCCGCTCTGGACGGCATAATCAGCCTCCTGTCCCGGGTTATAAGGAATGTTGGAATATATTTTAAATAATCCGAACCTGAAAAAGTATCTGGCCGAATACGACGAAGGGCAAATCCTTTTTTTGGAAGGCGATGACTCCCAAGACCTCTATATCCTTCTGTCCGGAAAGCTGGATGTCACGAAAGGGCGACGAAAGATCACGGAGATCAGTGAAAAAGGTTCGGTATTCGGAGAGATGTCATTTCTCCTTGGAGAGAAGCGCACCGCTACCTTGAAAGCCGCGAGCCCGGTAAGCACGATACGCGTCCCCAAGGACGAGATCCCCAGGTTTCTCAATGAATTTCCGGAAGTGGTGAAGATTTTCGCCCGGTTTCTTGCCCAACGTCTGAAGGAGACAACCCAGATTGTTTTTGGCATGAAGGAGATCTGCGATCAATTGCCCGACGCGGTAATGATTTCAGATCGAGAAGGAAAAATCCTGACCTGGAACAAGGCCGCGGAGAAACTCTATGGAAGGGAAGGGGACGCCTTGTATCAGAGGCCTTCCGAGGAGGTCTATGAAAACCCTGCCCGGTATAGGGAATTTATCGAAGACGTTATTTCGAAGTCGTCGGTAACGGAAAAGGTCCTGGCCGTGAAACATCCCGACAAAGGCCTGCGTAGGATTTCCACCAGTACAACGGTCCTGTATGACGCGCAACAGAACTTTCAGGGGATTCTTTCACTTGGACGGGATGTCACCCACGTGTATGCGATGGAAAAGAAGTATCGCCGCATAAAAAGATGGTTTATTCCCTTGATCATTGTCGTGGGAATTCTCTCTTTGGGCCTGTTCTGGGGATACCCTTATCTTTCCAAAGGGTACAGGGCGCTGGATGCCCAGAAAGTGGCGCTGAGAGACAAGATGGCGGTCGATTACCTTACTTTGCAATCCGCGCTCATTGCCCGGCTGGAAAGAAAAGATAGAAAGAGCATTCAAAAAATTCTTTCTGATTTCGCGGACAGGCAAGAACGGATGCATTTGCCCTTTAAAGAGATCATTCTGCTCGACGGAGACAAGAAGGTCCTCGAAGCGATTTCCATGAATCCTGCATCGCCATCGGATGTGGGCGTCGGCGCCAGCTACAGCGGAATCAATTTCAATAAAAACGGGGGCGGACCCTATGCCGTATTGACCCTGTATCGGCCGGCCAGGGGCAACCCCATGGGAATAAAAGAAACGGAGATGGCCTTTGAATTGAAAAACAAATGGGGGGAACCGGTGGGCTGGCTTCTTTTTAAAATGGATATGGATCAGCTCAAAGAGCGGTACGACGTGGGCGAGGATGATCTGAAACAGTTTACATTTGAAGGGTGAGGAACGGAAGAAATTTGACGCCAGATGAAGCCTGCAAGTATGAGATTTCCAGGGACTCCGACGGGGGGATAACGGTTCTTTTTTCGGGGAGCATGGATTCCGGCGCCGCCGGAAAAATCATCCGGGAAATCGATGCCATCCTGAAGAAGGACCCGCCTTCGTCCATTGTTGTGGACCTTTCAGCTGTAAGCTACCTGGATGAATTTGGAACACTGATCCTTGTGGAACTCAAGAGAATCGTCTCTGAAAGGAATGGGACCTTTTCCATCCAAAATATCAGCGCCGGTTTTCAAGAGACCCTTTCTATTCTAAAATTCGACTCCCTTGGCGAGAAGCGACCCTTCTCAAAGGTTCCCCGGCAGGGTGTTTTTGTCCGCGTAGGCGATGCGACAATCGGATATGTTTCGGGTCTCAGAGATGCCGTTTCCTTCGTAGGGTCGGTCTGCCTTGCCATGGGCCAGGTCTTCCTGCATCCCCGGCGCATTCGATTAGACGATACCTTGCTTTATATGCAGCGGGTCGGTGTGGACGGTCTCCCCATTGTGGCCTTGATCAGTTTTCTGCTGGGCCTGATCATGGCCTTCATGTCGTCTGTTCAGCTTCAGCAGTTCGGCGCCAATATCTATGTGGCATCCCTTGTGAGCCTGGCCATGACCAGGGAATTGGGGCCTATCATGACGGCCATTATCGTTGCGGGCAGGTCCGGTTCCTCTTTCGCCGCCGAGATCGGAACCATGAAAATATCGGAAGAAATAGACGCGCTTTTCACCATGGGATTTGATCCGGTTCGTTTTCTTGTCGTTCCCAAGATGTTGGCCTCCCTTTTCATGGTTCCTATCCTTATCCTCTTCTCAGACATTTCCGCCATCCTCGGAGGGATGTTGGTTGGAGTCTTCATGCTTGACCTGACCGCCAGTTCCTATATTGACCAGACAATCAAGACGCTTAAGCTCTTCGACGTGTTCTGGGGGGTTATGAAAGGCTGTCTGTTTGCCTCCCTCGTGGCCGGGATCGGATGCCTTCGCGGGTTCCAGGTAAGGGGGGGCGCGGCGTCCGTGGGCCAGGCAACCACATCGGCGGTGGTGACCAGCCTTTTCTTTATAATTCTTACCGACTCAATCTTCTCCGTCATCCTCAGATATTGGGGTTGAGGTGTCCGGGATGGAGAAAGAACCCGTTATAAAGGTCAGGGATCTTCAAATAAATTACGGAGATGCCGTTATTCTCCAAAAGGTTTCCTTTGACGTAATCGAGGGGGAAATCTTCGTGATTCTGGGAGGAAGCGGGTGCGGGAAAAGCACCTTGTTGAAATCGATTATCGGCCTGATTGAGCCCCGCGCCGGTGAAATACATATTGATGGGGACAAGGTCTCGGGGTATGATGAAAAAAAGCTGCAGGGCATATTGAGGAAAGTGGGCGTTCTTTATCAGGGTGGAGCGCTTTTCGGCTCCATGACCGTTGCGGAAAATGTCGCCCTGCCCATCCGGGAGTATACCTCTCTGACCAAGAGTTCCGTCGATACGCTTGTTGAAATGAAACTTGGCCTGGTAAATCTGGAAGGGTATGGCAATCATCTCCCTTCGGAGTTGAGCGGGGGAATGAAAAAGAGGGCGGGGCTGGCGAGGGCCATGGCTCTCAATCCCAAAATTCTTTTTTTTGACGAACCTTCAGCGGGATTGGACCCCATCACTTCCGCGGAGATCGATCATCTCATCATGCACCTGAACAGGAGTCTGGGAACAACGATGGTGATTGTCACCCATGAACTGCAAAGCATTTTTACCATAGCAAAACGGGTGATTATGCTAGATAAGAAGTTGAAAGGCATTATCGCCGAAGGCGATCCGGCCTACCTGCGCGATCACAGCCAGAACCGATTTGTAAAAAATTTCTTCAATCGACAGTTTGATGATTCGGAATTCGAAAAGGAGCAGTCGGCATAATGGCGTCGCCAAAAACCAAATTCACGGTGGGTCTTTTTGTGTCATGCGGCGTAGTGATAGGAATTGTTGCCATTGTATGGTTGGGCATGTCGCGGCACTTTCAAAGGGGACTTTATTATGTCAGCTATTTTAATGAGTCCGTGCAGGGGTTGAGCAAGGATTCACCGGTCAAGTACAGGGGGGTGTCGGTCGGGAGGGTGGACAGTATTCAGGTCGCTCCCGATTCGAAATTGATAGAAGTGGTAATGAAGATCGAGTCCGGACAGACCCTCGACGATACCATTGTGGCGCAGTTGAAAGATGTGGGCATAACCGGAAGCATGTTTGTGGAACTGGACCGCAAAAAAAAGGGAGAAAAGGATTTTTCACCGAGGGTCGATTTCCCGAGCGAATATCCCATCGTTGCCACGAAACCGTCGGATATTACGGCGATCCTGAAAGGCATCGATGAGGTCTTGACCAAAATCGGTTCTCTGGACCTGAGGGGGATCTCCGATAAATTGAAACTCACCCTCGACAATGTGAACGGAGCTATGGCCGACGCCGATATCAGAGGGATTTCGACGGACCTTCGGTCCGCTCTTCAGGGCGTTAAAATTATTCTGGCGCCCGAGAGATGGGCGAAGATCCTCGGATCGGTGGAAGAGGCAGCCGTTTCCCTGAACCGGTTCATCGGCGAGGCCGAGAAGGGCATGGGCAGCGTCGACAGGAGCCTTGCCGGGGTGGAAGAAATCATTGCTGAAAACCGAAAGATCATACGAAGCAACATGGAAAAGGTCGGTACGGTGCTGGACAACGCAAACATGCTTCTTAAGGATGGTTCCCTTCTCCTGAAAAAGTCGGAGGGTTCCATTTCCGACCTGACGCGCCAACTGTCCGTCAGTGTGTGGAACATTGAAAAGGCGACCGATAATATGGCCCGATTGATGGATACTTTGGCTGATCAGCCTTCTCAACTCCTGTTGGGAACACCGCCCGTGCCGAGAAAAGTGGCGCCTGAGATGAAGAAATGATATGTTTTATTCAAGAATCCCGGCAGGAATGGACGGAATGGTTTTTTCGGATCATCATTTTGCCGCCAGGACATTTGGATAGGATACGAAATGATGGCCCCGGAAAAAGGCGCCATGCGTAGTTAGCGGTTGATGCTTAAATGACAGGATTGGAGGCTCTGATGCGTTTGAATGGCAAGATGTTCTGGGGGGTTCTCTCGCTGCTCCTGTTTATGGGTGGATGCGCTGATCTGAAACAGCCAGCGGTCAAGATAGACTATTTTACCCTTGAATACGAGTCTCCCGTTATATCCGATCTTTCTCCTCTGCCCGTTGTGATCAAGGTGGAGACCTTTAGTGTGGCGCCGTTGTACAATACCTCTCGGATCATATACCGTAATGGTTCCTATAAGAGAGATGAATATTTTTATTATAAATGGCGGGCCAATCCGGGCGCCCTGGCAAGCTATTTTCTCAGGCGGGACATTACCCATGCAGGTGTGTTCAGTGCCGTTCTCCCTCCCGACAGCCGTTTCCCGTTTTCTTATCTCCTGGAAGGCTCCGTGGATCAATTTTATGAGAGGGATGAGGGAGAACACTGGATGGCCGTGCTATCTCTGACGATCACGTTGATGGATTCGAGAGATCCGGATGTCAGCAGGAACGTGCTTTTTCAAAAGACATACCGCCAAGAGAAGCCATGCCGACAGAATAACCCGACAGGCCTGGCCGAGGCCATGAGCCAGGCGATGAAGGATCTGTCCGCGGATATTATCCGGAATATCTACGCATCCATCAAAGATCGGATGGAAAAACGATAAGGGGACAATGGATAGCCATGGAATTCTGCGATCTGACTTGCAGCCACGCAACCTTTCCGGAAGAAAACAGCCTGGACGGTTCAGGAAGTTGCCGAACTTTTCAGGCCGTTTACTGTAGAAAAAAAGAACGGCATGTACATAAGAACATGCCGTGTCCGGAAAAAGAGAAAAGGGGGAAGCCCCTTACAATGTCGTCGAATCCAGGTAACGGGCGATCGCTCCATCATATTCATGGGTCAACCGAAAAACCTTCTTAGCCAGTCTGAACCGGGTTTCCGGGGTGGTTTGACCCTCGTGTGCCGCCATTTCCTCCAAAACAATTTGATAATCCGCGGGATCTACGACTACCGTTACATCCTTGAAGTTCTTGGCCGAAGAACGCAA
The DNA here is from genome assembly GCA_963747015.1 of uncultured delta proteobacterium. GTDB lineage: Bacteria > Desulfobacterota > DSM-4660 > Desulfatiglandales > Desulfatiglandaceae > DUZB01. The sequence continues at coordinate 10,898 of CAVVEP010000030.1, forward strand.
CATGGATGGCCCTCCGATATCGATATTCTCAATCGCTTCCTCCAGAGGTACGCCCGCTTTCGATACGGTCTTTTCAAACTGGTACAGATTCACCACCACCATGTCGATGGGGGTTATGCCGTGGGTCTGCATCATCCGGACGTGTTCGGGGTTGTCGCGAAGTCCCAACAGGCCCCCGTGAACTTTGGGGTGAAGGGTTTTCACCCGTCCATCCATCATTTCGGGAAAACCCGTGTAATCTGAAATATCGGTTACGGAAAGGCCTCCCTCTCTGAGAACCTTTGCGGTTCCGCCTGTGGAAAGGATCTTCACGCCCATGCCTGAAAGGGATTTTGCAAAATCCACGATTCCTTCTTTGTCTGTAACGCTGATAATGGCCCTGCGAATCTTGCCCATCTATTGGTTCTCCTTAATAATTACACGTTCAATTCTTCTTTTCTGTATCGGAAATCGGAAAAGGGACCTTCAGGAAGTCGATGCCTTCTTTTTTAAGGGTTTTTTCTTCTTCTTCAGTGGCTGAGCCCCTGATACTTCGCCTATCGGCAACCCCGTAATGAATTCTTAGGGCTTCCGAAGCAAATTTGGCGCCCACATCCTCGGAATTGCTTTTGATATATTCCACCACTTCCTTGGCGAGCCTGTTGTAATCGATTTCCGCTTGACGGGGCGCGGCGGCCGGCAGAGATTTTCTTACCGCAACGGGTGACAGGACCTTTCTTACGTTCGAATCGTCACAATAGGGGCAGGAAACCAGTCCTTTCGTTTTTTGTTTCTCGAAAGATTCGAGGCTGTCAAACCATCCTTCAAAGATGTGTCCCTGTGAACACTCCAGGTCAAATGCTATCATATGACTCCTGTTGCGGACCTTTATGATGTAAGGTTTTCGTTGAAATTCAAAACATATTTCGCTAAGCCTGCATTAAATCTTTCAATACCATAAGATTTTCAACGTCCCAGTCAATGCCTTGATCGTTTTTTCCCTTTGGTGTTTCGAGGATAAACGGGAGGTTTGTGAAAGCCGGGTCGTTCAGGAAAAATGCGAAGGTCGTTTTGCCGATAGACCCCTGTCCGGGGTGTTCATGTCTGTCAATTCGTGAACCCAGTTCCTGTTTGGAATCATTGATATGGAAAAGCTTCAATTTTTCCATGCCCAGAATGGAATGGACGGATCGGATCAGATTTTTGTACCCGTCTTCGTCCCTGATATCATAACCGGCCGCGAAAATGTGGCAGGTGTCCAGGCAGATGGCAAGCCGATCCCGGCATTCCGTTTTATCGATAATTTCCGCCAAATGCGCCAGTCTGGTTCCAAGGCTTGTTCCCTGCCCGGCCGTTGTTTCGAGCAATATTTCCACCTTCATTGTGGAAGATCGATCAAAGATCCGGTTCAGCGATTCTGAAATATGCTTGAGGCCGACCGTTTCACCCGCCCCCATATGCGCCCCGGGATGAATGACCAGAAACGGAATCCCAAGTGCCTCCGTCCGTTCCATTTCCCTGGATAAAGCGTCGATCGACTTGTTCCTCAGGCTGGTTTTCGGGGAGGCAAGATTGATTAGGTAAGAGTCATGGACGGAGACGGGTTGAATGCCTGTTTTCCGCCTGGCATCTTCAAATGCCGTTATATCTTCGTCCGTAAGTTGCCGCGATGTCCATCTGCTGGGGCTTTGCGTGAAGATCTGTATTACCTGACATCCCGCTTTTTCCCCTCTCCACAAGGCCTCCTGAATGCCTCCCGCGATGGACATATGTGCGCCCAAAAGCGGCATGTCATCTCTCGGAATAAAGAACAGCGAGAATACGGGTCTCTGTTTCTCCCCCGCATTTTACCAGGTGGGGAACGGTGGAGTCGTAGTAGATGGAGTCCCCGGGTTCAAGGATGTGTATCTCGTCGCCAAGGCGAACTTCCATTTGCCCTTCCAGTACAAAGATAAACTCCTGGCCGTCATGGGTGGATCTCTCTTCCTCTGTTTCAGAAGGCGCCAGGGTCACCAGAAACGGTTCCATGTGCCTGTCTTTCTTTCGCGGGGCCAGGGATTCGTAACCATAGCCGTAATGTTTGCCCTTCTGAGAATTATACCTGGAAATGACTTTGCGATCGTGCTTCCGAACGATAGTATGGGGCAGATTGTCCTCCCCGGATATGAAATATCCCATTTTCAGGTCCAGGGCCTTGGCCAGTTTGATGACGGTCCCCAGTGGCGGTGTAAGTTCTCCGCTTTCAATCTCTTCCAGCAGGGAAACCGCGAGGTCTGTTCGCTGGGCTACATCGGTGAGACTCAGATCGCGATCTCTTTCTGACCTTTTTAAGACGCTCCCCCACGTTCACCCGCGTATCTTCCCGCGGCGATTCGGAGCTGATGCTGTTCAGGAAATCCTTTTCCTCGTCCCTGCCTCCAAACTGCCCGCTGATATCGGTCAGGAAATCCTGATAGGCGTCATGTTTCCCTTCCCGCGGCTGATCTTTTCCCATTTCGTATCCTCTATTGCGGCCTGAAGTCCGCAATTGGCTTTTAGCCGTTAGTTTAGCGATGACATCACTTCATGCTGAAGTGGAAAGTACCCATGTGATGTTCCCTTGCCATTTCAGGTTTCCAGGAGAAATATGACTTCCATCCTGACACGATATTCGATCATTTTATCGGCTTCAACGGCTACTCTCTGCTCAAGCACCCGCAATCCGGTGATATTCCTTAACGTTCGATTGGCTCTCTCGAAACCCACTTTAATTGCGTCATCAAAGCTCGTTTTGGATGCCCCGATGATCTCCGTGACTCTCGCTACACGATCCATAAGATCTCCTCCTTGACAAAATATTTTTCTCTGCATGAACACTCGATAAGTCTGTACTCGTTCTTGACAGCTTTCCAGTGGTCCTCTATGATGCAACCCTTGATTGTTATGAAATTAAAGGAAAATCGCGCAAAAATCAATCGGTTTTTGAAAATTACCAAACGCTCTCGAAAAAAGTCGATCTTTTGATCCTTTTTCGGGAATACGAAAGTCGTTTTAGAGAAAGGGCTGCATTATGGGTGAAAAACAGTATCTTGTAGACGAGCTTACCCTGAGTGAATCGTGGAGAATGTTTCAAATTATGGCGGAGTTCGTAAAGGGGTTCGAAGTCATGCCGGAAGCCTTTCCCGCCGTAAGTGTGTTTGGCTCGGCCAGGACCAAACCCAGCAGCGCTATCTACAAGGGTACGGTAAAACTGGCCAGGATGCTGGTTGAGAACGGCTTCAATGTCATTTCCGGCGGGGGTCCAGGCGTCATGGAAGCGGCAAATTTGGGGGCTTCCGAGGCCAATGGCAAATCCGTGGGACTGCACATCCATCTGCCCAATGAACAGGCGCCCAATGAATATGCCAATATTCAGCTGGATTTTAAGTATTTTTTCATCAGAAAGGTCATGTTTGTAAAATATTCCGTAGCGTACGTCATTATGCCTGGAGGGTTCGGGACCATGGATGAACTGTTCGAGGCCCTGACGCTGATACAAACCAAGAGAATACGCTATTTCCCGGTTATCCTCGTGGATTCCAAATTCTGGAAAGGATTGCTGGATTGGGCAAAAGAAACCATGATAGAAGAAGGAACCATTTCAAAATCGGATTTTGATATTTTTAACATTGTGGATACGCCTGAGGAGGCGATCCGAATCATCAAGCGACGCGTGGTCCTTTAAACGGTAAAGGGAAAATCGTGGCTCTTTCCGATCCGGCTGAAGCAATAGCAAAAAGCATCGAGCTGTGGCCCTGCAACCCCGGAGTTGCGTTGTCTTCCATCCGGATACGTCTCTTGAGCCTTTACATCGACGAACTGGTGAAATGGAACCGCAAGATGAATCTTACCGGACTTCGCTCAAAGAAACGAATCATCCATGAGCTTCTGCTGGATTCCTTGCTGCCCATTTTGCATCTTCCTGCTCAGGGGAGGTTTCTGGATGTGGGTTCGGGAGCGGGCTTCCCTTCCATTCCCCTCAAAATATGTTCTTCCGGTCCTGTCTTTCATCTCGTGGAGCCGATCTTGAAAAAAACAAATTTCCTGAAACAGGTGATTCGTTTGACCGGGCTGAAAGGTATCGAGGTATTCAGAGGGCGCCTTGAGGACCTGGACGATGGATCTTTCAAAAGGAGGCTATAACGCTGTTCTTTCGAGAGGGCTAACCCTTGGTCCGGAGATTCTTGCCTGCTGCGCGGGGCATCTTTCAAGGGAAGGATTGCTTTTTGCCTTTCAGGGAAGCCGTGATCATTCAATCCGGAAGAAATTGATTGGAGAGGCTGAAGAACAGGGTTTTCTTCTGAAGGAGCTGATCCCCTACACGGTTCCCGGTGTGCCGTTTCAGCGACAATTGGTCATATTCAAAAAGAGGACGGATCTCTCTGTATAGAGGATAAAACGCGGTGAAAAAGAAAGTCATTTTATTGGTTTTTATCGGACTCCTGTTGGGGGTGGGGGGCTTGGTCTATTGGAGTCAGTACAGGGAGAAGGCCGAGGAATTGTATTATTCGGGAACCATCGAGGCGACCCAGGCCAACCTGTCTTTTCAGGTGAGCGGCAGAGTGAAAGAGGTGCCGGTGGACGAAGGTTATGCGGTCCGAAAAGGCCAGGTTTTTGTGATTCTTGATCGGGAAGAATTCCTTGCCCGATGCGAACAGGCCAAGGCCAACGTGACCCAGGCGGAAAAAAATCTGCACCAGCTGGAAACGGTTCTGGATCTGAACAGGAATATCCTGCCGGCGGAGGTGGAACGGGCCGACGCGGGGGTAAAATCCCTTGAGACGCAACTTTCCGAAGCCCGTGCCGGATACCGGCGCCAGGATGTGGAACGGGCGCGCCTGGCCGTCGAAGAAACCGGGGCCGCGGTTACCGAAGCCCGCAAAGATAAGAGCCGTTATGACGATCTCTTCAACCGAAAGGTCGTTTCAGAGAAAAACAAAGATACCGCCGACCTCAAATACGAGCGAGCCGCCGCCGAGCACGATCGCGCCAAGGAAGCTTATCAGATGATGCAGGAAGGATTTCGGAAAGAAGATATCGATCTGGCCGAGTCCCGATTGGCGGAAGGCCGGGCCATTCTCAAACTGGCCCGGATCAATCTGAAAAAAATCGAAACGACCGAAAAAGAAGTGGAAGCGGCCGGCGCCCGACTGGATGCGGCAAAGGCGTCCCTTGATCTTGCCCGGATACAACTCTCCTACACCGAGCTTAAGGCCCCGTTAGACGGGATCATTATCAGCCGCAACGTGGAGCCCGGTGAAGTGGTGTCTCCCGGACAGGAAGTCATTTCCATGGCGGATCTTTCGGAAGTGGATCTGAAAGTCTTTGTGGGAGAAACGGATATCGGCAGGATCAAGCCCGGAGGTCGGGTGGATGTAAAGATCGACACCTTTCCCGATAAGATTTATGAAGGACGGGTTTCGTTTATATCTCCTGAAGGGGAATTTACCCCTAAGATTATTCAAACCCACAAAGAACGGGTCAAACTGGTATACCTGGTCAAAATTACCATCCCGAATCCGGCTACGGAACTCAAGTCGGGAATGCCCGCCGATGCCTGGTTCCGGTGATGCCTGCTCCTTGTTGCCAGTAAAAAGGACTTTAGAGTAGCCCGTTATTGGAGTGTAAATCAAAACCGCTGGCAAAAGAGGTTTCAGGTGTCAGGTTTCAGGGGAACCGGTAACGATTGGCCGGGAATCAAACTGAAGAGCATCTGGTCTCGCGCCCCGGAGAAACAACTGCAAGAAAGATTTCACAGGAAAGTCAGGATCGCGGTTATACGGAGGTCCAGAAAACACTGACACCTGAAACCTGACACCCGAAACCTGTGGTACTTAAACAAAGGCTACCTGATAATGAACCAAGCTCTCGCGCAAACCCCTGATTTGCCCCCTGTTGTTGAGGCACGTCAGGTTTCAAAGCGTTACGGGAAAACCATGGCCCTTTCCGAGACGTCGTTCAGGATAGAGGAAGGGCATATCATGGGACTCGTGGGGTCGGACGGCGCCGGAAAAACCACCCTTTTGCGCATGATGGCAACCATGATGCCTCCCACCACAGGCGCCATTCAGGTGGCCGGGTTGGACGTGGTGAAAGATAAGACGCAGGTGAAGAAGGTCATCGGATACATGCCCCAACGTTTCGGACTGTACCAGGATCTTACCGTGTTGGAAAATCTCGATTTTTTCATGGATGTCTTCGGCATCGTCGGTTCTGAACGATCCAGAAGGCGTGAGCGATACTTAGGCTTCTCCAACCTGCTTCCTTTCCTGGATCGAAAGGCGGGAGACCTCTCCGGCGGCATGAAACAGAAGCTGGGGCTGGCATGCGTTCTGGTGCACCAACCCCGCGTGCTTATCCTGGATGAGCCGACCAACGGCGTGGATCCCGTATCCCGAAAAGAATTCTGGGATATCATAGCTGAAATGAAAGGAGAAGGCATGACCATCCTTGTTTCCACCGCTTATCTGGATGAGGGAGAAAAGTGCGATCGGCTCATTCTCATGCACAATTCCCGTGTCCTGGCCGAGGCATCCCCTGCCGAGCTGAAGGAAGGGTTTCCCGATCTGGAGGAGGCCATGGTTCAGCGGATACTGGCGGTGGACCGGTCGCTGTCGGAGGAAGCCTTTGGCGCCTGAAGCGGTAGAGGTGATCGATCTTGAAAAACGCTTCGGACGCTTCGTGGCGGTGGACCACATCTCTTTTTCGGTAGAAGCCGGGGAGATATTCGGCTTTCTGGGCCCCAACGGGGCCGGAAAATCGACCACCATCCGGATGCTGTGCGGCATTATTACTCCAACCAGCGGAAGCGGACATGTGGCAGGGTTGGACATCTTTAAGGACTCGGAAAAGATCAAACAGACCATCGGGTACATGTCCCAGAAATTTTCCCTGTATTCGGACATGACGCCTTTTGAAAATATCCGCTTCTATCTCGGCATCTACGCAGTGCCTTCGAAGTTATGGAGGGAACGAACACAATGGGTTTTGGATATGACGCGGCTGCACGCGGTAAAGGACCGTCTTACCCGTGATCTGCCGCCGGGCCGCCGACAAAGCCTGGCCCTGGGGTGCGCGCTGCTGCACCGCCCGAAAATCCTCTTCCTGGACGAACCTACATCCGGCGTGGACCCTATCACCCGGCGACATTTCTGGGATTTCATAAGGCTGCTTACCGAACAGGGGGTTACCGTGTTTGTGACCACCCACTATATGGATGAGGCCCGGCACTGCAATCGGGTGGTCATTATCAATGAAGGGAGAATCGTGGCGGGCGGCACGCCGCGGGCCATTATCCATGATCTGTTTCCCGACAGTCCGGAGGCGGATTTGAGCGACGCCTTCGTGAAGCTGGTGGGGCGGGGTTCGCCATGAACCTTCGGAACGTACGGGCCATCGCCCGAAAAGAATATTATCACCTGATCCGGGATTTTCGAAGCCTTTACCTGGCCTTTGTGATTCCATTGCTCCTGATTCTGCTTTTCGGCTATGCCCTGAGTATGGATGTGGAGCATATTCAAACGGTTGTGGTGGACCAGGACCATACGCCGGAAAGCCGGGACTTCATTCGCAAAATGGAGGCCACGCCCTATTTTGACATCGTCGGGCGGCTCCCGGATACGGAAGCGGTGATTCGGGCGCTGGATCACAATCGGGCTATTCTGGGCGTGGTAATTCCCCCTCGCTGGACGGAAAATCTCAAAGCGGATCGCGAAAGTCCTCTTCAGGTGCTCATTGACGGCAGCGACCCGAACTATGCCGGCAACATTCGGGCCTTTATGACGGCCTATATCGCGCGGCAGAACCAATCCAGCCTGGTAAAATTTCTGAACCGGCAGGGCCGCAAAAATATCCGGACGCCCGTGGACGCGCGGATCCGCGTCTGGTTCAACGAGGACCTGGAAAGCCGCAATTTCATCGTGCCCGGAATCGTTGCCATTATCATCATGATCGTCGGGGCGCTGCTCACATCCCTTGTGATCGCAAGGGAGTACGAAAACGGCACCATGGAGACCATCCTTTCCCTGCCAGTCCGGTCAACCGAATTCCTGCTCGGAAAAGCCATCCCGTATTTTTTCATCGCCCTCACGGATGTGCTGGTGGCCATTTTGATGGGACAGCTCCTCTTCGGAGTGGTGATGAAGTCCAGTTTCTGGCTTATGGCGGCGGCCTCTTCCATCTATATCGGGGTGGCGCTGGCCATCGGCCTCCTTATATCGGTGATGACCAAGTCACAGCTTGTGGCAAATCAGATGGCCATCATGCTGACCTATATGCCCTCTCTCCTGCTTTCCGATTTTGTGTTCCCGAGAGAGAACATGCCTCCGGTCCTGAAAGGAGTCTCCCTTTTGGTGCCGGCCACTTATTATATCGATATTCTGAACGGGCTGTATCTGCGCAATCTGTCTTTCGCCCCGCTCTGGCTGGATTTCGCGGTTCTTACCGCCATGTTTTTCGTGCTGGCCGCCATTAATATCCGCGCCCTGAAAAAGGAGGGTCTCTGATATGAGTTGGCTCAGGGTGCGGGAACTGGTGCGAAAGGAATTCATCCAGCTTTTCCGGGACAAGAAGAACAGGCCGCTCTTGATTCTTGCGCCCCTGATCCAGTTGATCGTTTTCGGATACGTGGTCACCACCGATGTGCGGGACATCCGGGTGGGGCTTATCGATCAGTGTCATACGATAGAGAGTCGAAAGTTGATCGATGCCATTGACGGCAACCAAACTTTTCGCATCCTGTACCGCGTGGAAGATCCCCGGGAACTGGATGCCCTGCTGCTGAAACGCCGGATCGATATGGGAATCCGGATTCCGCCGGATTTCAGCGCCCTCATCCGCAAGGGAAAAACAGCCCCCGTTCAAATCCTGGTGGACGGGAGCATGAGCAACATGGCTGCCGTCAGAATATCCTACATCACCGTGTTGTTGGATCGGTTCAACGGACAGATGATTCGGGATCTCTATCCCCTGCGGATTCATTACGGCGAGATTGATGGCCGTATTCGAACCTGGTATAATCCGAACCTGGACAGTCAATACTTTTTCGTGCCGGGCATCGTGGCGGTTCTGGTCATGTTGCTCTCTCTGTTGTTGACCTCCATGGCCATCGTCCGGGAGAAGGAGGCGGGAACCATGGAGCAGCTGATCGTTACCCCTTTGAAGCCGTCGGAGATGATTCTGGGAAAGACCATCCCGTTCATTCTTATCGCCCAGGGGCAGATGGTCATGGTGATTCTCTTTGCGATCTTCTGGTTTCAGATCCCCATGGTGGGAAGCATTCCACTCCTTTTCGGAGCTACCTGCATCTTTCTGTTGAGCACCCTGGGAATCGGCCTGTTTATCTCAACGGTATCCAAGACACAGCAGCAGGCCATGATGACCAACTTCTTTTTCATTATGCCGTTCATCATGTTGAGCGGATTCGTGTTTCCCATCAGCAATATGCCTGAATTTGTGCAATGGTTGACGTACTTGAACCCCTTGCGGCATTTTCTGGTTATTATTCGCGGGATTTTTCTGAAGGGAACCGGGTTTTATGTGCTTTGGCCACAATTCCTGGCTCTGGCCGCCTTGGGCGGGTTCGTTTTCACGGCATCCGTCGCACGTTTTAAAAAGCGACTGGATTAGGCCGTTTTTTCGATATGGCTAACAGGAAATATTGGTCCCAGGGGCATCCACTGGGCGCGTGCTGGAGTGTGGGCAGGAACATCAAGAAGGAAACCCTGTAAATTGGGGTTTCGTTTACATTCACGATTGGGAGGAACATCTATCATGGCAAAGTTTGCGTTATCATTCATCTGTCTTTTGCTCTTCGGCTGTGCGACGGAGCAGAGTAATCCGGAAGCGGTTCTTCAAGAAACGAATCGTGTGGAAGGAATTACGTTTGAAACAGGGAAAAGCCGGGACAAAGTAATGGACACCATCATGGAGATCGTGATGGATGATGGTTTTGATGTGGATCCCATCACGGATGCAAAACAGGGAATCGTATGCAGACCCCGTTTCATGCTCAACGGGATATTGATGGAAAAGACCGAGGGGGAAGGCTGGGATATCCAGAGCAAACGCTCTACGATGAATTACCGGGTTCTGCTATCCGCCCAGGTGAGTGAAAAGGGTGTGGTCCAGCTAAATACCGTCGTTTTTGAGCAGGGTTCGGATAACGTCATCGACTACCAAAAAAGTGAAAAGTTGGCCGGCTACTATGAAAGGGTGATAAAGAGGAAGCTGCATATTCGTGTTGCGCAGTAACCATACTCAAGGGATCTGACAAAAAGGGGTTGAATTATGCAGGCTAAATACTCCGTTGATGAAGCCAAGGAACTTGCACTGAAATACATGCGTATGGGTTACCATTGAGGCCCCGCAGTCCTGCAAGTTATGTGGGATGTATACGATCTGGGCAATGAGGACTTCCTTTGGAGCTGTATTGCTTTCATGGGAGGCATCAGCGGCGAACAACAGGCCCCATGTGGCGCTGTGTCCGCTTCAGCGGTGTGCCTTGGACTAAGGCATCGCTGCGCGCTTTCCGATAAAGAGAAGGCCAAGAAGTCGCGCATTATCATACGGGACAATTCCAGCAAGCTGGTTAGGGACTTCCAGGATGAGTTCGGCAACGTCACTTGCGCTGGTCTTCTCGGAATCGACTTCTCCAAGCCTGGCGCATACCAGGAGTTTCGTGAATCAGGCGTCTGGAAGGATAAGTGCAACAAGTATATTGAGTTCATAGTGGAGAAACTTTATGAATTTGAAGAAAGGGAAGGTCCCGGGAAAACTACATGACGTGTTATGTTTTCAAGCCAGTTGTCCCAATTCCTGGATGATTTCAAGTGGCTTTCAGACCAATTTGAGACTATTTCCAAGCGCTTGTAAACCGAGAAATTCGGAACTGTCCATTTCAAGCTCACATATGCCCCCCTTCAAACTCTTGTTTTTCCTTCCTTGGCCCAACTCCGGGGTCTGCTAACAGGAAATAAAAAAGGTCTTCAACAAGAATAAGAAACAAGATATAAGGGATCGCCCTATGAACTTGCCTGTATTAATATTTTGCCCGATTCTCTAAGAATTTTGTAGCGCCGGATAGTGAGCTCTTATCGCAACGTTTTGAATTTCTGTGATATGTACTTGACAACACAACATTGTTTTAACACCTTCACTTCAATAAATTGTGGTGTGCCTAAAACAGTAATGGGTTACTTTCTAAGATTTTTGATCTTTTTTGGAAGAGTTAACTGCGATGATTTGCGGGTGTATTTTCGGGTTTCAAGACGGAAGAATTGAATCGCCATCTTTCTCCATGGTCCACCAAAAAAATTCATGCCAGGCAGTTGCTTTTTTCAGGTCTCCGGGCTCAAGGTCCAACAGAACAATGATATAGGAAAGTGCGCGTCGGATGATAATTGGTCAGGGAGCGGGCGACCACAAGATACAGTTGCCTTTTATGATAAGTCGGAAGGTGTTTTGAGTCATGTCACCCTGTGAGATCTGGCCCACACACCAGTATTCGCCTGGGCGGAAATAAAAGAAGTATCACCGCTAATGCTTAGATTGGGTATGTGCAATTTTTCGGTCATACGGGTGATTTGCGAATAGGATAATTATTCTTGAATGTTGGTATCTTTCTGCTGTACTGCTACTTTAAGCTTCATAAGGATCGGCAGCAGGGTTTCCTTTTCCGGCTCAACACCGCTGGATTTACAGACTGCTTCGTAGTCCTTTACCAACGATGCCATGAGTTGTGAAAAAGGCACTGGGATTCTAAGAAATAGGCGGCTGAGCGAATTAATACCTGCAAGGAATGAATCTGCGGCCTCCATGCTTTTTCCTGCTGCCATGAGAACAGCACCTTTTGCACCGCAACTCATGGCTAGGTTGGGCTCGAATGCGTCAGGGTTTCGTTTCGCCAGACGTTCGTAGATCTCTACAGCACGCGTTGCTGCTGCCAGCGCTTCCTCGCGTCGGCCAAGATTACTGTACCCTATCCCCAGGTTGGTCAGACTTATGGCCAGGTCGGGCTCGAATGCGTCAGGGTTTCGTTTCGCCAGACGTTCGCTGATCTCCACAGCACGCGTTGCTGCTGCCAGCGCTTCCTCGCGTCGGCCAAGATTACTGTACCGATTCCCCAGGCTGGTCAGACTCATGGCCAGGTCGGGCTCGAATGCGTCAGGGTTTCGTTTCGCCAGACGTTCGCTGATCTCTACAGCACGCGCTGCTGCTGCCAGCGCTTCCTCGCTTCGGCCAAGATTACTGTACCCTGTCCCCAGGTTGGTCAGACTATTGGCCAGGTCGGGCTCGAATGCGTCAGGGTTTCGTTTCGCCAGGCGTTCGCTGATCTCTACAGCACGCGCTGCTGCTGCCAGCGCTTCCTCGCGTCGGCCAAGATCACTGTGAAAGAGCCCCAGGTTGTTCAGACTCATGGCCAGGTAGGGCTCGAATGCGTCAGGGTTTCGTTTCGCCAGACGTTCCCTGATCTCCACAGCACGCGCTTCTGCTGCCAGAGCTTCCTCGCGTCGGCCAAGATAACTGTGACAGGACCCCAGGTTGTTCAGACTACCGGCCAGATCGGGCTCGAATGCGTCAGGGTTTCGTTTCGCCAGACGTTCCCTGATCTCCACAGCACGCGCTGCTGCTGCCAGCGCTTCCTCGCGTCGGCCAAGATCACTGTGAAAGGCCCCCAGGTTGCTCAGACTACCGGCCAGATCGGGCTCGAATGCGTCAGGGTTTCGTTTCGCCAGACGTTCCCTGATCTCCACAGCACGCGCTGCTGCTGCCAGCGCTTCCTCGCGTCGGCCAAGATCACTGTAACTATTCCCTAGGTTGTTCAGAATTCTTGCCCGTTCAGGCAAGGAACTCTCCTCTTCGGGAATTTTCTTAAGCAGTGCTTCGTAGAGGTTGGCCAATAGGCTGCGATGAGCGACCGATACCTTTTCTGACAGGTTTTCAATAAGATATAACTCGTCTATTGGTCTATCCTCCAAAAGATCAATAATCCAGTCACTAATGATTGATAGATCTTCAAAGTTGTAGAGATCAATGACAGCACGCAAAAGGCGGCTCCAAACCTCGGCGCCAGCCAGATCTAGAATTCTTTTCAGCAGAACGACGACATTCGTTTCGGTTTCTTTCAGAACAGACACGGAAAAAGCTTCTGCCAGGATATCCGGCCCCACAGGGGTAATACCGCCAGCCCCTACCCCTAACAGGTCTCTTACCGCGTCGCAAACCGCGCCAGGCTGGACGCCGGGATAACCGCAAGCATAAGCGTCATCCCCCAGTAGTTTCATCCACTTATCAGCTTTCAGACGCTGGGGGCCGGTAAAAGCCAGCAAAGCCACAGCCCTCTCGATGCAAACCGAGGGAATAAGAATAGATGATTTCTTCTGAATGTATTCGCGCTCTCTTTTGACTGCGGACTTGAGAAGATCGTCCCGGGTCCAGCGGGTAAGCCCCGAGGCGTCTCCGGTTTCGCAGGCGTGGATGCCGGCCATCTGAACAAACAGGGGCCGCATCTGAGTAACTACTCGGAAGTGCTCCAGCCCCTCCTCATCAAACTCTAACAGAACAGGAGTCTGTTTTCCGGTGACAGCCTGCCAGCTTTTCAGTGTACGGCGAAGGATGTCTTGCATGGTGGCATTGTCCGATTTTTCGGCAGGGGCTTTTATTTTCCTAGGCGGCAACATGGAAGAAACGATATCGTCGTGATGCGCCCCCCTCACCAGCGGTCATCACTTGCTTCAACCAGCCGTCTTCCTGTATCCCGTGGCGCTCCAACAGGAGGATGCGCAACCGGACCGGATTATCTTCCGTTTCCGCTTCTGCGGCGAGCCGAACACAGTTCACCAGCATCTTTTTCAAGGCATCGATTTTGTCCGCCGCATAGTCCACCACCATCAGGGTGTTCATAAACGGACGCCAATTCTTAAACCCGGGGTGATCCACCAATTGCTCCAGGCTGGCATGGCGCAAAAAGCCAGCATGCCATTCTGCCGCTTTCTGCATTTTAGCGAACTCGTGGGCCAGCCGGGTCTTTCCGATGCCGCCATCACCGATGAGCAGCGTCCATCGGAAAAAGAATTTGTCTGAACAGAAGGCAGTAAGATATTCTAAGTATGGGGAGCGCCCCTCCATCGGAATAAAATCGTTGTAGGGTCGTAACCACCAACTCGGTTGAAGTCCTGCTAGATTTTTGGGCTTGTCGATGTCCAATGTGATATTGGCATTCAGGTCTCCCAAGGCCAGCGAAATCTGCTCCAGCCTTGCAAGCTCAGTGATCCATACCCGGGTTTGGCTATTAAATTTGTTCCATACGACTTCTGGTATATCATCGGAAACGGGTGTCAGTTTTTTTAGGAAGACGCCTTTCGCTTTCGAAGGCTCAAACCTGTAGCTCAACCACCGCCCAATGCCAAGAACCATTCTGTCGTACCCTTCAAAGCGCCCCCGCAAAGCATCGTTCATGTTATTAAAACTGCGCGAAACGGTGCCGCCTAGCAGCTTTTCTAAGGATGGAACGATGATTTGGGTAACAAGCTTGGCTTGATATCCGGGTAATTCCAGTTCGTCTTTCAGGAATGCCTCGATGATCTGGTGGCGCTCTTTAGCACCAAGAAGAGAAGGAAGAGTATTCTTCAGATTTTCATCTAAGAACGATTCGATTGTGTTGTTGCTTTCCGTTACGCTATCGTTCAACCTAGCCTCCGATCTTTAGGCCTAACACCAGCCTTCGGGGTCGTATAGTACCTTATGAGCTTTGAGGACCCCCATTAGTCTTCATACAGGGCAGCCATGATTCTGCCTGGTCTGAACCCCTGATCACAAAAAAGCTCGCTTTGGTAGTTTTAGCTCGGTTTTTCTTATGGCAAGCTACGTCTATGTGATTCGTTATTCCTTAAATAGAAGAAGAGTATTGTTCACTAATTGACAAGGCTCGTGTTTCAATGATTCTTGCATAATCATGGCGCCGAACAGCCTTCATTTTGTGAAGACTGACATTTCAAACCTGGAAAGTCAAGCAGGTGAAGGTTACCCAAGTAATCTTTCCGTTCAGCAGATTCAAGGATCTGAATCAGGCTCGCATAAGTGAGCATCCTAAATACGGCCATTCTTGAAGGATTTCGAAAATCTCATCAACCAGACAATCGGAAGCCACTCAAGGCAACAATGGATATGCCGGCCTTGAACCCATTGCGTTCACTCCCGTTGCCAAAATTTACATTATCCTAACAGGAAATAAAAAAGATATTCGACACAAAGATCAAATTGGAAAACTCACGGAGATCCAGGATGTGGGGGCCACCCCACAATTTGCGTGTGTCAGATGATTTGCCCTGGTTCTCTCAGGTTTTGAAAGTGCCGGGTATTGAGCTCTTATGTTGTTAATTTGGTTATGTTTCGTGTATTTAGATCAGTCCATATTATTCTAAAGGAGATTTCGAAGAAATCCATATCATTCTTCTGATTCCCATCTGATTCCCATCTGATTCTCTCCTTCCTCCTTTCTTCTTGGTTTTTGCCGCAATCATATCCTTCCCGCTTTTGGATCAAATCGGAGGTTATCTTATTGTATTCTCTTAAATGAGACCGGTTGGATCATATTTTCATGACCAAATAGCGGAAAGCCATGGATAGTCAGGTATACACCAGGAAACGTCCATGCGGTATTTGTCGGCGGTGGTTTCGCCCTCATCCGAGGCTCAAAGAGAGGCAAAAAACCTGCGGTGATCCGGTTTGCATGAAAGAGTGGCATAAAAAGAAGTGTACTGAATGGAACAAGGCAAACTCCGATTATTTTAAAGCCAATTATCTGCAGAAGAAGCTGGATACTGAAACGCAGACTACTCAGATCAAAAGCCGTTTGAAGACCGGACTGCCTCTTGAGTGCGTTAAAGAGGTAATCGGTACAAAAAACCTTGTAATCATTGAATATCTCGCACAACTAATGGCAAAACGTTTTCAAGATATGATGTTGATGCAACCCTCTGTAAACACAGACCAAATAGGTCGAGTACCCCGTGAGGTGTTTTTAAGATGTAATCGACAGTGAGGCGTGCTGAGATTTACAATCGCCGAAAACATCAAGAGAGGTATCGATCATGATCAAAAAAAAGATTCTGGAACCTGGTCGAATCAGACGTATTCAAGGAGGATTCAGTTTTATCCCTCACCGTTTTCTCACCGATGGCTTTTTAGCCGCTTTAAACCAGACAGAAATCCTTCTGTACCTTTTCCTCATCGTAGTCTCAGATCGCAACGGCCTTTCCTTTTATTCCTATGACGCGATCTGCACCTTGTTGCAGATCACCGTGGACGATTATATCGAAGCCAGAGACGCTTTGATCCGTAAAGATCTGATTGCCTTTGACGGCACCCTCTTTCAGGTGCTCGATTTACCCAAGGAACCCATTCAAGAAAAAGACGGGAAGCCTCAGCGTCATGGACGTTTGAAGGTAATGGACCTTGTCGAGCAATCCATTGGGAGGATTTGAAGTGGGCAATGAGGATATCACGCAATTGACCAAGGCCATCGTGGATTACCGCGGTTGGCTCAACGCTACGGAAAATGCAAAACAGCTCAGGGAAGGCTATGATCATGTTCTGACTCAGTTTCTCATATTCGCAATAAAGGAAAACGTTGCCTGGAAAGATATGTTTTCATTAGACACACTCAGGACGTTCGGGAAACATTGTACCGGCATTGCCGATGCAATTGCTGTACTTACCGGTCTTTCAGGTTATCTTTATGAGGAAGGCATCATCCTTGAGCCACTTGAAGTTCCACACGTCCGAGTTCTCCTGCCTGATATTTATGAAAAATACCTGCTCTATTTACAGCAGGGAAAAGCTGTTTGCGAAACCCTTATCAGATCGTCAAGAAGGGTCCTGGCCCCCCTACATGAATATCTTGAACAGCACAACATTGCTCTGGCGAATCTTAAGATTCAAGACATCGATAGTTTCCTGGCCGAGTTTAATAAGCCGTTTTGCAACGTCACCCGTGGTACTTATCGAAGCCAGATAAGAAGTTTTCTGAAATACCTCCACGATGAAAAAGTGATCAAAAAGGATATTGCCCATCTGCTGGTGGGACCTCGCACGTTCGGTGAGCCGAGACCTCCAAGGTTTTTACGAACTGAGGAAGTGAAAAAGCTTTTTGCCAGCATCGCTCTGGATACGCCTGTAAAGATTCGAACCTATGCCATGTTGCTCCTGTCTTACTCTTTAGGGTTGCGACCCATTGAGATTAAACGGATCACCCTTGATGACATCTCCTTTCAGAGATCAGAGCTTACCCTTACCATAAGAAAGACTAAAAATCCCGTAGTGTTGCCACTGCCAGAGAAAACCCTGAAGGCCATTGCTGCCTATGTTTACAAAGTCAGGCCCAAGAGCTCCTATCGAGACCTTTTCCTGACCATGCATAAACCATACAGGCCGGTTTGCACCACTGTGGTGAGCCTCTACATCTCGAATACCATGCAAGCGGCAGGCCTCTCTGCTTCGGCCTACTGGTTGCGGCATACCTACGCGCAGAGATTGCTTCGCATGGGACATTCCATATACGACATCAAAGAGATGATGGGGCATCAGAGTATTCGATCCACCCAGCGATATCTTCACATCAACATAGAACAGATGCGAAAGGTCTTATTTGATGAAACCTTTTGAAAGCGTCATCGCCTCCCATATCGAGGCATATCTTTCCTACCGAAAAAGTTTGGGTTATCGTTCCATGCCTGTCAGATACCATCTCCTTGCTTTTGATCGTTATCTGGTGGACGCCAATGCTGATTGGGAAGATTTTCGCCCACCTTTTTTCCTGGAGATGAGGAGCCGGATCTCTGGAGAATCTCGGACCGTCAACGGTACCCTTTCCGCAGTTCGGGCTTTGTTCCGTTTCCTGGTTCGTCGAGGAGACCTGACACACAACCCTCTGAAAGATGTTCCGCCTCTCAAAGAGAACACCATTGTTCCCTTTGTATTCTCTCCTGAACAGGTGGATCAGTTGCTGGATGTGATTAGCCGCAGAATCCGAAAAAGTGAAAACTTCTTTTTGACTGATCTGGCCAGCCATTTGGCCGTGCTGTTGATGGCCCGCTGCGGCATGAGGATCTCAGAGCCTGTCAAACTATTACGGCACCATTACCGACGGGATGATGCGACCATCTTTATTGAAAAGACAAAGTTCGGTAAAAGCAGGCTTATCCCGGTTCAAAAGAACGTCGCCACACAGATTGAAAACTACCTTTCTGTCCGTGAAACGCTCAACCCCCATGCTGACAACCCCTATCTTTTGGCCGGTAGAAAACAAAAACATCTTTGTGATACGACACTTCGATACGTGTTTCATAATGCGGTCAAGGAAATTGGCCTGCATCAACCGCGAAAGGTCGTAGGCAATGTCAATTTCAATCCGCCTACGCCTCACAGCCTGAGACATTCTTTTGCCGTCAATACCCTGAAAAGCGTCTGGGAAAGAGGACAATGCGCCCAGAATGCACTGCCTGTACTGGCCGCCTATATGGGCCATACCAATTACAAATTTACCAGCGTGTATCTCCGTGTAGCCGATGCAATCAGTCGTAAAGATTTGGCCGATTTTTCTCTCTGGCAGAAGGCTAAAAAATGAAACTGTCTCCCTTGATTCATCAGTTCTTCGATCAATATCTGCCTCATATACGAGGCCTCAGTCATCGAACTGTTAAGGCATATCGCGATGCCTTCCGGCTTTTTATCCCTTTTGCGGCATCGTTTTACAGTATCAAAGTTAAATCCCTCCGTGTAGAACATATTTCAAGGGAACTCATCATCGCGTTCCTTGAGGATCTTCAGAATGAAAGAAAGAATGTTGCAAAAACACGCAACCAGCGGCTTGCGGCCCTCAAATCTTTCGCCAAAATGATCCGTTTTATGCATCCGGAACAACGAGAAGTGGCCGATACGATCCAAAGCGTTCCCCAGAAGCGTTTTCAGAAAGCCCTTATCGGGTTCCTTTATCAAGATGAGATACTGCAGATTTTCCAGTCTGTCGACCTTAAACGAAAAGAAGGACTCAGGGACTATGCCCTGCTCCATCTGCTCTACGATTCCGGCGCCAGGGCCAGCGAAATAACAACTCTGAAATTGGATTACTTTGATCCGGAGAAAAAGACTTTAGCTATCCTGGGAAAAGGAAACCGGTTCAGGCTCGTAAAACTTGAGTCCAAAACCTGTCAACTGCTTCAGTTGTATATCCGAACATACCGGACCCCCCCACAGCCCCTATATCAAGACCGGATTTTTATCAATCAGCGGGGTCAAGAGCTCACCCGTCATGGTATCTACCGTATCTGTAGAAAGTATCTGGAAAAGGTCCTTCCGCCCAAACGATTGAAGAACATCAATCCCGTTCACAGTTTCCGTCACAGCCGGGCTGTGGACATGCTCTACAGCGGCCACCCTATCACGGACATCAAGAACCACCTGGGCCATGACAACATCCAATCCACCACCATTTATCTGCATCTGGACCTGGATAAAAGGCGACATATCCAGAAACAGTTTATCAAACATATGCAGTCTGTCCTGGCGGACGATTCAAAGATAGATGAGTTACTCCAATGGGAAAACGAGGGAGATCTGATGGTCTGGTTAGATAGTTTATAGCGGGGGAATAAACAACAACCCTCTACGGAGAAGTCTGGAAAGAGTGAAAATATTATGTTGTCAGATGTATACACAACTTCATCGAAAAACAAGATAAAACTTTGCTTTTACTTAAGATTTTCCGAATCTCATGACGAAACATAAAATCGACGCTTTTTCAAGCATCTTATGGAAACTCGCAACATAAGAGCTCGTATCACAACCTATTTCGATTTCTGTGATATGTACTTGACAACACAACATTTCCTTGGACACCTTTACTTCACTAAATTTCGGTATGTCTAAAATAGTAACAGGTGACTTGCACTGATTTTTGATCTTCTTTCGGAAGAGTTAACGGCGCTGATTTCCGGGTGTATTTTCGGGTTTCAAGACGGAAGAATTGAATTGTCATCCTTGTCCATATTGCACCAAAAAGATTCCATTCCGGCTAACTGATTTTTTCAGGCCGCGAGGCTCCGGGTCCAACAGAACAATGATACAGGTAAGTGTGAATGCACTTCAGCCTGAAATAAGCCCCAAAAAAGGCAATTTCCGCGCATAAAAGGTTTTTGATGCACTGGAATGGTTGGCCGCCATGTGCTCCCACGTACCGAACAAAGGGGACCAGATGGTGCGCTATTATGGATATTACAGTAACGTGAGTCGCGGTAAGACGGAAAAGGGACGATCAGGACGAGCTGATACCATCGATCTTTGAGCCTGAGGGATCTTCCAGGGAATACCGAAAAAACTGGGCGCGATTAATCCAGAAGATATATGGAATTGACCCGTTAACGTGTCCCAAGTGTCAGGGCCGAACGAGAATTTTGGCTTTTATCGAGGATGAGGAGGTCATCAAAAAGATTCTAAAGGATCTTGGCCTTTGGGACAAAAAAGCCAGACCGCCACCCTTGCCCAAGGCTACATAGACGCATCTATTTCTCAGCTTCCTCCGTGCGAAGACGACCTCTACTGTGATCCTGAGTACCCCATCGAGGCATATGCCTCTTAATTTTTTAAAAGTGTCCGAGGATTCGATGTACAGGTATGCTCGAATTACGCCAAATACCGCCTAATCTTCCGTTAAATGACAACCGTTAAAGCCTGCATGCATGCCATCGCCCCTTTCCTGAAAAAGTGTTTGACGTTTCCCGATCCGATGCCATAGATGTTGTGGTTGCTTTTTCCTTGACACCCAAGCCCGTTTTCGCTATATTCAACTCCCAAAAAAGCGAGTTCTTATCACCTCAACTCAACTCACCTATCGACAAGTTAGATGCATAGGGTAGGATAAACCGGACAGACTTGGAAGTAAATTTCCCCACACTTTCCGCCATTAAGGATGGAGGGCAGTGAAATGGGAAATCGAATCAATTGGGACAAAGTCAGCGAATTTGAGGAGATGATAAAGGGTCAAGGTTTAAGACTTGCCGAAGGGTCAAGAAAGTTCGGGGTTCCGCTCTGGCAGCTTTATGCACTCAGCCGGCGCAAGAAAAATGGAGGTGGTTCAAAAGGCAGCAAAGAGTCAAGTATAGAGGGAACAACTGATCAACCGCAGAAAGAACCGATGATCAAGTCTGAAAAAGGCAGACTGGAGTCGGCTCGGTTCAAGCCTTCACCGCTACCGGAAGAGGTTCAGAATCTGATTCTGGAGTACCGCAAAGAAAATCCTGAAGCGGGTTTCAAACGGATAGAAGACCGACTCAAGAGTGAACACCTGGTGGTTGTAAGCCGGAAGCAGATCCGTCATATCCTTAAAATTCATGGTCTTCTTGAAAGTCACGATTCAAGCTTTGATGGTTCGGAGAAGCCGGCCAAAGGAAGCCGGCGGTTTGAGGCCGCCTATCCCGGTGAACTGTACCAGATGGACGTGACTTATGTTTATCTGACGGGCATTCCGGTTTTGTACCTGGTTGTGATCGTGGATGATTTCAGCCGGTTCTGTGTAGGAGCGGAATTGTGCCACGATCAGAAAGGTGAAACGCTGATCGGGGTTTTGCACAACAGCTGCATCCGCCACGGCAATCCTGTTAAACTTCTGACGGACCAGGGGACCGGGTTTTACAGCTGGAGCGCGCGGCGGACGTTGTTTCAGCAGTACCTGGACGACCATAAAATCGAGCACATCGTTTGTGACCCACACAGTCCACAGACCCAGGGCAAGGTTGAACGTCTGAATCAAACCATCAAGCGGGAATGCCTGTCACGGGTACGATTCAACAGCTACAGCGAGGCGGTTTCAGGGATCGCGGACTACGTTCGAGGCTACAATTTTGGTCGCCCTCACCAGGGGATAAAGAGCTTTCGACCTGCGGACCGGTTTTATGGGGTGATAGGTGAACGTAGTCGCATCGAAGCGGAACTGACCGGCAAGGAGGTGGATTTTTCCAAAGGATACTGCATATTGAAGGTTCAAGACCATTGCGTTAGTGTGGTAAGCTCGGCCGAAGGGATCGTTGTTCTTCTGGATGGCAAATTACTTCAGGAGGTGGCCGATGAGCGTCTGCATTGAGACATACAAACAGGTGAATCTGGTTGAGTTTCTGGCCGAGCATTACGGGCTGAAATTCAAAAGAAGCGGATCGGGCTATGTTGCCGGCAGCCCTTTTGGTGCTGATAAAACGCCGAGTTTTTTTGTTCGGCAGCTGGGAGGCCGTTGGCTTTTCAAGGATTTTTCGAGCGGTCTTGGCGGAAGCATCATTGACCTTGTGGGACATCTGGAACAGTTGTCTGGGGTTGGCGAGATCCTTCGCCGCCTTGAACAGTTGGCAGGAGGCCAATTAGCGTCTGTAGCGGTTGAAGAAAAACCTTCAGAAACCAGGCGTGGCTATGACGTGGATCAGCTTTACCATCGTTTTCGCCGGCAGGACCCTGATGTATGCCGTCGTTATC
>CAVVEP010000031.1:0-102731 GCA_963747015.1 uncultured delta proteobacterium
TGGAGAAGTTTGATGAGCTGTGGTCGTGTGCAGCTCAAGTTCGGACCGAAGCGCTTGGCAATCGGCACCATGGACCAGTGTTTTACAAGCTCGCCATGGTTGTCTCGTACTTCATAGTTCTTGCCGGGGATACACTCGGCAGCGAACTGCTCGTACAGCGACAGACCATGCAAAACCCGATAGCCCAATGACCAAAGCCCAAGCATATAGCCGGCATGGTCAAAGTTTGGCGCGCGTTCAATGAGCGTGAGGTTGAAGGGGCTGTTTTTAAGTAAGGCGGCGAGCGTCATGCCGCCGATTCCGGCTCCCACGATCAAGACCCTCATGTTTTTTGTCTTCGGCATCATCACCTCTTCACTGGTCAGGTAGCGGGGGGATGTTGCCATCCCCAAGCCCCCTAAGAATCGTGCTTGAGACTTTCACCTTACACGGCTCAAGCCTCCATAGAGCTTCCCTTGTTGGGATTTCCGCAAATTAATATTTACTTCACGTTACCGCATGATGGTTAAAATAGCCATAGGCATGCAGAGCGCACCATCTCACTCGAAAGTGGACGTCATTTGCTTTCCCTGCTTTCATCTGATTCGATCACCTTTCACATGATCGGAGACCCGCTGAACGTCTGCCTCCTCACGGAGCCGGGAATGTTTCACCCGGTATCCTTGACCATTATGCCCACAGGAAATGCCCTTAGGGTGCAGCCCGATATTCGCTTTTTTCAGCAGCCTGTTCCAGCCCGCCAGCAGTCACGCCATGGTGTGATTCACCATATCATCCGACCCTGGCCCTTAACCGGGGGGGAGCAAGCCAAAGGCTTGTAAAGATTCCCGGAGGGGTTCTCCTGTCACCATTTGAACCCGATTCGGTATCACGCCACGGCGTGACCCGCAGGGCTTGGCACCCCCGTATGCTTGGATGATGACAGGCCCTGATATACAAGAAGAGCCGAGACGGCATAGAAGCAGGCATAATAGAGACGGTTCACGCATGCATTCCACCGCCCTGCATTGGCAAGAATACGAGCATCTTCCAGCGTTTCGTTTGCCCGGGTCATACGGTACAGCACCAGATCCTTGCTCCATTCTGTCACAGCTTAATCCCTTCCTCTTGGACTCTCTGGTGAAATGGCATCGTCTGATAGAGGTCGCTGTCCCATTCTTCCGGTTCCGCACAATTGAGGAGATAACTTCTCCAGATTCCCATTCTATTTCATAGAGCTTGTGCCTAATCCGATCTGTACGCTCATCACTTGCAGAACCGTCAACCAGGATAAGAAAATCCCAGTCAGAATCCGAGAGAGCATCTCTCCTCGCACGGGAACCATAAAGAATAATTTCAGATTCAGGTTCGATTTCATGAATAGCTTCCCTAATTTCCTCAATTAATTGATCTCGTTTCATAAGGTCACCTCATATTCTCCACAACAAAAATAAAAGGGGTAGAGGCTGCTCTTGACTCACCTCCCACTTTATTTTTAGTTGCTAATTCACTCCCGTTAACTCCAGTCTGCTTTTCAGCAAAAAAAAATTATCGTCTTTTGAGACCTCTTCCATAAAGATGACTCAAGAGCGAGCTGACCCCATTCCTTCACGGAAACGAAAACGCGCGTGATTTCCGAGCGATGGCCAGGCATAGCACGAAGATTTGGTGGACGGCAATCATCTTCCCGAGACGTTTCAACAGATTATCGCGATCCTTGTCATCTTCGAAAATATTCCGGCGTTCGATACCTCGAATAATAACGTCGGTGGAGCACCAGGTGACTAACGGGGCTGATCCGGGCATGGGTGTTTATTACCACTTTTTATCCGCCACTTCAGATTACTTATTTTCTTATGAGCCCACGTCCCCGCAAAATAATCCTGAATATTTGCCTTTCTTATTAACCGCCTAACGGTTCGCCATCGTCAGGACGGCCAAACAGGGGCAGGTAGAGGAATCCTTCGGCTCGTTTAGTCCCCGCCGCTTTGCCGTCGATGAGACATTGTCTTCGGTCATATCCAAATAGAGTGAAAGGATCTGGCTTTGGTGAGCTTTGATTGCTCTTTCTTTTTTTCCCCAAACGTGTGTTACGTCCACGAATATGTCTGGCTTAAAGGGGCCGTGCAACCCAAGAGAATTGTAGGTGTCACAACAGAAAATTCGTGGAAAGCGCTTGAAATTATCTATGTTGTTGACCAGGAAATGACGTAGAAGAGTCCGACGAAGAACACGAAACGTGGCTTCGTGATCCGGGTGCATATCGTCGAACCAATGTGTTATGATAGTGTCAGGCAGAAACGAATCCATTGATTTCATGAGTTGTTCCACTGCTTCATCGCTGTCTCTGATTAACGTATCCTTCAAACCCAGGCATTCAACGTCACAGCCCATCCGCTTTGCCCCTTCCAGGGCCTCTCTGCCCCTGGTGGATTCTTCTGAATAGCTGAGCGTGCAGATGCGAACCGCATCTCCTCTTTCAGCGTGAAGGGCGAGTGTTCCTCCACTCCAGATTTCAGCATCGTCCGGATGGGCCATTACCGCCATCAATTTCATCGTGAGTATCCCCTCTGAAGCAACTCTATGATCATGGTGGCCGCTCTTCTTGCTCCATCCGTATTTGCAGGTCTATATTTTACCGATCTGCCCATATTGGCCTCTATGGCCTCCGCGAGATCCCCGGGCTTGGTATCATCAAAATCCATACGAATACCCGCATTGTAATGTTTGAGTCGAAAGGGCACGTAATCCTGCTGTTCAAAGTGATCTTTCAAGGGAAAATAAAGGAAGCTACGGCTCAGTGCAGTCAGTTCCATGGCTGTGGAAAGCCCGCCCTGAATGACGGCCAGGTCGCAAGCCGCGTAATATTTGATGGGATCGCTGACAAAAGGCAAAAAGTCAACACCCTCAAACTGGCCGAAAGAGTTGGGATGGATTCGGGGTCCGCAAAAGACGATGATCCGGATTCCGGGAATTTTCTCCTTTAAGGATAGGTTGGACCTCCAGGCATTTTTCTATGAGAGGGCGACCTACGGAGGTCCCGCCAACCGCTAAGAGGAGGATCTTGTCTTCCGGGGAAAACCCCAAGTCCCTTTTCATGGCCTGCCGGTCGGAATAATCGGTGGGGTCAAATGGAAGGACATATCCGGGAAACCTGAAATGCTCTTTTGCCCATTCCTTCATGTTAGGCAGGCCTTCCCCAAAGAGCCTGTCCGGAATGTACCTCAAGGTCTCCGACAAAAATGGACAGATCGCTTGCTTCAGGATGGGCATCCCGCATTTCTACCCAGGTGCCGTTAACATTGTAAACGTGAGGCCGTCTTGTTTTATCTTCACTTACATTGTATGCCCCCACAAAATCCGTCATAAAGACAAAAGGCGCAGTCTTGAGAGAAGGGTTGTAGTGAAGATATTGATCCACTTCCCAAGACTCGTCGCCCACCACCAGATCGTAGCCATCTTCCCGAACTGCATCTGTAAAGACCATGAAATTATTGTTTAAGAGCTTATCCATTTCCCAATATGCCTCGGTCGCATCCAGGGAATAGGCCTTCCCATAGCGCTCGAAATGGCTGCTTTCATCCCATAGGGCATTGCTTAAGGGGTGGATTTCCTCTCCCACGCCCTTCAAAAAAGACCTTACAGGATCAACACATAACCAATGGATGTTCAGGTCCGGCATTTTTTTCCGCATCTCCTCGGCAATGGCCAGATCCCGTTTCACATGTCCCAGACCGATGGGACTGCTGATCCACAGGATTCTTGGAGGCCCTTCATGCCGTCTCTGGGGCGAGGGCTTCCGCATCTCCGGTTTCAAAAAGTCAAATATATGCCGGCTCACCTGGGGCCAAGTTCGTATGAAGCCATGGCCGGAATTGGATATGGGTATAAACTTCGATCCGGGGATTTTTTGATGAAGATAATCGGAGGCCGCGGGAGAAAATGATTTTGTCTTTTTGGCCATGGCAAATCAGAACCGGTACGTCAATATTTTTTAAATGTTTATCCACCTCTGAAAGGGTCGAAGCCGCAAAGCCCATTTCCCATATTTCTGGCGACGTCTCATGTGCCCACTCCCAGATAAGTTCTTTATGGCGTAAGGAGTGTTTTTCCGAACAGGCTCTCTCAATAAACCCTTTTAGCATGGTCTCGGGTTGCTCTCGCCAAAGTTTTTTTGCACCTGCTAAAACTTCCTTGGGCATCCCCTGGGGGTAGTCTTCTGATTGAACCATCCTGGCATAACCGTTTAGAGAAATTAGATGACTGACCCTTCCGGGGTGAGTGGCATGGTACTTTATGATAGTTAAAGCCCCGCAGGAATGCCCGGCCATGGCAAAACGATCTAATCGGGCTGCTTCCGCCACAGCGTGAACGTCTTCTACGTAAGTCTCAAAATCATAGCCTTCATCGGGTCGGTCCGATTTCCCGCTGCCCCGCATATCCAGAGTAACAACCCGCATATGGCGAGATAAAAATGGCACGAACGTCCGCTTGAACATCTCACTGTGTACAATTTGAAATCCTGGGATCATAATCAGGGTGGGCTCGCCCTGGCCATGTATCTCATACCATACTTTCACGCCATTATTTTCTGTGTACATCTTATCCCCCCCTAAATTGTTGACTTCCTCAATGCTTCCTCAAGCAACCTTAGCTCCCCGGTCCCGTTTTCCAAACCCATCTCCAGGTAAATGTCCCTGGCTTCTGTCAGATCCTTTCGGGCATCCTCGATCTTGTCGCGCTTCAACCCAATCCTGGCCCGATTCATGAGGCGTTGAATTTTCATCCAAGGTGAATTACCTCGCTCGACCAGCGCAGCAGCCTGCCCCATCATTCCATCTATGCGGGTTTCATCAGACGGATCGCGATAAACAAGGATCATCGCAGTGATTTCAAGGGCAGTTTGGAAAGCAGATCCCAGATCCAGCGCCTGACAAAAAAGTAGCGCGGCTTCAGCAGGTTCCATCGCCTCTTCAACACTGCCTGAACGGAGTAACGCTTCTGCCAAATATATCCGGATATATGCCAAACCCAACGGGTGCCCAATTATTTTACCTTTTGATTCTCCCCGGTGAAGAAGCTGTAGGGCATAATCAGGTTTGGCCGAATAGAGGGCGCTCCTCCCTGCCAAAGCAAAGAGGAAAATAGCAAGTATTCCCTCCCCGAGCTTTTCGGCCAGTTCAACGCCTTCCAGGGCGGTTTTAAGGGCCATTTCGTATCGACCGGCATTTAGAAAAGATTTTCCATTTATAACATGAAGATAACATCGAGCACGATGGTTCATGGACCGCTCGACCCAGACCGCTGCTTCCTCTAAAAATTCTCTGTAATCATCCTCTCGTTTCAAATCACATAAGATCAATCCTTTAGTCACAAGCGCCCACGCCAGGCGTGCGGGATTCGCGATCTCGCGCAGACAACGAACAGATGCCTCTGCATGACTCAAAGCTCGTTCTAAATAGCCCTGCACATAATCCAATTGACTCAGGTAATTGTGGGCATTCTCTTCTGTTTCCTTGTTTTCTGCGGCTTCTGATAATTCCAGGGAACGAAAAAGGTGGGTCCGTGCATCGTCGTAGCGACCCAGGTTGCCTAAAGTATTGCCCATCCAATAATGAATCCTGGCATATCGTGATGGATCCCCAAAGCCCTGTGATTTTTCCAGTATCTCTTGAAGAAGCATCAGAGTCGGTTCAAATTCCCCTAAGGGCTCCATGACCTGTGCCAGCTTGATGGCCGTATCCAGACTCTCTTCCCCCACTTCACGATCTTCGCCTTTTTCGCCGATCAATCGCCAAGCCTCGCGAAAGTGGTTCATTGCCTCGCGGTTGGCATAGGAAGCGACAGCGAGTTCGCCGGCCAACCTATGATATTGGTAACCCTTTTCAGATTCTCCCCCTCGCGTGAAATGCAGGGCCAACATGGATGCATATTTTTCTAAGTCGTCAGGGTAAAGCCTTTCAATCGCCCGGCCAATAGAGATGTGATATTCTTTGAGTTTGGCAGGAAGCATTGAATCGTAAAGGAGTTCCTGTGTCATTGCATGATGGAAGATATAATTCACCTGAGGAAAGATGCCTCTTTCAAAGATAATTTCAGATTCTTTTAACTGTACGAATAGGGAGAGGAGTTTCACTTCGGGAATTCCGGCGACTTTCTCTATCAGGTCCCAGCTGAACTCTCTACCGATCACCGCTCCGGCTAACAAAATCGCGCGCGCGTTTTCAGGTAACATATCCACTCTTGCCATCAACACATCATGAATGGTGCCCGGAATACGGATGGAAGCAAATTCCGTTTTCAAACAACAACGACCATCTACACCAATTACATACCCTGCTTCTTTCAAGGATCTCGTGAACTCCTCCGCAAAAAGAGGGATTCCTTCCGCTTTGTCCAAAAGAAGTTTCGCAATGTCCTCTTCGACAGTCTCCGTATGCAAAAGAGTCTTGATTATTTCAAGGCTTTCCCTCTTTGAAAGCCGATTCAGATGGATTTGGCCGCAATAGGACTTTCCACCCCAGGGAGTGAGATAATTGGGCCGGAAAGTGAAGATTAGAAATACCTTAGCCCCTGCAATATGTTCTATCAGGAGTCTGATACCTTCTTCTGAGGTCTTATCAATCCAGTGGAGGTCTTCGATGATTATCACCAGTGGTCTTGCCTGCGATCTCCTCAATGTAATCTCTCTTAATGCCTCGAAGGTTCTTCTCCGCTTGATTTCCGGATCAATATCCTTGAGAGTATCAAAGCCATTTTCTAAAGAAAGGATCTCCAAAATGTATGGAAATGTTTGGTCTTGTCCGGCATCTATATTTTCGAGGCCTTTTCTTATCTTCTCCTTTATTTCCTCAGGGCTATCTTCGCGCATAATTTGAAAATTGTCCTTCAGGATATCTATCACGCTGAAATATGGTGTGTTTACACCGTAGGAGCTACATTGACCTTGTAACAAAGTGACATCCTCATTTGCTATGGCCTTTCTGAACTCATACAGAAGACGCGATTTCCCAACCCCTGCCTCGGACACAATGGACATGGCCTGTCCACTGCCGGCGCCTGTACGCTCAAAGGCCTCAAGCAAAAGATCCAGCTCCCGTTGTCGTCCCACAAAAGGTGTTATGCCTCGTTTTGCACGGATGTCAAATCTTGTCGTCTTGGCCCTGGGGGCGATAACCTGATATGTCTTGACCAGCTTTTCCTTACCCTTGATTATTTTTTCTCCCAAGGCCCTGAACTGAAAAAGCCCCTCTGTGCGACTGAAAATCTCATCGGTCACATAGGTAGTGCCTGGTTCTGCCAAACTCTCCATTCGGGAGGCTAAATTCACGGTATCCCCGACAGCCTTGAACTCAACCCTAAGGCTGTTACCCAGGGTGCCCACGACCACGGGACCGCAATGAAGCCCAATACGCATTCTTAAGGAAGGCATTCGATCTGAACGTCCTTTAAAATCATCATTGAATTTAGCGATCGCCCTGTGAATCGCCAGGCTGGAACGTACTGCCCGTTCGGGTGCATCTTCTAATGCAATGGGAGCTCCAAAAAGGGCCATTATACCGTCACCGGTCATCTCATTAACCGTGCCCTCATAATCATGAACTTTGTGGATTAGGATCTCATAGACCTGATCCATGATGGAATAGGCTTCTTCGGGGCCAAGTTGTTCAACAAGAGGGGTGAATCCTTTCATATCGCAGAACATGACCGTGACCTGCTTACGTTCGCCTTCTATCTTTCCCTTTTGGGCCAGGATTTTTTCTGTGAGGCCCTTTGGGAGGTAGCGCTGAATCTTGTCCAATTTATCATCAAAAGAAAGGTCTTTGGGAGGTGGCTCTGAGGGAATCGCTAAGTTACGGCCGCATTCACCACAGAATTTATATCCAGGAAGATTGACTTCGCCACAATCGGGGCATTTTTTCTCCAGCTTGGCCCCACATTGGCCGCAAAACTTTTGAGTATCAGGATTTTCGGTTTGGCACTTAGGGCATTTCATTGTTGATGTCCCCACGCTTCAGGAATAACCGAGCAATCACAAACAAACAGGTTGTCATGTTTTGTCATAAGATTGGAATCGACAAGATCGCCAACCTTTCCGAGCGCATCGTTTTCAGCCTTGAGCTCCTTTATGGCGTTGATAACTGCCACATTGATCGGGTACATGTTGAAATCAAGATAGCCATCCAGCCTCTCACTGACGGCCTCCGGAAAAACCTCTTGCACTTCCTGAGCGATGAAACCGATATTCTCTTCATCGGTTGGAAGATCTCTCGGATTGCCGTCAAATGTACTTTGTACTACGTTAGTTTATTGCTCAAGTGCGAGACTCGCCTCTCGTATCGAAAGGTCGATCAACTCTTTGCATTTGTCAGACGCTGTGACGTAATTTTGAAATGATGACCAGTCTGTAAATTCGATCTTTGTAATTTCCGAACAATTTATTGAACCAGCTTTCTCCTCAAAATTATCAAGAATTACTCGCCCAACATCTATCGAATTGGATGTCCCATATGGTTCATCTGCATGCAGATATTTAAGGCTTGAAAAGAACTCTATATAAGACTGAATCATCGAATGCTCACGAAGGTTCACACCCCGTGAAATATTGATTGCCAGGATCGCCCCAATAAGAGCACCACAGGCTCCACCTTGTAAACCTATACCACCATCCAGGACAACGGACAGCCTCTCAAGCAGCCGATCACCAATCGATGTATTTGCCCGTACGCCTTCTAAAACTGCTTGAGCACAATGAACAGGAGTTCCCTCCCTCCTGCCTTGGTCGAGATCAATCTTCGGCAACTCTTCATACTGACGATCATAGAGGTACTTCATTGCACCATTCATGTGCGACATACACTTCACGATTTTGTGACCTGGCAATATGAATCTCATCACTCCACCAAGTGAACAGAAATCAACTCCAGTCTGTTCCTTGCATAGCGTTGTCGCGTATGATCTTTCAAACCACTTGGCGTAATCACCAGCAAGAATAATTAGTCCAACCTCAGACTCAAGACCATTCTTTAGGAGTTCATCCTCATGCATGAGTGCCAATCCAAGCGCACCCCCTGACACAAGACCGCAAGATGATCCTCGACAAACGACGCCTGCAAGTAAGCCGGAAATTGCCTGCAGAAGCATATCCTCCCTTCTCGAAATCATATCCTGGCATGTTTGCAGTATCGCCTCCGAACAGTTGAACTTAGCTAAACCACAAGCCATCCCTCTCCTCGCCCAATATCCACTTGATCTAACTTTCTTTGAATAGTTCATGGCTCTATCCTTCCTTGGAGTTTCCCTTGTGGGGATTCCCGGAAATTTGCATTTACTTCACGCCACAGCGTAATCCGCAGGGCTTTGCACCCCGTCACCAGCGCAACGGTAGCACGCCTTGCGTAGTGTCCGGCAGGAACATTCCGGGTGCTCAAGGCAAATACCTGAGCACACGCAAACTATGCGACATCGTGTCGCACCCGAACTACATTTTCACAGGCGCTCGCTGTTTGGCGGCCCCTGCAAAAAGAGGTTCTACTGTAATTTCAGTCTATCCGGTTCTTGACATTCCCTATCCAATGATATATACGATGGTATATATTTAACATGCTTGGAGGTATGCCATGCAAACTGCAAAGCTATTTATTAATGGTCGAAGCCAGGCCGTAAGGTTGCCGAAAAACCTCAGATTTCCCGGCAATGACATTTTTATTAAAAAAATCGGCAAGATTGTTGTCCTTATTCCAAAAGATGACCCTTGGTCCTCGCTTATCAATAGCCTTGATCAATTTACAGATGATTTTATGAACAGCCGAAATCAACCTCGCCAGGATTCTCGGGAAGAATTCCAATGAAATTCATGCTCGACACAAATACTTGTATTTATATAATTAAGAGAAAACCTCCCGATATAATAGACCATTTTAAACGAACCGAAATTTCGCAAATAGGCATCTCCTCGATTACCCTAAGTGAACTTATATACGGCGTCTCAAAAAGTTCAAAGCCTGAACAGAACCGAATCGCTTTGACACAATTTGTTGCTCCTTTGGAAATATTGGCCTATGACGATGAAGCAGCTCAATATTATGGCGATCTAAGAGCACATTTGGAAAAGCGGGGGACTCCTATTGGTGCACTTGATATGTTGATCGCCGCCCATGCACTTTCGATTGACTGTACTCTGGTCACCAACAATGAAAAAGAATTTATCCGAGTACCGGAACTGAAAATCGTCAATTGGGCTAAATAGTATTTTTGTCTGTGTCATATAGATGCTCACTTCAGCAATAGTAGAACATCAACATTAGCGGCTTGGCTTTTTGCGATCCGCTGGAAGAGATGATTGGGCGATCAGATCAACCGTTGCTTTCCGCCATGTTCAATGCGGTGCCAGGAACACGAATGGGTCGGCTTTCTTGAAATTCGCTGTCTGGTCTCCACTGAGGTCGGGATTGCCGTGAAGGGTAAGCTTGCGAACGCCTGAACCTGCATTGAAGTCGATCTGGTTGAGCTTGACCCATACAAGACTGGGGCTGAAGGTGTTTTCGAAAAAATAGACCTTGTTCTTTTGTTCTGCGACCGTACGCCAGATGGTGGAAGAAATGTTAGGCTGGTCCGGCGTGCTGATGCCGCGCGGGACGCTAACGTTGCGCATCACGCTGAAGACGGCCGCGACGGCCTCGCGTGGGTCGGCGGACTGCTGGGTGGCGTTGATGTAGAAGCTGGCGCGAGCAAAACGGTCGGCAGCGCGATTAGTGCCTGGCAGCATGACCGTGCCGCCGATCAGTTTCCAGTATTCATTGAGGGCAAGTTGCTGGTCGTAGGTCGGCGAATTGGTCATCACTTGGTACTGGCGGCCGTGGTGAATCACGAGCTTTCCGCCGATATATTCGAAAATTGCAGAGTCGCCCAAGGCATCCGAAATCGAGAGGTGGATCTTGCCCTCAACACCGTTCGGGGCAATGACGAGGACGGGCCTGAAAGCTTCCTTGCGCATCTCGGCGACCGCTTCCGCGACGGTGGCGAAGTTATCCAAGATGTATTGTGTCCAGGCTGAGACGGATATCTGGGGTTTCTTGTTGCCCTCGTCGCTGGGGTATTCACTCTCAACAAGGAAAAGTAAGTTGGCGACGAGGCCCTTCTCATTCATGCCATCGGCAGTGCCTGCTTCGTAGACTGAAGCGATCACACTGCCGTATTTGCTGGTCCACTTGAAACCTTTTTCGCCCATGCCGCCATCGCGCTTCATCCCCCGAGGAAAAATCCAGAGGTTCGTCTGCATGTCCTCTAGCCAGTCCATGCTTCTGCCGGTAACGGTCTGACCATCCTTGCCAAAGTAGACGGCACGGCTGCAGGCAGATGCAGATTGGACCGGCGACATGACGATGGAGCCTAAAATGAATACGATCAATGTTGCTTGCCGGAGTCTATTGTTGATCATTGAATGTCTCCTGTGATTTTGTATTGATGATTACTGCCCAGCAAGTTATTAAAGGGACGGATTCGGTCCCTTCAATACCTAAAATAGGGTGTTATCCATAAAGCAAGCATCGTGCCGTCTCGCTATTGTGGTATAATAAGTTGAAAATCCAGCGGACTTCTTGCTTCTTTCGCTGTTTTGCTCGGTACGCCATGGGTATAAATCATTGTGGTTCTCACATCCGCGTGCCCCAGCATTGTTTGAATCGTAGTAAGCCTACCGCATTCCTTATAAATGAAGCCCCTCCAGAAAGGCCAGAATTGCTTCGTTCGCGGCCTGTGCCCGCTCCACCAGGAACTGATGGCCCCCGCCGGGAATGATACAAAGCCGCGCGTCAGGAATGTTCTCCGCCAGGATTCTGGAATTTTCGGGTACAATGAGAAGATCCTCCGCGCCGGTGATCACCAGCGTCGGCGCTTGAATTTCCTGGAGTCTCGACCACGTATCATGCCCTTTCACCGCTTCGAACTGTTGGAGCAGAACCCTGGCTTCCGGAGGAAATCTCGCGGAAATCGCTTGATATTCTCGAACCATCTCAGGCGCTTTCGAAAGGGTGTGCTCCGCAAAGAGACATTTACCGGCTTTCCGAGCTGCTTCCGGACTCGCAGTGGCGATAAATTCGGCAAACAGCGCCTGGATTTCCCCGGATGCCGGCACCGCCTTCTTTCCACCACAGTGGGTGCAGGCGAGCACAAGGCCGTGAACTCTGTGGGGAAACTGAAGGGCGAATTCCTGAGCGACCATGCCTCCCATGGAAAGACCCATAATGTGGGCTTTTTCGATGCCGAGTGCATCCATAATCCCCACCGCATCTTCCGCCATCGTGGAAATGGTAAAGGGTTCGTCCGGCTTGTCGGACCGCCCGATGCCCCGATTGTCGTAGGAGACCACGCGAAAGGAAGAAGACAAGGCGGGAATCTGTGGATACCAGTGGTCCGCATTGCTTCCAAGGCCCCGAATCAACACCACTGGATGCCCCACGCCGTGGGTCTCATAATAAAATGTAATATCGCCTATTTTCACTTCAGGCATGAAAAAATACCTCCTCAAGTTCAGATGGAAAATCACAAATGAAATCCGGTTCTGATTTGATGCCTCTCCGCTTCCAATGATGTCATATCCCTTGCTGAAATGGTGCGAATCCTTTCGTTTCGGACTGTAAACACCACAAAAAAAGGAGTCGGTTCATGTTTGTCTTCCCAAGGGCATAATATCTGTTTTGAAATTCTGAATGTTTCTTGTCCCGTCTTACGACCAACGGTTTGTTAAAGAAAATCTGTTCACACTCCCCGGTCGAAACGTCATGCTTTTCACAGCTCTTGGTATTTACGACCTCTTGCTTTTCCCCCTAAGAACCCTGCGTGATAGTTTCTCCCGGCCCTTTTCAGTCATGGCCTTGACAGAGAACACATGTTTTCGTCCCGGGCGGGTCGGGGGAAGGGCCAAGCCCCTCGCACAGTCCGGTCGACCCACTCATTTCCTTCTCGGGTCCCCCGGGAGATACGCTCCCGTAACTCGTTCGAAGGCTTCGGATGTACGGTCACCGGCGCGACCGTCCTCCCGAAGGTGAATTCCGGGGATCTTGTTCAAAGTCTTTTGGAGATCCAAGGCGAGTGCAATAACGTGTTGCGGATCGTAATGGACGTTGGCGAACTTCGCCCAGACCGAAGATGGGCCTTCCGGAGCAACCTGAGAGCCGTCCACATCGAAGGCCACCGATCCGAGCTCGGAAAGCCGACGAAGCAGAACGGCGCAGCCCAGTTGCCTGTTCACGTACGTTTCGGACCACACCCCGTCTCTGGCATACCCTCCTCGCACATAGAGATTGGACCGGCCCCAGAGATAAGGAGATAGCACGTGCGGATGGTATTGCCGGTAGCCAAAGCCGTTGAAGGATTCCATTTTGTAAAGCGTTCCCGAAAGGGACCAGTCTCCCCAGGTGTCGAGGCGATCGCAGCGCAGAGCATCCGCGGCACTCTCTTCAAAAGTGAATGGTGGTGTCCCGGTCTTGGGGCGTCCTATAGGCTCGTGCTTCGTCCTGCCGGTAAGTGGATCACCGTTGTGAAGGTGCTTGCTGAAGTCCAACCCGCATTCCCTGTAGTGCGTGATTCCAACCACGTGCCAGGGAACGCCGAAGGGTTCTCCGATCCCACGATAACGTTCCCGGTTGATGGCTATCCGGTCGGCCCAAGATGTGACATCATCCATCGCATCCGAACGCACGCGGCATGATTGAAAGAGACGTTCGTATTCTTCACGCAGAGTCTGAGTCAAAGTTATTCCAGCCATTTTTTCCTCCCTGGTGCTTCATTGCACGGACGCATCCGGCATGTCATGAATTATTCTTTTCGAACTCAAATTGTCCCATTCCGAGCGACGGGGCGTTAAAAAGGAAACAAAAAGAGACCAAGATTTTCAGCCGGAAAAAACGCCTGAAAAATTAATGTCCCATGCTGACTGGATATCAGTTTAGGGGAAAAAGACAAGGCGACTCCGCTTTTCGAAAAAATCGTCCCTGAGTTGGGGCACAGCGATGTGCGAACGACCATGATCTATACCCATACCAGCCGGAGCCGGACCATCAAAGAGGCCAAAAGCCTCCTCGATTTCTGATTTATCTCATATGCCATTCTGATATAAAAGGTTGGAAACAGCCCTCGCCAACTTGGGCAAGTTGAATATATTTTGAATCATAAATAAAATGGCTTGTCAATGTTTTTCTGCATCGTCTACCAGCTGAAACCTGATGAAATTGAAGAGAAAGATAAAAGGGGTCTCTACCGTGAACGGCCCTTTGCTGGGAGGCTGTTCTCGGAGAGTCCCCTTTTCAGTGTATCCCGGACGGGATGCATCCCTTGTTCTTAAACTCCTGCCTCTTCCAAAACCTCCAGGACCACCGTTGAAACATTTGCCATCGCCGGTCCACCGGCCATTAAAATGGCGACCCCTGTTGCTTCAAGAATCTCCGCACGGGATGCACCCATTTCCACGGCAGCCTTGACATGAGCACGGATGCACTCGCGGCACCGCTGGGCCACCGCGACGGCAACCATCATGAGCCGTTTGGTTTTGGCGGATAATAGACCTTCTTGAGTAACTTGTTCCATAAGAGCGCCAAATGCACTCATTACATCCGGCATTTGTTCCTTCAGGGTCACCATGCCTTCTTCCAGACTGTGTTTCGTCGTCATGAGTTCTCCTCCTTTCTTCTCTCTTCAATCATATAGCTTACCCGTATAATAAAGGATAAGCAGTGTTTTCCGGCAATGCTTTTACTTTTTTATTAGCGTGCATCTT
Organism: uncultured delta proteobacterium; assembly: GCA_963747015.1. GTDB lineage: Bacteria > Desulfobacterota > DSM-4660 > Desulfatiglandales > Desulfatiglandaceae > DUZB01. The sequence continues at coordinate 14,756 of CAVVEP010000031.1, forward strand.
CAAAGACTTTCTTTCGTTCTAAGCTGATATTTCAATATTTTTCCACTGGCACTCATGGGCAGGTCGTCTACAAAAAAGATTTTCTTGGGGACTTTGTAGCCTGCAATCTCGTTCCTGCAGAAATCCTTCAGTTCATCTTCCGGAATCTCGGCATCCTTTCTCTTCACTACGAATGCCGTCACGATTTCCCCCCATTTCCGATCCGGCGTCCCGATGACGGCCGCCTGTGAGACTTTCGGGTATTTATACAAAACATTTTCCACTTCGGCTGGATATACATTTTCTCCGCCTGTGATGATCATGTCTTTTTTCCGATCGACTACGTAGATGAACCCTTTTTCGTCAATTCGACACAGGTCCAGCGGATAGTACCAGCCATTTCTAAAAACACTTTTGGTTTCTTCATCCTTGTCCCAGTAACCCAGCGTTGTTCCGAGCCCGCGAACCTTGATTTCACCCACCTGACCCGGTGAAACCGGCCGATCGTCCTCATCAACAACCATGCTCTGCATATCCGCGAAAGACCTTCCGCAGGAACCCAGGATTTCCGTATCGCCAGATTCGAGGGCTTTGGCGACATCTTCGGTTTTTAAAATGGTCGCCTGCCCGACGGTCTCCGTTGTTCCGAAAAGGTGCAGAAAAACATTGCCGAACCGCTCTATGGCTCTTTGGAAAACCACGGGGGTGACCGGGGCGCCGGCAAAAAACATCTTTTTCAGGCTACTGAGATCATACTTTTGGGCATCGGGGCAATCAAGCAGAAACAGCAGCATGGGAGTGGCCAGCATGCCCATGGTCACCTTGTGTTTCTCCACGAGCCGCATGAATTCTTCCACATTCCATTGAGGCATGATGACGGCGGTGGTCCCGCTGTACATGCAGGTCATCAGCACCACTTCGCCGGTGGCATGAAACAGGGGCGAAGGAATGATGCCGAAATCATTTTCGTCCATTTTCAGCTCGAGGGTCAGGCTTCTGCCCGCATGATAATAATTGCGATGAATGGCCATGCAGCCTTTAGGCGCTCCGGTTGTGCCGCTGGTGTACATGAGGGCCGCCAAATCGTTTTCCGTTACGTTCGTGCGGGGTACATGGGAGGGAGACTGTGCTATCAGGGCCTCATAGTGATGCCAGCCTTCGGGAGTTTTTTCCGAATCGCCAATTAGGATGTAATGCTGGATAAAAGACAGGTTCTCCCTGATTTTTTCCAAATGTGGGAGATAGTTTTCTCTCACGATGAGTGCCTTGGGCCGGGAATCGGAAAGAATCGTCTGGATTTCCGCGGGCGCGAGCCTGAAATTCAACATCACCAGGACCAAGCCCGCATTGGGGATGCTGAAATAAGATTCAGCGTTTTCCATGCTGTTCTGGCTCAGAATGGCCACTCGATCCCCTTTGTTTAAACCAAGTGCAAGAAGGGCGTTGCCCATGCGATTGGTTCTCTCCGCGAATTCGCTGAAAGTGAATTGCCTGTTTCCTTCGATCAGCGCGGGTTTGTCAGGGTTGTATTCCAGATTTCGGGTTAGCATATTCCGGAGCGTACATATGGTATTCATTTGGGGTTCCTCACTTTTCAGTTGTTTTTATCCGGAACATCCGGCGTGGACCTCGAGTTATGCGAGCAAAGCATTCTCTGACGGTGTCCGGTGATGGTCCGGAAGTGAAGCAAAGGATATGCCACGAAGCATTAAGTTTCAGGTTCCCTTGTGTGCCGCGTTCTACGTTGCGTATTTCGCTCCGTTCCATTTGATGTTTCAAAGATTCTGCTATGCCGGATTGGTTTCTGAAGATGTAAGTCTTTACGGTGTGAAAAAAATCTTGACATCCAAAAAGCGGGGCTACAGGGGGCCGTGGGATGCCAACAACAAAAAAAGGGCCTACGTCGTATGACGCAGGCCCTTAATTTTTCTGGTGCCGAGACCAGGAATTGAACCAGGGACACGAGGATTTTCAGTCCTCTGCTCTACCGACTGAGCTATCTCGGCTCGAAATTTATCTTTGCATTATACCCACAAGCTGCTGGTTCGTCAAGAGCAATAATTCATGAATTTGGGTATTGGTTAATATTTTTTCAGGAATCCTTCGTGTCCACTTCCATTTCAAGAAGATCAAGGTCAAGAAAGTCATTCTTCATGTCCGCTTTTTTCTTGTCGCTTTTTCCGCCATCCGTTGCTTTCCTAATATCCTGATCGGAAAACAGGTTGGGTACTGCCATATCATTTTCGGGTGAGATTTCCTCAGAATCCAGCAAACTGGGTGTAAATGAAATTTCCTCCAGGCCCTCCGTCTCACTTTCTGTCTGATCGAAATCGGAAAGATCAAAATTGACATATTCGTCCAGTTCATCAGTTTGATTCCGGAAGCTCTTTTCATCGGAAGTCGGAAGTTCGGGCATGAACAAATCGTCTTCTTTGGTGGGAGCCCGTTCAGGAATATCTTTCGAGTAGGTCGGTTCTTGATCGAATGACAGATCATCGAGTGATATGAGCAGTTCATCTTCTTCCGGTTCATCTTCCACCGGATTTATATCGGAAAGGTCAAGTTCAAGATAATCGGCTGGATCTTCTGTTTCTTCGGGCTTTTCCATTTTGTCAAAAATGCCTGAAGTGGTTTCTTCCTGCTCTGTGGGTGCAAAGGGTGAATCTTCTTCCGCGATCGTTGTGTCGAATAGTTCCGGTTCCGGTGATGGGGCAGTCTTCTCCCGTGGAATTTCCGGCATGGAGAGACCTCCGATCCCGGGAGGCTCTGGAGTTTCAGATCCAGGCTCTATTGCGGGTTCATACTCAAAAGAAAGCCCATCCAACGCGACCATCAGTTCATTTTCCCCATCATTCAAGGAGCTTTCTTGAAGGTCCTCGGAGGAATCCAACCTATCCTCATCCAGCATGAAAATCTCTTCATTCTGATTTTCCATAAATGATGGAATACCCGAGGTTTCATTTGCGGGCGTATGTTGGGACCCTCCAGTTTCTCCGGTGAGGGATGTGAGAAGGTAAGGGGGGGTCGGTTTATAGGGGGGAAGACGTAACTTTTCCGCTTCCGCGGACAGGTCCTTGCCACATTTGGGGCATGTCTGGTTGAAATCAAAACTGGTATAGTTGCATTTTATGCATTTCATGGGGGTTCCTCACCGGCATTCCTTGAGAGCCTCTCTTGCCAGTTGGTCGCAACGTTCATTTTCAGGATGTCCTGCATGTCCTCTTACCCATTCCCATTGAATCTTGTGGGGTTTACTCAGGTCCAGCAGGATTTCCCACAGGTCCCTGTTAAGGACCGGCTTTTTTTGAGAATTCATCCAATTATTCCTGATCCATGAAGACATCCATTGCGTCATGCCGTCCTTTACATACCTGGAGTCTGTAAAAATCCTGATTCTGCACGGCCTTTTAAGCTGCTTCAGCGCTTCGATAACCGCTGTCATTTCCATACGATTGTTCGTGGTATTTTGAGCGCACCCTGAAATTTCTTTCTCGTTGTCGCCATATTTCAATATGGAACCGTATCCTCCAGGTCCGGGATTTCCGCTGCAGGCGCCATCGGTGAATATTTCTACGATACCCTGCTGCATCCTATTTTTCAGCACCCGCGGCCTTTGTAAAGTGCGCCCTGATTACAAATTTAATTTCCGGCTGTTCCTCGTAGTTGGTTTTAAGGGTCAGAAATCCCCGGTACGTCGTCTCGCTTCCAGGGATGGGCTGGAACGTGAGCTTATATTTGCGGCCTTTTTCGACCTCTTTCAAGGCATATTTTATTTTTCCGGCAAGCGTGAATTCCGTTTCACTAAGTTCAAGAGGTTTATCCTGAGTAGTCCATATTTCCGCTTCTTTGCTCATGTTTTCACCTTCCGGCCCACGAAAAAAGATATAGCGGGAGCTCGGCGATACAAAAATAGGGACCGTTACATCAGCCGAGAGTTTCAACTTTAACGGTTTTGTATGGGTGTCATTGGTGATAACCCTTGCATATTTTGCAATGGCGCCCTGGTATCCTTTGGTATCGATTTTCAGCGTGATTTTCCCTTCCCCACCCGGGGGAATGTCCCTGTCAAACTGGGCGACCGTGCAACCTCAGCCGGGTCTCACATTCAGAATTCTGAGAGGCATATCCCCCTGGTTTTGGACTTTAAAGGTATGTTCAACCGTTTCTCCCTGTTTCACTTCCTTAAAATTGAACTCGGGCTCATTTATTACTGCTTTCGGCCCCTGCTTGTCCTCGCTCATTACGGGATTTGCACCAAAGAGAAAGAGAGAGAAAAACAACAAAACGTGGCATAAATATTTGACCATAAACAAAACCTCCTAAGCCATAGCAGCCTTTTTATCATGTTTAAGCTTATATGTCAGCACATCCAGCATGACGGTAAAATCGATGTTTTCAACAAGACAGCATTCCGGAACGCTTATCCTTGTGGGAGAAAAGTTGAGAATGGCATTTACGCGGGCCTCCAGAAACAGATCCGCGACTTTTTGCGCGGCGGAAGGCGGTGTGGCGATTACGCCTATCTCAATATTGAGTTCCGCAATAGTTCGACTCAGGTCTTCTATGTCCCTGATCAGAAGGCCGGATGGAAGATTCTTTCCTATTTTTCGGGGATCGTTGTCAAAGGCAGCCACGCATTTAAATCCCCGGTCAGTGAGATTTTGACGTTGCATGAGGGCCGAACCGAGATTCCCGATGCCCGCGACCCCGAGATTCCAATCGCGATTTACGGCAAGAATCCTTTTGATCTGCGTCTGCAGATCGATGACGTCGTAGCCAACGCCTCGAACGCCGAATTCTCCGAAATAGCCGAGATCTTTTCTGATCTGAGCGGGGTTGACCTGGCACAGCCATGCCAGTTTTTCAGACGATACCATACGGTAGCCATCAAACTCCAGCAGCTCCAATTGCCTGTAATAGATGGAAAGTCTTGTAATGGTAGCCTTTGGTATTTTTCTGATTTTGGGCATTGTCTCCTCATCCTTGATTCCAGATTACATTCTATTATAGGATAAATGGCAAAGCTCCTGCAACAGCAATTCTGATTTCGGTTGTATTTCCGATAATTGGTCACGGATGCCTAAAGAAGGCGACCGAGGAGGGGTTGCGCTTTTTCCGGAGAGGATCTGTTGATGCCATTATGGATGAAAACGCGGGATACCACGGGAAAAAATCTAATGACAATTAGCTGTCCGCTGGTATACAACCGTCAGAATGCAAATAGCCTTTGGATTGATTCATTCTTCACTGCAGGATTGTGGCCGCATGGAAAATGGAGCAACAGAAGTGGTATCGGAGTTTCCCCTGAAAAAATGTTCGGAGGAGGAGGTTTCAAAAAGAGTCTCCCTTGAGCGCTATAAGGCGTTTGTGGAAAATATTTCGGAGGGTGTCTATGAGGTAGATATCCATGGGAATTTTGTCTACTTTAATGATTCTCTCTGCCGCGTTTTCGGTTTTTCGCGAGAAGAAATTCAGTCTGAAAACTTTTCCCGATTCATGAGCGAAGCCTATGCCAGGCATGCAGCGGAAACTTTTAATGGGATACTCAGGACGGGAAAGGCGATTTCAGATCTGGTCTGGGAGATCACGGATAAGCAGGGAAATATCAGAATCATCGAACTTTCAGCGGATCGTTTTTTTAATGAAAATGGAAAAGTGGGAGGTTTTCGTGGGATTGCCCGCGATATTACGGAACGATTTAAGACCCAGAAGGCGCTTATCGAATCGGAGAAACATAACAGGACTCTTCTCGATTTCATTCCTTACCCCATGGCGGTTCTTACCCTGGATGGCCTGGTAACCTACCTGAATCCCGCTTTTACAGACTACCTTCGGGTGGACGCTTGACGAGCTGAAAGGAAAAAGCATTCCGTACGTCCCTCCCGGTCTTGAACAGGAAACAGAGAAGAACGTACTTACCCTGTCGAAAGAAAGAATGATTCTCCGCCAGCAGACGATGCGGCTCACGAAAGACGGGCGTCTCTTGGATGTGGTTATGAGGGCCGCGGTTTTTTCCGAGCGGGAAGGCAAGCCTGAAGGAGAACTGGTTTTCCTGAGGGACATTACCCTTGGGACGCGAATACGAAGAAACAATGCGGCCATGTTGAGAATCAGCATGGCCTTGCCCGAATATCCGAATCTGGATGATCTGCTGAACTATATCAGTGTGGAGATCAAAACCCTTGTGGAGTCGGAAGGCGCCCTGGTGATGCTTTTAGATGAGGAAACGACGGAACTCTTTTTTAAATCCGCATCCTTTGATGATTTGGCGGCGGAAAAGAAGATGAAAGAGATCCGCTATCCGGCGGATAAAGGTGTTTCGGGCAGAGTAATTCGCACCGGAAAGCCGGCCATCGTCCCTGACACCTCGAAAGATCCCGATTACTATTCGGTGGTGGATATCAGGTCCGGTTTCAAGACAAACAACATGCTGGATGTGCCCCTCAGGATTGGCGATCGTATTATTGGCGTATTGTGCGCGATGAATAAGAAAAGAGGTATTTTCGACAACACGGATGTGGAGCTGATGAACATGATTGCAGGGACCGTTGCCCTGTATATCGAGAGAGCGCGGAATTCCGAAAAGCTCAAGGAAGCCTATCAGGAAGTATCGGGTCTCAACCGTTCAAAAGATAAAGTGATTAATCATCTCTCTCACGAGTTGAGAACCCCCCTGGCGGTCCTCGGCGCTTCCATGAAAATTCTTGAAAAAAAGCTGGCATACGTTCCATCGGAGACCTGGCAGCCTACCATGGAGCGTGCAAGACGCAATCTGGGCCGCATTCTGGAGATGCAGTATGAGGTAGAAGATATCATGCGGGAGAGGCATTACGACACCCATTATGTTCTGTCTTTGCTTCTCCAGGAGTGTGCTGATGAGTTGGAAGCGCTGGTGGCGGAAGAGGTGGGGGAAGGGCCGATCGTTGAGAAAATCAGGCAGAAGATAGACAGCATGTTTACGGTGGAAGAGGGAGAACCGGAATGCATTTCCCTCTCGGTGTTTGTCTCTGAGGTACTGGAAAAAATGAAACCGCAACTCCTACGGAGGAAGGTGCAAATCGTTCCCTGCCTCGGGACCTCTCCTGTTGTAGTCATCCCATCGGATCCTCTGCGAAAATTGATTGTGGGGCTTGTCAGAAACGCGGTGGAAAACACCCCTGATGGAGGCAGGGTGGAAGTCCATGTGAGAAAAAGAGGAAATGGTTCGGAGTTTGTGGTTCATGACTGTGGAATGGGCATCACCGGGGAAAACCAGAAACGGATTTTTGAGGGATTTTTCAGTACGCAGGAAACCATGGACTATTCCTCCAAAGAACCATTTGATTTTAATGCCGGTGGAAAAGGGGCTGATCTTCTGCGCATGAAAATATTTTCCGAGCGATACAACTTCAAAATCAGCATGACCTCTTCAAAGTGCCGCTATCTGGCAAATGACGGAGGTTTTTGCCCCGGAAAAATAGAGAAATGTGAATACTGCAATGGGAGAAACGATTGTCAGGTTTCGGGTGGAACCACGTTCACCGTATTTTTTCCTTCGGGAGCCGAGCTCTGCGATCAGGAATAAGAGAAATGAGGGGTCTGATGATTTGACAATGAATTCTTATTTTACTATGCTCCCCGAGAAAAGAGAGGGCAAAGGAGTCGCAAGGCTGATGGAAAAAACCAATTCGTTTGAGTGCGGAGTCGGCCTATCGGCAACAGTTCAGGAACAAACAGGAGGACGGTCTTGAAGAAGGAACTTCTACTGTCGAGGGAAGTGATTGGCGCGCGCGTAAAAGAGCTGGCCGGACAAATCTCCGAAGACTATCGGGGAAAGGAGCCTCTCCTTGTGGGCATACTGAAAGGATCTGTATTTTTCTTCGCGGATCTGGTAAGGGAAATTACTCTGCCCTCGAAGATTGATTTTCTCAGAGCTGCCAGTTATGGAAGAAAAATGGACTCCTGCGGTTCCGTTCGGTTGACCAAGGATCTGGAACTTCCCGTTGAAGGGAAACCCATCCTGTTGGTGGAAGACATTGTCGATACCGGCCTGACATTGTCCTATATCAAAGAGGTTTTGGCCGACAGAGGAGCCGAAAGCATCAAGATATGCGCGCTCGTGGATAAGTTGGAACGTAGAAAAAAGCATGTTCCGGTGGATTATTGCGGATTCAAGGTTGGAGGCGGCTTTCTGGTGGGATATGGACTGGATTTTGATGAAAAATATCGATATCTCCCTGAAATTTTTATCCTCAAGGAATGATGAAGATGCCGTTGCCGGTCACCTGTTTAATTTCTCTGGCAGGTTTGGTGTTCGAAAGCACGTTTATGACGCAGGAGGGAGTCATGATCATCCAGTGTGAAAACTGTAAGACCGAGTTCAATCTTGATGAATCCCTGATAAAGGAAGGCGGATCAAAGGTTCGATGTTCAGTCTGTAAAGAGATATTCATGGCTTATCCCCCAACCGAAGGCGCCACCGGAGGATGAATTTCCTTCGCCGGAAGCGGCGACGGGTTTGCATGAGGCGGATTCAACGGATGATGCTGTCCCCGCGGAGCCGGAAGAAGCCCTGGAGCGGGATGATTTTCTGGATGAACTTGACGGACTGGAGGATATCCTGAACGAACCGGACTCGGAGATGGACGCTGAAAAGGCTCTTTTTGAAGAAGCCGGAAAGGACCTTCTGTTAAGGACAACCAAAGGGGAACGGCAACCGGCAAACCGTCCCTTGTCTGATTTTCCATCCATTGAACATTTAGGCGAGCAGTTTGAAGAGCAGGAGGAGGGAACCGCAAAGGAAGATGTTTCAGACGATAAAGAAATCGAATTCCCCGTGGCCGGGAGGAAATTGAAAAAGAAATCCTCAAAGATCAGACTTTTTTCGCTCATCGTGTTGTTCCTCATCATTGGCGCGGCGGCCGCATTTTTCTATTTGAGACCTGAAATAATCCCGAAATCCCTGCCTTTTTTGGGGGCTGAAAAAAATCAGGAACAGGTCGATCCAGGTGTTCGCCTGTTGATGTTCAGCTCGGTGAGTGGAGGATTCGCGGAAGCCGAAAATGGGGGCCGTTTTTTTGTCATCAGGGGCGTTGTCACCAATAAGTATCCGGAACCAAGGAGCTTTATTCTCATCAAAGGAAGTATCCTGGATGATCAAGGGAAGGTGGTTAAGGCGCTTACTTCCTATGCGGGGAACAGCTTTACGGAAGAAGAGCTTAAGACGCTGCCTTATAACGAGATCAGCAAGGCCATGGAAAACCGTGACGGAATGGCCAGGAAGAATTTCAATGTGCCTTCCGGCGCGGCAATCCCCTTCATGATTGTCTTTGATAACCTGGAGGGGAGTTTGAGCGAGTTCACCGTGGAGGCTGTCAGCTCTTCTCCCGGGACGTAAATTCAGCAATTGGCTTTCTAGCAATTAGCCGTTACTCCTGGCCTTGGAAGACCTTCCTACATGACTTCAAACTTAACTAACAATACCCAACTTGAATATGCTGAATGGGTGCTTTGATCATGCTATCCGTCGCCCATCCCCTGTCGTTTCTTACCCACTGTTTTCCTTGAAAAAATATGAAAAAGAACCGATTGCCTCAAGGCCTGAGAAATGCGATTCGCGGCACAGTCATACTGATGCTCATCTTGCTTACCGGCACTTTTGGATATATGGTCATAGAGGGATGGAACCTCCTGGATGCATTTTATATGACCGTCATTACGGTGACCACTGTGGGGTATGGAGAGATCAGAACGGTTTCCGATGTGGGACGGCTGTTCACCGTTGTCATTATCTTCCTGGGGATGGGGGTTATGGCGTATACTCTTGGAATGGTGGCCCAGACAATGGTGGAATTCAGACTCAGTTCCATCCTTGGGCGAAAGAAATTCGGAAGGAAACTTAAGACCATGAAAAATCACTACATCATCTGCGGTTATGGGCGACTGGGGGCGATTATTGTAAGCGAACTCAGAAACCAGCATATTCCTCTTGTGGTTATTGATAATGATCCCGCCGCGAGGGAAGCCCTTGCGGATTCAGGCATTACTTTCATCATCGATGATGCCACGAATGAGGATATCCTGCTGGAGGCGGGGATTGAAAAGGCAAAGGGCCTCGTGGCCGTGGTGCTCTCGGACGCGGACAATCTGTTTATTACAATGAGTGCAAGGGGGCTCAACCGGGATCTGTTTATTCTGGCGAGGGCTGATAAGGAGCAGACGCGAAAGAAACTATTGCGGGCCGGAGCCAGTCGGGTGGTCCTTCCCTATCTTATTGGTGGCCTGAAAATGGCCCATACCATTATCAAGCCGGCGGTCACGGATTTTCTCGAACTCACCATGCACGATAAGAACATAGAATTGCAGCTGGAAGAATTGCGGGTGGGTGAACATTCAAGACTGAATGGGGTTACCCTGGTCAATTCCGGCATCAGGAAGGACATGAATGTCATTATTCTTGCCGTCAGGAAAAAGAATGGCGAGATGAGTTTCAATCCGTCATTTTCAACGCTCATTGAGGCCGGGGAAACCCTGATCGCCCTGGGACCCAAAATTGATCTCGACCGTTTGGCCCCGATTCTTTCCGGGGAGTAGGTGATTTATTTTTTTTTCTTCTTGACTCTTGAAAATTTCCTGCACCTGCAACAGGGCCTGCATGTCGTCCACCCCCATGACTTCCTCTTCATCGGCCAACACACAGGCCACGGGAAGTTGGTCCTCGTGCATGTAGCCAACCAGGTCCGTGATAAAATATTCGTGAATCTCCGTTGGCTTTCCACGGATCTCTTTTTGCACAACATGTGGTTTTGACGACAGGACGGAGATGTAGTGAATCAGGTCTTTCTTCCTCGCCGCATAGATCCCGGAATTACAGATTTGAAGTTTCTCCAGTTCTCTTTCCGAATAGTGGCGCCAGTATTCCCACTCGATGATCCCTGTGATGCTGTTTTTTTCCAACTGCAACAATCCGTATTTTTTTCTCGACGCAGGCTTGAACCCCAATATAGCAAGGGAATTCTCCTCCAGTCTTTCCAGCAGTTTCCTGTAGGAAGTCCTTTTGACCAGAGGGACGTCACCCATGGTGATAATCAAATACTCATCGTCAATCTGCCTCAAGAAAGGCAGTGCAGCGATCAGTGCGCCCCCTGTGCCGTTCAGCTCGGGCTGTTCAATATACGTCAGCCCGTCTTCGCGGGTTGCGTTCATGATATCCTCTCTTCGGTGGTTCACAACGATGGCCTTGTTCCCCGCGGGCAGTTCTTTTAAAATATGAGAAAGGATCGATTCGGTCCCCCTGTACGGGGATTCCACCGGAATCAGAGGCAGAAGCGTTTTGTTGCCTTCATATCCGATCATCCGGCTGCCTCTTCCGGCGGCAAGGATCAAAGAAGCTGTGTGATGGTCTGTTTTCATGCTGTTCCTCGTTGACCTGCGTATCTTTGGCTGCTATATTTAATGAGTTGTTATCCTTTTATGACTCCGAGGGGCTTCAGTCTGGCTACCTTGCGGGCAAGGTCGGCCCCATGCACGGCATCAACGACCAGGGAAACATCCTTGTAGGCATCCGGCATTTCTTCTTTCAGCGTCTGTCTTCCTCTGGATTGGACAAAAATACCCTTGTCTTCCAGTTCACGATAGATGGCCCTGCCTTTGGCATTTTTTATCGCCTGGGTTCGGCTGAGGATTCTTCCCGCTCCATGGCAGCTGGACCCGAAACTTTCACGCATGGCCCCTTGGGACCCTGAAAGCACGTAGGAATACCTTCCCATGTCCCCGGGTATCAAAACCGGTTGACCCGTTTGGCGGTAAATTTCGGGCAGGAGAGGGTGCCCTGGGAGGCAGCGAGCGGGTTGCCCCTTTACGATGGACGCACAGCAGGCGTTCCTTTCCGTCCACAAGGTGTTTTTCTTTCTTGGCGATGTTGTGACAGACATCATAAAGAAGTTTCATCCCCAGTTCCCTTGGCGTTATTTCGAGGGTGCTGAGAAGTGTTTCGCGGGCCAGATGCATGAGCACCTGCCGGTTGGCCCAGGCGTAATTGGCTGCACAGGCCATCCCGGCGAGATATCGTTCCGCCAGGTCCGAGCGAAGGGGAGCGCAGGCAAGCTGTCTGTCGGCAAGCGGAAAAGACAGGGCGCCCTTGGCGTAGTTGCGGTTCATTTCTTTCAGAAAGTCGTCACATATCTGGTGGCCGAAGCCCCGTGACCCTGAGTGGATAAAAACCGTTATTGCGCCCTCCATAAGGCCAAATGCCATGGCCTTTTCCCGGTCGTAGATTTGATCGACAACCTGAATCTCCAGGAAGTGATTTCCGGACTTCCCAAGGTTCCCAACTGCTGCTGTCCCCTTTGGATGGCTCGCGCGCTCAAAACAGAGGGGTCCGCCCCTTCCATGCATCCGCCGTCTTCGGTTCGTTGCAGGTCCTCCACCTCACCGAAGCCGGATTTTACCGCCCAAGCGGCTCCTTGGGCCGCGACCCGCGCCTCCTCTGACTTTGAAAGGCGAACAGGCCCGGCGGTCCCCACTCCGCTGGGGACCGAACGAAAGAGGGCGGCAACAAGGTCCTTGATCAAAGGTCGGATTTCATGGGCCTGAAGGTGGGTTGTCATCAATCTGCAGCCGCAGTTGATATCGTATCCAACTCCCCCCGGGGAAACGATGCCTTCATCCGGATCAAAGGCCGCGACGCCTCCAATGGGAAAACCGTACCCCCAGTGGATGTCGGGCATGGCCAGGGAATGACCTACGATGCCTGGAAGGGAAGCGACATTGGCCACCTGGGCAAGGCTCTGGTCTTCCTGCAGGATTTTTATCAATTCGTTGTTGCTGAAAATAAGCCCCGGAACGCGCATGGGACCGGTTTTCGGCAACAGCCATCGATATTCATCGATTTTGCTTAATTTTATCTTTACATTGCTGGTCATAAGTCGAAAATTACCCGGGCGCTCCAACCCTCAGGCTTTTGCGTCACTTCTATCTGATGGTAGGTTACCGCCTTAATCTCGTTTACAATTTCGTTTTGGTCGGGCCGGAAAGCAGCGACGTCTACGGTTGCTTCAAGATGGGTGGAGTTGACTTTCAACATGCGGATACCGGAGACAATTTTCTGCTCTGCGTCAAAAAGGTAAAGAATTTCCCCCAACCAGCGGACCATCAGGTCGGCAAGGTCTTCTCCGTCCAGGGAAATCCGGAGGGATTCGTTCCCTTTTATCCTGCTGTTCCGAAGCATGATTTGGATGATTGACTGCGCGGCCTTTCTGAAGAGGTCCTCCAGATCAGTTCCGGTAACCGTGATCCCCATGTCGGCTGTGTGGTCGATGGGTGTATAGGAAAGTTGTTTTCCCATTGGCAAATATTATTCATTAAGGAGAAATTGTCAAAATTTTGTTTTTCGGGAGGAAATGAGATGATGCAATGTGCATTCTGCAAGAAAGGTTTTACCATGAAAGATAAAGTGATGCGGCATGATGTCTGTCCCCATTGCGGATGGGATCTCAGGTGCTGCAAGCAGTGCAAGTTCTATGATTATAATGCCTATAATGAATGCCAGGAGGTCATGGCGGAGCGGGTTATTGAAAAGGAGCGGGCGAACTTTTGCGAGTATTTCGTCTTAAGAGGCTCCGTACCGGCAGGAGCCGATGCCGGGACATCCAAGCAAGAGGAGGCCAAAAAGGCACTGGAGGCCCTTTTCAAGAAATAGGATCTAATGTATCCTATTCAAATTTCCTGGCAGCAAAATACAGGCTCAGGAAGCCATTTCGTCACGAGGTCTTTTTTGCTGACGCATCTGATTCCTATGGCAGCACCGGCCCTTCTATGCTGGTACGGACAAATGGCTGAATGATAAGAGTTTCTTTGTACCAGCATAGAAGGGCCTCTCGACGGTCGGTGAAGGTTTATCCAAGATGCGTCAGCAAAAAAGACCTCGTGACTCCATTCCAGCCAGGATTCTTGAATAAGATACTTTCAAATCTCTTTGGCCAGGATTTTTCCTGACTCCAATATTCCAATACTCCCCTACCTCATCGCAACCGCCCCTTTTATGCAGTCCATCATGTTGCCCATATCAGATCCGGACCTATTGAAATCCACCACGAACGCATAGGGTCCGGTGGCATTGCCTTCCAGGAACCCCACCCGCGTTCTCACTCCTTTCAGAGAACCGGTCTTAAACCATTCCGTCCCGCTTTTTCTCAGGAGATGCCTGTATGGTTTAAAGCGGTTCAGCACGACAAGCATGTCAAGGGCTGAAATTCTGTTTTTCCTCGATATCCCGGATCCTTCCACGATCTTCACATGGGAAAGGCCCAGGTCATTCGAGGCGAATTCCCTCAGGGCTCTTACCCCTTTTTCAAGATTTCCCGGAGGGCCGAACCGGGAGGCGCCAAGCACAAGCATGATCTGATTGGCCATGTAGTTATTCGAAAAGCGTAGCATTTTTTCTATGGCTTCTCCGAGTGTGAAGGGGGATTGGAAAACGCAGATACACTGGTCCCGTGCGTCTATTTTGCCAAGCCTCACATCCCCTTCGGTCGTCACTCCCCTCTCTATCAAGAAATGTCGAAGGAGTTCTCCTGTATAGAGGGTGGTTTCATGGGTGTTGTGGATAAAGGTGTATCGACCCTCCCTCAGGTTCAGGGGGCGAATGCGTTCCTCCGCGAAAGGAATCATCGGCGTTTGCGGTTCGGATGAAACGATTTTGCCTTCCCGGTTGTGTTCGAAAGCCACTGTGTTGAAATTGGCGGACAATGCGCCCGGAGGAGCATCATAAGGATTGGTGGAGTGTTCGCGTCCGGGGATATGAATGGGTGATGTCGAAATAGGTGTCATCCAGCACGAGATTGTTAAAATGACTTACCCTGGTGGAGAGGGATGAGGCCATGTCTTGCAGAACTTCTGAAATCAAAAGTGGGTCCCCGAACCCTTTGACCTTCAGGTTTTGGTTCTGATCCAGAAAAATGTCAGTCTTGAATTGATAGGAGAGGCCGAAGTTTTCGATTGCCGCCAGTGCCGTCAACACCTTCAGGGTGGATGCCGGAATGCGTTCTTTTTTCTCATTTTTTTTGTAGAGGATTTTTCCCTCAGGGTCCTGGACGACCAGGGCATCCGTCGGAGTTATGTGGCTCCAGCAGGGAAGTCTTTTTTCGGCAATCAGCAGTCCCGGCTGGAATGAGAAGACGAGTAGGAGCAGGATCACGATCCCCTTAGGCAGGATTTTTCTTGTCGCACGCCTCGCCGGCACGTTATCCGAGGGAAAAACGGGGGCATTTTCAAAGTGGCGAAACCTCATGCTTTCGGTGCGGGAATTTCTTCTCCTTCTCCTTCTATTCTCGATGAATCGCCACGGGTTTCGTGGTCCATATAATCCGTGATGAACTCGATTTTTTCCGCCACGGATTTGCGTTTGTCGACAAAGATGTTATATTCTCCCCTTACCGTACAGAATCCGCCTTTAAGTTTCAGGCCCGCGGCTTCAAGCCTGTCGTAATGAACTTTGATCCCTTTTTCAGCGGCCAGGTTTTCCACCTGCTGGAGTTTTTCCTGAAGGGCAGGGGAGGCCGGCTTGGACTTTTTCCTGGTTTTCATAGAAATTCCTTCGTCTACGGATATTGACAGTTTCGGATATGATAAAGTATAGCTGAATGGTTTTCAACCGGAATGGTGCGAAAGGAGAAAATCTTGTCTTTACATTTTGATTCCATCGAAGAAGTTGTGCGGAAACTGGCCGCGGAAGACTATATCGCGGATCGTGCACTGGCAACCGTACTTTATTTGGCTGGCAAACTTGAAAAGCCATTGTTCCTCGAGGGGGAGCCCGGCGTAGGGAAAACCGAAGTCGCCATCGTCATGGCAAGGCTTTTTGACACCGAGCTGATTCGCCTTCAATGTTATGAGGGGATAGATTCGTCCACCGCCCTCTATGAATGGAATTATCCGAAACAACTCCTGTATATCAGGATGGAGGAGCAGGCTGGAAAGGAAATGAAAGGGGTGGAGGATTTCATTTACGGACCGGAGTTTCTTATCAGACGCCCGTTGCTCGAAGCCATTCAGAAATCAGGCACCAGGCCTCCGGTTTTGCTCATTGATGAAATCGACCGGTCCGACGAGGAGTTTGAGGCGTTTCTTCTGGAGGTCCTCTCCAGTTTTCAGATAACGATTCCTGAAATCGGAACTATCAAGGCCCTGAAAAAGCCGATGGTTGTGGTGACTTCCAACCGTACGAGAGATGTCCATGATGCCCTCAAGAGGAGGTGCCTGTATCACTGGATTGATTACCCTTCCTTCGAAAAAGAATACCATATTATCATGACCAAATTGCCAGGCGTTGAGCCGGAGTTCGCAAAGCAGATCGCCGGGTTCATGCAGAGGATCCGAGAGGTGGACTTTTTGAAGAAACCGGGCGTTTCGGAATCTCTCGACTGGGCAAAGGCGCTCATGATCATGCATCGGGATCACCTGGATGAAACGGTGGTCCACGAGACCATCGGCTGCATTCTGAAATACCAGGAGGACATCCGTTTGTTTCAGGACAAAATATGGATGGAGGAGAAGGAGCGCGAGAGAATACATGGGAGAGTCCGGCGATTCCTGAGCAAGAACGTAGTGAGATGCAATTGCGGATTCTAAAATTACGCAATGAAGAGCCGGTTTTTTTGAAACCTCGTTATTCACAAGGAGGAATCCATGCGTTTTGATCCGTTGTTAGCGCCAAAATCGATGGCGGTCATCGGCGTTTCTCTTAAAAACAACCGCCATCCCGCCAATGTCATCTACAACAAGAACCATTTGCGATATCCCTTGAAAGTGTTTCCGGTCAATCCCAGGGGAGGTGTTCTACAAGGGGAGAAGGTCTTTTCCCATATTGCGGAAATTGGCGAAAAGATCGATTTGGCGGTTATTGCCGCAAGGGCTGAACACTGTCCCGCTATTTTGTCGGACTGCATCAAGGCCGGAGTGGGTGGCGCCGCCGTGATTTCCGGCGGGTTTGCCGAGGCAGGAGGCGGGACCCTTCAGGACCGGATGGTTGCCATTTCCAGAGAGGCCGACTTTCCCTTTATCGGTCCCAACTGTCTGGGCATCTATTCGCCGGCACGGGTAGACACTTTTTTTCTTCCCGCTGAGCGCATGGTCAGGCCCGAGGTAGGCAACGTGGCCATGGCCAGTCAGAGCGGGGGTATCCTCGTGGACCAGATGATCAGATTCGCCGCGGAAGGAGTCGGCCTTTCCATTGCGGTAAGCATTGGAAACAAGGCGGTAATCGGGGAATTGGAACTCCTGCGATATCTGGCCGATGACCCGAAAACAAAAGTCATCGCGTTTTATGTGGAAGGGTTCGGAAAGAATGAAGGTCGGGATTTTGTCCTGGCCGCCCGCGACTGCGCCAAACCGGTGGTGGTTCTGAAATCGGGCAAGAGCCCGGGTGGAAAACGGGCCGTCTCCAGCCATACCGCTTCCCTTGCGGGAGATTACGAAACCTTCAGCGCGGTACTGGCCCAGCACGGGGTGGTTGAGGCAAAAGATGCATTTGAGATGATTTCCTTCTGTGAGGCCCTGAGCTGTTATCCCAAGGCTATAGCGGGAAAGATCGGCATTGTAACCGGCAGTGGCGGGCACGGGGCCCTGGCCGTGGATCACTGTTCCGCCCAGGGGCTTTCCGTTCCCCTGTTTTCCGAGGAAATCCGGGAGGCCTTGAGAGGAGACCTTTCCGAAAGCATCCGTGATATCGTTTCTTTGAGCAATCCCGTGGATTTGACGGGCAGCGCGGTGGACGATGATTTTGTGGTCGCCACCGCGCGCCTGAGCCGTTCCCCGGAGGTGGATTGCGTGATGGTCCTGCTGCTTCCCTATCTTCCCGGAATTACATCCGATCTGGGGGCACGTTTAAGCCAGATATCCATGCAGACGGGAAAACCTCTGGTGGCCTATGTTCCGTACGTGGAAAAATACAGAATGCTGATTGAAGGCTTTGAACTCAACCGCATTCCCGTCTCGTCCTCCATCGAAGGGGCCGTTCAGATGGCGGATGCCATGAGGAGGTGTCAGCCATGCTGAATAAAGAGATCCTGTCTATCCTCACGGACTCCAAAAAAGTGGGTTGGGTGATGGAACCGCGGGCCAAGCGCATCCTCTCCCTGTCGCATGTGGATGTCCCGAATTTCAGATGGGCCGGGAACATGGAAAAGGCGCTGACCGACGCGGCGGAGATCGGTTATCCCGTGGTGGCCAAGATCGTCTCCCCGAAAGTGATGCATAAATCGGATGTAGGGGGCGTCATCCCGGGTATAAAAAGCGACGCGGAACTGAAAGAAGCCTTTTCACGCCTCAGCCGGATCGAAGCTTTTGATGGGGTTCTTCTGGAGGAGATGGTTACGGGAATAGAATTGATCATCGGGGCGAAGATGGACTACCAGTTCGGGCCCGTGGTTCTTTTCGGCATGGGGGGAACGGGCGTGGAGATCTACGGAGACACCAGTTTGAGAATGGCGCCCCTGGATGAAGGGACGGTGCAGTCCATGGTGAAGAGTCTTCGGGCCCATAAGCTTTTGGAGGGTTATCGCGGAGCCGAGCCCATCAATTTGCAGGAATTGACCCGCATGATGTTGGCATTTTCAGAACTGATCATGGAACTTGAAGACCATATCGAGTCCATCGATCTGAACCCGGTGATGTGTAATTCGAAAGGGTGCATCGCGGCGGATGCAAGGTTTGTTTGAAAAGGACTGTAAGTTGATTTGTTCGAGGATATTCAGAGCAATTGAAATAGGCACGTGATGCCTCATCTTCTTCGGGATTTTTCAGAGGAAGAACTCCTTCTCGGCAGGATATCGGCCTCTGTAAATGCTGTCTATGAAATCAACATCCGCATCTGGCCATTCAATCTGCACCCCATAGTCTTGGCAGATGCTGAGCAGGCGCCTGATATGATGAATTTTCTCAAGATCCCATCCCTTCTTGAGCAAGGAGGCCTTGAGGGTCTTTTCAACCGACTGTTGCGCGGCATAACAGACGCCTCTGTAAAAGTTCCCTTTCAGATAGGTACTTTTGCCTGCCTAAAATCTTCTTTCGCGAGATCAATCCATTCATTCAACGTGCTTTTCATGTAAAGGATCTTCCATTCTTTCTGAATGAGATTGAGAAAAGGACTGCCTTTCCGGAATTACTCGGTGAGCATCGGGTGGAAGCAAAAAAGCAACCTTGTGGCGGAATGGATTTAGTGAACCTGAAATTCGGCACCAGGCAATTTGAAATAGGATGCACGATGGGATATCATGTGTACTCACCATTTCTTTTCCAAAACCGCATTGGGGTAATAAAAGGCCAGGATCTTTTTATAGGAGGTGTCTTTTCCCAGGATGGCCGAACCCCACTGGGAGTAGCCCACGCCGTGTCCCCAGCCACGACCGTCGAAGGTGAAATTTCCGTCCTTTTCTTTTATTTCCAGCAGAATTTCCGGAAGCTGAAGCGCCCTTCCGAGGGTGGTTCGCGTCCGAAAGACCTTCGAACCGCCTTTGGAAACGATGCGTACCTTGATAATGCGGCCGGAAGGGCCTCTCTCCGCCGCCTCAATCCTTTGAATTCCGGAGATGTCGATCCCTCTCCTGTCGAGCGCGTTTTCCACTTCTTTTACGGAAAACGTCTTCGTCCAGTGGGCCATCTTTCCGTTGAGGCTCTCCGGGTCCGGATGCGCCACGAGATAAGGTTTGCTCAGGCTGAAAATGGATTGGGAATCCGCCGTGTATCCCCCGCTGTTTGCACTGTACATGGCGAGAATAGGCTTTTCCTTGTAGGTGAGAATCTCTCCCTCGGTTTCCGTGACCGCCAGGCTTGAGTTTTTCCGCTCTCTTTCCATTCCCTTGTAGGCCTGGTCTCCCTGGTCGGCAACCAGGTCGTAGTCCCAGTCTTCCCTGTGCAGGATCTGATAATAGGCATAGGTGCGCGCGGCGACCGCCTGGGCCTTGAGGGTTTCCAGCGGCCATGAGGCATAAGACTCGGAAGGAACCACCGATTTGAGATAATCCTCCATATCGACGAGGTTGATCAGCATGAGCGCTCCTGCTTTCTGCTTCACCGTGAGGCTTCCCCGTACTTTCCTCTTTTCCTTATCGCACGTCACTGCAAGCGGGCTCCGACTGGTAAATGTAATCGTTTTCTTATCGGTGGCGCTGCCATTGATCCTAATGTCTCCATCGGACCCTTTAACGGTGAATTTTTCTTTGCAACCCAATCCGTCCACGCAGACGGGGGATCCCATGATCTCTATGCTCCCGTTTGTCTTACACAGGCGAACCCTGACCTGAGGCGTTTTTATGGCCGGCTTGGGAGCAGGCGGGGGCGCGGGCGGGGGAACGGGAACAACAGGAACCGGAGGCGAAGGAACCGGGGGCGAGGAACCGGAGGCGAAGGAACCGGAGGCGAAGGAACCGGAGGCGCAGGAATCGGAGGCGCAGGAATCGGAGGCGAGGGAATTGGAGGCGCAGGAGCGGGAATGGAAGTCGTGGGGGTCTCGGGAACAGGCGTCTCGGCTTTGGGAATGGTGGTCGGTGGGGCAGGGGGGGGAGATGGAGCAGGCATTTTCGCAATCTGTTCGAGGAGTGCCTCCGCCTGAAAAATGAACCGGCCTTTCGGATACCTTTTCAAATAATCGGTGAGGACATCTCGCGCTTCCCGGTAACGATTTAACTGAAAAAGAAGGAGCCCTTCCCTGTACCGCGCAATTTCGGCCGCCTGTGGGTATTGGGTGTACACCTGTCTGTAAACTTTCAATGCCTCCTCCGGTGCGTCCAAAAAGGATGACAGGAGGGTTGCCTTGGCAAGAAGTGCATCAATCTTCGTTTTCGGGAGGGAAGTCAATTCCAGGGCGGTTTCATAGTTCTCGAGTGCCTCCATATATTTGCCCACTTCAATAAGATAGCTCGCATAGTTGATGTCGTAGCGGGCTTCTCCTTCCCTTTCCAGGTCTTCCTTCGCATTCGCGACGGTGCAAAGGGAAACAAGAAGAACGGCGATGGTCAAGAGCAGCGCGAGTTTTTTCATGGTTCTTTGTATCCTATTGAAATTTCCCGGCAGCAAAAAAGACCTCATGACTTCATTCCTGCCAGGATTCTTGAATAAGATGCGGTTTTTTCAACAAAGAGGCGCCTCATCGGCTCAGATAATCCTTCATCATTTTGAGGCTGTTGTCGTCAGGGTTGGCTTTAAGCCCCTGGTCCACGAGGGCCCGAGCCTTTTCAATGTCTCCCTTTGAAGAGAGATATTTGGCGTAAATCTGGTAAAGTCTTGCTTCATTGGGAAAAGCCGCTATTCCGCTTTTCAGCGTTTTTTCCAATTCCTCCGTGTTGCCGAGCTCCATCCGGGCATAGGCCAGATACAGGTAGACCTCTTTATCCTTCCGTAGAGACAGGGCATTTTCGAGCAGCTCTTCCGCTTTCTTGAAATCCCGCTTTTTAAAGGCATTTATGCCGGAAGCTTTCAGTTTATTGAAATCTTTGGCATCCTTCGATGAAACAGGAGCGGTTTTCCCGGGTTGCGTGACGGCAGGTTCGGGAGTCTGTACCTTGTTTTTCTCCGAGGAAGGGGGAGCGAGAAGACTTTCTTTCATGATCCTGAGGGATTTGTCATCGGGATTCATGGTAAGGGCTTTGTCCAGGAGACGAATGGCTTTATCTTTTTTGCCTCCGGCGGCAAGGGATTTTGCATAGACCTCATAAAGCTTCATTTCATAGGGGAACGCTTTGATCCCCTTCTCAAGGGTCTCTTCCGATTTGGCTTCTTCGCCAAGGATCATTTCCGTATAGGCAAGATAAAGATAAACCTCCCGATCATCTTTCATGGAGAGCGCATCGGCCAGAAACTGGTGGGCGTCTCCAAACCTTCGCTGGGAAAAGGCTTCAATGCCCTTCTTCTTTCTTGTCCTGAAAATCGGCCTCGATTTTTTCCGGCGTGATGTCGGCCTTATCGATGAGGACGATTTTCCTCCCATGGGGGTATGGAGAATCCAGCAGGCTTGTCACGAGAATGTCGCCCTGTATCTTGAGATCTTTCACCGTGTCTGTTCCCAGAAAATTGTTCCCGATGACGATTTTTTGTTGCGATATCAAATCCTGTCCGGAATTGCCGAAGATATTGTCGTGGTTCAGTTCCAGTTCCCCTGATGAAAATTCCAGACCTGTATTATTTTTCGTGATGGTGCATTCCTCAATCTTTCCTCTGGCGCCATTTATGGCAACGCCCTTTTCAAAGCCTTCCACCGAAACGCCTTTCAACAGGAAATGTCCCCCTTCACCGGCAATAATACCGGATCCGCCCTCTCCATGCAGGTAAACGGATTGCGCATCCAGACGACCTTCCCCAAGTTCAATGCAGGGAGAACAACCCTTGATGTCCGCGTTGGATATTTCCGCGCTGCCTGTTGCCGTCACGGAAATGCCCTTCCATCCGGTCCCTTCAAAGACAATAGAGTCCTTTTCAGTTCCCCGGGCAAGCAGGACGCCCTTTGACAACAATTTCGCGCCGGACAGAAACCTGAATCTTGTGCCAGGGCCTATCTTCAGGGTCTCTCCTTCTTCTATAATGGATTCCCCTGTTACGGAATACAATCCCGGAACAAGGGCGCCCTTCGGTCTGTTTGACAATGCGGTCTCATCAAAGAAAGGGACGGTGGATTTTTTCACCCGGGAAGGGTTTGAACGATTCCCGATCCGGTCCACGGAGAGCACGCGATAATAATAGGTCTTGCCCTGGCTTACCGCCGCATCCAGATAGGACAGATCCTTGGTGCTGTTCAGTGCCGCAAAATTTCCAACCGGACTGTCGCTCCTTTCAACAATGAATGCATCAAGGTCTCCAGTCTCCGGTCTGGCCCAAACAATGCTTACGCCTTCCCTGCCGGCCTTGGTTTTGATTTCCTCGGGGGCGGGGGGGGCGATAGCGTCGATGGTCACGGTGCCGGCGGTTTCCAGCCATGTCCGTTCCACTCCGTTGGGTTTCATCAGATGGATGGCGAGCGGCTGGTTTGACGTGCTGTCTCCCTTTCGAACCATGTAAAATCCCTTGTACAAGCCGGTTGAAACGGAAGACATGGGGATATTTTTCTTGAAATTGCCGATATCAAAGGTGCATGTAAGACCATCTTCCGCGTTCACGCTCACTTCGATTTTTTCGTTGGCGGCGAAAACCCCTTTGTCGATATTGCTTTCCACGGAAAGGATTTCAGGCAGTGCTTTTTCGTAAGGGCTGTCTGGAAGGACCTGGGCCATCTTCCAACCCAGGTCGTAGATAACCAGGCGCATATGCTTTTTGGCCGGTTCATCCAGGGCCGCTTCCGCAATGGTCGCCAGCGCCGCCACGGGACTGGTGGGTATGGCGAATTTCCTCTTTGAAGCGGATTCCGTCCAAGTTCCGAGGTTTTCCCCTTCCTTGTCGACCATCTTGAGGCGGACTTCAAGAGAATACTCATCGTATGCCACCGCTTGCAGCATGGTTGCCGACAGGATTTCGGCATAGATCAGCCCGTCGACCCCGAGAAGACGACTAAGATCGACGGGAGTCATTTTCCTCCAGGCCTTTTCATCGCCCTTGGAGCGCAGTTTTTGATCCACAAGACCAAGAGGCAGGACGGAATATCCCTTGCCGGACAGTTGATTCTGGATGACCCCTCGCACGAGATCATTTACGAATTTCTCTTCTTCGCTTCCGGATTTAATCCCGATGGTGTTTTCCTGATTTTTCGGGGCCAGATAGATTGGAGGCAATACCGCGAGTTTTCGAGGGATTTTGTTTTCGGAAACATAAGAAATCGCCTTGGGCTTATCCTGGCTGGCGCAGAAACTCAGAGAAAGGGCGATCCCGCACAAAAGCAGAACCCCTTTTGTCTTCCGGGTAAAACCGCACATCATGATTACGTCTCCCTCTTGGTCAGAATCTTGTCTATGGAGAATTCTTCCGTGATCCCCATAGCCGTTTGAACCTGTCCCGAAATCTTGAGGCGCTTCTCCTTCAGGTTAAATTCTCCCGTCCCCTCGGTGCTCAAGAGCGGTCCCGTAAGAGAAAAGCTGTCAAGGATCATTCGGCCTTTCGAAAGATTTGCCCTGGCCATGCCTTTCCCGAAAGTGACGGCGTCGTCCCTTAGCGAGCTGATTCCCGCCGCTCCCAGGATATCCAGGAGAAAAGAGAGACGATAATCCAGATTCGACAGGCGAGATACGGTGCAACGATTGAGGGTAACCATCACCTCCCCCTGAAGGGAATCCACGAGGGCCCGGGGGTCCTTCCCCTCGATGAACAGGTTTGCCGCAATGGAAAGCCTGCCTTTGAGGAAGAGGGGAAGGTCCTTGGAAAAGCAGCCGATGAAGGAAGTCAGGTTGATGCCGGCCCCTTTCCCTTCAAGCTGTGCAGCTATAAGATTCGGCGGGATAACTACAGCCTGAAGGGAAAGAGGGATTTGGCAGAGCTGGACGGTCCCCTGGAGGACCGCCTTATCATTCATGCACTTGACCGTGAGATCCACATTTTCAAGGGCGGGAAAGTCATTGTAACGAAACTCCTTTACCGATGCCGCTCCGGAAAAATCCCGGCTTTTTACCAGACTGAAGTTGAATTCCGCCGGTTTTTCCGATGGGACGGGGGCGTTACCCTTGCTGTCTTTCGAGGGGGCATTGAAAATTTTCAAATCCGCCAATCTGCGCCCTGAAATCCGTGCTTTTATTTGGTTGCGACTGGAGTTCGCCCCTTGCGGCCACCTTCAGGGAAGGGTTCTGAAGATCCATGTCAAAATAGAACCCTTTATTTCGCTCTTTGGATGCCTTCAGGTCGAGGGTGGTGTCGAAAATCCTGAAGGCATTGAAACGGCTGTTGAATGCCACTTCTTTCAGGGCCATGGGAAATGCAAACACCCCTTCTAAAACGCCCGTGCCGCCACCGGCGGATCCCATCTGAAGGGAATTCACTTTAACCGACGGAGTTCCTTCCTTGATGGTTACCTTGGTATCCAGTTGGCTGACGGTGAAATCCTGCTCCTTGCCGTTGTCGGCCACCAGGTGTATCTTCAGCCCTGTTGTCTTGATGTCGAAGGTCCCGTCCACCCGTGCATTCGCGCCTTTGGTCCCTTTCAAGGCAAGGGCGGAGAGCTCAAGCGCGCCTGTAGCGCTCAAGTCCTTTAGCTTGGCTTTGAGGAGAAGATCGTCCAGCGCCTTCTTTCCTTGGGGACTTTCCCGCACCCAGCGGAAAATGGTTTCCATATTCAAAAGGATCCGGCTGGAAGTCAGTTCATAGGCGCCATCCTTGGTCAGATTCAGGGTGGTATCCTTGATCTGATTCTGGTCAAAGACCAAAACTGCCGAGGAAATGAAAATATTTCCCGCCTCGGGATCGAGATCCAGCTTCAACCCTTTGGCGTCCACATTCTGAATAACGGGAATGTCATGACTGAGGCTTTCCTGGATGAATCCGAATTTGACGAGAAAATCTTTCACGGCTTCCGGATTAATGGCGGCTTCCGGGGCATCCACCTTGATTTTGAGGGGAGAAAAGGATGAAATGGAGATATCTCCCGCAAACTTCAGCCCTATTTCATCGATGCTGAACTTCTGGAGCTTGACGGAAATGTTCTGCTCCTTCTTTTTCACTTCTTCCATGGCCACGGCGAAGGTAACGGGCTGCACCGACGCATCGCGGGCTTTGAGGAACATCTTCCCGGCATTTACAACAAGGCCCGCCACCATCTGTGCCGGGATGGAACCGGTCGTCAGGATCTCCCGGTCTGAGGATTTTGTCCCGCCCGCCGTCAGGGTGCTCATGTCGGCGTAGAGGACTGGTTGATCCAGAATGATATTTTTCATGGAGATGTGGCCTGACAAAAGTTCAACAAGGTCCGGATAGAGTTTGAGTGAAGGGATCGTTACTTTGTTGTCTCCCTTGTCAATTTTGAGATTCGTGATGACGATGGTGGGCATGGGGGAGTAATGAAACGCCACATGGTCGAACTGAATTCCAGCGCCTAATTGTTCCCTGGCAATTTCATCTATGTGACTGTTGATATAGATTCCGGCCCCGAAGATTACGATCGCGACGGCCAGCACCGAGGAGCCCAGTATGATGAGCAGCTTCTTTTTCATTTCTCAACCTCTTCTTCCCTCCCCCCTTTTCGTTTCGAAGAACAGTTGGGCGAAAGGAGGGAAGGAGCATGTGGTCTGTTTTCCGTGCAAACTTCCTTACTTGAGGAGAAAAACCACTTTTGCCTGGGCCAGAAGATGACTGTTTTTGTCGTTGACATAAACGGCGGCGGCATCGTCAACGCTGATTTTGGCATTGGTCATTTTCACGACCCCGATGCATTTCAGCGTCATGGGATTTTTGCTTCCCCAGCTTCCCAGAAGCGCTTCCGCCTTTCCCGGATCCGTGGTAAAACCGCCGCATCCTCTTTCCACCAGGACAGTGCTCAGAATTTTCGCGGGATCAAATACGATCTCGTCGTTGTCCGTGAGGATGGTGTTTACGAGCGCGGGACGGAATTGAAAATCCCGAACATCCACGATCAGGCCGTCGAAAGGCTTGACGATTTCCGAAGGCGCCACCACCTGAGGCTTGGCCGCAGGCTGCTCCCCTTTGACTTCCTCGACCGGTTTTATTTCTTTGGGCTGCACCGGTTCGGGCTCCTTCTGTGCCTGGGCAGCGGGTTCCGAAATCACTTTGGGGATTAATTTGGGTTCATAATAGGTCTTTTTTACGGGTTCCAGCTTGTTCTCCTTGATGAGAGGCAGGATCACATCGTACAATCCTCCTTTTCCTCGAATGTACAGCCTCATGCAGACTTCCGCATACCCGCTTTCCCTGTTGAATTTCTCTCCGCATTTGACCGCCCCTTTCAGGAATCCCTGTATCGTGGTTCGAATCTCATCCGACTGGAGCATGCCGTTTTTTACGGTTGTTTCCCCGTATAGGCGGAGTCCTTCAAGGATTTCCAAAAGATCGCGCTGGGCGACAACCGTTGCGGCTCTTACGGCGCCGTATCGGCTCTGGCCTTCTTCGGAAACGCCCGTGACCTGGATGTATCCCTCTTCAAAGATCTTTACCGGATCCTTTACGCTTTGCCACACGTCCTCGGCCCACGCCCCGGCGACCGAAGAAAATAAAACAGCAATGAACGAAACGAGCGCTAATGTTCTTCTCATGACAAACCTCCTTATCATCTAATGGATATTCATAACATTTCTAAGACGCATAACCGCCAAAATCAACTCCGCGCCGTCCACGTAATCATCCGGCCTGAAAGCACCGGACAGATCCGGCTCCATGAGACCCCTGCTGACTACATTCATGACCGCATTGAAGCAGGATGCCGTGGGAGGGACATCGGGATAGGGAGAGTTTTTCTGCCCGAAATAGCGCGTCGCCAGATCCTTTTCTCCGGTAATTTTTATCAGGACGTCTTCCAGGATAAAGGCCAGTTCTTTTCTCGTTACCGGTTTGTCCGGATGGAAAAGGTAGGCCCTGGAAGTCTGGTCGTATTCCGGTTCAAGCCCCCGCAATCCCCATTTGAGCGCAATGAGTATTTCGGGTTTAAACAGGTTATTCTGAATGTCAGCCGGCACGAAAGCGTTCTCCTCCTTCTTTTCCGGTACAGGGATGCGTCCGGCCAACAGCTTGTCCAGATGCAGTTCATCCACAAGCAGGGCGGCCACATCGGCCCGGCTCACTTCGTCTTTTACGGCGATTTTTTTGGCTACGCCCGTGAGCGTGAAATTGGCGGAAGCCCGGATAATCTTCTGGAGCCTCTTGTAAAGGGCGTTGGCCTTGTCATGCCATTTGCCCGGAGCGGATGCCAGCACTTTTCCAAGGGCGTTTTCGGCATCCTGGAATTGAAGGGCGCTGAAATAGGCCTCGCCCATAAAATAGTGAGCCGCTTCCATACCCTTGTAATAGGGCAGTTCCTCTGTTTTGATTTCATCCTGTTTCAGGGCTTTCTTATACTGCTTTTCCGCCTTTTCGATCCAGTCTTTCGGCCGGGCATGCATGTAAACCCGGATGCCGGTAACAAACACTGCGAATTTCTGGGAGTCTCCCTCCGCCTTGTCTTCCGCCTTGTCCAACTGATCCAGCGCCCTTTTCATCTCAACCGCCCGGTGCTCCCCGTCCTTTTCCGTCTCCGCCCTGAGAGCGGATACCAGGGCCAGTCCGGCCATGGCAGGGGCATAATCCGGTTGCAACGCCGTTGCCCTGTCGAATTGGGCGGCGGCTTCCGACAAGTTATTCTTTTCTACAAGATCCATCCCCATCAGATAATGGTGCGCGGGATTGTCTTCCTCGGAAATCGGGGTTACGTGCTTTTTGGCGCAGCCGGCGGCTATCCATACAAAGCTTACCGCCAATAAATATACCAGAAATCTCTTCATGATTTTCCCTCCTTCTTGCTATATTTAACAGGTTCTTCACATTGCAAATATGGCTATCTAATGGCCGTGTTACCTACAATTTTTTTTCCATCGCCGCCAGGGCTTCCAGATAACTCATATAGGTGCTCACCTCCGATTTCTGTGATATGGCGTAACTCCAGATTTGCGCATAGTTTACGGGAAGGCTGATAATGCGCTTTCCCAGGAGTTCCGCCCTTTTTTTCACCTCGGCCCTGGAACCGGTGGCGATGCCCTGGGTGGTCATGTAGATTATACTGCTTGTGATCTGGCTCTGCCCAAGGCCGGAGAAGGACATCATATCATCGGTCAGTTTGATGGTCAGAGCGGACATGGCCGCCGAAATCTGCGAGAAATTGGAGCTGATAAACGCGGGTGATCTGCAACAGTTTTTTCGCCTTTTTGACCTTTTCCGGCGTGACTTCCAGGGTGGAAGCAGCCTCTTTATAGAGCTTATCCTGGATGGCGGATTGATTCATGATCTGCTTGTGAAGCACTTCCTCCTTTTTGTTAAGAGCCCGCACCTCGGAGTCTCTCAGGCCTTTTTCTTTCAGCCTTGCCTCTGTGGATGCCAGTTCCGCAACAGCATCATTTACTTCATTGTCCACGGTTTTAATTCTGCTTCGCAGGTGATTCGGAAGAAGGGTGTAAAAGACTTCCTTGAACGAGCCAAGCCTCTCCCCTTCCACGATATGGAGACAGTCCATATCTATCTGCAAGTCTTCCCAGGATTTAAGGCCCCCTTTGGAAAAAAGATACCGATAGAGCATCTGTTCCGTGGGAAGGTTGAAAAAGGGACAATTTCGTTTTCTTCGAATTTTACGGCATTCCGCCGAACCCTGCCGCGGAGTATCAAATTTTCTACTGTAATAGTCGCATTTGCAGCCAAAGGGATAATAGCTGAGCACCGATTTGGCATGTTCGAAACGGATGCCCATCCCTTTTGCGCCTTCTATGACAAGCAGATCTCTTGAGGTAATGATCGCCTTGGCCAGCAGGGCCGCGGTGCTTCCGGCCCCCATCAAATTGAAATAGAGTGCGGTATCGTATGTTCTGAAGAAATAGAAATCGTCTTTCAGCAGCGTTTTGAGACAGGCATCATATTGCTCTCGAGCCCTCGTTTCGTGCGATGAAGGGCTGCCGGAGTAATGGTTCAGGAGTTCCGGCCAGGGGTCATCGAGCGAGACGGGAACCCTTTTAAGGATAATCTGGTTGAGCTTGGTGAAAGCGGCGATTTCGTCCAAAAAAACCAGATCCATCTCCAGTTCCATGACCGGATTCAGGTGCTTGGTCAATTCAAGACCGGTCGCCATTTCGATGGCCTTCATGCATCCGGGCAGGAGAAATAGAAGACAAAGGACCAAAGCAATTTTTCTCATCGTGACTCATCCTCGGAGCTCGTTCATAAGGGATGAACTCCAACTGGATTATAGATTAAAAATTCCGCGGCACTGCCAACCTTACCGCCTAATATCCCGTAGGCGCCTTATATTGATCCAGGGTCTTGCCCGTGGTTTTCTGCCGCTTAAAAGACGCGAAGAATGTGTCCACTTCATACAGTACTTCGTTCATGGCTTTCTGCATGTCCGCATCTTCGGGTTTGAGCATGGCGGCCTTTCGATAATAGTTCCCCGCCGCGGCCAGATATTTCTCCTGCGTCTTCTGATCGTGGGCCGTGGACCAGGCCATGCACTCTATGGCGACGCCGGCATTGTAGAGCAGATCCGCGTCCCGGCAATCAGGGGCGCTTGCGGCCGGTTTCGCCATTTCATATCCGCCGCGGCAATTGCCCGAGTCGATCATCTGCGCGGCCTTTTCAGCCACGTCTCCGCCTCCCGTCTTGACCGGCCTCAACACACTCGATTTTACGGGAACAAACTGGCTCACCACACGGCTTACGGCCTCCCTTACCATGGCTTCCTTCACTTTCAGAGTGGACGGGAGCTTTTCCCGCTTGTAAACGGGCATCTCGTAGTGCTTTTCTATGAGGATCGGGTCGCTGGTGGAACATTCCAGCATCCCGGCCTGTCGAATGGAAAAACTGGCCTGAAAGACGCCGTCCATCTTCACCCGGTTATCCACTGGCTTGTTTTTAACGGAGAATTCATGTACGCGAATGCTCAGATCCGGATATTCACCGCTCATTGCCGGGACGGAAATGGGACTGATGAAGTTGGTCTGACCAAGAACGGATCGTGCATACTGGGCGATGATGCGCTTGTCTTCTTTCCCGACTTTTCCGCTAATGGTTTCCGCCCCCACATACATGTAGGCGATCCCTTTCTCCCCTTCGGTGGAGCAGACAATTCCCTCCTTTACCGGGTTGGGCCTGTATACGTTTACGAGGGCGCCTTTCGTGGAAGGCTTTATCCCCGCGCAGGAAGCCAGAGAAAGGGCAAGGAGTCCGACAGCAAAACAGGCGCTCCGTCTCATGTTAATATCCTCCCGTTTCTTTTCCGTCAAAAATGACGCGGCTTCCGATCATTTCACCGGGTTTTAAAGGGAGACCGGCCTTGGTGATTTCTTTGCGAACGACTTTCCGGACGGACGTGGGATCTGCTTCGCTGAATATTTCAAGTTCCATGTAATTTCCGGTCTGTCGGCTTACGCGGTATCTCCACCCTATGGCATCAAGGATTCCTTCCATCTTATCCTGGTTTGCCACGGAGACGTTCCGGAATATGAGGGTGACAAACTTCGCCCTGTTGGTGCTGAACCGCTCCACGATTTTCTTGGTCAGCCTTTCTACCGTCCTGGGGCCGACCTTGATGGCTGCCCGGGCCACGCCGTCTTCTATTCCGTATTCCCCCCCTCTGGTGATCGTCTTATCACGATCCTGCACATTGGCGAAAAGCTCTCCCGTGGAGGTATCGAAGGCTTTCAGGGTAAGGGTGCACAGGATGAGATTGTATCCGTCGGAAGTGGGCTGTTTGGCGGCGTCAAAGCTGACGGTTACGGCCGCCTCCGCCGCTTCCTGCCTCGCCAGATTGATGGCGGTCTCTTCGTCGCCCACCATTTCCGCCGTTTTTTCCTTGATGCGTGCAACCTGGTCGGCCAAAAAGACCCTGAATCCGTAACCTGCCAGCTTGTCTTGAATCAGGTCCATGACGGTCTGCACGCCCTTGGAGTTGGCGGGGAGATCAAAACCGGTTCGCGGCTGATAGACCACGACGATTTTTCTTTCGTCAAAACGGGTTTCCTGGAAATTTCTCTGTGCCCTTGAATCCTCCATGAATTGGTCTACGGCGCTTTTCAGCTTGGGGTCGTCCAATGTCACCAATAACTTAACCTTGTAAACATCGGAGACAGGGTCTTTTCCTTCCGCAAGGACGTCGTATTTCTTTACATATCCTGCGCTGGCGGACGCAATCCTGTCCCAGACCAGTTTTCCCTGACTGACCTGCGTGTCCGATTTTACGAGGGTCCCCAGTGCCTGTTCAACGGCCACCCGAATCCCGTTGTTGATAGCCTCCTGCCTGGTCTGTCCCTCTCCGACGGCGGTTGTTTCCATGGCCCCGGCCGCGGTCGAAAATAAAAATAGCGCCATGATGCCCGTAAACAGAAAAAAGAGTCCTCGTTTATGTCCCATTTGTTTGCTCCTTTCATCAAAAAATAGGTTTACACTTTAAAAATTGCGAGTTGTCGCATTTGGATAAGTTGCGATTGGGAATTGCGCAACGGGCCTGGAAAATATCTTCCTGCCTTCGGGCGTTCGAGGCGGTTGCGTTAGGGCAGGGGCTTGTCATCATCGCCTCAGTCCAGCATATAAAATAGAGAATACGACAGTGAATGGCAAAGTGATAAAACTTCTATCAATGGGGTTTTTAATTGTCAAAGAAAATCTATTGTCATTGTCGGAAATTTTCTGTATTTTTAAATAAATGTAGATGGGATAAACACGGGAGGAAAGCGATGAAAATTGCACCGGGACGATTGTTTTTGTGGATTTTTTGCATTTTTTTTCAAATGAGCTGTTCCGTCCTTGCCGCCGAATCTGAATTTTCAAGAAATCTCTCCATTGCGGAGAATTCCGAAAACAGCTTGAGAGAGCGCATGGTGGCGATTCAATACTTGGGGACATCCGGAGAGGAGCAGGCCCTGAAACCGTTGTTGGCCATTTTGATGAACAAGAAGGAAAGTGAAGGGATCCGGTGCGGGGCCGTCAGGGGGCTGGCGGAGCTGGGACAGGGAAGGCCCCGGGTTATTTCCAGTCTTGAAGAAGTGTACGATGAACCGGATGCGGGAGAAAATCTCAGGTATACGATTCTTTTTTCCCTGGGCCGTATGCGGGCGGAGGGATCTCTTCCGCTCCTTTCCCGTGCTCTTGCCGATCCTAACGAAATGATTCGTTTCAAGGCTTCCCAGGCAATCGGGCATATTGGAACGGACAAGTCCGTGACGCTGCTTGTGGCCCGTCTCAAACAAGAACAGGACCGGACGGTACGCGCCGAAATGGTTCGGGCCTTGGGAGATGCTAAGACCACGGAAGCCCGCGATGCGCTTATTCGGACACTCCTGTCGGACCCGTCTTCCCTGGTTCGATGGAATGCAGCCCTCACCCTTGAAAAATTTGAACCCCTGGGTCTGGAGGCGCGTTCCGCTATGGCCCCCGCGTTGAATGATTCTTCTCCATTGGTGCGCAAGACGGTGAAAGGGATCCTGCAATGAAAAGAATTTCTTTTAGTGCCGGCTTTTTTGTTCTTTGGCTTTTCGTGTTGCTTTTTTGGGGCGCGAAATCGGATGCCCTCGAAAAGGGGGCTCTTCTCTATCACACCAGCGCCGACGGCATCATCTACGGCAGCACGGACCAGCTGGAACTGCCCTGTTCCGTGCTGCAAGCCGTTCTCGGTGAACTGAAATCGGGCCATACCGGTCTCTATATCGGGGATCTCCGGATTATTCATGCTGTTTTAGACGGGGTTGTGGAAACGGATTCCAAGAATTTTATCTCCGTGGATGAAGCGAATGAAGGGGTTGTTTACCTTGGGGCAAAACTGCCGGTGAACTATGACGACGTTACGGAATGGAGCGAGGATAGAAAGGAACAGCTCGTGGTGATAGCGAAGGAGCAGGTAGGCAAAGGCTACGATATCCTCTTTCAGAAACAGACCGGTCCCGATTCCGGAGATTTTACTTGCGTGGGACTTGTGGAATACGTTTACGAACAGGTAGGATATGTGGTTACCCCGATGGGGTATTACAGCGGGGGAACGGGCGGCAAGAGCTATACCCAGGTCTACAACTGCGAAACGACCCTGTGGCAGGATTGGGATGGTCTGAATACATTTGCCGAACAGGTCCGGTTCTCCCTGTTCAATCATCCCCTCGATTTCTGCTGCGGCAGAGAATTCGAGGGCGGAAAATATTTGTTCTTTCCCTATACGCAGCTCTTGCAAGCCAGTACGGTGGCGGTTGAAACCGATATTCCCGTGACGGGCGGAGAAGATTCCGGCGGTGGGGGAGGGGGATGCTTCATTGGAAGCGTTGTGCGTTGAGCCTTCTGAAACCGCCAATCTTCAAGGGTTGCCCGATAAGGAGATGGGACCGAATGGAAACCGATCGATCCGTTTTTGATCCGAAAAGACCGTTTCCAGTATATTTGTTCCGGTGGGTGCGGCTTTTTATCCTTTTTACCGCATTATTCACTTTATGGGGAACGGTTTCCGAGGCGCGGGGGCAGGGGGGTGAAACATCTCTTCAAGACAACGATGGAGATGCGTCCCATTCCCGGGCCTGGACCGGTGAACCGGAAGACCTGGATGGCGCTGTTGGCGATCTTGCCAGGGAGTTGGTTCAGGGAAGCAATCTCAAGGCCGGACCCGTACTTATCAGCGCCCACGATCTGTACGATGCAAACAGCGGACTGAGCCTTCCTCTGGCCACGCAGCTGCGTGCCAAACTGATTACGGAAATGAAAAAGAACGGGTGCAGGGTGCTACTGCCCGGAGCGGATACGCGAAGATGCCATGATCCTGCAGGGGACCTGGCAGAAGCAGGGGGAAGATGTACGGATAGATCTGAAAGTAATGAAAGTGGGGACAAGCGGTCCCGAGGTGGTGGCATCGGCTTCGACGAAACTCCCCTTGAACAGGATCGATCAGGATGATCTCAGACCCGACCGGGAGTCGTGGGCAAGATATCTTGTGCGAAAACTGGAACGGAATACCGCAAAAGCGATGAGTCGCACGTTGCACATGAGTGATTTCGAGATCAAGGGAAAGAAATGCAGCGATGATATGGGGGCGTATCTTGAAGGGTGGATACGGCCGGCCCTGGCCGAAAGTCGCATATTTGTTCCTCTGGACCAGCAGAAGGTCCTGCGCGAACTTTCCGTCAACAGCCTTCGCACCAGGGGCACCCGAGGCATCCGTCCGGAGCAGGTCCCCCGAACAGGGGATTCGAGCCTCACCGCCGATTTGCTCAAGGCGGACGGGGAACTGAAGGGCAGCGCCTGGCTGCATAAGGAAATGGTGGAAGTGAGGATCCTGGTGAGCGACCGGCAGGGTCAGCAGATTACGGCTGCGTCGGCGGATGTTCCGGTCGGACTTTTTCCGGCCTATCTCCTCGAAACGCCTCCCGTATCCCCGCGGCAGGGCGGCCAACAGGCTTCCTCCGGAAAAACCCGGGAAGGGATATCCAAAGGCGGTCTGGTGGTGGAGTTGACCACAACCCGCGGCGAAGGGCGGCCTTTTTACCGTAACGGCGAACACATCAAATTCGTAATCCGCCTGAACCGGGCGGCCTATGTATACCTTTTCGATCTGGATCCCAAAGGCAATGCCGTGCTCCTTTATCCGGTGGATGGAAGCGGCCGGCTGGCGAGGGGCGGGCAGTGCGGTTCCTTGCCAGGACCCGATGTGCCGATCATTCTGCCGGAGGACGGGTGTTCCTACGATCTGGTGGTGGCCGAACCCTACGGCACGGACAGGGTCTGGGCGGTAGCGGCTGCATCCCCACTGGATTTTCCCGGTGATCTCACCGGAGACTGGTCCCGTGCCGGCGACCTGGTGGAACGACTCAGGAACCAGGGGCTCTCCGGAAAAGAAGGGTATGCGGAGGCGGAAGTGTCGGTGCTTACGGGGCCATGAAATTGTAAAAAAAGGAGGTCATCATGTCCAGATTCGTCATTTTGACGCTGTGTGTTTGTTTTTTGTTTGGCGGCATCTGCAGCGCCGGAAAATACGGGTTTGAAACCACCTCGGACGGGATTGCGGAAAGTCTGCTCGCTCCCGGAACGGGGTCGAAAACAACCAAACAGGAGGGATGGGAATCTGTTGCCCCGTCTGACTCTCAACCAAAAACCAGGAGCATCAAGGTGTTAAAAAAGGATGGGGGGGGTGAGACGTGGGAAACCATCCAGGTTCCCGAGAAGCGCGACGGCGGGTTTGTCAACCTCAAGATCGAGTTTTCAGTCAATTCCTATGCCATCCGTCCCGAATCTTTTGCCGTACTGAATGCATTGGCAAAGGCACTGACCGATCCCCGGCTGCGGGGCCGAATTTTTCTTATAAACGGTCATACGGACTCGGACGGCTCTGAAAAATACAACGCGGAACTGAGCGTGAACCGTGCCCTGGCAGTCAAAGACTATCTCGTAAAAAAGTGTGCCATTCCGCCCGACCGGTTGAAGGTCTTCGGTTTCGGGGAAAGCATGCCGCTGGCGCCGAACACCTCACGCGAAAACAAGCAACTCAACCGGCGGGTGGAGATTGTAGTCTCCGCGGAGGCGGTTGCGGCGCCCGTGGAAGAAAAACGGAATTTTTAGAAAGCGGGGGTATCTCATTCAAAAACAATGGCAGGAATGGCTTCCTGAGCCTGTATTTTGCTGCCAGAGAATTTGAATAGGATACAAGCGGGGAATTATGAAAAAACTGATCATTTTGATCCTTGCGGCAGCCTGTGCCTATGGGGTTTTGAGCTACCACTTTATCCTCATGGACGGCAGTATCAAAATTCTCAAGAAAAGCGAACTGACCCTTGACGATACGTTTATCGATGCACGGGGGTCCAATAAATCGAAGCTTTTTCTTGATCCCGCCTTGTTGAAGGCGGGAGTAAAAGATCTGTTTCATAATGACGGCGTGACCATTGGAAAATGATCCGGATCTGTCTTGTCTTATAATTTTTCAGAGGATCGGTTATGAAAAAATTTTCTTCCATCATACTCATTCTAGTCTAGCGCTTTTTTCCTTTTTTCTTCCGCTGAGGCCGCGAATTCTCCGTCTGATGTGGATACCGGGAAAAAGATCGAGGAATTGGAAACCTTGTTACAGACTTCCAAGAACCTTTCTCGAATGATCTCAGCCACCCGGGAAGTTCTTCAGAGCCCCCAGGGGCAAGGCCGGGAGAAGGAGCTGCAGGCGAAGATCGACGAATTGAGATCAAAGCTCAAGGAAACGGAGACCAGGCTCGATCAGTTGAGTGCCGGCGTGGACCTGGGCGTTTTCCATGAGCAAGGAGAGCGGAAAGTGGATTGGGGCACGGAGCTGCGGGAAATGCTCGAACCACTCATACGGGAAATGAAAAGAATGACATCCCGTCCTCGGGAAATTGAAAGGCTCCGGGATGAGATTCAGCAGTATGATCTGCAGTTGGCAACCATAGAGCAGGCGAACGCAAACCTGTTGCTGCTCATTTCTCATACGACGGATCCTCAGCTCACGGAAAAACTGAATGCCGTCGCAAGAACCTGGCAGAATCGGGGAGTGGAGATCCGGGCTCAGCGGGCCATCGTCTCCAACCGGCTGGAGAAAATCGTGGGGGAGAAAAAATCGCTTTCCCAGTCTTTCAGGGAGCTTTTCGGCACGTTCTTCAAGAGCAGGGGGTTGAACCTGCTCATCGCCCTGTTTTCTTTTGCCTTTGTCTGGGTGGTGCTTCATTTTTTTTACAAGGTGATCCAGAGGTTGAGCCCTTTTCACAGGAAAGGGCGGGCCTTTGCCGTTCGCATCTTCGATCTTGTTTACGTGTTGTTCACGGTAATTCTCTCGTTCCTGGCCCTTTTAGGGGTGCTCTATTCCTTTGGGGACTGGGTCCTGCTGTCTCTTACCATTATCTTTTTACTGGGAGTGGGATGGGCCTCCAAGAAGGCCATTCCCCGCTTCTGGAATCAGGCGACGCTCATGCTCAATTTCGGAACGGTGCGCGAGGGCGAGGTGGTCGTGTACAAGGGCATCCCCTTTGAAGTGATTTCCATCAATTTTCACACGCTTCTCGAAAATAAAGAATTAGGCGGGAATTTCGTGCGGGTCCATATCAACGACCTGATGGAACTCAGATCCCGGCCCATCGCTGAAAAGGAACCGTGGTTTCCTTCAAAATCCGGCAACTGGGTCAGGCTTGCCGACGGGACCTACGGGGAGATTTATGCCCAGACCGTGGATACGGTGAAAATGCGGTTGAAGGGAGGGGCCTACAAGTTCTACAACACGGCCGATTATCTGTCCCAATCGCCCGTCAATCTTTCTTCAGGATTCCGGTTGCTTGTTACGTTCGGCATTGACTATCAGCATCAGGATATTGCCACGAAGGAGGTTCCGGGGGTCCTGGAGAAGGCGATAGTGGAGGCGTTGGAACGGGAAGGTTACAAGGAAAGCATGGAGAGAATCCACGTGGAATTTAAGGAAGCGGGAGTTTCTTCTCTGGATCTGGCCGTACTGGCCGAATTTAACGGCCGTGCCGAATCCAAGTTCTGGTCTCTGGAGCGGGCGATTCAAAGGATCTGCACCGACGAGTGTACCCGTCACAATTGGGTCATCCCGTTCCAGCAGGTTACCGTGCATATGCCGGGTACGGAGAGTTAGTGCGAATTCAGGAGAATGAATGGTGTTCATTAGGAGGAAAAGGTAATGAAAACCACATCGTATAATTTGATCATGTCGGCCCTTTATAAGGGAACGAAAGGAGAAAGACCCCCTGCGGGCAACCCCACTTCCATTGTTTGTCACGAACTCATGGATCTGTGCGGGGTGAGCTTCCCGGAGGCTCATCTGAATCCCGGGGCCATGGCGGAGTTGGCCCTGGCGGGACACGAGATCGTGGGATTTGACACGGTCATGCCGGAGTACAGCGTGGATCAGGAAGCGGCTGCCCTTGGATGTCGGGTGGACTGGGGCGACAGGGATCGAATGCCGGATTCCAGGCATTTCCCCCATGAAGATTTCTCGGATATACAGGTGCCTGTCGATTTTTTGGAAAAACCGTCCATGCGGGTTCTCCTTGACGCTCTTTCCATTCTTCGGCGTCATGTGGGAGGGAAGGCCGCCATTATAGGCAAAGTAATGGGACCCTGGACCCTTTCGTACCACATGACAGGCACCCAGAATTTCCTTCTCCAGATCGGACTGGATGAAAAGGAAAAAGTGAACCGCATGCTGAGGCAACTGATGCCGGCTACCATAGCTTCCGCCCGTGCCCAGTTTCAGGCGGGGGCGGACATTGTGGTGCTGGCCGATCACGCAACCGGGAACCTGGTGAGTCCGCGCCATTACGAGGAGTTTCTCCTGCCCGTACATCAGGAATTGACGGCCGCTATTGAAGGCCCGTTGATCCTGCACGTCTGTGGAAACTGCACGGACCGGCTGGAAATGTTCGCGGATGCCGGTTTTGATGGATATCATTTTGAGTGGCAGGTGGATGCCAAAACCGCTGTTGAAAAAATCGGCCACAGGATGTGCCTCGTGGGAAACATCAACAATCCGGAAGTCCTGTATCAGGGAACGCCGGAGGATGTATACAGGCAGGCGCGTTACGCCATAGATGCGGGGGTGGACATCATCGGCCCCGAGTGCGCGATTCCCCTGTCCACCCCGATTGAAAATCTTAAGGCGATTGTTTCGGCTGTACATGAGGGATATTGAGGAACTGATTCCATGATAAAGGAAGAAGAGATGAATGAACGATTGAACAGTATCAAAGAAGCGGTAGTGAATCGTAAGAGACATGAAATCCAGGCCCTGGTGGGGGAAGCCATTAAAGCCGGAATTGAACCCGGCCTGATTATAGATGAAGGTCTCATCGCGGCCATGGATGTGGTGGGACGTCAGTTTGCCGACAATGCCATTTTCGTCCCGGAGATGCTTGTCTCGGCCCTGACCATGAAATTGGGCCTGGATACGGTAAAGCCGCTCTTGAAGGTGGCGGACCAACCATCACGAGGCACCATCATGATGGGGACGGTAAAAGGGGATATGCATGATATCGGAAAAAATCTCGTCAACATGATGCTGGAGGGGGCGGGATTTACAGTGGTGGATTTAGGGGTGGACTTGACGGTGGAAACGCTCATCGCTGAAATTGAAAAGGTGAAGCCGGATGTCCTTGGCCTCTCGGCTCTTTTGACCACCACCATGCCTGAAATGGAACGTGTTATCCGGGAGCTTGGAGAGGGGGGGCTCCGGAAGCATATGAAAATCATGGTGGGCGGAGCCCCGGTGAGCAAGGCTTTTGCGGAGAAGATAGGGGCGGATGGCCATGGCGCCGATGCCGGGGAGGCGGTAGCGTTAGCGAGACGATTGGTTGAGGGGTAAGCCCGGCCCTTTCCAGGTGCGTATTGAATTTTGGCAATTTAGGTGTATTGATAAGGATCGGGTTTTGAAGTTATAGGTTTCTGGTTTCAGGTTAGGATTCTGATATAAGGTATTCTACAAATTTTGATAGATTGAGCTGCTTTCTTCCTGAAACCTGAACACTGACACCTGAAACCCAGAAAGAATGATAAGCAGGGAAGGTTTTCGTTCAAATCATGGACCGCTCAGGAGTCACCTGAAGGGCGGTAACCATCACGGTTTACAGTTATCGGTTCACGGTTGAAAGATCGTGAACCGTAAACTGACAACCGTGAGCTGTTCAGTGCCGGGTCCGCCTTTTCTGTTTTGCCTACTCGTGCAGTTCCACCAATTGGGCTTTGACCACCTGGAGACGGCGATCGATGATGTTTGCGATTCGACGCATCAGCAGGAAACCCATTTCGTAATCTTCAATCAGCAGTTTCTCGATATCGGCGGCCCTCCAGCAGTAGACTTTTACATCAGTCATGGCCCTGGCATGCCCGAGATACTTGCGGTGTTCCGTATCCAGCAGGGAGGAAAATCCGAAGGTGTGGCCCCTGTCGAGTTGGGTCACCATGAAACTGGTTGACGAGTCCTTTTCGGTTTCAAGGCTGACCTTCCCTTCCACAAGGGCAAAAAGAAATTCCGCGTAGCCCCTTTCCCGATGGATGTATTCTCCCGCGCTGTACTCCTTAAGAGTCGTCACTTTCAGGATCTTCTCAAGCATATTGTCCTTCAGGTAGTTCAGCATGATGATTGAGCGCAAATCATGGATGTCAAACATCTCTTCCCCCTTTTCTAAAAGTGAGTTTCCGAGTTGCATCTATTTTCTCCCAAACAGGAAAGTACGTTGCGATCCATCTTGTGCAGCGGATCTCATTGTATCAGCACCGCGACGGACTGTCAAAAAACTTTTTGTGCCATTTGATTTGCTCAACAGATCCCTTCTATCATTCCCATGATCTGGGCGGTTTCAAATCCTTTCAAATGGAGGGCTCCGGAACGGCAGGAGGCCACGCAAAGACCACATCCCTTGCACAGGGTGGATTGGATTGTCGCCTTGCCGGTCTTTTCATCGAATCGCGGCGCCGAGTAGGGACAGATGTCGATGCACACGCCGCAACGGCTGCAGTCAACCGGGTTGAC
This sequence comes from uncultured delta proteobacterium, assembly GCA_963747015.1. GTDB lineage: Bacteria > Desulfobacterota > DSM-4660 > Desulfatiglandales > Desulfatiglandaceae > DUZB01. The sequence goes on from CAVVEP010000031.1 coordinate 55,815, forward strand.
TTGAGCTACCGTGCCGCTGACGGCAATGCTTTTCGCGGACAAAAGGGTCACCGCCCGTGCGGAGGCCGCCTGAGCCTGGGCGATGCTTTCGTCGATCGGTTTCGGAGAATGGGCCAGCCCGCAGACGAAAACCCCGTCCGTGGCAAAATCCACCGGCCGGAGTTTTACATGGGCTTCGGCAAAGAAACCGTCTTCGTTCTGGGAGACCTTGTAGAAACGGGCGAGCGGATTTTCTTTTTGAGGGACAATGGCCGAAGCAAGGACAAGAAGATCCGCATGAAGATTCATCTCTTTTCTCAAGACCAGGTCCGTGAATCGGATTTCCACCCCTTTGTCTTGCGCTTCCATATGAAGAGGTTTTTCGAACTGGTAGCGGAGAAAGGCAATCCCTTTCATCCTGGCTTCCCTGTACAGGTCTTCCCGAAGGCCGTAAGGCCGCATGTCCCGGTAGAGAATGAAGATCCGCATTTCAGGATCTCTCTTTTTGAGTTCAAGGGCCGATTTGATGCTCTGGGTGCAGCAGACTTTGGAACAGTAAGGGCGCTCCGGTATCCGCGACCCGTGACACTGAAGAAAGACAGCCGTCCGTATGCCTTTCAGACGGGGGTCGTTTTCCAGCAGCATCTTCTGGAATGCGAGCCCCGTTGTGACCGCTTGGGAATCGTGAAGAGAGGGACCTTCCGGGAGGTATTCCGAGGCGCCGGTGGCTATAATGGTTACCCCGTGTTCCAGTATCCTTTGTTCCCTTCCCTGTTTAATCATGGTCTTGAAATCGCCTACAAAACCTTCCACCTCGCCTATTTCGGCGCCCACATATACTTTGATTCTCTCATCCTCTTCGACCTGCCTGATGAGGCTCCGGAGGTATTTCCGGATATCTTCTCCACGCCACGTTTCATGGAGGGACAGGGCATTTCCCCCTAATTCTTTGTTTCGTTCCACGAGGTAGGTCTGGTAACCCTGTCCCGAAAGATTGCGGGCCGCCTCCATACCGGCCACGCCTCCTCCGATAACGAGAGCATTCTGGTTGATATTGAGCACCGGCTCCGTCAACGGCTCCAGCATGCAGGCTTTGACTACGGCCATCCGAATCAGATCCTTTGCCTTGAGCGTGGCGGCTTCCGGGTCGTCTTTGTGCACCCAGGAGCATTGGTTTCGGATGTTCACCATCTCAAAGAGGTACTTGTTAAGCCCCGCATTGATAAGCGTTTCCTGGAAAAGGGGCTCGTGGGTCTTGGGAGTGCAGGCGGCCACGACCACCCGGTTCAGCCCCTGTTCCTGGATAACCCGGGACATTTTATCCTGGGTGTCCTGGGAGCAGCTGAACATATTGTCTTCCACGAACGCTACGCCGGGCAGCCCTTTTGCGAACTCGGCTACGGCGGGGACATCCACCGTTCCGGCTATATTGGTGCCGCAACGGCACACAAAAACTCCCACGCGAGGGGCTTCGCCTTTGATATTGCGTTGTTTGAGTGCTTCCTGCACCTTGGTCATGGACCAGCGGGATTCGGAAAGAAGGCTTCCCGCGACACCTGCCGCCGCGCTGGAGTCCACTACGGAAGAGGGAATGTCCTTGGGGGCCTGGCATGCGCCACAGACGAATATTCCGCCTCTCGATGTTTCCACCGGTTTAAAGCTCCCCGTGCTGACGAAATGGTAGCGATCCAGTTTGATCCCCAGTTTTTCCGCCAGTTCCCGGCCTTCCGCGGTCGCTCCCAGGCCTACGGAAAGGACCACGATGTCAAACGGTTCTTCCATGGTACGTCCCTGTTCGTCTACATAACGAATCAGGCTCATGCCGGATTCTTCATCGGAGACAATGTGGGTAACCCTCGATTTTATGAAGCGAACCCCCTGCTCCTCCCTGGCACGGTTGTAATACCTTTCAAAATCCTTTCCGTTCGTTCGGATGTCGATATAAAAGATGGCGGCATCCAGATCCCCGCCGGCATGCTCCTTGGCCAGCATGGCTTCCTTGACGGCGTAGGTGCAGCATACTCCGGAACAGTAGCCTTTTCCGTCCAGGTGTTCGTCCCTGGAGCCGATGCACTGCAGCCAGGCGATTTTTTTCGGTTCTTTTTTGTCTGACGGCCTGACCATGTGCCCGCCATAGGGTCCGGATGCGGAGAGAATCCGCTCAAACTCCAGGCTGGTCACCACATTGGGATTTTTTCCATACCCGTAGGTATCGTGCTGGGCGGGGTTGTAGGTCTTCACTTCCATCGGCAACGATCACCGCTCCCACCTGCAGCTTCAACTGCTTCTCCTGATCGTCATACCGGATGGCGCCCGTGGGACAGATCTTTTCACAGTTCCCGCACTTGCCCTTCGTCAGCTTGATGCATTGCTCCGGATCAATGGCATATTTCAGAGGGACGGCCTGGGCGTATTTTACGTAAATGGCTTTTCTTTTTCCCATGCCGCTGTCATATTCATTGGAGACCTTTTTCGGGCATTTTTCGGCGCAGGCGCCGCAGGCAATGCATTTATCCATATCCACATATCGAGGATGCTGGATAAGGGTAACCTCGAAATTGCCTTCTTCGCCTGATATGCCGCTTACTTCGGATAGTGTATGCAACTCAATATTGATGTGCCGGCCGACCTCGACCAGTTTCGGAGAGATAATTCACATGGCACAATCATTGGTTGGAAACGTTTTATCCAGCTGGGACATCATGCCCCCGATGGAACTGGATCGTTCTATAAGATAGACATAATATCCCGAATTCGCCATATCGAGGGCGGCTTGCATTCCGGTGATGCCGCCCCCCACAACCAGGACGGAGCCCAGTCTACTCGTTGACATAATTTACTCCTATTTCAAGAACGATGTGATGGCATCGATTCCAATATGATTCCTTTCCAAACCCAGGTCCTCTTTGTCGATCCCCATGCACAAACCGAGCAACTGGGGATAAAGAATGGCTGGAAGAGATCTCTCCAGCCCCCATTCGGAGGCGCTTTCCTTCTGGACCTGATCGAACTGCAACTGGCAATAGGGGCAGGCGGTACAGAGGTAATCCGCGCCCGCCTTAATGCCGCTATGGAGTTTCTTTTTGGTAAGGTCCGTGGAAATTTGATCGTTTATTCCCAACAAAGGAGCCCCGCAGCAACTCAGTTTTTCATCCCATTCCACGCTCTCGGCGCCGGTTGCCTTGACCAGTTCATCAAAGAGGGACGGTGCGATCGGATCATCGAAGCCGGTGATTCTGCTCGGCCTGAGAGCATGACAACCGTAATGGGTGGCTATCCTGAGCCCTCTTGTTGGTGCGGTGATCTTCTTCTTTAATGTCTCTACTCCCACGTCGTGATAGAGGACCGAAAGCAGGTGTTTTACCTCCACGTGACCCTGATAGCTAAGGCCCTGCTTTTTCAGCAGGTCGTTGATTTCCTTTCTCAACGTTTCGTCGTTTTTCAGCTTGTACTGGGCTTCTTTAAAAGTCCCGAAGCCGCATTTGCAAAGCGTAAGGATATCGTACCCATCCCTTTCGGCCAGGGCAAGGTTTCCTGCCGCTGAAAGCAGGAACGCCTTTTGATCTATGTTGCGAAGGGGATATCCGCAACAAGTGAATTCGCGATAATCGATGATTTTAACATCCAGCCGGGCCAGTACGGCCCGAGCGGAACTCTCATATTGCGGGAGTCTGGCAGGGATGTTGCATCCTAAAAAAAAGGCATATTTCATATATTCGCCTCAACCGCCTGGATCGGCATGTTACAAGTTGTTCCAAATTTTGTAGAAGATTACGCGGCTTTCCTTCGGGTTCCTTTTCCGCCAATGTCTTTCACGGGGCCACGGAGCGCCATGATTTTCAGATCATAGAGGATATCCGTTACCTCCACCTTCTGGGGACAATGTTCCTGGCACTGGTAACAGGTGGTACACGCCCAGAGCATTCCCGACGCGCAAGCCTGCTGGAAAAGCCCCAGGCCAAGGCTGTACATGATCTGATGGGGGAGCAGCCCCAGCTCCTCTCCGGGATTTTCGAGGCCGGTCACCACCGGACAGACCGTGGTGCAGTTCTGGCAACCGAAGCAGGCGGAAAAGCTCGCCGCATCCTTCGGGAAACCCGCCCCGGATCCGGCGTTCTGGTCGAGAGTGAGGGGCCCGTCACTGGTTTCCGAACGCGATTTCCATTGCCCGATCACGGAGTCCTTTGCCGACAGTACAGGTGTTTCGTATCTGTCGACGGGCATTTTGTTCTTATTCAGTCCGCGTACAAAAGAAAAGGTTGACAGGAGCAATGGTTGGCCCGTGATTTCTTTTCCGACAAGATCTTCCCGCACGTTGAGCCATAAGTCGCGCAGATTGATCCCGGAGGGGCAAACGACCGTACAGCGATCGCAGTTTGTGCAAATGATGATCCCGTCGCGAAGCGCCTTCGTTTGGGAGTCGGAGATCTCCCTCCCGGCGGCCAGGCGTTTAAGAATCTGCAATCTCTCGGATGGAAGAATGCAGTTATTGCCCATGGCCTCAAAAGCAGGAGCGGACGAACATCGAAGACTGCATGTCCCGCACCGCGCGCAGGCATCCAGTTCCATCATCTGTCGCGTGGCAATGTTGGCCGGCAGGGACCTATCCCTGTCCATGACGGCGTTGCTCAGGAGGCACAGAGGGGTCGCGATGATATGGAACATTTTGCTGAAGGGCAGGTATGCCAGGCCCAAGAAAGCAGGCCAGGATATGGATGGTCCACAGAATGTTTACTGCGTTGATGCGTTCAAGAAAATTCGCCACAGGACGCATTCCACGAGAAAGAGCATACCCGATAAAGGCTGATTCGGATCCGGAATGGCAGCTCTGGCAACTCGATTCGTTGATTTCGCGACCCTTCTCGATCAGGTCGGTCTCAAAGGGCCCCTGCATTTTGGGGGAATAGATTCCCATCTCCTTTACCCAGTAGGCTTCCAGGGCCTGCAATTCTTCTTTGTCGTCGGTGTCGGCATACTCCTTCACCATGCGATGAAAGTCTCTGTAGGACAGGATTTTGGCGCCTTCCAGGAAAAAACCGGAAAGGATGATGATAGCCATAAGAGCAAGTATATACCTGTCTGTACCCGTGGTTCGCAGGCGGGGAACCTTTCCTTTCCGTCGACGGAAAACGGCCATGATAACGCCTGCAATCACCATCAGACCAAAAAGGTTTCGAAGGAAGAAATAGGGGTTTAGCGTGGAGGCATAGTCTTCAAAAAGGGCCATGCTGGTCCAGTATTGCAGGGCGTGCATCAGGAGGAGAAGCATGAACCCCCAAAAGATCAGCATGTGCATAATCCAACGGTAGGCGTCTTCCTTGAGTATTCGTCTCTGGAGGATAACGTCCAACAGGAGTGCTTTGAGCAGGAGAGGTATCCGACTGCTGAATAGTACGCCAAGAATACCCCGAAGGGCTTGCCCTAAACGTTGTCCCGTACTGAAAGGGGCTGAGGATGTGATGATTGGGCATGAAATCCAGCGATAGGTTTTGTAGACAAGGCCAATGCCGAAAACAGCAAGAGATCCGTACAGAAGCAGATCAAAAAACATGAATGATACCCTCGGTTAGATTGATACGATTCGGCCCCGTACCGGGGCATGTTGCATCCTGGCTGCACAACCGCTTGACATAGCCGATCTGTTCGCTCCATCTCTGCCAGACCCGGCGGAGTTCATGCAAAGGCGTGGAACGCAACACAAAAAATCACGACTGCGCGATTTCCCGCGGCGCCTTTGTTCTCTACCCTAAAGAGAGAGTGTTTCCATCCGGGTTGGGATCGTCTTGCCGACCGAAATGGCAAAGGGGTTGACACAAACGAAGACAGCTTTGATGGCGCTTCTAAACGGCATCTGCCGTGGGAAGGGGTTCTATAACAGAGGACTTTTTCTTGTCAAGAGAAATTTTTCACATAATGGCTATTTCACAGCTATTCATTTGCTGCTCCATGCCTGGGGGCTATGAGTTGCGTTTTCAGAAACTATCAGCCCCTATCCGGTCGGGAAAAGCGGCGGGTGTGTGCGAGTTTTTCCAATTCCTCATCATAGCAGCGTATGGCGCTTCCCCAGGAGAATTGTCCCATTCGGTGGGAAAGCGCCAGGGTATTGTCTTTATATTTTGTTCGGAAGGAGATCGCGGAGCAGAGTTTTTCTATGAGGTCATCAAGCCCGCGATACAAAAAGTCTTCGTGAAAAATTCGGGGTATGATTTCCGGGTAGGAAAGGCGAAACGGAAGGATCGGGATACAGCCGAACCGGATGGCCTCCACAACGGAGATCCCGAAATTTTCCTGGCAGGCCGTACTGACAACGATGTCTCCTCTTGCCAGCCATTGGCAATATTCTTGGCGGGTTTTAACATACCCGTACTGAAGGATGCGATCCCCGTAGCGATTAGGGGCAGTGGCAAATATTTCGGGAATGTTCGTGAAATTTTCTCCTAACAATGCAAGCCTGAAATCGATTCCCCTTGCCATGACGGCATCCAGCGCGTGAAAGAACTCTTCGGGATTCTTATCGAATTCCCATCGGTGATTCCATATGATCAGGGGAGGATCGGACCCGGGGAAATGGGCGATGCCTTCTCCCTCACGAAATCGGCAACCAGGATACAGTACGCCCGTTTTGGAACGTATGGCATCAATGACCCAGTCGGGCCGGTAATCCGGCATCATCCGCAGAAATCCGGGGAGGGCGGAGAAAAAAGATTGAAGGTGGGTGTGCGAGTTGAACAGGATGCGATCCGCGGCAAGACCGGTTGTGATGTCGGTGAAACCAAAATGGACATCCATGGCTTTCACCCGGCGCGAGCGGGTAGGTGAGCTGGTTTTCATGGAAGTAGACCAGTGCGGGGGGGCAGGCGCCCCTGCACAGGGAAATGAAATCGGAAAGACTCATCAGATCGGTGGTAATCAACCCGTCGTATTGAGAGAGATTTTCAATTTTGTTGAAAAAGTGCAGGGAAGCGCCCCGCATGCGCCACTTCCAGAATCGTGAAGGAAGCGTGACCAGATCGATCCTGTACCGGGAGTTTTCAACCAGGCCCTCGGCAAAATCCCGATGGGAACCCCCGAAAAAGGGTTCCAGGAACAAAAATCGGCGCCCTTCTTTTTCTTTTATTGCCGGCCTTGCAGGTTCAAGATTCATAGCGTTCTTTCCATTTCAAGCGGTACTATGGTGATTCCAAAGCAATATAGTGGGGGTTTGCCATCCTGTCAAATTCGGAGGCAGATCGTATTGATTCCGAGGAAAATCTTGTTTTTGGTGCGATTTTGCGATATTTAAACAGGAGCATTTTTTGTGTTTGTTTAGATCTTTTGTGGGTCTCTTTTCCGAATGGGATCTTGGATCAGGTAAAAGGGGAGACTGGCATCTTATCCGGGAGTCTGAGCGCAACGAGATCAGGTCGTCTAACGGAAGGTGTTTTTATGCGAGAAAAAGCGGAAAAATTGTCGGATCTTTTGAACATGAAAAATCCCGCGGAGGTCTATTCCGAAGCAGTGAAAATTATTGCGTTGGTTTTTCCGCGTTTTGATTTTGCGCCTGTTGAGAAGGTATTTTCCGACTTGCTACGCCTTTTTGACGGTTCCTATAAAGGGTATAAAAAATGCGACACCCGTTACCATGATGTTGTTCATACCACGGATACGTTTTTAGCCATGGCAAGGCTGATGCACGGGGCAGCGGCAAGAGGCGTTTCGTTTTCCGAAAAAGGCATTCTTTTGGGGCTGATCGGCGCCCTCTTTCATGATGCGGGGTATATCCTGCGTGAGGATGAGGAAGGTCCCGGCGCCAGATTCACCCTGATTCATGTGCAGCGCAGCATAACCTTCACCAAGAAATACTTGCTGGAAAACGGCTATTCCATGGAAGATGCCCTCTGTTGCGAGGCCATTCTGAAGTGCACCGGACTCAATGTGAAAAAGAAAGAAATCCGGTTTATGTCGGAAGAGAATCGAATTCTGGGAGAAATATTAGGGACCGCCGATCTTCTGGGCCAGATGGCGGACCGTATGTATCTTGAAAAACTTCCTTTTCTTTATCTTGAATTCAAGATAGCCCATGTTGATGGACTCAGTACGGTACTGAATTTTTTGAGGGAAAGCCCTGATTTTTTTAAGATGATTTTAGGTCGTTTTGCCCATGAGCTGGGTGGCGTAAACCGGTATTCGCGAGATCATTTTAGAGTTCGCTGGGGGATCGACGAAGATTTGTACATGGGCGCCATAGAGGGAAATATTGCCTATCTGAAATTTGTTCTCGAAAGATGCGGGGACCGTTATTCTGATTATTTGAGACGGGTTAACTTCGGGGTCACCAAAGAATGTCATTCTTGTTGACACCCAATGAAATCCTGTGGTTTATTTATGATATTGCGGTGAAAGTAGAATGACCTGACGGCGCAAATGGATGAGGGTTTTTTGGATTTATGGTGTAACCATAAGAAAAAAGGAGAGATATTATGAGAGTTCTGCTGGCTGTTCTGTTCTCAATTTGTTGGTTGGCTCAGCCTGTATGGGCTGGTTTACAGATAGGGCAGGTTCCCGATAAAGTGGAACTTTCAGGCGATGAAGGGGGCCGGTTGGATGGGAGCCCATGGAGCAGCGATGAATTGAAAGGGAAGGTCCATGTGTTGTTTTATGTGGATCCCGATGAGAAAGACCTGAACAATGATGCCAGTGAAGCCCTGAGATTGGCGGATTTTCCCAAGGACAAATACCAGTCCTTCGCCATCATCAACATGGCTGCCACCTGGTTGCCCAACTTTGCCATCTCCTCTTCTCTCGAGGAAAAGCAGAAAAAATATCCGACCGCCATATACGTCCGTGATTACGATAAGATCCTGGTGAAGAAATGGGGTCTTGCGGATGACAACAGTGATGTCGTCGCGTTTGATAAGCAGGGAAAAGTGATCTTTATCAAAGAAGGGAAACTGGGCCCTGAAGATGTCAAAAAACTCGTTCAGGCGGTCCGCGATAACCTTGAAAAGTAAAATGACCCAACCCGATTTTCAACTCAAAGCGATCGGCATTGTTTACTCGGACCTGAAAGATGTCCGCGACTGTCCTTGCCAGGAGACCGAAGGCGCTCCGGGGGCCTGGATTGAGATCGCGCCTCAGTACGCCGATGCGCTGGAAGGGCTGGAAGCCGGGGATGAGATTCTGGTTTTAACCTGGATGCATTTGGCCGACCGTTCCAGATTACGGGTGCATCCCAGGGGGAACAGGGAAAATCCAATGAAAGGCGTATTTGCCACACGATCACCCCACAGACCCAACCCTATCGGTCTGCATAGGACACGCATTATCGCCGTGGAGTCCCCCTTCCCGGATCAAGGTGGCGTCTTTGGAGGTGGTAGACTCTACCCCGGTCGTGGATATTAAGTCCGTGATTTCCAGAACGGAATAATCTCCGGAAGTGAAACAGAATCCGAAAGAGAGAGCAATGGTAAAATCCATGAGTGAACCCGCCGAAATTCCTCTGAAAGAGAACCGTCAAGCCCAATCCGTACGGGTTGCCGAGCTTTGCGGAAAAATCGAACAAACCTTTGACGCCTGTCGAAGAATGATGTCGGAAAATCTGCGCTGGCTTTGCGACCACATGAATCCCTATTTTTTTACCACCATGAAGGAGGAGATCCAGGCCGTTACCAGGTTGGCGGAAACCCTGCATACCGTGGCGCATCAGAGACAGATCACGCTGGTGGATCAGAAGAAGAAATTCATGGTGGCCCGATTGGATGTCCCCGGTTCTCTGTATGACACCCTCAAGACCTTGCAGGAACGGGAAATCTCTTATGCCGAATTAAACCATTCCTATGAACATCTCCCCGGTGCGGAAAGGAACCTGGAGATCCAGCGGTACGAATTTGATCGGAAAAGTCACGAAGAGATCAACGGAGCTCCGAAACGAACCATCCCTCCCGGGATCAGCAAGGCCGTCGGCTCCGCCATAAAGCAACTTTATCCGGCATTCGACCTTAAGGAATTGAGCAAGATTTTATATCTGCTCTGGCTCAACCACCAAGACTATGTGCGGATTTCTCCTCCTGAGCGTGTCGCACGGGCTTTGTGGCTCTACCAACAGGGGACGCGCCATGACGGTCTCTATCTGGATGTGGAGAATGCGGACATTGTCAGCGACCGCCGGGAGACCCGCATCCTGTTCTCCGTGGGGAATCCGCCTCAAAAAGGTTTTATGACCCAAACGAGCGAGGTGTTCCAACGGCTGAAAATCGGAGTCAGACGCTCCTACAGCCTCACCATAAGCACGGGAGTCCACCTGCATTTTCTGGGTACGTTTTATGTGACGGACCATAACGACAAGCCCATAGAGAAGGATTCAGAGCTCTTCCGCCATTTGCAGATGGAGCTCTACAATACGCAGATTCTGTCCACTTCCGGGCATGCCTATACGGAATTTGTAACAAAGCGGATTATGACGGGGGAGGAGGCTTCCCTGACAAATGCCTTGATTGCCTTTTGCCACACGACGCTGGCCCATAACCAGCCGGATCGTTTTTCTCTTGACGCCATTAAAAGCGCCTTTCATTCTCATTCCGATATTGCGCTCAAGATCATAAGCATTTTCAGAAAAAGATTCGATCCGGATGAGCAGGAAGGCACGGGAATCGTTTGAAAAGGCATTGGAGGAGGCTCAACAAAGCATTGATCGCTACAACACCGGTCACGCATATTTGGACGAAATCAGAAAAACCGTCTTTCGAACCTGCCTGCTATTTATCCGGTACACCCTCAAAACCAATTTTTTCGTGCCTGAAAAGCATGCCCTGGCCTTTCGCCTCGATCCCGCCTATCTGTCCGCGTTAGAAACCGATTTCACCTCGGACTTGCCTCAGGATGCCCCTTTTCGAGTCACCTTCTTTTTCAGCAGACACGGCGTAGGGTATCATGTGGGATTTTCAGACATTGCCAGGGGAGGATGGCGGACCATCATCTGTGAAACCCTGGATGAGTATATCACGAATAACAATACCCTCTTCCGCGAGGTCTTTGTCCTTGCCCATACGCAGCACCTCAAGAATAAGGATATTTATGAAGGAGGCTCCAAGCTGACGGCGGTGTTGGACGCCATGGAGCTGGATTCTCCCGAAGCGGTCACCCAGCGGCTTTATAAGATGCAGTACGGATTTATCAACGCCTTCCTGGATATCTTCGTCACGGAGAGCGGAAAGGCGAAAAATCCCCGTGTCAGGGATTATTGCCGGGAGGAGGAACCCATAGAGTTAGGTCCTGATGAGAACATGCACGATGACATGATCGAGTTCATTGCCCGTCAATCGGTAAAAAGAGGATACTCCCTGGGCATTGGAATCATGTCCAGCAAGCGGGTGGGGATCAATCACAAGGAATACGGCGTGACCTCTCGGGGGGTGGTGAAATTTGCTGAGATCGCCATGAGCCAATTGGACCTGGATATGCATCGGGACCCTTTTACGGTAAAGATCACAGGGGGGACAAACGGGGATGTTGCCGGAAATGCCATGCGTCTTCTCCTGGAGCGCTGCCCGCGGGTTAAAATTACGTGTATTGTTGCCGGGGCGGGGGCCATATATGATCCGGAAGGGGATTGACGGAGAGGAACTGGAGAGACTGATCCTTAAAAAAGATATCGTTGATTTCGCCCCGGTGAAGTTGCACCCCGACGGCTTTATTCTTTTTAGACGAGAACGCAGGCAAAAGGATCTGCAAGAAGTACATAAAAAACTCCTTCGTATGGAGTCCGGCGTGCAGGAGAGCTGGATAACCACGGATGAGTTTTACCAGGAACTGGAGCACCTTACCTTCTCCGTTTCCGTTGACCTTTTCCTCCCTTGCGGGGGGAGGCCGGAGACCATTAACGGGGAAAACTGGCAAAAGCTATTTGCTGAAAATGCCATTCCCATGGCCAGGGTCATTTCCGAAGGAGCAAATTCCTATATCACACCGGAAGCCCGGGAAGAGATTCAAAGACGTGGAGTAATCGTTCTGCGAGACGCCTCTGCAAACAAATGTGGCGTAATTTCATCTTCTTATGAAATTATAGCCAATCTTCTCATGTCGGAGAAAGAATTCATCAGGCACAAGGAGGTCTATGTGAAGGATGTGCTCGACATCCTGGATAAGAGAGCCGAGCAGGAGGCCCGATTGATCATGAAACGGCATCGCGATAGCAAAGGGAAACGGCTCTTTACTGAAATCAGCAACGACATTAGTCGCGAAATCAACGATCACTACGCCAGGTTTTTTGCCTTTTTTCAGTCCAGGGCGGGGTTATTGGATCAACGGCTGTTTCGACGAGTTCTTCTGAACCACTTGCCTGCCATGATCAGGGATACTCCCGGATACAGGGCGCGGGTAAATAAACTGCTTCCCAAAATCAGGTATGCTATTCTATCCGTTGAACTCGCCTGCCTGATCGTTTATGGCGGCGGATGGGAAGTGGATCTTGAAAGCAGGCTCAGGGACGTACCTGAAACCGCTCTTTTCATAGGAAGGACGGGGAAAATTGGAAAAGATCAGCCCTGAGACCTACGATAAGTATATCAAGGCGCTTATGGATATCAGCAGCGCCATTACTTCCGAGCAATACCTGGAGGATATTCTCAAATTGATCGTTTTGGTCACGGCCAAGGTCACGGGTGTGGAAATCTGTTCTTTGTGGTTGATCGATGAAAGCGAAAAACCGGCAAAGATCCGTCTCAAGGCCACGCAGGCCATTGACCCCGAATACGTGAGAGACCGGTCTCTGACGATGAATGAAGGCGTGGTGGGCTTTGTTATTACGCATAAACAGCCTCTTATTGTTAAGGATGTCCTGAAGGAGCCCCGATTCAAAGAGAAGGAGATGGCCAGGAAACTGGGTCTCGTTTCCATGGTGAGCGTCCCGTTGCAAGTGAAAGATGAGAGGGTAATCGGGGTTCTCAACTGTTTTACGGCCGAGCTTCACGAATTTCTTGAAACAGAGGTCAATCTCATTACAGCGGTAGCCAACCAGGCGGCCGTTGCCATCCTCAATACCGAGTTCATGGTACAGACCAAGGTAATCCAGGAGGAGCTGGAAACCCGGAAACTGGTAGAGCAGGCCAAAGAAGTTCTCATGCGCCGGCGAGACATGACGGGAGACCAGGCCTATCGATGGATACAGAAGCGGAGCATGGACTCCCGAAAATCGATGCGCAACATAGCCGAGGCCGTTTTGCTCTCCGAAGAAATTTAGACCTTCCCCTTGCACCCATTTCAAAACGTCCCTCCTTTTCAGTAATGCTTATAATTTTGCTCGCTTCGTTAGTAAAAATTCTTGACAAAATCTATTAGTAATACTAAACATGCCTTTGCAATCTAAAGGTGTAGTAAATTCTTTCTACAATGGCGTAGAAAGGATTCCTCAATTTTGAAGACAAAGGCGTCCTCAATTCGGGTTTACCCGGGTGGGCGCTTTTTTTTGTTTCCATCTTTAATTCCATACAACATAAGGAGGATGCATGATGAGATTTTCGAAAAGTAACGATGTCCTGGGGACGAGCAACAGGGGAAATCCCGCTGAATCAAGCCTTTGTACGCTCTGTCGGGCGGATTGCCAGGGAAAATGTGAAACGTGGCTTTCAAGCCTTGTGGGCAGGAAGCTCCTCTATCCGAGAAGTTTTGGTATTGTCACGGCAGGCGCCAATAATACCACCCATGTGGGTGTCTCCTACAATTCGCTGAGAATTCAGGGATATGCCTATGGCGTGAAGGGCCTGGGGGAGGGCCTCACCGATAATCCCGACGACTGTATCTTTCCCAATGTGATCCTAGAGACGCAGTTCGGTGCGAAAAGGAAGACCAAGGTGAGAATGCCGCTCATGACCGGCGCCCTCGGTTCCACTTTTGTTGCTGAAAAATATTGGGATTCTTTCGCCATAGGCGGCGCGCTTGCGGGCATCCCGGTGGTAATAGGCGAAAACGTTGTGGGGGTTGATAGAAAATCGAAAATCAATCCGGGGCAAACCAGGAAGGGCAAAGTGGAAATTTCTCCGGAACTGGACCGTCGTATCAATACCTACCTTCGCTACTTTGATGGGTATGGCGCCATTATCGTACAGCTGAACGTGGAAGATACCCGCAATGGCGTTGCCGAATATGTGGTGGATAAATATGGCGACAAATGCATCATTGAATTGAAATGGGGCCAGGGAGCCAAGGATATCGGTGGTGAAATTCAGGTCACCAGTCTGGATTACGCCCTTTTCCTGAAAGATCGAGGATATGTGGTGGATCCTGATCCTACCCTCCCGGAGGTGCGGGAGGCCTTTGAAAACGGATCGATCAAATCCTTTGCCCGCCACAGTCGTCTCGGGGGAACCAATCTGGGGACCGTGGCTCAGGTACGGGAAGATTTCATGAGCAGTGTCGATTACCTGCGCGGAATCGGTTTCGAGAGGGTGACGCTCAAGACAGGTTCCTACGGAATGGAAGAGCTGGCCATGGCCATCAAATTTGCGTCCGAGGCGAAGCTTGACCTGTTGACCATTGATGGTTCGGGCGGCGGGACTGGGATGAGCCCGTGGAACATGATGCAGAGCTGGGGCGTACCATCCATCAATCTACATTCAAGGGCCTATGAGTATGCCCGCATCCTTGCGGCCAAGGGTGAGCATGTCGTTGATATGTCTTTTGCGGGAGGCTTTGCCCTTGAAGATCATTTGTTCAAAGGGCTTGCATTAGGGGCCCCCTACACCAAACTGATCTGTATGGGGAGAGGAATCATGATCCCCGGTTTTGTGGGTTCCAACATCGAAGGCGCCATCCATCCGGAAAGACGTGGAAAAGTAAACGGACACTGGTCTGAACTCCCCAAGACCGTCAAACAGGTGGGAAGCACTGCAAAGGAAATTTTTGCGTCCTATTTTGATGTGGAGAAGAAAGTGGGCAAGGATGAGATGAAAAACATCCCCTACGGCGCCATCGCTTTCTGCACCCTGACGGATAAACTGGCCTGTGGCTTGCAGCAGCTTATGGCGGGTGCAAGAAGATTTTCGCTGAACAAAATTTCACGCGGAGATCTCATGTCGGGGAACAGGGAAACCGCAAGGGAGACTGGAATTCCCCACGTGGCGGACGTGAACGATGAGAGCGCAAGGAAAATCCTGAACGGATAGAAACGTTTGATCCTCAACAGGGGGTAAGATGGCCTTCGGGGGGCAATAGCCCCCGAAGGCTTCTTTTTGGCCCACGGATCTCCTGTGTGTACGCTTATTACGTTCAAGGGGTGAAGTTTTCGTCAAGCCCTCTATTTTACTTTGATCCAGAATAAAACGGCGGGCTCAGTCCCCTTATTTTCCCATCGGGAGGGCATTTCGGAAGTCAGGTAGATAACGTCTCCCGCGTTTGCGGTGTGGACGGCGTTTCCCAGTTTGAGCTGAATGCGCCCCGAGAGCATGTAACCCATTTCCTCTCCTTTGTGGATGAAAAAATGGGAGTTCAGCTCCTTGCCTGGAGGGATTTCCACTAAGAACGGCTCGGCCTTGGGTTCAAAATCCAGCGGGGTGAGGGCCTTGCCTATAATGCTGCTTTCAGGAAGATCGGGGAATTTTATTTCAACGCTTTCCGTCTTCGGGAAAATGACTTTGCTTTTGAGTCCACCGGATTTCTGGAAAAATGAGCTCACTTCCACGGAGAGGACTTCCCCCATTTTGAGCAGGGCCGGAAGGGAAGGGTAGATCAGGTTGCTTTCTATCTGGGAAATGTTGCTGGGAGTTACCCCGACAAGTTTGGCTAATTCCGTCTGGGTCAGTCCTCTTTTCATGCGAAGTTCTTTCAGACGCATGCCCAGGTCGAATCTCCCCGTGGTTCGTTTTTCATCGTCGAATTTGATGAGGAGGTCCTTGCTCCAGTAATTGAATGGCTTGTCCAGGTTGTCCAGACTCCTTTTTTCCGCCTTCAGTATGGTCAGGGAGGTGGTTCCCCTTTTTACGGAAAGGTCGATGGCCACCTGGGCGATCTGGTTGATCTGCGCCCTGAGCCTTGTGGAATGGGCCTGCTTTTCCATGATCCAGTAAGCGATGGTGTTGAGTTCGTACAACCTGGGGCAGGAATGGGAATAAAAGGAGAGGATGTGCTCTTCCCCTCCCCACAGGTCCTGCATCCCGGTGAGGCTTTCAAAAACAAATCGAACGTCTCCTTCCAGACTTTCGTGAATGCCGTAAAAGGCATCCATGACTTTATCCATCCTTTGCGGTTCGTTCACACTGACAATGCGACAGGATCGTTCGGAGCCGTCTTCTTTGTAAAATTTCATGAATATATCGGATCCTGCGCCTTTCCCGAAGGTGAAGCAATCCAGAATCGTCACATTTTTGTTTTCGGCCAGGGGGCCGAGTTTTTCCAGGAGATTCCTGGGAGATCGATCGAAGCTGACGTAAATAAGTGGTTTATTCTGGTTCAGGGAGGCCTGAATGAAATTCAGGCAGAACACGGATGCCAGACTTCCCGCATCATCGTGCCATACCACATTGTCGCCAATATAAAGGCCCCCTAAAAGCCTGTCTAACTGACTCACTCCTGAGGAGACCCTCTGTCTTCCTGTTGCCATTTTGTCCTCTTACGTTGTTAAAATCGCCATCAAAATCGCTATCGCTATCGAGGGGCGGCTGAATACAACAGGGCGATGCCGATCCCGATTTCGACTTGTATCCGGCAGACTCTGTATTCCCCGCAGCATAAAGCAGGCGTAAGGATATCCGATTTTTTCCCGGTTCTCAATGCCTATTTGCCCGGTCCTTTGAATCCACGGGAAAGAAAGGAATCTATTGACTTGAACGTGCCTGTTTATTTAAGATAGCAAAAGTTTTTTCATCCTTGTTCCCATGCTCCGAGTGGGAACGCACCATGGACGCTCCGCGTCCCGTGGTTTTGAATAACATGCGGTAGGAGATACAGATGCCCGGGTTTGAGATTTTTGGCGAGGAAGAACGGAAAGAAGTGCGGGATGTGCTTGAAACAGGGGTTTTGTTCCGGTACGGTTTTGACGGGGCAAGGAAGGGACACTGGAAAGCCAGAACTTTTGAAGAAGAACTGTCCAAACGCCTCGGAGTGAAACGTTGTCACTTATGCTCAAGCGGCACGTCGGCCCTATCCATAGCCCTGGCTTCCTGCGGGGTCGGGGCCGGGGATGAAGTGATCATCCCCCCGTTTACCTTTGTGGCCTCCATGGAAGCAGTTCTTCTGGCAGGCGCAATTCCCGTGTTCGCGGAAATTGATGAAACCCTGTGCCTGGATCCGGAAGCGGTCCGGAATGCTGTTACGAAACGAACCAAGGCTGTTGTGCCCGTTCATATGTGCGGTTCCATGGCAAGAATCGATGACCTTGCGGCCGTCTGTGCCTCCCATGAAATTACCTTGATCGAAGACGCCTGCCAAGCCCTTGGCGCCACCTTTCATGGAAAAGCGGTAGGAACTTTCGGACGGGTCGGCTGTTTTTCCTTTGATCCGGTAAAGACCGTTACGTGCGGAGAAGGGGGCGCGGTGGTTACCGATGAGGAAGAACTGTACCTGACCGCGGATGCCTATGCGGACCACGGGCACGATCACGTGGGCACCGACAGGGGGCTTGAGGGACATCCCATTTTGGGCTGCAACTATCGTATCAGCGAATTGAACGCCGCGGTGGGTCTCGCGCAGCTGAGGAAGCTTGACATCATGCTTGAAAGGCAGCGACAGCACAAGCGGCGGCTTAAAGAGGTCCTTTCCCGATGCTCTGCCATCCAGTTCAGGAATATCCCGGATGAAACCGGAGATTCGGCCACATTCCTTTCGTTTTTTCTCCCGAATGAAGAGAAAACCAGGACTGTTGCAAGGGAATTGGCTGAAGCGGGTGTGGATGGGACCTTTTACTGGTATGACAACAACTGGCACTATATCAGGAAATGGGAGCATCTGAAGGGGATGCGGACCGCGGCAACCGTTGCCGCGGAAAAGCTTGGAGGTTTGCCGGATTATGCCCATCTTCAACTACCCCGGTCGGACGGCATCATCAGCAGGACGATTTCCATGCTCATAAAACTTTCCTGGACCGAACAGGAGCTGTCCGAACGGATAACAAAAATTGACGGAGTGTTGAGCCGTATCTGAAAGAAATGAGAGAGAAAATATGTTTCGCAACTTTAGAATGGTTTCCAATGTGATTTACGGGCGCGGTTGCTTTAATCAACTCGATGATATCCTGGCTGTAAAACGGGAGACGCCCGAGTCGTTCATGGTGTTCCTCGTGGATGATGTGTTCATGGGGGCCCCCCTCAGAGACAGGGTTCCGGTCGAGACCGGCGACCTGCTTCTCTGGGTGAATGTGGATGAAGAGCCTACCACGGCCTATGTGGATGAGCTGACGGAAAAAGTAAAGGCCTCATCGGACCGAGCGCCCTCAGGCGTGGTCGGCATCGGTGGAGGCGCCACCATGGATCTGGCCAAGGCCGTTGCCCTCATGTTGACGAATCCGGGATCTTCCTCGGATTACCAGGGGTGGGACCTGATCGGAAACCCGGCCGTCTATCATGTGGGCATCCCGACCCTGTCGGGGACGGGGGCGGAGGTCTCCCGGACCACGGTCCTCTGTGGTCCGGAAAAGAAGTTGGGTCTCAATTCCGATCATACGGTTTTTGACCAGATAGTGCTCGATCCCGAACTGACCGCGGGAGTGCCGGTGGACCAATGGTTTTATACGGGAATGGATTGCTATATCCATTGCGTTGAGTCTCTCGCGGGTTCCTATTTGAATACGTTCAGCAAGTCCTATGGCGAGAAGGCCATGGATCTGTGCCGGGAGGTCTTCCTTGAAAGTGGCCCGGACGGCGCCGACAAGCTGATGATGGCCTCCTACTTCGGCGGAATGAGCATCGCTTATTCTCAGGTGGGTATCTGCCATGCCCTTTCCTACGGACTCTCCTTTGTCCTGCATATTCATCACGGCATTGGAAACTGCATCATTTTTAATCTGTTGGATGAATTCCATCCCCGGGAAGTTCTGGAGTTCCGGAAAATGATGGCGCGAAACCGGGCCAGCCTGCCCCAATATCCGCTGGCCGGGTGCAGCGAAGCGCAACTGGAGCAGATGGTGGATGTGGCCTTGATCCTCGATCCTCTCTGGGAGAACGCCCTCGGCAAAGGGTGGAAAGAGATTATGACCCGGGAAAAGATCAAGAAACTTTATGGCGCACTCCGGAGATAAGTGTTGGTGATGGGGAGTCGCCGGTCCCTCCCGAATGCCCTTGGAGTGATTTTTACTCCCGGAGGCGCCTGCCGCCGTTTGTACTCGTTCAAGTCCACAAGTCGCAGCACTTTACGGACGGTTTCGGGATCAAATCCCTTGTTGATGATTTCGAGGGCGGATTCATCTTTTTCTACATAGGCCTCAAGGATGGGATCCAGAACGGAATAGGGAGGGAGGGAATCTTCATCTTTCTGATCGGGACGCAATTCGGCGGACGGGGGTCTTGCAATGGTGGTTTCCGGAATAATCTCCCTGCCTTTACGTTCATTGAGGTGCTTTGAAAGCTCGAATACGAGGGTTTTCGGCACATCCTTGATCACGGCGAAGCCTCCGGCCATATCGCCGTACAGCGTGCAATATCCCACTGCGATCTCGCTCTTGTTGCCTGTTGTCAGGACCAGCCATCCGAACTGATTGGAAAGGGCCATGAGAATATTTCCCCGGATTCGCGCCTGCATATTTTCATGGGCAATCCCGTGTTTTGCGTTGTTGAGGATCTTTTTCATGGCCTCCAGGTAACTTTGGTATATCTCCTTGATGGGCGCGGTAATCAGTTGAATATGCAGGTTCCCGGCCAATCTTTCCGCATCGGTGAAGGTTTCTCTGGAAGTGTATTGGGATGGCATGGTTACCCCCACCACGTTTTCCTCTCCCAGGGCATCCACTGCGATTGCCGCGGTTAAAGCGGAATCGATCCCGCCGCTCAGTCCTATCAGGACTTTTCTGAAACCGTTTTTCCGCACATAATCCCTGGCGCCGAGGATCAGGGCTTCATAGACTTCCTCCAGTTTTGTGTTTTCCTTTGCAATTCTTGTTTCGACCGTTTTTTTCCGTCCATGGGGACGCATATTCAAGGGAATGAGCGTGGCTTCACCGTGTTTCGATTTTCGGGCTTTTGAAGCGGGTCTGTCTGTCGGGATCTCCATATCCGTGATCAGGATTTCTTCCCGGAAACGAGCAGCCCTGGAGATCACTTTTCCTTCCGGGTCCACAACAAAACTGCCCCCGTCGAAGACCAGTTCATCCTGTCCCCCCACCAGGTTGTTGAAAAAGAGACAGCTGCCGGTGTTCATCACAAAACGATTGGCCACCTGGCGCCGCATATCTGTTTTTCCCGCATGAAACGGGGATGCCGAAATATTAAAGACTATGTCCGCATTTGCCTTCGCCGCGATTTTTTCGGAAATCCCTCCGTCAATCCAGATATCCTCACAGATGGTGATGGTGAATCGCATCCGGGCGATTTCGAAAACCGGGTGGCCCGTTCCCTTTTCAAAATAGCGTTTTTCATCAAAAACCCCGTAATTGGGGAGCTCCATTTTGTGATAGGTGGCCAGCAAGGCGCCGTTATACAGGAGGGCGGCGGCGTTGTACACCTTTCCGTCGTGATAATCGGCGTACCCGACGATGGCTGCAATATCTTCCGTATGTCTCTTTATATGCTGCAGAACCTCGCTGTTGTCCCGCAGGAAACCTCGCTTTAACAGAAGGTCTTCCGGAGGATAACCGCAAATGGAAAGTTCCGGGAAGGTGACGATATCGGCATTTTGTTCACGTGCCGAGGCGATGGCCCGGATAATCTTTTCAGTGTTTCCCGAAAAATGTCCGACCGTCGTATTTATCTGGGCCTGCGCTATTCGTAGAGTGGCCATGTGCGGATCTCCTAATAAAAATGTTTGCTAATTTATCTACATTTTTGTATTTTTGTCAAGAACGTATATTGGAGTATTCATAAGAACAGACCTGACTCAACCAAACGGAGCGAATTGCTGACAATGACTCAAGAACTGAACAAGCCCAGGCCGGACGAAATTACATGCCTTTACGAAATCACCAAGGCTATCCATGCCACGCTGGATTTAAAGAAAGCTTTGTACACCGTGCTTGATCTGCTTTCAGAACATCTCGGCATGAACAGAGGGTCCATCGCTATCCTGGATCCGCATTCTTCCGAGATCCATATCGAGGTTGCCCATGGGATTTCCAGCAGTGAAATGAACAAGGGCATATACAAACTGGGGGAAGGGGTTACCGGGAACGTGATCAAATCCGGTCGTCCCATGGCTGTCCCTCGGGTGGACAGCGAGCCCCTTTTCCTTGACCGTACCGGCGCACGAAGTCGGATCGACAAATCCGAGATCTCCTTTATCTGTGTTCCTATAAAAGAAAATGGCAAGGTTATCGGCTCTCTGAGTGCGGACCGGGTTTCAGCCGGATCGATCCCCCTTGAGGAAGATGTGAGACTTTTGACGGTAATCAGCACCCTGATCGCCCAGAAAGTCTTGCTGCTTGACAAGATTAACAGGGAGAAGCGGAGACTTCAGGAAGAAAATCTGCGTCTCAAAAAGGAATTGAACCAGAAATACAGCTTTACGAACATTGTCGGAAACAGCCGTAAAATGCAGGAAGTGTTCTACCTGATCAGCCAGGTGGCGCGCAGCAATGCCAATGTATTGCTTCTGGGGGAGAGCGGAACCGGAAAGGAGCTGGTGGCGAATGCCATTCACTATAACAGTCTGCGAGGCGAAAAACCTCTGGTTAAGATAAACTGCGCCGCACTTCCCTCCAATCTGGTTGAGGCGGAACTTTTTGGATATGAAAAAGGCGCCTTTACCGGGGCGAACCGAGAAAAGGCCGGAAAATTCGAGCTCGCCAATTCGGGGACCATTTTTCTGGATGAGATCGGCTCTCTGGAACTGGAAAGTCAGGGCAAACTCCTGAGGGTGCTTCAGGAAAGAGAACTGGAACGGCTTGGCGGAACAAAGACCATCCGGGTGAATATCCGGCTCATTGCGGCAACCAATAAGGATCTGGCCAAATCCGTGGAAGATGGAAGCTTCCGGGAAGATCTGTTTTATCGTCTTAACGTCTACCCCATCTATATCCCTCCCTTACGGGAGAGAGAGGCCGATATCCTCCTCCTGGCCGATTATTTCCTGGAGAAATATGCGGCGGAGTATAAGAAGGACATCAAACGCATCTCCACGCCCGCTATCGAGTCGCTTGCCCAGTATCACTGGTCCGGAAACGTGAGGGAACTGGAAAACTGTATGGAACGGGCGGTCCTTCTCTGCGACGATCAGGTCATTCATAGCTATCATCTGCCGCCTACGCTGCAGACCGCGAATGAAACAGGGACCCACCAGACCCAGTCATTTACCGAGGCGGTGGAAAGGTTTGAAAAGGAATTGCTGATCGATGCCCTGAAGACCAGCAGGGGAAACATGAGACAGGCGGCCATGGCGCTCAAAACAACGGAACGGGTCTTCGGATATAAGGTCAGAAAATACAAAATCGAACCGAAACATTACAGATAAACACTTACTAAAATTCCTACCGCTCATAATTGAAGTTCCAGCGCATGGTAAACTGTACCCGGTGGTCGTCTCCCGTGGTGCTGCCGTCAACCGCCGTGCTATCGGTTACGGTGCGATGCCCGTAGAGATACTCAAGCCCCACATCAAAAGGCGGCCAGGGGCTCCATATGAGGTTTGCGGAGGCATACTGGGTCTGTTTGTAGGTCCCCGCTCCGGGGGTGTTGGGATAGAGATCGAAATCCGTGTCCATGTGAACAAACCCATAGGTGGCCGAGGACCGCAGGGATTTGGTCCACCAGTGCTGGTAGGCGGCCCAGACCCCAAAGGCGGGAATTACTTTCATGTCCGTATTGGTAGCCGAGGTGGGGGCGGCATCCAGTCCCAAGCCGGACGTGTCCTGAATATAGGCGCCGAGGGCGTTCCCGTACTGAACACCCCATATAAAATTATCATTCTTCCAGGAATCGACGCTTCCACTTACGGTTACCCCCCATCCGTTCAGAGACTGGTCATATCCCGGACCTTCCACACGCAATCGGCGAAACATCCCCCCCAATTCAAAATGGGCCCAGTCCGGTTCGTAGCTCAGTTTTCCGATTACTGAGGGTATCTGGTCCACCGACGTGGTTCCGGCCGGGGTGGATGGCGTTGTGATATCTCCCGCCGCGTCTTCCACGCCTACGGTAACAAAGAACTCCTTCTTCTCCGTATTAGGCTGCAATGGGATCTTCAGGCTTGCCTGGGCAAAGCGGACTTCGGGAAGGGCGTTGGGACCTTCAAAATCCAGTGTGTCCGGCATGGCCGACTGGTTCAACCAGAGGGTATAATCCAGCCCCGCTTTCAGCCAGCCCCACTGTCCATAGGCCTTGTAGATCTGGAATTGGGCGTCAGTCGTGGAACCCATGAGATTTACATCCGCATAGATCCGCAGGGGCCCCCACGGCGTGTCGGTCTCCGCCCAGCCGGCGAGATAACTCTGGTTCGGGCTGAAGGCGGTCCTGTTGGTAATGGCCGAGGCCGGTCCCCCCACCGGGATCTCGGCGGTAATAAACTCCCTTTGAAGACTGCCTCCGGGAGTCAGTCCCATGGCATTGAAATCGTGAATCACATCCAGCTGGATCGCCCCGTCGATCCCCACCCTGACCGTGCGTCCCCCAATCTGCAAGGGCGCGGGTGCGTCGGTCCCCACAGCGGCCGTGTCAACCCTTTCCGGTGTTGAAGGTGTCTTTATCTTGTTCAGGGGTGGCCGGGGTGCGCCTTGCACCTGAACCTTTTTCCGGGATTCCTGTTTTGCGTGTTCGGGGATGCGCGGGGTCTTGGTGTCGGTCTTTGCCCTTTCCGCTTCAAGCTGTTGGATGCGCCTCTGCAGGTCCAGGACCATTTTCTGGAGCTTCAGGATCTCTTCCTTCAGGGAAGGGTCGGCGGCATCTTCCGCAAAGGCCGGAAAAACCGGGACGGCAAAAAGGGATATGACCAGTAGTCCATGGATAAGAAATTTCATTTTCGTGCTCCGTTCCATTGCACAGGCTATGGTGGGTAGTGCTGATGTCCTGTAATCTTTCTTGGCAATCTTTCACGTGTTTCGTCACCCTATTAAAAACCGTCGTTCAGGTGCCTTTTTCTGACCTCGTACATGATAATGGCGGGAATGAAGAAAAAGACGTCCGCAATGGTTTTTCCGATAAACAGTCCAATCAGAAACTCTCCCGTCAGTTTCGGGATGAGGTACATGAAAAACGGTCTGACCGCCAGTACGTCCAGAATCTCAGCGGGGCCGAATTCTATGATCAGGTTTCGCAGATCCTTGAAATAGGCACTTAAACCGTAGGCAAGGTCGTGCTTTCGATGATGTTTCAGACTGGCGCGAACGTCGTTCAGGGCCACGATGCCGTAAAAACTGATGGATGCCGTGGCCGACCCCCCGAAGGCCGCCAGCACATTGTCTCCACTGATTCGGTGAATGACCCATGCCGTGGTCAGAGACAACACCGTACTTACGATATCGGCCGGCAAATACCGGCGTATCCATTCTTTTACCTTTTTTTTCACGCTTCAAACCGGGTTCATCTATGCGGCCTCTCCCTGTTTTGTGAAAAGGATTGCGTATGCGGCGATCACAACCATGACCAGGGCTATGACCAGCCATAGTTCGTCAAGCGTGGCCGATGCAAAGGCGGAGATGATAAAAATGGATGACATAAGTACAATAATTTTAGTGGTGATGGAGTTCGCCCTTGTCTCCTTGTCTTTCTTAAGCAACGCAATTCCGGACCAGAAGTAAGGGAAGAGGAGCAAAAGAACCGAGATGGTTACCGTGATGTTGAATGCGGCGGCAACGTTGCTGCCAAGCATCATGAGTATCAGTTCAACAACGGTCATGATAATGCCGTTGATGACGAGACCTTTGCTGTTGATCCCATGTTTATTGGTATAGGCGTAGGCCTTGGGGAGGAATCCATTGTCGGCGCTGGTTTTGGCCGCACTTGCGGAGGACAGGTTCCAGACGAGGAAGCTGGCGATACAGGCAATCGCCATCACCGCGGAAACCACGTCGGCCACCACTTTTGAGTGACAAATGTGCTGCATGGCCAAAGCAAAGGAGGCCGGAGCATTCTGAATTTCTTTGGCCGGGAACATCCCTTCAATTACGGTGGTGGACGCGATGTACAGGATTGCCACGATAACAAAGCCGACCATGGTGGCAATGGGGACAATCTTTTTGGGATTGCTGATATGTTCATTGTTCGTGGCAACGCTTTCCACGCCCACAAAGGCAAAGATCAGGATGGCGAATCCCGACATGATGGCGTTGCCGGCGGAATG
Organism: uncultured delta proteobacterium; assembly: GCA_963747015.1. GTDB lineage: Bacteria > Desulfobacterota > DSM-4660 > Desulfatiglandales > Desulfatiglandaceae > DUZB01. Next base: position 81,177 of record CAVVEP010000031.1, read on the forward strand.
GCCGGAAACGTTCCAGTTCTGTTTAAACAGGGTGGAACCAAAATCCAACCATCCCGCCGTGGCAGTGATGAATACCGAAATAAGAAGTAATGTGACCGTGCCGGATACAATTTTTGTAATGATGCCGACCCCGCGAAGGGACAGGGCAATAAACAGCCAGATAAGCACAATTACCGTGATGCCGAGTACAATGGGGTGATTGAGTGCGGGGACAAACATGGCCAGGTAGCCCAGGCCCGCAATCAGGATGGATACATTGGAAATCAGGTTCCCATAGACATAAAAAAAGCCGCTTTTTGCGCCTAAAACCGGGTTTACGTAGGTGGCCAGGGCGACGGGGCTGGGGTCTTCGAAAAGGATTCCCGCGCGCACATACACCAGGGTCAGAAACAGGGCGCCGACGGTGACCAGTATAAACGAAATCAGCGTGATGGAACCGGTGGCAGCCAGTTGCTGCGGTAAAGCGATTACGCCACTTCCCGCCAGACTCGATACAATCAGAAAGACAGCACCCGCCAATCCCAGTTTTTTTGCCTCATCCGCCATGGTATTCTCCTTATGCACGGTGATCTATTTTTGTTTTACACACAATGTCTTGAAGAATTTTTTTCCATCCCGTTCGATCCGTTCCACCCCGTGGATTTCGCTTTCATAGCCCGGGTAGCTGTTTTCAAAATCCTGCCTCAGTTTCAGGTATTCGAAAACGGGACGGGTCTTTTCATTCAGGATTTCTCCTCCCATCATAATGGGGATTCCAGGGGGGTAGGGGACGATCATTACCGCGGGCGTTCTGTCCATCATCTCGTCCAGTTCCACAAATTCCACATTTTTCCGGACGACCTGGTGATATGCCTCGGAAGGCTTCATGGCCTGGTCGGGAATAACCTGGAAGGCCTTCTGCATCTGTTCGAGGACGCTGTGATCCCTGAAATAGCGGTGAATGTCGTTACAGTGTTCCTTCAACCCCACGCCCTTGTAGTTTTCGGGATATGCTTGAACCAGTGCGGGAAATATTTTCGACAATGGCGCATTGGCATCGTAGCTTTCCTTGAACTTGAGCATGGCGGACAGGAGTGTCCCCTGTTTGGCATCCGTGGTCCCCAGGGAATTCAGGAGAAGAAAGGAATAGTAATCTGTTTTTTCACAGACAACTCCCTTGTCGATGAGGTAGTTGGTCACCACCGAAGCGGGAATCCCTTCTTTCCCCATGGTCCCGAGATCATCAATGCCGGGAGTTGTGAAGGTGAGTTTAATGGGATCGAGCATGACATAATTGTCTTCCATGTCTTCAAAGCCATGCCAGTTGTTTTTGCTGTCCATTACCCATGGGGACTGGTTTTCAGCAAGGAAACCGGAGTCGGCATTCTCAAAGGGAATCATCTTTCCCTTCACCTTGACTTTCCGGGGCTGCCACATGCCGAAAAACCAGTCGTCTTTCTTCTTTTTCTTCAATTCCTTTTCAATGGAGACTATTTTTTTCCGCAGGTGGATAGCGTCAAGGATAATGTCGTTCATCATGGTTGCGCCGTTGTCCTCCATCATGCGGGTAGCCACGTCCAGGGAGGCAATCATGCTGTACTGGGGAGAAGTTGAGCCGTGCATCATGTAGGACTCATTGAATTCATCGTGATCGATTTTGACTTTCCCGCCGTTCTTGACATGCAGCATGGAGGCCTGTGAGAACGCGGTCAGCAGTTTGTGCGTGGATTGTGAGCAGAAAATTGGAGGATGGTTTTCGTCCAATTCGTCATCCGCCATGCCGTAGTGGTTGTTGTAAACGGGGTGAAACCGTGCATAGGCATACCAGGCTTCGTCAAAATGAAGATTCTCTACGCTTTTCTCCAATTGTTTCTTGATATTGACCACATTGTAGCAGACGCCGTCATACGTGGAGTTGGTGAGCGCGGACATCTTGACGGTATTCCCTTTGAGCTTTTCCGGAATCAGGGAATCGTCTGCAATTTTTGTTCGAATGGATTCAGGCGAAAATTCCGACAGGCGAACCGGGCCGATGATGCCCCGTTTATTCCTCCTGGGAATCATGTAGACCGGGAAGGCATCGGTGATCACCATGGCATAGTTCAAGGATTTATGGCAGTTTCGATCCACGAAAGCGATATCGTCCCTGACAAGCTGACTCCGCCAGATGATCTGATTGACGTTGCTTGTTCCGTTCAGGACGTAGTAGGTGCGATCCGCTCCGAATACCCTGGCGGAATTTTTTTCCGCGTCGCCGACGACGCCGCTGTGTTCCAGCAGGGAACCCAGTTCCGGCACGGAAACGGAAAGATCCGAACGAAAAACATTTTCGCCGTAGAACTTGTACAGGGCAACCCCCGCCGGACTTCGCAGAAAGCCCTCGCCCCCCATGTGTCCCGGCGTGTGCCAGGCATACTTATACTCGTTGGCATATTTCACGAGTGTTCCGAAAAAGCTTGGGTAAACCTTTACCACGTATTCCAGAAGGTGCATTTCCACGCGGCCCGCAAGGAACGCGATGGTATCGGAGGTTTTCCAGAGGCAGTCATTGATGTCGCCCAGGATTTCCAGGGGAATTTGTTCAATTTCCAGACGTCCGGTCATCAATACGATGGGAATCCCCTTATGCCTTTTTCGCATGAGGATGATGAATTCAGCGGCCGTCATCTTTTCTTCTGAATCTTCGTCCGGAAGATCCCAGTCCACCACAATGCATCCGAAATCGGATCTGGAGCGGAATATCTCATAGCCGTCTTCATAGGAGAAAGAAGGAATGACGCTGCAATTCTGCACTTTCTCCAACTCTTCCGTCAATTGCCTTAATCGGTATCCTTCATCATTCTGGGCATGAAACTGTCCCGATACGATCAATACGGGCCATGAACTTTTTGTAATCTTCATTTTTTCCCCCTGTGAGTTCGGTAAGCACGAAAATACTAGAAGAAACGCGAACAAATCACCTATGCCGCGGCATTTTAGAATGGGATTTTGACAGAATTTGACCATAGCCGCTATCGGGGCGGACCGCAACACAATTTTCATTCGGAGTCAAAGACGCGGCGTTCAGGAACAGTGGAAAGAACCCGACTTGGGGGCATGGGAAAGGGAGGCGGTTGCGTTGATCGGAATGGGGTGGCGGAGTACTGGAGTAATGGAGGGAGGATTGACGCCCATGTTCTCAGCGGGATTGGAGCCATTACCCGTGTATAAATGTCCGTCACTGTTCCGCCCATTCCCGTGCTCCGCATGGGAACGAGGGGAAAAGGGAAAACGCTAAGGAAGGAAACCCGATAGCAATGAATGGATCAACTCTACGGCATCTTCTGGCTCGGTGAGATGACCACGTCGATTCGGCGGTTGATCGCCCGTCCTTCTTCGGTTTCGTTGGGCGCCAAAGGCTTCCGGGATCCGAAACCTTCGGCGAAAATTCTGTCTTTAGGCAAGGTTCCGTTTGCCACAAGGTATTCCCGAACCGCCTGGGCGCGGCGTTCGGACAGTTCGTCATTTTTGGCCTTCGATCCCGTGCTGTCCGTATGCCCTTCGATGAGAACAGTGGGTTCATTAAAGGCCATGATGGCTTTTTGCACCTTCATCAGCAAAGGGTAATTGCGGGGGAGGATAATATCCTGGCCAACGGGGAATTGAATGGCCTTCAGGCGAATATAGAGTTTATCCCCTTGCTTGTATACTTCAGCCTCCGCCGGGTCGAATTCGGTCTGAATCTTGTGAAATATTTGCTGGAAACTTCTTTCGGCCTCCAGTCGTTCTTCTGTGTTTTGGAGTTTCTTCTCTCGTTCCTCCAATAAGGCGATCTTTTTCTGCATGGCTTCCATTTCAGACTTTTGCATGGCCACCTTGTTGGTGGCTAACCGACATTCATTTTGCAATGTGCCGATGGCGTCTAAAATTTTGTCCACCTGTGCATCAAAAGGCTCATCGCGCCTGTCGGGCGCGGAAAGTTTTCTGGTGGTCCTGTAGAGGATTTTTTCCACCCAGAGGGTTATCTCCTCAGGTTCCATGGTTTGAAACTTCTGGCTCTGCTTGAGCACGTTCATCAGGCGCCGGGCTTCGAAAAAGGCATCCCTGCCCCTCTTCTCCACGTTCTGTTTTTCGGATTGGTGCTCGGTTATATAGGCATCCGCTTCCCTCAACGACTCTTGCGCAAACGCCAGCGTCTTGGGTACAATTTTTTTTGCGCCATCCTTCTCTGCTTCTTGTATTAGCTTGCCGGCCTCTTCCAGATTCTGTTTCTTGATGGCCTGGAGTTCGAGTTGACGATAGGCTTGATTTACCTTTTCCATATTTCTCCGGGCCCAATCCAGGTTGTTGTTTTCAATGGCCCTCGTCATTTCCAGAAAGTTTTCCTCCGTTTCCGCGTAATCCTCTCCAAGGCTTTCAGCACCGGCTGCCCGGGCTTCATTTCGGGATTTAATGACCTCCGCCAACGCATTTCTTGACAACTGAGCCATTTCCTCAGCACGGATTAGTTCGGCTCGCCCGTAGGAGACGTTGAGAAGAATCTCCGAGATTTCCTCTCCGGCGTTCAATTGTTTCCTGGCTTTCAAATAGGACTCCTCAGCCTTTTCAAACCAGCCGGGCGCCAGGATATCAACTTGATTTTCCCTCGCGTTCTTCAGGGAGTTGCCCAGTTGGTTAACCAAGGCTACAGGATTTTCCGATTTCGAGATTGGCTCCAGCTTAAGCTGGCTCGCTCCGCAAGCGACCAAGAGCAGCATCGCCGTGAAGAGAATAAATGCAATCCCAAGATGTTTCCTGTCAAATATCATTTGGTCCCCCTTCATCTTTAAAGCTTTCGGCCCAGCGAAATCGACCGTCGATAAAACAATATTGTTCCTCATGGCTCACCTCTTCCAGCCTTGCATTATGGGGGTGGTCTTGAGCGTTTCATTCCTTCCCCCGGCTTTTTCAGAAGTGCTCATAAAATAATATTATAAGCGTATTGAGTCAGATTTTCAATGACTATTGCCGTGGCGTCGGCTTCGATAATAAAAAAAGAGACGTTTGTGCGCATGCATCATTCATTAAAACCAAAAAGTAGTCTATACTTTGCTATAGTTGGTTCTTTCCTATCTTATTCAAGAACCCTGGCAGGAATGGAGTCACGAGGTCTTTTTTGCTGCCGCATCTTGGATAAACCTTCACCGACCGTCGAGAGGCCCTTCTATGCTGGTACAATGAAACTCTTATCATTCAGCCGGGTTGTTGTTGAAAAGATCACAGGCAAACATTCCCTGTAATCACATGGGATTTCTATGATCCCCGATCAATAGGCCGCGGACGTGATTCTCAAAATAATCCCGCCTTCCGGATCTGCTCGATTCCATTTGAACTTTTCGACGGGAAGGGGATAGCGGTTGTTCGCGATCAATTTATGGAAAGAGTCTTCCCATATCCTTTCTTTCCCGGATACAGCTTCCATAACCACATTTTTCAATGTGGATTCCAATTGCATGGCCGGCCATGGAGATAACTTGCAAAGGGATCCTCGCCGGATCCTTTTCGGAGAAAGTTCTTGGGGCACCACATACCGGATCGGAGGCTCGGCCTTTACCGGAAACCATGGCGTGCTTTCGGTTACCAGCGGAATCCATTCTCTTCAGAATATTCCGGGCAGCGAGTCTCCCTTCGAGGGCGCAGAGATCATGCATGTCAGCTCCTCTGAGGACGTTTCCCGCGGCGAAAATATCGGGAACCGAAGTCATGAGGTCCATGCTTACCCGGGGACCGAAAGTGGAAGGGTCCTGTTCGATGGGCGTGTTATCGATCAAGGGGGACTCGGGACGGAACTTCCCGGTGACGACCACCATATCGCAATCCAGTCGAAAGGATTCCCGACCTTTTCTTGTGACAAGCTCCAACCCTTCCACCTGATCGTTTCCGAGGATCTCACCCACCGCGATGTCTTTATGGATCGGAAAGCGGTAAAGCCTTCCCATGGCTTCGGCAAGATACCCATAGGTGTGGAGCTCCTGGTGTTCCTCGACCATGCCCGCAATGGATGCCCCGGCCCGTTTCAGGGTCAGGACACTGGAAAGCGCCACGTGTTCGCTTCCGAGGATGGCGGCGCGCCTGGCCCGTAATCGCAGGCCGCCCAGGTTCACCAGTTGCTGAAGAGTCCCCGTGGTGAAAATTCCCGTCGGACGGGCGCCCGGGAATCCGTCTTGCCTGGCGGGAATTTTCGAAACAGCCGGTGGCGAGAAGGATGGCCCGAGCCTCATAGGACTTGTATCCCTCCGGAGACAAGACGTCGATGCGGTGAGCCTTCCCGGTCCGCCGGGAGTCACGCTCAGTACCATGGCGCCCATATGAATTTCAACCGGCGTTTTATGGATCAAATCGGTCAGTTTCCGCGCGTAGACCCGCTCCGGTGTAGAACCGTTTCCGATCACGCATTCCGAAGAAGAGGTGACACGATCCGGGGATGCCGCCAAGGAAATCGTCCCTTTCGAAGAGTGCCACTTTCAATCCGGATCTTCTCGATAGTTCCAGGCCGGCGCTGATACCCGCGGGCCCACCTCCCACGATGGCCGCATCCAGGGGGATCGGTCCTTCAATGGAATTGCTGATCATGATCCCTCAGCTTTGATGTAACGAGAGCCATGCCCCTTCTTGGTAATGGCTTCAAAAGGTTGATCCAGTTCCCTGGCCAGAATGCGGGTGAGCGTGGGGCCGCAGTAATTGCTCTGACACCTGCCCATGGAGGCCCTGGTGCGGAATTTGACGCCATCCAGGGTCGTTGCGCCTCTTCTTATGGCTTCCACCACCTCTCCTTCGGTCACCTTTTCACAACGGCAGACCACCCGACCGTAGCGGGGGTCCTTTCTGACGAGCTCATCTATCTCCGCAGGGGATGACCTTCTGGAGCGATTTTGCGCCGGTACGACGGGGATTGAATCCGGCTTTTTTCCGCAAAACCAGGCCGTTACGTTCGAGTATTTCCACCACACGTCGGGCCACGGCCGGGGAAGAGGTAAGACCCGGAGGGGGCAGGGCGGCATGAACGAAGCCGGGGTATTTTCCCGAGGGTTCAATGATGAAATCCCCCCGATTGTTCCGGGCGGTCAAACCGGCGAAGGCGGCTATGATATGCTTTTCAAATTCCACGCCGGGAACCAGACTTGCCGCGTCCCGGAGAGTCAGATCGAAGATCCTTTTTGCAACCGAACGGTCTTCTATGCCTTTTGCCGGCTCCGGCAGCGAGGTGTAAAGGAGGATCTTGTCGTGAAAGGTGGGCGTCACCAATTTGAAACGGAGCAACGACTTGGAATCGCTCAGGCCCGTCACGATATGATGCACCAGATTGCTCATCGCAGTGTCCAGGACAAGGCATGACCCCTTGGTGTCATAAGTAATCTTGAAATCCTCAATTCCCGCCATCCGGGCGATCTTTTCGGCGAAGAGTCCCGCCGCATTGACAATGTAACCGGCCTGAATTTCGCCCCGGGTGGTCTCTACCCTGAATCCGGCCTTTTCGGGCGCAATCCCCTTCACCTCGGTGTCCATCATCATGTCCACCCCGTTTTGCCGGGCGTTTTCAAAAAATGCGTACAGGAGATCAAAGGGGTTGAACACGCCGGCCGTCGGCAAGTACAGCGCCGCAATTGCAGCCGGATTCACGTTCGGCTCCAGACGTCTGATTTCATCCTTGCCTATGATTGCAGTGTCCGGGACCTTTATGTGCTTGCCTTGTTTTTCAATGGCTTCCAGGGACTTGACTTCTTCCCTGGTGAAGGCCAGGATCAATTCTCCCAATCTTTTGAATTGGATGTCGAGATCCTTTATGAGGGGATCCATCAACAGGTTGCCTTGAGCAATCATCTGCTGCGCAAGACTGCCCGGCGGCCATCGGGCGCCCGGGTGTCGAATAGCGTAACTTGCCTTGGTTTGACCCCAGCCGACGTCCGCATCTCTCTCAACCAGGGTCACATTTACATCGTACCTGGAAAGCTCTCTCGCGACGGCTGTTCCGCAGATGCCGCCCCCAATGATTAAAACATCCGTGTCCCTCATGATAAGAGGTCCCTTCGTTTGCTGAAAAGAAGCTTAATGCCATCCCATACGTTTAGTATCTATTCTTACCTTTCTTGGCATATGGGGAAAATATCATAAGTTCTCCCCTGGGTAAAGCATGGAAGTGTAGACGTCCCTTGTATGCCTCGCGTCAATGCCGTCCCCATTCCCTCAGCAATTTTTGGCACGAATCTTCCATATCAGGATGTCCAAAAACCCGGCTTTAGACCCGGAACAAAAAGTGTTTGCCGACGATTGTTCCTTTCATCTGAATCGGAAGCGATTGGCGTCAAGGCGGTATGAGGGAATTGCTTGTAAGATGCGCCATTGAGCACTTGGGAGATAAGGATTTCAAGATTTCGGTTGAAGACGAAGGGGAGCGGCTTTGACCATGGGAGTGTCGCGGATGATGATCAGGATTTTCAGTACCCCAAAAAAAGCAGGGGATATTTGTTGATCAACAGGCTTTCCGATCATGTCCGATTCAACGATAAAGGGAACGTGGTTACCGTATATCTCAAGGCTAAGCCTTAAGAACCTATTCCTGCTGAGGTCTGTTTTGATCAATAACTTCTTTTCTGAACTTTTGCAGCTGATTTCGTTGGGATGGATACCTTACAAATTCCTTGGATGTCAATAAGGAAAACTTTGTCAGGTCCGGATTCAGGAGATGGGATAAAGGGAGGATGCGGGGTTAGGCAAAAAAATGAGGGATCGCATCTTAACTTTTCATTATAGTGAACAATTAAGATCCGACCCTTTTGCTTCTCCCAGCAAAATAACTTCAGACTACCCGACCAACAACGCCGCACTCCACGGTTTCCGGTCGATATTCCCTTGACATAAAAACCCGCTTTAACTTATGATTCACCTGTAAAAAAGCACAATGCGTCATTCATTATCAACCAGGAAAATCGCCATGAAAAAATGTTTCCTCCTGACTTTTGTTGTCTCCCTTTTTTGGGCTAATGCGCTTTCATGGTGCGATGAAACCGGATTTGTCGGCATTGTCAAAAATGTCCAACCCGAGGCTTTCATCATTCGAAACGGGTTGTCTCAAAATGCGCTCATTGGAAAGAGAATCGCAATGGGGGATGTGCTCAAAACCGGCTCCAATGGAAGCATGGGGCTTATACTCAATGACGACACGGTCATCGCCATGGGTTCGAATACCGAGATCTCCATCAAGAATTTTCTTTTTGAACCCGCGGAAGGAAATCTGTCTTTCATTGCAAGAATGATGAAAGGCACCATTTCCTTCATTAGCGGTCAGATCACCAAGTTGGCGCCGGACTCCGTTCGCCTTGAGACGCCCGTCGCCACAATCGGACCTAGAGGAACCCATTTTTTGGTGCAGGTTGAAAAATGAGAGAGGCGACCCCTTACCGGCGACTGAGGATAAGGCGGCAATGAATCTAAATGCATTTAGGCGCCTATCGGGAGGCTGAACATCAGCATGACCAAGACATCAATCATCGTCTTTGTATCGGGGTTGCTTTTGCTGGCCGCGGGTTGCTCGGGGCCCCGAAACATAGTCGTTTTAGTCCCGGATCTTGACGGTTCCACAGGCAGTATCTCGGTTTCCAACGAAGCAGGCAAGGTCTTGATCGATTCCCCATATCATTCAACCAGCATAAAAGACGGACAAAGCGTTCCCGCACCGCCTGTTGCCATGGAAAAGGAAAAGGTCGATGCCATTTTTTCGAAGGCACTTGCCGCCCAACCCGATCCCCCGGTGCACTTCCTTCTCTACATGAAGAATGACTCCACGGATTTGACAGCCGACTCCAGTGCCCAAATTCCCGGCATCATAGAAACCATTCAAGCTCGAAACCCATACAGCATCAGCGTCATTGGACATACGGACACTCTCGGCGACAAGGAGGCCAATCAGAGGCTCTCCACGCAAAGGGCCGATTCCGTGAGCCAACTGCTGATTCAACACGGTGTTGATGCGGAGAAGATCGAGACCACTTCCCATGGAGAGGAAAACCCGCTCGTAAAGACCGATGACAACGTGAGTGAACCCAAGAACAGGAGAGTCGAAGTCATCGTCAGGTAAAGCAGGTTCCCGCGGCCTTTATGGGTTTGAACCGACGACGGTAATGATCAACATGATGAAACCGAGATCCGGAACCCATGCCCCAGGCATCGGCTATTATGTCTTGATAGCCCTCCTCATCACATTGGCCCTTCTATCCCTCTATCTCATTCGGCCCCCATTCATTCAATTTCTGAACTACAGGCTGACGGATCTCATCCTGGCCTCTGACGACTCGCCCCTGGCCTCGGATGCGGTCGCGCTTGTGGACCTGGATGAGAAGAGCCTTTCCCAATACGGACAATGGCCGTGGCCCCGGTATCGATTGGCCCGGTTGGCGGAGAAACTGAGGGAAAGAGGGGCCGCCAGCATCGGACTGGACATGATCCTGGCGGAGCCGGATCGCACCTCCCCCAAAAACTGGCGCCGCGATCTGGTAAGTGAATTGGGGTGCAAGGTGACTTTTCCGCACCTTCCTGACGAACTGTTGGACCACGACGCCATGTTGGCCGAGACTCTTTCCAAGGGCCCCTTTGTTCTCGGGTTTAAATTTCTTTTTGAGGACAAAGGCCCTGTTTCCCGGGCCTGCATCCTCCACCCCGCCAATCTGGTTTGGATAAATAATGAAACCCGTGCCGGCTTCCGTCCGGACGACCTCTTTAAGGCAAAAGGAGTGGATTGCAATCTCAAACAACTCTCAAGTGCTGTCTCCTATTCCGGTTTTCTCAATGCCTCCCCCGATTCGGATGGCTTGCTGCGACGGATTCCCCTACTGATTCAATACCAGGATCAATATTACCCAAGCTTTGCGCTTGCCACGCTTATGCAGGCGATTCAAGTTCCTCAATTGATAGTGAAAGTCTCCGGATCCGGTCAACCCTATCTCCTGGTCAAAGACAAAGCGATCCCCCTGGACGGGAAAGGCCGCATGCGCCTTCATTTTTCCGTAACCGGAACGCCACCTTTCAAAATCTCCGCGCGGGATATCCTTGAAGACCGCATATCCGTCCCGGATATTCGTGGCAAGATCGTCCTGATAGGGTCTTCAGCTTCAGGATTGGAACGCATTTTTCAAACGCCCGGAAAATCTCCCGCTCACGAGATGGAAATCCATGCCCTGCTGGTGAACGATATTCTGGGAGATCGTTTTATTTTGGAAAACGCAGGCACGCGGTTATGGGAAATCGCCATCGGAATTCTCCTGGCAGTGACGTGCATCTTTTGCGTTGCCCGTCTGGGCGTCTTTTGGAGCGGCCTCATCGCACTCTTTATGATCTTTGGAATCTGGCAGGGAGCGATCTATCTGTTCAGATGGAGCAATATTCTTTTTTCTCCCCTTTTTCCCGCTTCCCTGGTCTTCTTTCTGTACACGAATCTCACCATCTTTAAATATTGGGAAGGCCGTAGAACGGCCCAGAAAGAGACCCTCGACGCCCTGGTGCGTCTGAAAACCAGAGAAACCCAGCTTGATTCAATCATAGCAACCGTCCCGGATATCATTTTTCGGCTGGACGCCGACGGCAAAATCACCTTTGTCAGTTCCGCGATCCTTAAATACAATTGCAGGCCTGAGGACTGGCTGGGCAAACGTCTGCTGGATATGGTCGACCCCGATGAAAGGTCCAAGGCCGTCTATCGCGTCAATGAAAGGAGAACCGGCCAACGGAGCACAAAGGAACTGGAATTGAGGATGCAATTCCCTTCCGATGGGGAATGCGATGGACCCTTATGGAGGCATTTCTGCCTCTCCGCGGAAGGAATCTATGAACAAGACCCAACCGGGCGGAAGTCTTTCCTTGGAACCCAGGGGATTCTGCGAGACATCACCGATGAAAAGCAAGTGCAGCATCAGCTGATGGAGGCGAAAAAGATGGAGGCCATCGGCAACCTGGCGGCCGGCGTGGCCCATGACCTCAACAATGTACTGAGCGGTCTGGTGAGCTACCCGGAATTGCTGCTCATGGATCTTCCCCAAGACAGCCCCATGCGCAAGGCCTTGCTCACCATTCAAAAATCAGGGCAAAAAGCAGCCGATATTGTTCAAGATATGCTGACACTTTCCCGTCGAGGAATGGCCGTCAACACGATTCTGAACCTGAATCGGGTGGTTTCGGATTACATGGACTCAACCGAATTCCAAATGCTTCTGAAGAATCACCCCGGAATTCGCGTTCAAACCCAACTTGAGGGCGACCTTCTCAATATCAAGGGCTCTTCAACCCACTTTTCAAAGGTACTCATGAATCTCATTATCAATGCCGCCGAAGCCATGCCCGCCGCCGGCGCCATATCCGTTTGCACCCGCAATATCTACCTGGATACGGCCATCAGTGGCTATGAATTGATTCCCCAGGGAGAATATGTGCGGTTGAGCGTCGTGGATGAAGGGGTCGGCATTTCCCGGGAGAATCAGAAGCACATCTTCGAACCCTTTTTCACCAAGAAACGGATGGGCCGAAGCGGGACAGGTCTGGGCATGAGTGTCATCTGGGCGACGGCAAAGGATCATGCAGGATATATTGATGTGGATAGTAAAGAGGGAGAAGGAACGCGGATCGATATCTATATCCCGATTACACGTGAACTCGCGGATGAAAAGGAGATCCAGCCGGTGCTTCAGGACTATTTGGGAACCGAGAAGATACTCGTGGTGGATGATATCCCAGAACAAATGGAAATCGCCCAGAAAATGCTCAGCAGGCTCGGGTATAAGGTCGAAGGGGTGGCCAGCGGGGAAGCCGCCGTCGAGTACCTGCGGACCCGAAGGGTGGACCTTCTGGTACTGGACATGATCATGCCTTCCGGGATGGATGGACTTGAAACCTATGAACGAGTCCTTGAAATCCATGACCGGCAAAGAGCCATCATCGCCAGCGGATTTTCCGAATCGGGCCGGGTGAAGACACTCCAGGCACTGGGTGCGGGCGCATTCATCCAAAAGCCTTTTACATTGGAAAAAATCGGCATGGCGGTCCGGCAGGAACTGGACCGAAAAAGAGTTCGTGAACCGGAGCATCCCGGGGGTGGGGACGGATAGCGCGATGTCGTTCAACCCCTCACGCGATCCATCGCCGCCTGTCTCCGGCAAATTTCAGGAGGAATTCCCTGAATAGGGGTCCTAAGGGGCGAAATCCCAACAAATCAAATATAAAGCTTTGATCTGTAGCATCAATCACTTGGTTTGGTCCGACCCCGGAAAAAGCAGGCACATCGACCCGGAATAAAAAAGGGAATCCACCGTCATGGGGATTCCCTTTTTGTACGTTCCCTTTAATGCGTTTTCTAACTTTTGCAGCTACCGTCCTTTTTCCGATCACGGGTCTGGTCCTTAGCCAGTACCTGATAAGCCTGCGGAACTCCGTCCGTGGTGTAGGAAGAACATGATCCGTCCTTCTTCCGATCCGGGTCTTGTCCTTAGCCAATACCTGATAAGCCCGCGGAACTCCATCCGTGGTGTAGGAAGAACATGACCCGTCCTTCTTACGATCACGGGTCTGGTCCTTAGCCAGTACCTGATAAGCCTGCGGGACTCCATCCGTGGTGTAGGAAGAACATGATCCGTCCCTTTTCCGATCCCTGTCTCCGCTACCGTTTCCACCGCCGCCTTTCCCGTTTCCGGCAAAACCGACACCTACGCCAAAACTCATGGCAATGAGAAATACCATCATACCTGTCATTATCCGTTTCATTTTTGCTCCTCCTGTTCAGTTGTTATTGAATTTATCTGATTGAAAATATCGGCGCGCCATGTTTGTCTTTCATCTAATACACGAAACGTGCCAAACGCCTACACACCGTGATATCAGATAGTTATGGCTCATAAAGAAACTCAGGAAGGAATAGACCTCGACATATTTGTCGACGCATGCTGTGTTTGTCGAAATCGATGGGGAGTAGTGAGCAATATTTCGCCCGTCCCCTTTGCTCCATTTCAGTTCTTTTCTTCCATCGTCCGGGGCTCAGGGACGAAACAGTCTTTCATTTTACGTTCGAAAACGCGCTGGAATTTTAGTGTGCCTATGAAGCGACTGCTGCCGTAGACGGTCAAAACCACGCCGATGACTGCGATGCCGGCATCGAGTGTGGCCCAAGGCCCAAAGCCGAAATATCGCATCATACCAATCCCCAAGGCAACGAATGCAATGCCGGTTCGGATGAACGCCAATTCAGTCCGGCCTTTTGCCATAACAGAACGATACCTGGAAAAACCGGTCCGCGATATAGCCAAGTCGTTCCGTTGATTCGCCAGAACCGTCCGGTTCTCGGAAAGATTGGTGCGCTTCTCGGCCATTTCGGTTCTGCATGTGGACAGTCGCGTGCGCTCTTCCGCAAGATCCTTGCTCCGGCGGCTGAATTCCGATTGGTCCTTGGTGAGCTTCGTGCGTTCTCCGGCGAAAACAGTCCTTTTATAGGCGTCGGATGTGCGCTGTTCGGCCATGGTATTTCGTTTTTCGGCCAGGTTGATCAGACTCGACGTCAGCCGGTTATTTTCCTTGGACAATTCAACCAAACTATTCGCAATGGTTTGGAATCTTTCGTTCAAACGCTCTTCAGACATGTTCATCGCATTGCTCCTGTAAGATTTGCTTCCACCTGTTTCTTTGCTTCCGGATCGCACCGGTTCCCCATAAACACTCAAAGCCTACAGCATTTAACATGGGTTCGGAAAGCGAAATCCTAAGAGCGCTCCCATGCTCAATTTCCCGATTATTTTGTGACGGAGAACACCCTATTTACCACGGACGGGATCCCGTGAATTTTCGAGAATTCGCTTGACAGTTAATTCCATAATAGAATAGTCTATAATGGAATAGTTAATGTAATGATTGAACGTACGCTGATTTTGATGACCTTGAACCTGTTTCATGGAGCATGGAAGCATGAATCGTCCGTCTACAGGCCTTTTTGTACTCAGATATTGCAGAGAGTTGCGAGTTGCAGCCGCGACCCTCTCCATTCTTTTTCTCGTTCTCGTTTCCAAACATTCCCCATGCGGCGCGGAAATCGCCACAAGGGTTGTTTCCGATTCCCTGGGACGTCAGGTAAGAATCCCCGCCGAAATCAAACGGGTGATTTCCACGTGTCCCACCTCCACCATCATTATCTACATGCTGGCGCCCGAAAAACTCCTGGGGTGGAATCTCAAGATCGACAGGCGGTTTATGCCTCCAAAATACCAGGCACTGCCGGTGGTGGGTGGATGGTTCGGGCTGTGGAGCGGAAATTATGAAACCTTTCTCAGCCTTAAGCCGGATGTAATTCTCTACGAGACCATCCTGGATGAACCCCCCTCCCATCTGGACGTATCCAACCAGCTTACAGTGCTTTCCATCATCGAACGGCTGTCAGCGGATGGCGTCTCCGTTATCATGACCTCCCATTTCCCGGATCACGCCTTTCTGCTGCGCCAGCGCATCGCGGTGATGCAAAACGGGAGGTTTGCGGCCATGGGTCCGGCCGAGGAAGTCATCACTCCCCGAATCCTTTTTGAGGCCTACGGGATCGATATCCGCGTCTGCCATGTGGAAGCGGCGGGCAGGCGGGCCTGCATCCCCTCTCTTCATTAAGAGACTCGAATTGACAACCGCCGGCCTTCAATTCATGCGTAAATATCCTGTCTAAAGGACCAGGCGACCTATCTTTGACACATTCAATTACGTTCCCCTTCACCCTTCCTCTCCGATTCCGTGCCTAGGTTCTCTTCCGTCACGCGGCCTGCGGGCAGGTCGAACCATTTGCTTTTGGGGATGACCTGTTTTTGCTCGGGATCCGCCATATAATGGGGTGACATGATCTGTTCCCCGTTCTCGTTGAATACGTCCTGAATGTTTCCTAACAGCTCGGAAAGAACCTCATTTCTTATTTCCGCCGTGGAGACCGCCGCGATCAGCTGATACTCCACGTAGAAATCCGACAGGCCCGTCTGTCGAACATTGGGGGCGGGTTGTTGGAGCAGCTCTCGGGTCCTACCAGCCGCCGTCAGCAGGAGCGCCTGAACCTTGCGCCATGGCGTTGTATAACCGATGGTGATCGTAGCATGAATCATAACTCCGGACCCCCGGCCAGCCTTGTATAGTTGATGGTGGTGTTCCCCACCAGGACGGCATTGGGAATCGTTACTTCTTCTTTCCCGGCGGTGCGGATCTTCGTGGAGAGAATCCCAAGGTTGGTGACAACTCCCTCGCTTTCGCCGACCTTGATAAAGTCCCCCGTTCTGAAAGCCCTGGAGTACATGAGCACCAGGCCTCCCGCGGCCTGATTAACAATGCTGGTGGTACCAAGGGAGGCAATGAGCCCCGCAAAGAGGCTGACTCCTTTAAAGGCCGCGGTTCCGCTGCCCGGCAGATGGGGATATGCCATGATGAGCGCAAAGAGCCACAGCATGAAGATGATGATTCGGGATGTAGGTTTTGCAACTTCCGGGTCCAGCACGATGAATTTTACACGGCGTTCCTCAACGGCCTTGAAAAGCTTCTTGACCAACCTTGTGAGTATTCTCGTGCAGACGACAATGATCGCGACAGTAAACAAGCTGGGCAAGGCCTTTATTACACCCAAAACGATCGTCTCAAGGGTGCCGGAGAGGTAGCTGCCCAGGCTTTCACCCCATGAACGGGTGTAGGCGAAGCGTTGCAAGGAAAAAACGAGCCAGGAGTAGGTGGCGAAAAGACCTACCGCCCATGTGGCCGCCATCATCAGGAAATGGGTGATCTGGGTCACGTGTTCCAAAATAGAAACCCCTTTTATATCGACTTTGCCCACCCATCTTTTTTCCAACTTTTTTACTCGGATTTCCGTCCACTGCGAAGATCGGCCCAAGCCCCACAGTATTGCCGCATAAAGGATGGTCGCCAGGAGGGTGTAAGCGGAGGCCTCCAGGATGTGACGGGGGCTGCGCCATTCCTTTACCTCTTTTACGGCCAAGGTCAAGTTTTTCACCGCCCGATCCACGATTTCTTTTCGGGTCTGTCCATAAGCGGGATTAGCGTCCTCCGGAGTGATCAGAAGGACATCGCTGTTGCCGATGGAAATAATGGTTCCCAGAGCGATCTCTCTGCTGGTCACTTTGCCGGGGTCTTTTCCGGCAAGGACCCTTTTGATCCTTTCTTCGGCCAATATCATTCTCTGCTCCAGTGTATGGCCAAACATGGGTGCATAGAAGATGACGATGGGTCGATTGTGGATCATGACAATGGCCGGTTCGCGCGCCATTCCTTGGAAAATTTCCGGAGGAATACTTGAATTGCCACCCGGGTTTTCGGAAGTTTCCGCCCACCCTGACGACATGGAAAACACAACGATAAGTGATGCCAAAACCAAAGCCATTCCCTGGATGATTGGCCGTTTCACATGCAACCCTCCTTGTTCCCCCAGCTTTCAGCTGTCGGCTGAAAGAGCAATGTTATCATCCTATGGTCTCCTTGAGATGCTTGATTTTCTTCAGAATGTAGGAAGAAAAATAGGCTCCATATCTCTTCTGGAGTTCAGGGATTTTCCAGTCTTCTCCAATTTTTGACATTTGCACTACCTCTATTTCACGTAATCGAGTTTTTTCTTTGATTTGACCAATCGACCATAGTGCCTGATCCAGTTCATTTCATCCGGCTCCAACGGGCCTTGTCTTACTGCATCCATATTTTGAATGAGCTGCTCCCGGTTTTGCGGCCCGGTCAACACGACGTGCACATTCGGATTGGTCAGAACAAACCGGTAACAGAGTTCCGGAGAAAGAGGCGGACCGTCGAATCCCTCCCTGCCGGGCCAGGGAGGCATCACGATTTCTTTCAACGGCCTGATAAGCTGCCCCCAGGCCAATGCCGTATAACTGATTACCGCTGGATTTCTCTTTGACAGGTGAGGGAAGATGTCCTGTTCGGCTCCGGGGTGCTTGGCATTGTATCGGATCATGAACAGATCGATTTCCGAGTCCAACGCCAGCCTTCCCGCCCTCATCCGATCATGGATGCTGGTGCCGATACTTCGTATCTTACCTTCTTGCTTGAGCTGCAGAAGGGTTTCGATTATTCCCTTACTGTAAATCGATGTCCTCCCAAGCCACCCCAGCTTGAAAACATCCAAGTAGTCCGTTCCAAGTTTCCGCAGGGCATTTTCGACACCGCGCCTCACCTGCCGGCCGAAATAACCCCACCCCAGCATGCCGACCACATGATTTTCGCGATCCCCCTTAATGACTTCCCTGATCCCTTCAGTGACTTTGCTGAAACCTCTTCCCCAGACCCAGTAATTGGCTCCGTGGTCGGCGGCCCATCTGATATCAGCGGAATCGATGCCATAGGAACCGGCGACACCCATACGAAATACAGTCTTTTTCACGACCGGAAGCACAGTATGAGAAAAGTCGGCGGTAAGACCCGGTATTTGCCCTGTCATGTGACATAACCCTCCCCTCGATCATTTAGTATCCCGTTTATGCAGGGGCGCAGGGCCTGCAGAGTGCCTGACAACGGCAAGGTAGATCTCTTTAAAGCTTTCGATTCCCGCCTCCAGGTTCTCAATAATATCGTTTGCCAAAACATCGGGATCAGGAAGATTGTCCAGGTCCGTCAGGCTATTATCCTTTATCCAGGTGATATCCAGACTGGTTTTATCACGCGCCAAAATATCTTCGTAAGGAAACCTTCGCCATCGTCCTTCCGGATTCGATTCCGCATGATAGGTCTCTTTGCGCTTGTTGATATTTTCCGGACGATAACACTCTATAAAATCGTTCAGATCTTCCAGCTTCAACGGATTTTTCTTGAGGGTAAAGTGAATGTTCGTCCTGAAATCGTAAATCCAGATTTCTGTTGTCCAGGGTGTTTTTGCCGCCGGATGATTGTCGAAGAACAACACATTGGCCTTGACGCCCTGCTTATAAAAAGTAAGCGATCACGGGGCATGGCCTAAGGCTGGCTTATCCAGGCCAAATCCGGAGACTGTTCTTTGAAATATGCCGTCATAGCATCGACCAAAACTGGGAAGGTCGATTTCGATCGCAATCGGCAGGTCTGCCTGAGGGATAGGATGCGCTCTACCCAACGGTCACCTTTCTCGCTGCAGGTGCCCTGACTCCGCTTTCGCCATAGTACTGCAAATCGAAGCATACGTTCTGCGTGATTGTTGGTTGGCGAAACGCCTTCCTCGATCAGAAACGTCCAAAGGGAATCGATTTCTTTCCGGAGCCTGCGGGCAAACCTCCCCGCATCATCCTTTCTGCCTTCATAAAGGGTGATAAAGCGGATGAGTCGGGCATAAAATGCTTGCCACTCCCCGACCGTAGGAGGGGAATGTGCCATATGACAGAGACGCTGCAATTCTGCCTTTCCCCATTTGCCGCATTTGGCTATCTCCGGGTTTTTGCTTTCCGAAAGCTCTTTAGCCTTTCGAATCAGATGGGCAAGGCAAGTTTGCCTGTACCCTACCCATTTTTGGTAAACTCCGTAGCCGTCACTGACCAGGATGCCAACCCAGTCCTTTATGAGGGCTTCAAAAGCCTCTTTGGATCGTTTGGGATGGATCATGAAAAATGCGATCGTGGCACTGGCCATGACCCAGAGCCATTCCAGCTTGCCTTTTTGACGATGACTTGTCTCATCAATATGGTTAACCGAAGTTTGCCGTGCCTCTTCGCCGAAGACTTCATAGTGAGGCTTGATCGCTTCTGATGCCCGATCAATGACTTTCTGTATGGCGCCAAGGCTGATATGAAAACCCAAAACAGACGAGCAAAAATCCTGTATAATGGTTCGACTGTCACCCTGGTTGCCTGCCATCTCGGCAATCATTGCAGAGAGTCTTGGGCCAAAGCCCGTTCGATGTTCTTTTGGCACAACAGCTTTGTTGACCTTTCCGCAGCAGGGACACTCTCCTTTATGAAGGACGAAATGCGTGACCTTCATCTCAATTTCAGGTAACTCGATCACTTGATGAATATAGTATGGCACCGTTTTGTCGAATTTCGTGTTTCCACAAACACAGGATTCGGGAGGTAGTTCTTCTACTTTCGTCGGTTTGAGCATTTGCTGACGGAATCCTTTTCGTCGCTTTCTCTTTTTCTTTTTTGGACCTTTCTCTTTCTTTTCCTTGTTCTTGTACGGATTATCTGAAGATGGAGGGCGATCCGAGTTGGTAGAGTCCTTATTCACCTTCTTTTCAAGGTCTTCAATGCGTCTTTCCAATGCTGCATTGGTTTCCATCAATGCAACAAGGAATTTTTTGACGGACTCACAGGTATCAGCCCATTCCTTCTCAGAGAAAGGAAACGTCCATTGTTGGCTTTTTTCGGCGGAAATTTTTGCAGGATCGGGAATAGAATTCATGATTGGCCTCAAACCTTTTCATTATCCTATACCCGGAACAGTGCCGCCTGTCTATAAAAAAATTGTGCCTCCTACGTTTTTTTTGGTAGCCCCGTGATCACTTACTATAAAAAACCCCTGTCGGCAACCGGAGAATGGTGTGCAGGTTGGTTGTCTCCATCAGTTTCTTTCGCACCGTTTCGCCGGCCCCGCCTTCAAACAGAACATTATCGGGCAAAACCACCGCGGCATGGCCGTCCGATTTCAACATGGTGCGGATATGCTGCACAAAGTTCAATTGTTTGTTGCTGGTCGTCACCCAGAAATCCTGCCGGTTATAGGTCAGGTCTTCGGAGTCCTGCTCGCCTTCCGCATTGGTAAAGGTCATGCTGCTTTTTTTACCGAAAGGCGGATTGGCTAGCACATAATCCACCCGCAGGCCGGTATCGGCAATCAGCGCATCGGCCGGTGAAATGAAACTGTCGCTTTCGAAATCGCCGATATTATGCAAAAAGAGGTTCATCAACGCCATGCGGCGCGTGCCGGCGACAATTTCATTGCCGTAACAGGTCTTATGCTTTAAAAACGCTTTCTGCTCTTTATTCAAGGAATAATTGGACGGGTTGGCGATAAAATCATACGCCGCAAGGAAAAACCCGCCGGTGCCGCACGCCGGGTCGGCAATGGTTTTCATCGGCTGCGGGCGCACGCAAGCCACCATGGCGCGTATCAGGGCGCGGGGCGTAAAATATTGTCCGGCGCCGCTTTTGGTGTCTTCGGCGTTTTTTTCCAGCAGTCCTTCATAGATTTTGCCCTTGATATCGGCCCCCATGGTGCTCCACTGCTCTTTGTCGATCATGTCGATGAGCTTGTAAAGTTTGGCCGGGTCATGAATCTTGTTCTGGCTTTTAAAGAAAATCTGGCCCAAAACCCCTTTCGCCCGGGACAGTTCGCGCAGTAAGGTGGTGTAATGGACTTCCAGTTCCGCGCCGCGCTTTTCGGTGAGGCTTTCCCAGTTGTATGCGGCGGGGATGGGAAGCTTGCGGTTATAGGGCGGCTTGCTGAATTCATCGGCCATCTTCAGAAACAACAGGAAGGTGAGCTGTTCAAGATAGTCGCCATAGCCGACGCCGTCGTCCCGGAGCGTATTGCAGAAGGACCAGACCTTGCTGATGATGCCGGATGTGTTGGATGTTTCGTTCATGA
>CAVVEP010000032.1:0-110935 GCA_963747015.1 uncultured delta proteobacterium
TAGGCCTCCATCACATGTTTGTTGCTCATCAGTTCCTCTCCGCTTCCCTCAAGCACCATTCTTCCGTTTTCCAAAACATAGGCCCGATGGCACATGCCCAAGGTCTGTTTGACGTTCTGCTCCACCAGGAGGATGGTTACCCCTTCTTCATTGATCCTCTTGAATATCCGAAAAATGTCCTGAACCAGAATGGGGGCAAGCCCTAAAGAGGGCTCATCAAACATCATAAGCCTGGGAAGACTCATCAGCCCTCTGCCCACGGCAAGCATCTGTTGCTCTCCCCCGCTGAGCGTGCCGGCCATCTGTTTCATGCGTTCCTTCAATCGCGGGAAGAGTTCATAAACATAGGCCATGGTTTCACCACGCTTCTTCTTCGCATCGCTTTTGAGGGTCCCCATGATCAGATTTTCCTCCACGCTCATTTCAGGGAAAAGACGCCTTCCCTCGGGCACGTGGACGATGCCGTATTCGATGACTTTGTAGGCGGGCACCTGATCGATGCGCGTCCCCTCAAATTCGATAGAACCCTTTCTGGGGGTAAGCAGCGAGGAGATGGCCCGGATGGTGGTGGATTTGCCCGCTCCGTTGGCGCCGATAAGGACCAGGATTTCCTTTTCTTTTACTTCAAACGAGACGTCCCAGAGGACCTGCAAGTCGCCGTAGAAGATGTCGATTCCGTTAACCTTGAGCATATTCTTCTCCCAGATAGGCTTGGATAACCAGTGCATTCTTCGCTACTTCCTTCGGGTTGCCTTCCGCAATGGTCTGGCCGAAATTGATAGCGTGGATGCGATCGGATATGGTCATGATGAGCTTCATGATATGCTCGATGATCAAAATAGTGATCCCGTTTTCTCTCATCTTCTTGATCAGCAGAATGGCTTCGTCCAATTCGGAAGGGTTCAAACCGGCCGCGGTCTCGTCCAAAAGCAAGAGTTCAGGGTCGGTGGCCAATGCACGGGCGATTTCGAGCCTTTTTCTGCCGCCGATGGGAAGGCTTTTCGCCAATTTGTTTTTATCCCGGGACAGGCTGCAGAACTCCAGCACCTCTTCCGCCTTCTTTTTCGCCTTTGCGATGGTCTTCACACGACAAAAGGCCGAGGCCGTTACGTTCTCAAGGACGGTCATCCTCGCCAGAGGTTTTACCACCTGGAAGGTTCGCCCGATGCCCAAGTGGCAAATCTGGTGGGTCTTGAGCTTGGTGATACGTTTTCCTTTGAAGATAATGTCCCCCGATGTGATGGGAAAATAGTGATTGATACAGTTAAAGGTGGTGGTCTTTCCCGAGCCGTTTGGCCCGATGAGGCCGAAAATTTCGCCCTTCTCGACTTTAAAACTCACCCCGTTTACAGCCACGAGACCGCCGAAGGTTTTTGTAAGACCTTGCAATTCAAGGAGCGCCATCGCTATTATTTGCCTCCTTTCAATTCGATTCCCGCACGCGGAAAACGTTTCTTTTGATCTTTTTCCAGTCTCCCACCACACCGTTTGCCAGGAACAGGATCACGAAAATAACCAAAAGGCCGAAAACCAGAGCATGCCCCTGGCTGACCCATTTGGGCGCCAGGCCAAAGAAAGAACTCCTGAAGGTTTCCTGTAACCCCACCATGATAAAGGCCCCGACGGCAGGGCCCCAGATGGTCGCCACCCCGCCCACGATGCCTACGAGAATGGCCATAATGGAGATGAAGTGGAGGGAAAAAACGACGTCAGGATCGATAAAGGCCATATAATTCATGTAAAACGCGCCGGCCATCCCCGTAAAAAAAGCACTCACCAGGAGCGAGATATTTTTGTACAGGACGGTGTTGATTCCCATGGAAGCCGCGGCATCCTGGTCCTCCCGGATGGAGACAAAATAGTAGCCCCATTTGCTTTTCATGATGATATGGATGACCCAGATGCAGAAGGCGGCCAGGCCCAGAGCGATATAATAATAGGGCACTTTGCTCCGAAAGTCTTGAATAATCAGAATCCCCACCATCCCATCCGTAAGATCTTCCCAGTTGACGGCAATCAGCCTGAAAATTTCACCCCCGGCCAATGTGGCCAGGGCAAAATAGGGGCCCCGAAGCCTGAAGCAGACCCATCCCACGAAGAGCGCGATGAGCATGGCCGTAATGCCGCCGAACATCATGCCCCACCATGCGGACATTTCCAGTTTTGTGACGAATATTCCGGCGGTGTAAGCCCCGACCCCGAAGAAAATGGCATGGCCGAAGGAAACCTGTCCGGTGTAGCCCGCGAGAAGATTCCAGGAGGAGCCGATGACAACCCACATCAGTGTTATGATCATCAGATGCTGGTAATAGTCCGATCTCACGAGAAAGGGAAAGATGAGAAAAAAGATCCCCAAAACGACCCAATAGAGCTTCTGCTTTTTCATTGTTTTCCCCTATATTTTTGTCAGCCGTTTCAGGCCTCCGGGTAAGAAGATCAGGACCAGAATGAAAATCACAAACCCTACCATTTCCCTGTATCCCATGCCGATATAGGTGGCGCCCATGGACTCGGCAATCCCCAGCACGATGCCTCCGAAAATGGCCCCCACCGTGCTTCCCAGACCCCCCAGTATGGTGATGATAAAGGCCTTCAGGGTAAAGGGGCCGCCGATATCGGGAAAGAGATAGTAGATGGGGATCAGCAGCGTTCCGGCGGCCGCCACGAGGGCGGAACCGATCCCGAAGGTGATAATCGTGATCCGGCTGCTGTTTACGCCCATGAGGGTGGCCGCATCTTTATCCTGGGCCGTGGCGCGAATGCAACGGCCCAAATCCGTCTTCAAAAGAAACAAAAAAAGCGCAATGGTGAACGCCACGGCAAAAATGAATGCAATGCTCATGGCCCAATTGAAAGAGATTTTCCCTATAAAGAAAACAGAACCGCTGTAAGGTGTGTGCACGGTCTTATAATCCGAAGAGAAAATAAAGCGGGCGATTTCCGCCAGGACCATGCCGATGCCCACGGTCATGAGGACCTGGTTTTCCGGCAGAATGGAATCCACCTTGATCAACGGGTTCAAGAGATATTTCTGGAGAAACATCCCCAGGAGAAACAGGGAGGGCATGGCGACCAAAAGGGAGAAGTAGGGGTCCAGGTGCAAGTAATGGGAAAGGACGAAGGTGATGTACATGGCCACCATCATGAGCTGGCCATGGGCCAGATTGATGATCCCCATGACACCCATGATGAGAGTCATGCCTATTCCGATCAGGCTGTAAATGCCGCCAATAAGAACCCCTGCCACCAAAGTCTGAAGGAAGACATCCATTTCGCATTCCTTTCAAGCATTGTAGGAAGGTTTTTGTCGTTCCGCAACCCACATCAGCCGCTGAGCCGTAATTCGGGACAACCTGGCAAAAGCAGTAAGAGACGGAGAGAAAAACGGATTCCGCGTCCCGGGCCGAAAAAAGGCCCCGGGACGAATCAGAAAAGGATGGGCGAGGGTTAATAGCCCCAGATTTTCAACCAATCCACCGGGTAAACGAATTTCTTCGTGGCAAGTTTGGCGGGCCAAACCAGTTCCAGATTCCCTTCTATCCATTGTACCACATAGGTCTCGGCTATATTCTGATTCTTCATTTTGCCCCACGTGGTAAATTTCACGGGACCGAAGACGGTCATCATGTCGGTAGCCGCAAGGGCGGCCTTGATGTCATCCGCCTTGAGGGATTTCGTTCTCTTGAGCGCATCAGCGATTACATAACAGGCGGCATAGGCTTCGGCGCCGTGATAATCCACCGATTTGTCAAATTGTGCCTTGAATTTCTTATAGAAATCCATGGCGCCGGGAAAGGGGAGCACCTCATGCCACAAGGTGGCGGAAATCACGTCTTCGGAAGCCACCCCGGCATTTTCCTTGAATTCGGGAAGGGTGAAACCGGCCGCGCCGCCAATAAACATCTTGGGGGTTAATTTCAGTTCCTTGGCCTGTTTCATCAGCAATGAGGCATCCATGATATAGGAAATCATGTAAAGCACATCCGGATTGGCCTGCTTCACCTGAATTAATACCGGTTTAAAATCGATCCCCCCATGCTCGTAGCCTTCCTTGAGCAAGACCTTGTATCCCAGGCCTTCGCATGTCTTTTCGAATTCCTTGGCGCCTTTCGTTCCGAAAAGGGAATTTTCATAAAGGATCGCCACCGTCTTGGGCTTTATCACCTCTTGCAACAGGCTTTCGATAGAGCCTGCATACTTGCTCACGGGCGGATTCAGTCTGAAAATATAGTCCCATCCGGAAGTGGTGATTTTGTCCGCGGATCCTGTATTCACCAGAAAGGGGATTCGGTTCTGCTGGCAAACCCCGGCCGCGGCATAGGTCACCGAGCTGCTGTAGCCTCCTCCCACCATGACCACCTTATCCTTTGTAATCAGCTTCTCCACTACGGAACGACCTACCTCGGGCCTTCCGGTGGTATCCTCGATGAGCAGATCCAACTTCTTGCCGTTGATGCCGCCGGCTGCATTGATCTCTTTTTGTGCCATGAGAAATGCATCCCGCTCAATCTCCCCGAATTTTGCAAGCGACCCTGTTGTGGGCAGCACAATCCCGACTTTTATGCCTTCCTCCGCGGAAACCGGTCCACCCATCATCAAGCCAAAAAACATGAAAGCCACAAGAATAGAAAACATCTTCACCGTACGTTTCATGAAATACCTCCTTCTCGTTTTATTGGTTTGCGGGAAAATAGATCGTGAACAGCCACATTTGAATCCTATAAAATGTTCCCGTAAAAGGCAATTCATTTTTAAACAATAATTCCGGCCAGGAATCCTTAGAAAGCGAACTTTGAGTGCTCTATAAACCTATCCATGGCACAGGCCCATGGCGCGGGGATTACTTCTCCCCGTTAAGCTTTTTCTTTAAAACGGAAGAGCAAGAAAAGATCACAACCCTTCTCGGATCCAGCCTTAGACTGTCGCCGGACCAGGGATTCCTTCCCGTACGCGCAAGTTTGTTCATAACGCGCAACTTCCCGAAACGGGTGATGAGTATTTCTTCCCCTTTCTCAAGGGTCGATTTCATGATCTCAAGGACCGATTCAATCAACAGAGAAGATTCATTCTTTGGAATCGCCATTCTTTGTTGAACGGCATTTATCAGATGCGCCTTGGTAATGGTCATGGTAACATAGTCTCCTGACAGGGATGCCATTTGTTCCGGATAACCGGGTTGCGTTGAAAAAATCAAGAAGAAATATTGGTTCACTACGGGAGGTTTTCATTTCTTCATCAAAAGAAAAGAAAAGTCATGCATTCTTTTCTTTCGTGTCTTATTCTTCAGACGGTATCCTCAAAGAACTCCTGCTTGTTTTATATTTTATACGCCAGGATTCGAAAAAACTGAAGACTTTTTTAATAAACCGGGGAAAAAACGATGAAGGAGGTGTTTTATCCATGATTCGAATCCAGAACATCAAACTGGCCTTTGACCACGGGCCCGATGCACTCAAGAAGGCGGTTCTTTGCCGCCTGAATATTCCGCAATCGGATTTAATACGACTTGACATCGTTCGAAAATCGATCGATGCGCGAAAAAAAAATCGTATTTTAACCGTCTATTCCGTGGATGTGAAGGTGAGCAATGTCGCCGCCGTTTTGGCCGAAACCTCGGAAGATAACACAATCAGCAGAACGTCCGATCTGGTCTACCGTTCTCCTGCTCCCGTGCATTGGACGGGCGGTTCTCCCGTGGTCGTGGGAAGCGGCCCGTGCGGTCTCTTTGCAGCACTGATCCTTGCACGGGCAGGATTGCGCCCCATCCTCGTCGAACGGGGCAGGGAGGTGGAATTCCGTATAAAGGATGTGCAAAATTTCTGGCGAAAAGGAGAATTCAACCCCGAATCCAACGCCCTGTTCGGGGAAGGGGGCGCAGGCGCCTTTTCGGACGGAAAGCTGACCACCCAGATCAGGGATGAAAAAGACCGCATTCGAAAAGTCCTGGAGGAATTTGTCCGGGCCGGCGCCCCGCGGGAAATTCTGATTCAGGCACGGCCCCACATCGGTACGGACAATCTCATCAAAATCGTAAGAAATCTCAGAAAATCCATTTTGTCGCTGGGCGGGCAGTTCCGTTTTGAAACAACCTTGACGGACGTCGTCGCCAAAAAGGGCAAATTGTGCGGTGCGGTGGTCAATCATGAAGAAACGATCGCAACGAGCCACCTTGTTTTGGCAATCGGACACAGTGCCAGGGACACTTTTCGCATGCTGCATCGGAATGGCGTCCCCATGGAAGCCAAACCCTTTTCCATGGGCGTCCGCATCGAGCATCCGCAACAGATGATCGACGAAAGACAGTATGGGAGCTTCGCGTCTCACCCCGCATTAGGTCCTTCGGATTACAGACTTGTTCACCATTGCACAAATGGCAGGACTGCCTACACGTTCTGCATGTGTCCCGGAGGACGGGTCATCGCCTCCTCCTCGGAACCCGGCGGTATTGTCACCAACGGCATGAGCCTTTACGCACGCAGCAGCCCCAATGCCAACAGCGCTCTGCTTGTGGGAGTCGGTCCTGCCGACTATGAAAACACCGGCCCCCTTTCCGGCGTGCTGTTCCAGCGCATTTGGGAGCAGAAAGCGTTTCGCGCCGGAGGCGGCAACTATTTTGCGCCTGTCCAGCTCGTGGGTGATTTCCTCCAGGGAAGGGCATCCACCTCCATGGGGAAAGTAACCCCGAGTTACACTCCGGGCACTACGCCCGGGGACCTGTCCGCGTGCCTTCCGGACTTTGTGCTCCAGACGCTCAGGCTGGCCCTCCCTGCCATGGACAGAAAACTTCGAGGCTTTGCCATGGCCGATGCCGTTATGACCGCGATTGAATCAAGGAGTTCTTCCCCGGTAAGAATCCTGCGCGACAAAGGATTCCAGAGCCCTTCGCTCGAAGGGTTGTATCCCGCGGGAGAAGGGGCCGGCTATTCGGGAGGAATTATTTCTTCGGCGGTAGATGGAATCAAAGTGGCGGAAGCCGTTGCGGCCCAACACGGATAAGCGGGAATTTCGTCTCTTCCTCACCTGACAAAGATCCGAATTCTTCATTGACAAAGAATAATTACATCCCTATAGTTCCACAGCTTAAGCACGGAGGATCCGTTCCTTTGTTTTTCCCTTCCGGCTCGAATGCCTGAAAAACCAGCCCGGGGCAAAATGGCTTGAAAGACCTGAATCAGTAAAACCTTTAGACTATTCAAGGAGGTTTTCCTTGCTGAAACATCTCTTTTCTCCTTTCAAAATCAAACAATGTGCGCTTAAGAACCGCATCGTCATGCCGAGCCTGGCGTCTTTTCTGATTGAGAATGATGGTTCCATTACGGATAATACGGTGGAACATTACAGACGACGCGCCGCGGGCGGACCGGCCATGGTCATCATGGAGGCATGCGCGGTTTCTCCCGAAGGCATCGTCTCTCCTCATCAAGCAAGAATCTTCGATGACCGGTTTGTTGAAGGGCTGGCTAAAATAGCCGACGCCATGAAATCCGAAGGAGCCGTTCCCGCGGTACAGCTACACCACGGAGGGAGACAGGTATCATCAAAAGTGATCGGACGAAGACCGGTCGCCCCCTCGCCCCTGCCCTGCCCTGCCATTCGAGGAGAGGTGGATCCCCTGACGATCGAGGAAATCCAGGAACTGGTCATAAAATTCGGAGATTCCGCGACGAGAGCCATTGAGGCGGGATTCGAACTCATAGAAATCCATGGCGCTCACGGGTATCTGATCAATCAGTTTCTGTCCGGGTTTTCCAACATTCGGGAAGACCGGTATGGTGGAGATCTACCCCGCAGGACACGGTTTGCCAGGGAGATTGTCCAGGAAGTAAGAAGACGCGTTGGCCCGGATTTTCCGATTTCATTCAAAATCAGCGCCATGGAGTTTGTTGAAAACGGGCTTGTGGTGGAAGACAGCATCCGGATACTGAAAATCCTGGTGGATGCGGGAATTAACATCGTTCAGGTTTCCGCGGGAAACGATGCCACACCGGAATGGATATCTCAGCCCATGTTCATGAAAAAGGCCTGTCTGGCCGATTTTGCCGGGCAGATCAAAAAATCCTTGCCTATTCCGGTTATGGCCGTCGGAAGAATCAACGATCCTTTTATCGCCGAGGAGATCATATCAGAAGGAAAGGCGGATCTTGTCTGCATCGGAAGAGGCCTTCTGGCGGACCCGGAAATGCCCATTAAAGCCCGGGAAGGGCGCATGGACGACATACGGACATGCATCGCCTGCAACACATGCATGGTATCCATATTCCGCTATGGGCGCGTGGAGTGTCTTGTCAATCCCGCCTTTGGCCGCGAAAAAGAGATGGAATTTCACCCGCCCGAAAAAATCCGGAAGGTCATGGTGATCGGCGCCGGACCAGGCGGACTCAACTTGGCATGGGTTGCCGCCAAGAGAGGGCATCAGGTTCATCTGTTTGAAAAGAATAGCACTATCGGAGGTCAATTGTCGCTGGGAAGCGTTCCGAGCCATAAGAAAGAGATTCAGAAGCTCATCCTTTTTCTCCAAAAGCAGGCAGAGAAATACCACGTGCACTTTCACCTGAATACGGATGCCACCATGGACACCGTCAGAGATCTCGATCCGGACGTGGTGGTGGTGGCCACGGGATCCACTCCCCTGTTTCCAACCGTGCCGGGCATGCGGAGCAACATGGTTGTTTCCGCGCCGGATGTCCTCGCAACAAGGCATCTTGCCAGAAAAAAAACCGTTGTGGTGGGAGGCGGCGCAACGGGATGCGAGGTTGCACTCTATCTCGCTGAATCAGGATCACCTGTTACCCTTATTGAAGCGCTTCCCCGAATCGGGATGCAGCTTGAAAGTATGACAAGGAAGGTCCTTCTCAAAACGATGCGGGAGAAGAATGTTCAAATACATACAGGTTGCAGTCTCAAGGCCATCGAAGAGAACGGAATCGTGATGAATAAAGACGGCAAGGAGTCGTCCATCGAAGCGGAAAGAGTGGTTATAGCAATCGGCTGCCGGTCCGACGACACCTTCTACAACGCTATAAAGGACCTCAAATACGAGGTTTACAGGATAGGGGACTGTCTGGAGCCAAGAAATGCACAGGCGGCCATTTACGAAGGCGCCGTGATCGGACGTTCTATTTAGTTTTCAGTTCCTGGTATGCCCCCTGAATCTCCTTGAAGCGCATTTCCGCCATTTCCTTGAATTCTTCTCCAAGATGCAACACTTTATCGGGATGGTACCGGTTTGCGAGAACCAGATAGGCCTTTTTGATTTCCCCCTGCGATGCCTCCCGGTTCACTCCCAAAACAGTGTAGGGGTCTTTTTTCCCGGCCGTCTGCTTTTTCTGATGCGCTTTTTCTTCCTCCTGTCCGGCGGTTGCGCCCTGTTCCCGAATTTCTTTGTTCATAGGCCGGCTGCCGCCTGCGGGGACTGTAAAAAAACCACCACAGCAACCCCAGTACCAGGATGTCGTCGATCCAGCCTACCCCTACAAAAAAATCCGGGAAGATGTCAAATGGACAGAGGGCGTAGGCGATTCCTAATATTGTAAGGAAAAGTTTCATGATATTGCAGGGAAAAGTCTCATGCTCCGGTTGCTTCGTTCAGAAGAGCCTCACCAAATTCATCCAGGAAACTCTCCAAGTCTATTTTCCAGTTAAGCATAATATTACGCCCCTGTTTCTTGGCGAGCCTGTTTTCCAAAAGGGCATTGGCCGGTCGCTTCAGGCCCTTTCATATCTCTCATGCGACACGACGAAACAGGAACATCCAATCCCAGTTTGGAAACCAGGTATTGGGCTATTTCAAAACGGCTGCAACATCCTTCCGCGGTGGCGTGATAGGTGCCTCTTCCCCCCTGCATCAGCAATTCTTTAATCTGAAGCGCCAACCGGTAGCACCAGGTGGGGGATCCGAAATGGTCATTCGGAAACGAAATTCCTTCCCGACCGGCTTTAAGGATTTGGGACAACATGGTTTTCAGAAAATTCTTTCCGACCACATCATAAAGCCATGCAGAACGAACAATGATATAATTCGGCGAATTTCCACGAATCGCCGTCTCGCTTTCAAGCTTGCTTCCCCCGTAGACGGAGGTCGGATTCAGGGGATCGTCTTCAAAATAGGGCTGCGGGATCGCCTTCTGACCGTCAAAAACATGCCCGCAGGAGATGTGCACCATCTTGCAGCCGAACCTGGCCGATACCTGCGCCAAATTTCTCGGGCCTTCCACATTAATTTTTTTAATCACATAATCATCTTCCTCTTCACAGGCCTCCATATCGGTCAAACCCGCACAGTTTATCACGGCGTCCGGCGAAATATGATCGAAAGCGTCAATAACCCTGTCCCAGCTCACAATATCAAGGTCTTCTCTTCCAGGGCATATCACCTGATGCTCCGACTTCAGGACCTTTGCGCACTGGCGTCCCAACATGCCGGCGCCTCCCGTTATCAATATTTTCATTTTACTTTGCTCCACCATTGGTATAAATAAGATATCAAGAAATTAGCCCTATTTCATTCTAACCATTCAACATAACACATAAACAAAAAAAATCCATACCTTTTCCATACCTCTTATTCACGGGAGACGAGAATTATTTTCGAAAAAAAGGCGCTCCATGAGAAAATGGAAATTCACTATAATATCCGCCATAACGGTCTGCATCTTGATTGTTTTTTCCATCTTTACAAGAAACCCCGCGAGCGCGGTTGCCGGTCGCGAACACCCCCTGGAACAAGCCCGCGGAGCATCCAACTCCAATGAACGGATCTTGGAAGGCATTCATCTGGTTTACGATCACCGGTTTCCCGAAGCGGAAGGAATATTCAGAGAGATTATCGCCCGGGCGCCTGATCTTCCGGCAGGTTATTTCTACCTCGCCATGGTTTCCTGGTCCCGGCTTGCCACCGGATTCGCGTCGCCCGGGAATGTCGCCGAATTCAAAGAGCGCCTCGACACGGCAATAGAAAAAGCGGAAAAGCACATTGAAAACACAGGCGGGGACAGTTCCGATTTTCTCTATCTCGGAGGCGCCCTGGGTTTTAAAGGCCGATTTGAATTAATGAAAGGGAGATGGATGACCTCCTATTTCCTGGCCAGAGACGCTATTGAAGCCCTCAAAATCTGCCAAAAGCTGGACCCGAAAAACAAGGATGTGTTGTTAGGATTGGGAACCTTCGATTATTACACGGCGCGCCTTTCGGGGGTCCTCAAATTCATCACTGCCTTTCTCCTTTATAAAGGAGACATGAAAAGGGGCCTGGAAAGACTCAACATTGCCGCAAGAGAATCACAATTTTCCTCCGTAGAAACCAAAAGTGTCCTTCTTCACATCTACCTGTTCCTGGAACAGGACTATAAAAAGGCCTTGCCCCTGGCTCTGGAACTCTCGAACAGATTCAAAAATAATCCGCACTTTCAGCTTCTCAAAGGGGTCACCTATATCCGAATGAACCGGGAAGATATGTACAAAAAAACCGTGGACGAACTAATGTGGAAAGGACATGAATCCAAGGACGGATTATCCGCGGCCATGTGGAAGCGAAGGGCCCGATACCTTGAGCTGATCCACGATATTTATCATGGTAATTATCCCCAAGCAGAGGAAAAGATTGATCTTCTTTTAGCCTCGGCCGACCCGGTAAATGATCCGGCCATGATCGCATGGCCTATCCTGAAGAAGGGGATGCTTTACGACCTTGAGGGAAATAGAGATGAGGCAAAGAAATATTACGATCAGGTGTTGCATATGGAAAATGCCTCAGGCGCCCAGTTTGTCGCGGAAAGATATCTGAAAGAACCCTTGAAACAAGGCGCCGCCGCAATCGGGTATTAGTGCCTTGCAAGGAATACAGGATTTCATTATGAAAAGAAAACTCCCGATCCTTTCGTTCCTCCTTCTCATGCCGATTTTTTTCAGTGCCTGCATGAAAATGGCCTTGACGGCCATGCCCGATTTTGTACCGAACATGACCGGGAGTTTCTTTGAGGAGTGCGATCTTGAACTGGCGGAACAATCGCTTCCTTCCGAACTCAAACTGCTGGAGGGACTTCTGAAGAGCGCCCCTGAAGACAGGCAGCTGCTGACCGCCCTCTGCATGGGGTTTACCGGATATGCCATGCTTTTCGTGGAAGGTAAAGATGCCCCGCGCGCCTCTGATTTCTATTTAAGAGCGAGGACTTACGGGATGAGGGCACTCGGGATGAAAGACTCCGCTCCCGAGACGATATCGGACCGATTGCCGTCCATGAATTCGGAAGACTTGGAACCGCTCTTCTGGGTCACCATGGCATGGAACCTGTGGATTAACCTGAACCTGGACAAACCGGCGGCCATGGGCCAGATGCATGCCTCCCAGGAATGTCTGGACAGGGTCTTGGCGATAAACCCCGACTATTTCCATGGATCTCCCTGTATCCTGATGGGATCGATCCTGGCGGCAAGACCTCGCATGCTGGGCGGCGACCCGGTGAAAGCGAAAGAATATTTCACCAGGGCCATTTCCCTGAGTCACGGGCGCTTTTTTCTGGCCCAATACAACTATGCAAGGTACTATGCGGTCCGTGTTCAGGATAAAGACCTTTTTCTCTCCCTCATCGAAGAGGTGGAAAAAACTCCGGCGGATGACATGAAAGAGACATGCCTGCTCAACAGCGCCATGAAGATAAAGATGCAGGCACTTAAGAAAGAGATGGATGAACTGTTTTTATAATTGTTAAATCGCCGGCCGCATGAACGACGACCATAACAGGAGAATCTCCCCATGAAACGAACCCCTATTTTAACCATATGCCTCCTTTTCATATGGACGACCCTCGCCTTATTCTCAGCTGACCAGGCCATGGCAAAACCGCGGTACCTGATAAAATTTGCTACCGTGGCGCCGGAAGGATCGACCTGGATCAACGGGATGCGGGATGTGGATAAGGAACTGCGCGAAAAAAGCGGGGGCCAATTAGGTCTCAGGATCTATCCGGGCGGCATTGCCGGAGATGAGATTGACGTCCTGAAGAAGATCCGGATCGGTCAGATCCAGTGCGCGGCATTTTCCGGCGTGGGCTTCGGCCAGATCCTTCCCATGGTGCGGGTCCTGGACCTGCCTTTTCTTTTTCGAAATAATGAAGAAGCGGACAAGGTGCACAAAGAGCTGACGCCGTTTTTTGCCGAAGAATTCGAAAAGAAAGGATTTGAATTGTTGGCCTGGGGCGAAGTGGGAAACGTCCATATTTTTTCAAAGGCCCCCATCAGGAAAGTGGCAGATTTCGCCGGACTCAAGGTGTGGGCCTGGTCCGGAGATCCCATCGCAAAAGAGACCTTCGCGGCCATGGGCGTCAATCCGATCCCCCTTGCCATCACGGATGTAACAACGGGCCTGAACACAGGCATGATCGACACGGTCTACGCCCCCCCGATAGGCGCCCTGGCCCTCCAATGGCAGGCGAACCTCCAATATATGACCGCGTTGCCTTTCGTCCATTCCACCGGCGCCATATTGATCTCCCTGAAATACTACCGGAAGCTTCCCGAAGATCTGGCGGAACTCCTGAAAAGCACCGTGGTCAAGGCCATGGCTGAAATGACCGTGGAGTTGAGAAAGCAGAGCAGGGAAGCCGTGGAAATCATCAAGAAGAGCGGCCTGGAAATCACCCCCATGCCCGGAGGGGGATGACTTAAAGGCCTTTTACGATATCAACGGCAAGGTGGCCCGAGAGCTCACAGGACAGATTTATCCAAGAGAACTCCTGGAAAGAGTATACCGGATTCTCGGCAGACCTTGTCCGTAAAAAAACCGGCTTAGCTCTTAGCCATTGGCCTAAAGATCGAGACAAAAACTTCTCAACAAGGTTTCAGGTTTCAGTGTTCAGGTTTCAGGAGAACCAATAACCAGCAACGAGCAACCAGTGACAACCTTGAAAAGCACCAGGTATCGAGCAGGGTCGCGGAGGCACGGTAAACCTGACACCCGAAACCTGACACCTGAAACCAAAAATCAATGAAGTTTCACACGAGAATAGCGAGACATTCCATCCGCCTTCTGACCGCTGAATTCCGCATACCGAATTTTCATTTTCATATAAACGGATACTGCGGAGCTAATAGCTAACCGCTAATGGCTGATCGCTTTTCTTCGCTTTCATCCCCATGGCCAAGCGTAACCAGTTCCACGTTTCGGACATTCCGGCAAAGAAACTTCTGCCCGAAGACCTGAAACCTGCTCAGGGTCATCCGTGGTACAGAAAGTTGTGCCGCCGCCCCTGGAAACCCGATCTTCCATCTCGGGATGCCTGTCTAGATAGTCCCGCAGCTTTTCGGAAACAATGACCGGCCCGTCCAGCACACGGCAGTTTCTCCCCATTATCCGCTCGATATCCTTCTGCAAAAACGGATAGTGGGTGCATCCCAGGATCAGGGAATCGATCTTCTTCCGTTTGAGCCGACGCAGGTATTTCTTGAGAATCATGGTCGTTTCCGGCTTGCCCACCCATCCTTCTTCCACAAGGGGAACCAGAAGCGGGCAGGCCTGTCCGTAGATCTTCAGGGACGGGTCCAGTTTTTTCAATTCCTCTCCGTATACCCCCGATTCAATGGTGGCCCTGGTCCCGATGACTCCGATGCGACCGTATCGGGAAGACTCAACCCCGGCCTCCGCAAGGGGAATGACGACGCCCAGGACACGCCTGTCGGGATATTTCACAGGAAGCAATTGTTGCTGAATTCTTCTCAGTGCCTTGGTTGAGGCGGTATTGCAGGCCAGGATGATCAGGACGCATCCTTTCTCAAATAGAAACTCCACCGCCTGGCGCGTATACTGGTAGATCACTTCCTGGGATTTGTTCCCATACGGGGTTCGCGCATTATCGCCAAAATAGACATAGTCGTATTCAGGCATTTTCTTCAGAAAGGCCCGGAGGATGGTAAGCCCGCCAAAGCCTGAATCAAATACACCGATCATATTTCAAAACACTCCAAAAAGGGGGTTGCGGTTACCGTATCTTATTCAAAAACAAAGGCCCGAATGCAGTCACGAGGTCTTTTTTGCCGCCAGAGAATTTGAATAGGAACCTGGTTACCCGTTGACGGTCAGCGGTTTAATGTTTTATTGTGGATGGTCAATGGTTAATTGTCAATGAATAAGGGAAAGATCTGGCTCTTCCCGCTTCCGCGTGCTATACGTTCATGTTTTTTACCGGCGAAAGTCCCTGAGATGGATAATCCAAACCGAATTCGCTATCGGGATCGAAATTACTGAGGACTCTCTTACCTATGCTGAAACGCTGGTCGAAACCCAATGGATACCGTCAGGTGCTGGCCATCAGCCTGCCGCTGGTGGCCTCCATGGGGTCCATTACCCTGATGCAGTTTACGGATCGGGTTTTCCTGGCTAACTATTCCGTTGACACCATCGCGGCCGCCATGCCCGCGGGCATCGCATCCTTTACCTTCATCGCGTTTTTCATGGGCGTGGCCACCTACACCAACGCCTTTGTCGCCCAGTACACCGGTGCACGGGCCTTTGAACGGGTCGGGGCGGCCGTCTGGCAGGGGATCTGGTTCTCCATCTTCTCTTCCTGTTTTCTGGCCTCTTTGTATTTTATTTCCGGGCCCTTGTTCTCAACCATAGGCCACTCACCCCATATCCAGGCACTGGAGGTGGACTATTTCAACATCCTCACGCTGGGCGCCGGACTGGTCGTTGCCAGTTCCGCCATGTGCTGTTTTTATACCGGGAGAGGGCTGACCTGGACCGTGATGCTGGTGAATATGGTCGGCGCTGCCGTGAATATCCCGCTGGACTATTGTCTGATCAACGGCATAGGCCCCTTCCCCGAAATGGGGATCCAGGGCGCCGCCATTGCCACGGTGGCGGCATCCGCGACGACTGTTGTCATTTTGATCCTGCTCATTTTCAGCGGGAAGAACCGGCGGAATTTCGGAACCTGGGCCAACCGGAAATTGGACCGGGAGCTCTTCGGACGACTCATGCGGTACGGTCTTCCCAGCGGGATACAGTTTTTCCTGGAGATTTTCGGATTCACCTTTTTCATCCAGATGTTAGGCCGTCTAGGGAACCTGGAGCTGGCCGTCTCCAACATCGCCCTATCCATTGAAAGCCTGGCTTTTCTTCCCATGGTGGGATTTCATATCGGGACCGTCACCCTTGTGGGACAGGCCATGGGAAAAGGCCGGCCGGAGGAAGGGGCCTACGCCACCATCAGCGCCTTTCACATCACCCTGCTCTACATGATGATCGTGGCCGCCCTTTTCATTTTCCTACCCGGGCCCCTGCTCCATCTCTTTCAATCCAATCGGTACAGCACCGCGCAATTTGCTGAAATTCTGAAAGTGGGCGTCATCCTCATGCGTTTTGTGGCCCTGTTCTGCTTTTTTGACGCCCTGAACCTTGTTTTTTCCGGCGCCTTGAAAGGCGCGGGCGACACCCGGTTTATCATGTGGACCATCGGCGCCCTTTCCATTGGCCTTATGATTATTCCGGTTTACCTGGCAATAGAAGTCATGGGAGCCGGCCTGTATACGGTATGGATACTGGCAACCGTTTACGTGGCCTCATTAGGAACCGCATTCATGCTTCGTTACGGAAATGGAAAATGGAAACAGATGCGGATCATAGAGTATTAATGAAAAAAGGAGATTATGCGTGACACAGGTATCATCCAGGACATCCGGTCTGGGAACGGAAAACGCTTTTGTTGTATTAAAAGAGGTCAATGAACGCATCGCAAAAGGGAAAGCGGTGGTCAATTTCTGCATCGGGCAGCCCGATTTCCCCACGCCCCGGAACATCTGTGAAACGGCCATAAAGGCCATCAGAGAGGGAAAGCACGGATATACCCCTAGCGCGGGTATTCCCGAACTGCGGGAAGCCATCGCGGAATATGTGTCCAGGACGCGCGGCATCACGGTCAAACCAGACTGGGTGGTGGTGGCCAACGGCGCCAAACCTTTCATTGCTTTTACCATCCTGAGCGTAACCGACAACGGAAAAGGCCATGAAGTGCTGTACCCCAATCCGGGTTTTCCCATCTATTCCACCCAGACTATCGCCCACGGAGCGATCCCGGTTCCCCTGCATCTCCTTGAGAGCAGGGAATTCGGCTTTGATGTGGACAGACTGGAATCGCTCATAACCCCGCGGACGAGATTGCTGATCCTTTGCTCTCCCCATAACCCCACAGGAGGCGTCCTTTCCCGAAAAGATCTGGAGAGGATCGCGGAAATCGCCATCAAAAACAACCTGTGGGTCTATTCCGACGAAGTCTATTCCAGGATGGTGTACGATAGCGAGTTTAAAAGCATCGCAAGCATCCCGGGGATGCGTGAACGAACCATCCTGTGCGACGGCGCTTCAAAGACCTGGGCCATGACGGGCTGGAGACTGGGTTACGCGGTGAACGAAAAACTGGCTCCCTATTTTTCGACCTGGATGACCAATACCACCTCCTGTCCCAACCATATGGCGCAATGGGCCTTTGTTGAAGCGTTGACCGGTTCCCAGGAGGAACCGGACCGGATGATAAAGATCTTCAAGGAAAGACGGGACCTTATCGTAAATGGTCTCAACGAAGTGGATGGAATCCGATTGTCTCCTGCCCAAAGGCGCCTTTTACGCCTGGCCGAATGTAACGGAACTTTGCCGTATGGTGCGGAGCAAAAGATTCCGAGGAACTGAGGAAGAAGCTCCTCTATGAAGCAGGCATAGCAGTCCTGGCCGACATCCACTTTGGATCGCCCCCGCCCGGGGAAGGTCAACACATACGATTTTCTTATGCCACATCCAATGAAAACATCATGGAGGGGCTGGAGAAACTGAAAGATTTCGTCAGGAGATACAGGAAATAGGAAACGGTCCGGAAATGCCATTTCCATGTTCCATTACAAAGCGGTATCAAACAGTAAGTAGCTAAATATAAAGCATAATTTTTATTCATTGGAAATTATTTCTCGATTTCAGGGAAAAGAGGGATTATATTTAAAACCAATTGCCGGTTACCAATTACCAAGGATCGGGCATTGGTATCCTGAATCAGGTAAAGGAAGTCTTCTGAGAGCTGGCTCTCTGAAACCCCTGGAATTATTCAACCAAAAAAGGAGAAGAAATTATGCCGACTATCAAAGTAAAGGGAATGAGCTGCAATCATTGCGCGTCAGCGGTTATCAAGGCGCTGGACGGTCTTGACGGAGTGTACGATACCACGGTGAAGCTGGAAGGCGGCGAGGTGTCCTACAAGGAAGAATCTCCCGTTGACAAGGCCAAGATTGCGGAAGCCGTTAAAAAGGCTGGGTACGAAGTTGTCGGATAAAGCCGTTCTCAGCATTCACGGCATGTCCTGCGCCGCCTGCGTTCGGCGGGTGGAGCAGGGCCTGTCGGACCTTGAGGGCGTTTCCAGGGCGGATGTGAATTTCGCCACGGAAAAGGCCACGGTGGAATATGACCGGTCCCGGCTTGCCCCCGATGAGTTGTCTAAGAAGGTCGCCGATCTGGGCTATGAGGTGGTGGGCATTGAGGAAGAGGCCGGTGAAGGAGGGCAAAAAGCCACCGTCATGGTCGGAGGAATGACCTGCGCCGCCTGTGTACGGAGGGTGGAAAACGCCCTTTCCTCCGTGCCGGGCGTCACGGAGGCCGCCGTGAATCTGGCCACCGGAAGGGCAACGGTAAGCCACGAGCCGGAATGGGGCGGCCTTGAGGCGCTCAAGACCATCATTACGGATACCGGCTATGAGTACCTGGGGACCCCCGAGTCCGATCTGGAAGACCGCGTCGAGGCCGCCCGCCTGAAGGATATCAAGGAATTGCGCGCCAAATTTCTTACGGGCGCCGTCCTCAGCATAATCATCTTCATGGGGTCCATGCAGGGGTGGTTCCCGTTTTTGGCTGACGTGCCCAGACGGATCATGCTTCCGGTCCTCTTTGCCCTCACCACACCCGTTGTCTTCTGGGTGGGGAGCCGGTTCTTTTCAGGCGCCATCAAGGCCGCCCGCCAGAAGACCACCGATATGAATACGCTGGTGGCCGTGGGCGCTTTTTCCGCATATCTCTATTCCTCTCTGGCCACATTCGTTCCCGGCCTGTTCTCGGTCTCGGGCATGGCCACCCATGTCTATTTTGACGGCGCCTCCATGATCATCACGCTGGTGCTTTTGGGCAGGTTGCTGGAGGCAAAGGCGAAGGGCAAAACATCAGAGGCCATCAAGCGCCTCATGCAGCTTAAACCCAAGACCGCGCGCGTGGTACGGGACGGCGTGGAAATGGATATCCCCATAGAAACCGTGGTAAAGGGGGATCGGATCATCGTTCGGCCGGGAGAGAGAATCCCTACGGACGGCAACCTTGATATCAGGCTCTTCATCGGTGGATGAGTCCATGCTCACGGGAGAGAGCCTTCCCGTACCGAAAGAGAAGGGAGATGCCGTCTTTGCCGCCACCATCAATAAGAGCGGCAGTTTCACCTTTGAAGCCACCCGAATCGGCGCGGAGACAGCCCTTGCCCAGATTATCCGGCTCGTGGAAGAGGCCCAGGGAAGCAAGGCCCCCATTCAAAGGCTGGCGGACAAGGTGGCGTCCATTTTCGTTCCGATTGTCTTCGGAATAGCCACCCTCACGTTTATCATCTGGTATTTTGTTGCTCCGGACCCCCTGTTCAGCCGTGCGCTCCTCAATTTTGTTTCGGTGCTCGTTATCGCCTGCCCCTGCGCGCTGGGTCTGGCCACTCCCACGGCCGTCATGGTGGGGACGGGTCTTGGCGCGGAAAACGGAATCCTGATCAAGGGGGGAGAAAGTCTTGAAAAGGCCTACAGGCTGACCACCGTTGTATTCGATAAGACGGGGACCCTTACCAAGGGAGAACCCGAGGTGACCGACCTGTTGCCCGTTAAAGGAAAAACGCCCGAAGAACTTCTCGGGATAGCCGCATCCATCGAAGCCGTTTCGGAACACCCCCTGGCCGAGGCCATTGTCAAAAAAGCCGCGGAATCCAATGTGGCCCTTCAGGAAGTCACCGGATTTTCCGCCATGTCCGGCTTCGGCGCCGAAGGCCTCTTGGGAAACAAAAAAGTGGCATTAGGCAACCTGAAACTCATGGAAAAAATGGGGATTTCGGTTGACAGCCTCAAGCAAGAACATGTTAAACTCGGCGATGCCGGCAAGACAACGGTCTTCGTCGCCCTGGACGGATCGGCGATGGGCCTTATAGCCCTGTCGGATGTTCAGAGGGATTCGGCGGCAAACACGGTTGCACAGCTGAAGAAAATGGGGCTCAAAACGGCCATGATTACCGGAGACAACGAAAATGCGGCAAGGGCCATCGGGCAGGCGGTCGGCATAGATGCCATCCTGGCCGAAGTGCTTCCCGGCGACAAGGCCAAAGAGGTCTTGAAACTGCAGGAGGCCGGCGAAATTGTTGCCATGGTTGGAGATGGCATAAATGATGCCCCGGCCCTGACAACGGCCGACATCGGCATCGCCATCGGCGCGGGAACGGATGTGGCCATGGAAGCAAGCGACATCACCCTCATGAGCGGCAACCTGGAATCCGTTCCCATGGCCATACGACTTTCCTTTCAGACCATGAAGGTCATCAAACAGAACCTGTTCTGGGCGTTCTTTTACAACAGTCTGGGAATCCCCATCGCGGCCGGAATCCTCTACCCGTTTTTTGGAATCCTCCTGAACCCGGCTTTTGCCGCGGCAGCCATGGCCATGAGTTCGGTTTCGGTGGTAAGCAATTCACTTCGCCTGAGACGGTCGTGGTTAAAGAAAGAGAAAAGGAGAAAGGTAAATGCTTCAGATTGAAAATCTTCAGGTAAAACTGGGAGAGAAGGAGATCCTCAAAGGGATCGATCTCCGTATTGATCCCGGGGAGACGCACATCCTGTTCGGCCCCAACGGTTCGGGAAAGACGTCTCTCTTGATGACCATTATGGGTTATCCCCAGTACAAGGTTACTGCAGGCAAGATAAAATTCAAGGGGGAAGACATCACCCACCTTCCCATCGATGAAAGGGCAAAGATGGGCATCGGGATGTCCTATCAGCGCCCCCCCACCATCAACGGGCTGAAAATCCGGCAGATGATCGGGCTTTGCGCAAAGCACGATGTGGATGAAGAGGCCCTGGCCGAAAAGGTAAACTTCAAGGACTTTTTAGACAGGGATGTGAACGCGGGATTCTCCGGCGGGGAGATCAAACGCTCCGAGCTGTTGCAACTCA
This sequence comes from uncultured delta proteobacterium, assembly GCA_963747015.1. Taxonomy (GTDB): domain Bacteria; phylum Desulfobacterota; class DSM-4660; order Desulfatiglandales; family Desulfatiglandaceae; genus DUZB01. The sequence goes on from CAVVEP010000032.1 coordinate 21,214, forward strand.
TGGCCCAGGAACCGGATCTGATGCTTTTCGATGAACCGGAATCGGGCGTGGACATGGAAAACATCACCCTCGTGGGCAACACCATTGCCGCCCTTCTGGAGAAAGACGGCGGCGCTGCACAGATTAAATCCAAGATGCAGGCGAAACTCAACCGGACAAAAATGGGCTTGATTATCACCCATACCGGCTTCATTCTGGACTACGTTTCCGCGGACAAGGGGCAAGTCCTTTTTAACGGTAAACTGAGCTGCGTCAGCAACCCGAGAGAAATTCTGGGGTGTGTGGGTAAATCGGGATACGAGGAGTGCGTAAGATGTATGACAGAGATCAACTGAGGCAAAAAGCAACCGCGGCGTTGAATAAAGCAGGCCTTCTGGGGCCGGATATCGATCTGGGGCAGTTTGATCCCGCACCCGTACCCCATTCCTATATGGCGGATGAAGACCTTTGCGCCCTCCCCTCGGCGGAGCAAAGCAAATTACTCATGTCCGGGTCTGGATGTCACGGAAAAGGAAAGAGGGGGGACCTATCTCCAAAAAGACACACAGGTGGTTCATTGCCATTCCAGCCAGGACGGCATTGAAGTGATCCCCATCAAAAAGGCCCTGGAAGAATATGACTGGATTCAGGAATACTACTGGAAACTGGCGGCGGTTGATACGGACAAATATACGGCCGCGGTGGAACTGGGGCTTCACGACGGGTATGTGATTCGCGCGCTGCCCGGAAGCAAATCGATTTATCCCATACAGGCCTGCCTTTACCTCGACAAAAACAATCTGCAACAGAATGTGCACAATATTATCGTGGCGGAAGAGGATTCGGAACTGCATATCATCAGCGGGTGCGTGAGTTCTCCCCACATGAAAAAGGGCATTCATGTGGGAATATCGGAGTTCTTTGTAAAAAAGAACGCCAAGTTGTCGTTCACCATGATCCACAACTGGGCGGAGGAGATGGTGGTGCGTCCCAGATCGGTGGCCAGGGTGGAAGAAGGCGGACTTTTCCTCAATAACTACATCTGTATGAAACCGGTCCGTTCCCTGCAGATGTACCCCACGGCCCATCTGGTGGGCGATAATGCGGTGGCCAGGTTTTACAGCATCATCGTCGGAAGTCCCGGGTCGGAATATGACCTGGGGGGCAGGATCATCCTCAAGAAACCGGGAACCCGCGCCGAAATCATCGCGCGCACCATCAGCAACGGCGGCAAGATCATCGCAAGGGGCCATCTCGTGGGAGAAGTGGCGGACATAAAGGCCCACCTGGAATGCAAAGGGCTTCTTCTCAACGGCGGACTCATCCATGCCATTCCCGAACTGGAAGGGCATGTGGACGGCGTGGAGATGTCGCACGAGGCCGCTGTGGGGAAAATCGCCCAGGAAGAGATCTCCTACCTCATGTCGCGGGGCCTCTCGGAAGAGGAAGCCACCTCCACCATTGTTCGCGGATTCCTGAGCGTGGATATCCCGGGTCTGCCTCCACAGTTGCAGGCTGAGATCGATAAAGCCATCGAGGAGAGCGACAAGGATGTCATGTAGGCAGGTTTGCAGGTTTTCCGATTTATTGGCGGATTCGGCGGTAAAGGAGCGGTGGGAAAAGGTTCGGAAATATTTTTTTCTGCGTGAATCCACCTACGACATGACCAACCGCTGCAACATTCACTGTGAAGGCTGTTACTACTTTGAAGGGGATAAACAGTTTGCCAAGGAAAACAGGGACCCGGAGGCTTGGCGCGGACTCCTGAAGGAAGAGAAGGCCCGGGGCATCACCTATGTGGTGCTTGCAGGCGCCGAACCATCCCTGGTCCCGGAGTTGTGTGAGGTATGTTTTGGAGAAATTTCCCTCGGCGCCATCGCATCCAACGGGCTGAAGAAGATACCCGAATCGGTCGGCTACAAAATCCATGTCTCCGTGTGGGGCAATGATGAGACCAGCAAAAGGATCAGACGGGCCGACAACATGCTTGCCCGGCAGATCGAAAACTACCGGGGAGATGAAAGGGCCGTTTTCGTCTATACCTTCACAAGGGACAACATCGGCGACGTCTTCGATGTGGTGGATCTGTTATCGCGACAGGACTGCAAAACCACCTTCAACATGTTTTCCGCTCCCGTGGGATACCGGGGTCCTCTGAGACATACGGACGAATCCCTCAACCGGACGTTTAACACAATGATGCAGCTTCTCTCCGACCATCCGGAGCATATTCTGTTCTCCCCCTATAACGCCGTGGCCCACACCCGCCCTACCGGTCTTCACGATCTCTATGGCTGCTCCTATCCGCGGATGAACCCATCCGCCGAAATGGGTTTAGGCCGCTCTTTCAGACAATACCGAACAGATCTTTCCTGGGATCGCGGCGCTGCCTGCTGCGTGCCGGATACGGACTGCCCCGACTGCCGGCACTATGCCGCGGGCAGTGCCGTTGTAACAGCCAGGCTCTTCCGGCATGCCACCGATCCGGATCTCTTCAAGTCATGGCTGGACTACGTGGACACCTACCTGTCCGTCTGGGTGATGGGATATGAAAAAGGAAAGAATCTGTGCGATCATCCTGTGGACCCGCCGAAGACTTTAAGCGATTAGCCTTGCATGGAAGCACTTTTTCAACCACGAATCACACGAATGAATCGATTCAGGTTGTTTTGAGGAATAGAGTACATGGAAACAGTGAGTTCTCTTCTCGATGGTCAGTGGCTCGAAAGATACCGGGCCATCTCAAAATTGAATATTCGCAGCTCCATTTATGATGTAACAAACCGGTGCAACTTGCGCTGCAAGGGATGCTTTTTCTTCTCTTCGGATGAACATAAGGCCGCAAAGGAAGAAATGGATGTCCGGCAATGGGAAAATTTCATCGACAAGGAAATGGAACGGGGGGTGAATCTTGCCATCCTCATCGGCGGTGAACCAACCCTGTGTCTCGACCGATTGGAGGCATTTTACAAGAGGTTGCCCACCTTCTGCGCAACAAACGGGCTCATCAAGGTCCCGAGAGAAAGATTTCCGGATATGATGGTCGGCATTTCCCTGTGGGGGGATGAGGAGGATGAAAAACTTCTGAGGGGAAGAGATGCCTTTTCCATCTCCAGCAGGAATTATGAAGGAGACCCCCACGCTTACTATCTTTACACCCTCACGCCGAAACAGATCGGAAAAACTGAAAGAATCATCCGGAAAATCAGAGATGCGGGCTTGAAAGTCCACATGCAACTGCTCTCAAACGACGAGGGCGTTGCAAATTTTTACTGGAGCGGGAACGAATTGTCCGACATCCGGGCCGAAATGGATGGGGTGCTGGATGCTTATCCGGAAACGGTCATCTCCTCGCGGTATTACCACGAAATTATCACCACGGGAAAGATGTTCGACCGTGTCTTCGGCTGGGACGAATGCCCGTCGGTAACGGAGCCTCTGGACAAAAGAGACCCTGCGCCGAGAAGGCTGATCCATTTTATTCGCTGGGCCTCCGACTTGAAAACGATGCATCGTTGTTGCACCTCCGAGACCCGCGATTGTTCCACCTGTAAGGACGGAGCGGCCCACATGAGCTGGGTGATGGTCAATAAGCGCGCCCATATCCGGACGGAACAGGACCTGAAGAACTGGATAGAAGTTTATGAAATGTTCGCAAAGCTGTACCAGTTTATCCCCTGGTAAAGGAGACATTCTGGTCCTTGGATATGACGCCGTCTCACCTCTCGGAACCTCCCTGAAAACCCAGTGGGAACGGGCCGTGAGAGGGGAGAGCGGGATCGGCGCACTGACCCGTTTCCCCTTGGATGAGGCATTTCCCGTACAGGTCGCCGGTCAGGTGGCGGATTTCGACGCCTCCCCCTACCCGTTCCTTTCTCCCCGAAATCTGGCCAACTGGACCTCTCCCGTATTTAAACACGCCCTGCTTGTGGTTCACCGGGCGCTTGAACGGAGCGGCGTCGAGATCACTCCCCATCTTGCGCCGAGGGTTGCCGTCACCTTCAGCAGCGCGGTTGGAGGGCAGGATGCGGTTCTCCGTGCGGACCGGAGGATGATAGCAGAGGGGAAAATGCCCCATCCCTTTACCAACCCCAATTCGTGCATCAATATGGTGGGGGGAAAGGTGTCCATGCTCACAGGCGCTACAGGACCGATCGTCTCCACCATCACGGCCTGCGCCACGGGCCTCACCTCCATCCTCATGGGGGCGATGCTCATCGAGCAGGGAAAAGCGGATGTGGCGATATGCGGCGCCGTCGATTTCGCCCTGGTGGAACCGATCGTCGCGGGATTTGCCACCATGAACGGCGCCTACAGACCCAGAGACGGACAAATGCAGGAGCCCCCGGAACGGGCCAGTCGGCCTTTTTCTCTCGATCGAAGGGGGTTTGTCATTTCGGAAGGGGCGGGAAGCGTTATCATCGCCAGCCGTGATTTTACCAGAACATGGGGCCTGCGGAGTCATCTAAGCATCGCCGGATGGAGCATGACCTCGGACGCCCACCATTTTGTGGCGCCCAAACTGGAAACGGTCCGACGATGCATGGACGAAAGCATACAGGATGCCGGAATCAAGCCCTCTGATATTCACGCTATCAACGCCCATGCGGCATCCACAAAGGTGGGGGACAAAGTGGAATTCGACGCTATAGAATGCGTTTTTGGAAATGATCTTCCTCCTGTCTCGGCAAACAAATCCCTTATCGGTCACGCCATGGGGGCATCCAGTGCCATTGAATCCATTTTTGCATTTCTGGGCATGATGGAAGACACTCTGCCGCCTACCATCAATTATACCCCTGATCCGGAAATTCCCCTCGATTGCGTCGCTGAAGGGGCACGGACCGTCAGGCAGGAATTTGTCTTGAAAAACGCATTCGGCTTCGGGGGCTGCAACGCGTGTGTTGTCTTTCAAAGGATCGATTAATTCATGAAAGCACCGAAAAACAGAAGAGTATTTGTGATTGGCTACGGAGCGGCAACCCCCCTGGGGAAGACCTTTGAAAGGACCTGGAGGAGAATTATCAATGCCGAATCCGGGTTTCGTAAAGTCACCCGTTGCCAGGTGACCGCCTTGAGCAACGTGGTGGGAGAAATCCCCGACTGGAATCCCACGGATCTGGATTTCGTGGACGCCAAAGAGGCCTACAACTGGAATGCGGGGCACGTTCTTTTGACCATGGCCGTGTGCAAGGAGGCGATGGAAAACGCCGGACTCATCATGGATGAAGAGACAGGCCCCAGGACCACATGCCTTATCGGTTCCGCCCTGAACGGAACCGACGCATTCCGGATCGCCATGGACAACTATACCCACAGAGGACCCCTGCGGGTGAGCCCCTACCTCCTGCCCAACCTGTGCGCCAACCTGCCCTCCGGAAAGGCGGGAATGCTGCTGGGGTTTACCGGCCCCGTATTCTCCCCCCAGGGGGCGTGTGCCTCAGGCAACCATGCCGTGGGAATCGGCGCCCGGATGATTCGGGACGGGGATTGTGATTTTGCCCTCGTGGGCGGTTCGGAAACCTGCATCATCCCGGAGATCATTCACGGTTTCGAGAACATGAACGCCACGATTAAAATTCTTCCCGGCGACAGGGCCTATGCGGACCCCTGTCAGGCATCACGCCCTTTCAGCGTGGACAGAAAAGGCTTCGTATTGGCCGAAGGGTGCGGCGTCCTTGTCCTGGCGGCCGAGGAGATGATCGCCGCCCACGGCCTAAGGTCCAAAGCGGAAGTCCTGGGCGTAGGCTGGACATCGGACGCGTACCATTTCACGAGACCCAACACCGAAACCGTCATCCGCTCCATCAGGGGAGCCATCGATGATGCCGGCCTGATTCCCGCGGACATTCAATACGTGAATGCCCACGGCACCTCCACACCAAGGGGAGACAGGACGGAAGTGGAATGCCTGAAGGCGGTTTTTGGAGACCGTATAGAGAAAATCCCCATCTCCTCCACCAAATCCCAGATAGGCCATACCCTCGGCGCGGCAGCCGCCATTGAAGCCGCCCTGTCCATTGAGGCGATGCAAAAACAGATTCTCCTGCCCACGGTAAACCTTATCCCTGATCCGGCATTTGAAGGAATTGACTTTGTACCGAACAGGCCGAGAAAAGCAGGGGTATGAATTCATCATGAACAATGCCTTCGGTTTCGGTGGGACAAACTGTTGCGTGGTGTTCAGAGGGGTATGAATGCAATGAAACCGAAACCATTTTTATCGGAAGATACGGATGACCCGAAATACGTAAAGGACCGAACCACCGGCAAGATATGGCATCGGTGTGAAAGTCGCATCCTCTATGCGGATACGGACCAGTCCCGGTTCGTGTATCACGCCAACTACCTTCGCTTTTTCGAACTGGGCCGGGCCTCGTTGATGCGGGACACGGCCTATACATACCGTGAAATTGAAAAGGGCGGGTACGTCTACCCGATTATTGAAGTGGGCATTAAATACCATTCGCCACTCCATTACGATGATCCCATGCTGATCCATTCACGTCCCGGGAAACTGGAACGGGTCAGACTCCGGTTTGATTACGTAATTACCCACGGAACGACCGGAGAGATCGTCTGCATCGGGTTTACCAGTCATTGCGCCATCAATGCCTCGGGAAGGCCTGTCGGCATCGATGAAAAGACGCGCCACCTATGGAAGAGCTTTCCCGAATAGGTCAAAAATGCCGGCGGCCTCTGGAACTGGAGATCAAGCCTCACATGCTTGATCATCAGTTTCAAGGAAGGGCCGTACTCTCGGCCATGGAAGCCGTCGCACTCCTTGCCGATTCGCTGCCGCGGGAACAGCCTGTTTCTTCCGTTACGGCCATGGCCGATGGAAATTTTGATAAATTTCTCTACCTGGACCAGAAACCCAACCTGAAATCGATCGCGAACGAGATCCGGATTGAAAAAAGCGGCGACATCATCGCTACGCTCATTACGAAGACAACCTCTCCCAAAAGCCCCATCACCAGGACCAAAGAGCACCTGAGCGTGCGCTTTGTTCAACAGACGGAAACGCCCCCCATCCCGCCTCCCGAAGAGCTTTTCGGGCTTTCAGGCATCGCCTTTTCGGTGGATTCAAAAGACCTCTACGCCGATCTTGTGCCCTTCGGGCCCGCCTACCACAATGTAACCGGCAAACTTTATCTGAGTGAAAACGGGGCCGTTGCGTCCCTGCAATCGCTGGTAAAAGCGGGGGAAGGATCTCCCCTGGGCTCCCCCTTCCCTCTTGATGCGGCATTCCACTGCGCCTGCGCGTGGGGACAGCGTTTCGGCGGCTTTGTGGGCTTTCCCGTGGGGTTCGCGTCGAGAACTATTTTCAAAAAGACCTCCCCGGATTGCACCTATATTACGAGAATCTTTCCCGGGGACCGGGCTCCAGGCCTGATCCTTTTCGACATCTGGATTTACGACGAAGAAGGCGTTCTTTACGAAGCGGCCCTTGGGGTTCGCATGCTGGATATCAGCCGAGGAAGGATCAAATCCCCGGCCTGGATCATGGCCGGCGCCCACGATGATCCGTTGAAACCGCTCCGTGCCAAATGCACGGCCCTCTCCGTGATGGAACTGGAAACCGTCTTGAAGACCGGAGAAACGGCCTTGTCCCCTCCCGAAATGGCACGCTTCAAGAAGATGGGCGACCGGCGAAAAACGAGTTACCTGGGCGCTCGATTCTGCTGCAAGAATGTCTCCAGGCGTCTTTCGGGAAACGATCGAATCACGCCCTCCTCCCACATAACGACCACCTGTTCCGACAATGTTCGGCCCTGCTGCCCCTCAACGACCGGCGGGACGACCTTTCCCTGCTCGGTTTCACACGACAGAAGGTTTGTCATTGCTGTTTCCTCCGAAACACCCGTCGGAGTGGACGTGGAAGAGATCGGAGAAAGGGTCATGAAATCACGCAGGATGTACATGCGGGAAGAAGAGAAAAGGCTGGTGGAACATTCATCTCTTACAGCCATGGAAGGATCCACCCTGGTGTGGACGGTAAAGGAAGCCGTGGCAAAGGCTCTGGGCATCACCCTGTTTTCGGCGTGGAAGAAAGTGGAAGTCAAAGAGATGGGAAGAGAAGAAAGCATCATCCACATTGAAGGCCGGCCCTACAAGACTTTTCACTGCATTATTGACAACCATCTGTTCACGCTGTTTAATACGGCATGGAAGATATGAATATTTTAAAGCCAACGGCTCATTGTTTCATTAAAAGGAGGAGAAGAAATGCCGAACACTCCATTGGATTTGCGGCCCGTAGACCTGGTTGAAGTTTTTACCCTTGTGGACAACTATTCGGACGTGCTCCTGCCGGGAACCGATACCGTCATTCGCCCGGCCCTTGCCAAAGACGGCATGATCCCCACAAACACCCTCCTGGCGGAACACGGTCTTTCTCTTCTGGTAAAAGTCCATCTGAACGGAGACACCCACTCCGTCTTGCTGGACACCGGATACAGCAATGTGGCGGCGCCCCATAACCTGAAACTTCTCGGCCTGAATCCCAAAGAGATTGAGGCCATTGTGATGAGCCATGGCCACATGGATCATTCGGGGGCGCTAAAAGAGATGATAGGGGAGATCGGACCCGGCGCGACGGGTCATCGTTCATCCTGCTGCCTTTCTCCCCCGTTATCTGCAATTTCCCAATGGGATGGAAGTCGCCTTTCCCCCTTTTCCACCCAGGGAAGAGATGCAGTCGTGGGGCGCGGAAGTGGTGGAAAACAAAGGGCCGCTTCTTCTTTGCGGCGACACCGTCCTGGTCACCGGGCAGATCCCCCGCACGACCGCATTTGAAAAAGGATTCCCCGGCGCCTGTGTAAAACGAGACGGAAAGGCCGTACCCGACTCCTTCGAAGACGACCAGTCGCTTGTGATCAGCCTTGGGGATCGGGGGCTGGTGGTCATATCCGGTTGCGCCCATGCGGGTATTGTTAATTCCGTACTCTACGCCCGGGAGCTGACCGCCGTGGAAAAGGTCCGCGCCGTCATCGGAGGTTTTCACCTGACGGGTCCGGCCATGGAACCCTCCATCGAACCGACCGTGGCGGCGATGAAAGAACTGGCGCCTGAGATGATTGTACCCATGCACTGTACGGGGCTTAACGCCATCTGGAAGTTTTCCAGGGAAATGCCCGAATCGTTCCAGCTCAACAGCGTCGGAACCAAGATACATCTGTCCCGATAATATAGTTTCAAGATAATAGTCTTGGTCATGGGGACCAGCCCTTTCAAGGTAACACCTAAATCGTTAATGATTTGGATTTAAGGCTTGAGATATTAACCTATTATCGTTGCTTTTGGTTTCAGGTTTCAGGAATGAAGCAATTCTGATTATTAATATCTTGCTGGTTCGCCTTTTCTGTTTATATAGGTTTCTGTTTCGTTCAGCCTGGCCCCGGTCAGAGGAGGCGCTGACACCTGACACCTGAAACCTGAAACCTCGGTTACGACAGGATCTCGACATTCTTCACGGAAAAGCGAGATGAACCTCATTCATTCACGGGTATTGTTGCTAGGTGTATCGCACTTTTGCCTTTGATGAAGCCAACCACTTGCGAAACCGAATACTGCGGTGGGATTGAAATCAACATATGCGCATGGTCTGACATAAGATGCCCTTCTATTATTTCACATTCTCGTCTCTGTGCCAGATCTCTCAATACATCACCCAAATAGTTTCGAAGATCGCCATAAAGTTCCTTTTTCCGATATTTGGGTATCCATGTTAGATGATACTTGCATTCCCACTTTGTATGACTTAAACTCTGTTCATTATTCATTGCATAGCCTCTCTTTCTGTGAATTTTGAGCGGTTCACTTTTAGAGGTGCTTTCATATAATCCCGGAAATGTCAAACTTTGGGAGTCCTCCGGCACAGCCGAAGGTTTACCCTGGATTAATTATCTATACGCCGAATGCCAGTCCCTGCTCCTGGGATTCGTGGATGACCTTGAGTTTTTTGGGACAGGAAAGAGAAGGTCTGCCATGTACGTTCCGCCTCCCGTATCGGATATTCGGATCTGGGAAAGAACCGCAGGCGTGTGGAATTCATCAGGAGGCAGTTCGAAAAGAACACTCGCTGATTCTCGGCTATGAACGAACATGGAGCGTGATCTCATCAGCAAGCAGCTCCATCCTCTCACGGGGCGGCATGGGTTGGATGATGAGATGACCCACGCCGAATCGTACCCCAGTTCTTCCGTTCTCGCGGCCATATCGCTCGCATACCTGGCCAACCGGCGCCGGGCGCTCCCATTTCTCCCTGAACGGTCAATCGTACCCCGAAATCCATAGTGTGGCGCTCCTTTAACGTTGCTTTCTTTATTTGCTATCCAGCGCCTCGCGAACCTTGGCGGCCACGGCCTGCTTCGAAAACGGTTTTTGAATGAAATTGACGCCATCGTCCAGCACGCCGTGGTGAGCGATAACATTGCTCGTATAGCCGGACATGAATAAGCTCTTGAGTCCCGGGTAAAGAGAGATCAGACTTTTCGCCAGGTCCCGGCCGTTCATCTCGGGCATGACCACATCGGTCATGAGCAAGTGGATCTCGCCGGCGTGTTCTCCGGCCAGACGCATGGCCTCGCCCGGTGTCGAGGCGGCCAGCACCCGATATCCCAATTTCTCCAGCATCATCTGCGTAATTTCCAGGATCGAGGCCTCGTCTTCCACCAGCAGAATGGTTTCGTGACCCCGCGCCTCGGGAGCAGCCGGGCTTTCCTTTCCATCTGTTCGGTTTCGGCCGCATGCCGGGGCAGGTAGATCTTGAAAGTTGTGCCTTGCCCCGGTTCGCTGTAGACATTGATGAAGCCGTTGTTCTGCTTGACGATGCCATAGACCGTGGCCAACCCGAGACCGGTGCCCTTGCCTATCCCTTTGGTGGTGAAAAACGGCTCGAAAATCTTGTCCAGGGTCTCCTTATCCATGCCCTGACCGTCGTCACTGACGGCCAGCATGACAAAATCGCCAGGGATAAACCCTGAGTGGTCGGCGCAGTAAGCCTCATCAAAGGTCACCTTATGCGTTTCGATGGTGATCTTGCCCACGCCCTCGATGGCATCGCGGGCATTGACGCACAGGTTGGCCAGGATCTGATCAATCTGGGAAGGATCCATTTTGACCGGCCACAGGTCCGAGTCCGGCAGCCAGACAAGATCGATATCCTCACCGATCAACCGCCGCAGCATTTTGAGCATCCCTTCCACGGTTTCGTTCAGGTCCAGCACCTTGGGAGCGACGGTCTGCTTGCGGGCAAAGGCCAGCAGTTGCCGGGTCAGGTCCGCGGAACGAAGGGCGGCTTTCCGGATTTCCTGCATGGAGGTAAAGAGCGGTTGAGCCGGGTCCATCTGTTCCAGAGCCAGTTCCGTGTGGCCGATGATCACCCCCAGCATGTTGTTGAAGTCATGGGCCACGCCGCCGGCCAGACGACCGACGGATTCCATCTTCTGGGCCTGGCGCAGCTGGGACTCCAGAGAGAGTTTCTCGGTAATATCCTCGGACAACGGCTAAAACCTCGTCGTTCGACAACGCCACCACTCGCCCCTCGAAATACCGACGTTGTTTATTCATCATGAGGTCGTATTCAAATGTTGCAACCTCTTTTGTATTGAGTGCCTTTTCGATCGCTGCGGTTGCTGACCGAGAGATATCGGGGGGCAGTACGTCAATAATGGCCTTGCCTATGAATTGGTCCGGCGGAACATACAGTTCCATATACTCCGGCTTGCGGAAGTCCCTGATGATCCCGTCTTTGCGGACGCGGAAAAGGAAATCGGGGACGGCATTGACAATGGCCCGGTTTTCCGCCTCGCTCTTGTGGAGATCGCGGTACATCAACAAGCTGTTGAGAGTGTCACCCATTCTCCTGCCGATCTCCTGAAAAAGGATCTGCTCTTCCCGGGTCCAGACCCGTGGGTAGGAACACTCGTGCATCCCTATCAGCCAGGGCTTATCCACTTTTGGATACACCGTCATAAAAATCTGCGACTCATGCTGAAAGCGCCCACACCCCGCCCTCCAGCGGCTGATCCGATCCAGGACCGAATATCACGGGACCGCTTGTGGCCAAAGCTGTTTGCAATGATTGGCGATATCGGGGTCCATGGGAACTTCAGCCCCCAACACAAGGGCACCGGGAATGCCGGCCGGTACGTTCCATCGGCACGCGCCACAAAGAGGCCGCCGTCGCACGGATACAGCAGCCATGCACGGTCGCAATCGAAGATCGAGAGCATTTCATCGAGAACGTCGCTCATTGCCTGATGGAGATCATTGGCCCCCTGCATGGCGCGGTTGACCCGATCCATGCTTTCAAAGAAGCGTAGATTGGCCAGACGGTCTTTTTCCGCCCTCTTGCGCTCGGTGATATCCCGGCCTTCCGGCATCAACAATATCACCTTGCCGGCCTCGTCCTTTACCGGTTTAGAGAGAAAAATCAACATGGTGAAAATTTCCATCGGCAGCGGGATAGGAGGCTTCAAATCGTATCAATTCACCTTTTGCAGCCTCTTGCACCGCCAGACGTATCTTTTCCTGCAATTCCGGAGAATGCGCCCACCAGGGAGTTTCCCAAAAGGGCCTGCCAATAACGTCCGCCTCTTCGACTCCGCCAAATGCCAAGGCGGTTCTATTTGCCTCCAGTACCCTGCCATCCAATGATAGCAATCCGACAAACTGATAGGCCTGATCAAAAACGGCGTGAAATTTCCGCTCACTTTCGCGGATTTTTTCGTCCGCCTCGATTTTCAAAAGCGCGTGCTCTGCAAGATCAGCGATAAAATCCACCAGCGCCTTGTTATATTCAAGGATATAATAGACCTTTTCACGGCTGAAGACCGGCACTCGATGGAGAGCAGTCAGATAGTCCCTTATGTTAAAATCAAATTCATGCGCCTGCCGGGTGAAAAACTCTCGATCCGGGACCTCTCCTTCATAAAAAAATTGCCCCAGGAACATGGTGCCCAGATGACGACCGGCAACCACAATAGGTATGCCGATATCCCAGAGACCGTTTTTGCATTTGTATTGGCAGGCCTCGCCTTGGACAAGACGGTCCTTGATGTAATTGTCGCTCTCCCTGCAACGTTGCAGAGAAACCGGATTGGCGCGGTGGAATTTGACGCAGATATCTTGCCAGCCGGATCCAACGAGGATCGAACCGTCCATGGCATCGATGATGCCGATCGGCATGCCTGCGGCCCGCTCATGGGCATCAGTCATCTTTTGGATGCTGGCCAAGTCGAGCAGATCGGAAAGTCGGTGTTCACTCATTGCCCGCCTCCCTGTAATGCCAAGGTTGGATCACATCTTTATCATCGATAAAACACCAAAATATCGAGGATAAAGATCCGACCCCGAAGACCGGAAATCCTCCTGTGGGCAGCCGCCATAGGAATCGATTCAGGGTCAAAAAAGACAAATATCGCCCCGTTTATTCTCTGTATGCAGGCCTGGGGCGGACCAAGGCAACCCCTTGAAACGTCGAAATAAATAAATGACAATGCCCTTCTTTTTTGGGCCCGGAAGGCTATTTTTCATGCTACCATGACCACTCCAAGAACACAAGAAGGAAAGGAGCTTCGAAGACCTTCCGTTCCCAGGAGTGTCCATTCCGCCTTCCTGTTTCCATACAAAAAGTTCCGGATGTCTTACGCTTCACACATTTACCTGCAAAATCCGCCATCGCAACCAAAGAAGATGTTGCGAAATCAGGTAGGATATTTTATTATTACATATTACGCATTCAACAAATTCGGGAACAGATACGGAGTCTGTCATGTCCAATATAACAATCGAAGAACGAGGCCAGGTAGCCTTGCTGCGGTTGACAAACGGCGTTATCAACGCCATCAGCCCCGAACTTGTGGATGATTTCATCCAGGCGTTGAAACGGATCAAAAACGAATTCAAAGGCATGGTCCTGGCAGGGGGAAGCAAATTTTTTTCCATGGGACTGGATCTGCCCAGATTAAAACATTTTGATCGAAACGCCATGGAGGACTTCTGGCAAAGTTTTGAGGATCTCACCTTCGAGCTCTTCACGATCCCCTTTCCCACCGTCTGCGCCATGGAAGGCAATGCCATCGCCGGAGGAACGATCTTTGCCCTTTGCTGCGATTTTCGTTTTGCCGCAAACCTGCCGAAAAAAATCGGCCTGAACGAAATAAAACTGGGGCTTCCCGTGCCGTACCTACCCGATATGATTCTCAGGCAGGTCGTCGGCGATCGGGCGGCGACAAAGATACTCTACTATGGCGATTTCATGACCATGCCGGAGGCAAAGGACGTGCAACTGGTGGACGCGCTTTTTGCTCCCGAAGAACTGGAAGAGGAGGCTATAAAGGAAGCCGTCAAGATTGGCGGCACTGTCCGGGCCGGCCATGACAGCCATGAAATCCAACCGGATAGAACCGATCCGACTCCGGTATGAAAAGAACAGGGAGCGAAAGATCAGGGAATTTCTGGACTGCTGGTTCACCCCGGCTACCTTGAAACTGATTGAAAAAGCCGCAAAGAACTTTTGAGGGACAGACATGCCTGAATTTCCTGAAGATGTACTGGAGATGATCAACCGGAACCTGGGAGGCTACAACAATGCCATGGGGCTTCGATTTGTAAAAGCCACCGAAGAGGAATTCGTATCGGAGGTGGTCATCGGCGAGCACCACCTGCAACCCTACGGACTGGTGCATGGAGGCGTCTATGCGGCCATGATCGAGACATCGTGCAGCACCGCTTCGGCCTTGAACGTATTTGCCGAAGGGAAAAGCGCCGTCGGGCTGGAAAACAACACCTCTTTTCTCAGGGCAGCTCGATCGGGCACCCTTCGCTGCACCGTAAGACCCCTGGTTATGGGAAGGCGATCACATGTGTGGGAAGGGCGCGTACAAGACGACCGGGGAAGGCTGGTGGCTGTAGGCCGCGTGCGCATGATCATTCTTGAGGCGGGAGCAGCGGCCGACGGCATCACCGTGGAACTCCAGCAGGAAGAGGTAAAGACCTAAATCCGCCTCACGCGGCGTTTACATGCCTCGTGGCGATAATATTGCAGTCTGTTCCGGCCGGATTCTTTATTAAAATATCCCCGATCTTTACGGGCGCGGCAATCTGAATTGCCTTTACGGCCGCCATAACATCCATGATTTTTCCCTTTGGGACGGCCCTGTCCGTACGAACGCTCACCAGGTCGAAATCCCCTCCTGAAACCAGCACGTTGCTGGCGATGGTCCTCACGGGGTTCGTCAGTTCCATCTGGGCCCAAACCGGCCCTTTCTCACACAGATTCCCGGTTACTTCTCCCACCTTGAGCCCGTCTTTTTCGTCAATCTCCGCCTCAAGCCGGCATCCGTTAGGGCAGACGATACAGATCAGTTCTTTCTTGTTCATTCGATTCCCACCTCCAGAACCTCGGCGGATTCCAGCTTCTCCGCCTTCACATCAATATGGACCATTTCCGCCGGATGCAGACAGACCTTCTTCTTTCGAACAATCTTGCGTCCACGATCCCGAACCGCTACGTACTGATCCCGGCCCGGCTCGGAGACCCTCAGGGAAATGGTGAAATCCTTCATTCCACTCGCTTCCTGGGGCATCACGTAGCCCACTCCCCTGCCCGGTTCTATCTTTATGGAAGACTTCTTTACCGGCATATCCCCATCCAGGTACGCGGCGGCGAACGCACCAGCCCGGGAGGCTTCTTCCGAAACCCAGTCCACCAGGTCATGCACGTGGAGTACATTGCCGCAGGAAAAGATTCCCGGGATACTGGTCATCAGGGCGTCGTTCACGAGGGCGCCGCTGGTCCTGGGGGCAATGGCTATGGAGGCCTGGCGGGTCAATTCGTTTTCCGGAATCAGCCCGATAGAAAGGAGAAGCGTATCACACGGAACAAAGCGGCTGGTTCCGGTAATAGGTTGCCTTCTTTCGTCCACCCGGGCCACGGTAACCCCGGTCAGTCGATCCGTACCGTGGACTTCGGTGACGGTGGTGCTCAGAAAAAGCGGAATGCCGTAGTCGTTCAGACACTGCTGGATATTTCGCTGCAACCCGCTGGGATAGGGAAGGATCTCAAAAACAGCCTCCACGGCCGCGCCTTCAAGGATCATTCTCCTGGCCATGATCATGCCGATATCTCCCGAACCCAGGATAACCGCCCTTTTCCCCACCATGATGTTCTGCAGATTGATCATGTTTTGCGCGGCCCCGGCCGTATAGATTCCGGCGGGACGTGTTCCCGGAAGGGAAATGGCGCCGGCGGTCCGCTCACGGCACCCCATGGCCAGCACGATAGCGCCCGCATCTATTTGAAAGAACCCCTCTCTCGAACTCACCTGAAGGCCGCGGTTTTTATCCATGGACAACACGATCGTTCCCAGCATGGCCTCAATACCCAGATCATGGCATTCGTCCATATAACGCTGGGCATACTCCGGGCCGGTCAGGGCCTCCCCGAACCGGTGCAGCCCGAACCCGTCGTGAATGCACTGATTCAGGATGCCTCCCAGCCTTTTATCCCGCTCGATGAGAACCACATCGCGGCACCCGTTTTTCCTGGCGGCAATGGCCGCGGCCATTCCCGCCGGTCCTCCGCCGATGATCACCAGATCTCGTTTCATCTTATGCATGGCGTCTATTTTCCTCTCTGATGCGCCCTGAAAAAAGAGGCGAATCCTCACTGAACAACAGGTAATCCTCCGGTCGATAACCGAACTCCTTTTTCAGGATCTGAACAATGCGGGGCATGCAGAATCCTCCCTGGCATCTCCCCATCATGGCCCGCGACCGGTATTTGATGCCGGCAATGGTCCGAACGCCCAATGGATTTTGAATGGCATCAAGCACTTCTTTCTTCGTAATCTGTTCGCACCGACAGACGATCTCCCCGTAGTCCGGATTTTGCGCCACCAGATCTGCTTTTTCCTCGGCTGATCGCTCCGAAAAAAACCCTGAAAATCCCGGCCTCTCCGATATAAAAGCCTCCCCAGGTGCAATCGGCCGTCTCTCCGCCACCATCTCGCGCACCATAACGGCGATGGCGGGCGAGCAGGTCAGCCCGGGACTTTCAATCCCCACCAGGTTGATGAACCCGGGGAAATCCTTTCGGCTCTCAATAACAAAATCCTTAAAACCGCCCACCTCCGGCGGGACCTGTTTGGGACGCAGGCCCGAGAAATTGCGTATGAAATCCGATGTGGAAAGCTCCGGAAGCAGTTCATGACCTTCCTTTTTAAGCTGTGCCATAATCTCCGCCGTACAGGCATAGTCATTGGCTGCGCCCACATACTCGTTGCTGGGACCTATCAGAATATTTCCATCCACCGTGTTGGTCAGGTGGATCCCCAGTCCGGCCTTCCCTTTTCGTGGAGCGGGATAGACCAGGACCGACAGGCTGCCTTCAAGCCGCTTGTCCAAAATCAGATATTCTCCCCTGCAGGGGTAAATGCGATACTCTTCGATCCCCAGCATGCGACAGATCCGATCGGCATAAAGGCCGGCCGCATTAATCACGATGGGCGCGGTGAAATGCTCGCCCGTAGAGGCTGTCAGGAAAAATTGGCCGTCCGCCCGCGATAACGATTGCACGGAACGCCCGAGATAGAAGGTGACGCCGTTGGCCACGGCGTTTTCAGCGAGGGCGATGGTCAAACCATAGGGGCAGATAATGCCGGTTGTGGGAGACCACAAAGCCTTTATACCCCCGACGCCGGGCTGTCGCTGCTGCATTTTTGCGGCATCGATGATCTCCAGACCGGGCACCCCGTTGGTCTCTCCCTGTTCTTTCAGCCTCTCCAGCTCTTTTACGTCAGCGTCATCCTGGGCCACGGTCAGTTTTCCGATGTATTGGATCTTCACCTTCAGTTCCCGACATAGGTCCGCCATCATGGCATTGCCATCCACATTGAGCCTTGCCCTGAGGGTTCCGGGTTTATAGTGAATCCCGGAATGGACCACGCCGCTGTTCCGGGAACTGGTTCCCATAGCGACGTCCAGTTCCTTTTCAACCACCGCCACGTCCAGATCGAATCGGGAAAGCTCCCTTGCAATGGCATTTCCCACAACGCCCGCGCCGATAATGATCACATCATGCTGTATTGTCATGTTCCCTTCTCTCTAAACCCTATAACCACAAAGCGCATTTTCCACAATCCGTTATATATGGAAAAATGCGCTTTGCGTCAATAAACTACCGTAGAAAAATCAGGCATCAATTCCCGCAAGACGCCTGGCGGCCTTCTTTTTCGATTCCAGGTCGCTCTCGCGCAAAATGGTGATGCGATGGGCCTCCGGAGACCCGCCTCCATGGATGTCGGAGATGGTATCCGCGCTCTCAAGGGCCATTTTCTCCACCAATCGGAACATCTTGATTCGATTCTCCACCGGTACTCCCTCGGCGCCTTTCATGTATTTCTTCAGAAGATCCCCCACTTCCGAATTTTCAAAATCCCGGTCCGAGGGCATATCGGCCACAAAACCGCCGCTGATGTCCACCATGAGCCGAATGGCTTCCGACAGTTCCTTGCCTTCATGGATCTTGGAGGCGTTGGCCAGCACGGTATCGATGAAATAGGTCCCGGACGGTTGTTGGGATCCTTCGTAAGAGGAAGCCAGACAGCATCCATACAGGGTCTCCGCCCGATGGATCATGTCGATGACCTTCTGCTTGTGATGGCCTACCTTGTTAGTGCCATTGTAGTCCATCATGGACAGGGCCGCTCCGATCATGCAGTCGATCTTCCCGGACTTGCATCCCCCATGGCTCTGTCGGTGAAAGGAAGAGAACTTGACCACCATGTCCACGGCGAATTCCGTTTCGCCACACATAAAAACCTTGTTCCAGGGGACAAAAACGTCATCAAAAATCAACGTGGGGCAGTACTTGGAGTAGTGCACATTGCCCATATCGCACCCGTCCAGTTCGCGCATATCCAGCGTGGATCTCCCGACCACATGGATAAGACCCGGGGCGTCCTGTGGAACGGCAAAGGCCACCGCGTAATCTTCATCGCCTGCTCTCATGGCGCGTGTGGGCAACACGATGACTTCATGGGAAGACAGGGACCCGGTCTGGTGGGCCTTGGCGCCCCGCACCACAATGCCGTCATCTCTCTTTTCAACGATCCGCAAGTACATATCCGGATCGGACTGGGCGTTGGGCGCCACGGACCGATCGCCTTTCATATCGGTAACCCCCGCATTGCACGTCAGATCGTTTTCCTGAACATACTTGAGGAACTCCAGAAAATTTTTATTATAATTTGTTCCGTGTTTCTGGTCGATATCGTAGGTCACTATAGACAAGGTGGAGAGACAGTCCAGTCCCGTGCAGCGCTGGTGGCAGGTGCCGACAAAGTTCCCCAGCTTCCGGTTCAACTTGACCCTGGCAACAAGGTCTTCAATGGATGCGGGAGGAAGCGTGAACCGGTTGACGAGTTCATCAATCAAGGGACTCTTGGTCACGGCCAGGTCCCGTGTCTCTTCCATATTGGCAACCTCATAGGTCGCCCCCGTAGCCTCGATTCCGGCCCGAATCCGAGGATTATCCACCACATTGGTAATTTTTTCCCCGAACATGTATACGGTGGGATTCAATTTTCTCAACGACTCGATATATTCGTCTTTGGTCATTACGGCCATCTTTACATCCTCCTTTTCTTATTATCCTCATTAAAAGTTATCAGGGTCCCCTCCTATTCTCGGGCCCGTTAGCCGTCAGAAATCAGGGACATCCACCTGACCATTCATTTTTTTAGCGCTTTCCAGAACCCTTTCTTTCACATCCGCTATATGGTCGGTAAGAATTTTCTGGGCAAGCACCGCATTCCCCGCGCAAACCGCATCAAAAATTCTCTGATGATCATCGTTCACGGAGGTCGTGAAGGCAACGGGGAGATAGTTTCCTCCGTATTTTAAAAACAGTAGATTATACAGTTCCCTCAGGATTCGGATGTGCGTTTCTTGGCCGGACAATGAGGCCAGTGTTAGGTGAAATTCAACATTTCTCAGCAGGCGGTCCTGCATGCAAGGTCCCTGTCCGGCGGAGGCATGGGCATCCAGGGCCGCCTTCAGCTTCTTTTTTTCCTCGCCGTTCATGCGTGCGACGGCGACGGGCAGCAACGAAGGCTCAATCAATTGCCGAAGCTCATAGATCTCCTTCACTTCCTCAAAGCTGAAAGGGGTCAAGAAAAAGCCTCTGTTGGGCTCATGGCGGACAAAACCTTGAATCTCCATCAGCTTGAGCGCCTGAATGACCGGTGTCAGGCTCATTTCCAGTTTGGCCGCAACCTCACGGCAGGAAATTTTTTGACCCGGGACCAGTTCCTTTAAATAGAGCAGCCGCCGAATGCCCTTATAGGCCTTCTGGCTGTGCTCCCCGTTTTGATCTGAATTTTTCTCTTTTGCTTGTTTGGCCATATCCTTTGCAAGAAACAATTTCAATTAAAAACTTGATTAATTATTTAATTACATATATAACCTGATTGTCAAGCGATTTTTGATTAAATTTAACATTTCAGTGCCGTTGCTCCTATTCAGAAAGAGCGTCAAACGGTTTAAAAAAATGTGAAAACCATGAAAATGAAGGGGAGGAGGAAACATGAGACTGCAGGAGTATGAAGCCGCGGATATTTTCGAAAAGGCCGGCATTCCCGTGCCGCGAAGGATTGTGGTGGAAACCACAGGGGAAGCGTTGAGCGCAGCGGGAGAAATAGGCTATCCGGTAGTAATCAAGGCCCAGGTTCTGGTGGGGGGCCGCGGGCTGGCAGGGGGAATCAAAACGGCCAAATCACCCCAGGAACTGGAAACGCAAGCAGATCTTTTGTTAGGTTCGGACATCAAGGGATTGCCGGTAAACAAGGTCCTGATCAGCCAGCAGGTTGATATCGAAAAGGAACTGTACATAGGAATCACCGTGGACGGATTCACGGGAAAGCCGGTAATCGTAGTCAGTACTGAAGGCGGCGTGAATATCGAAAAAACGGCCGGAACCGCCCCGGAGAAGATTGCCTCCGTCCATGTGGAACCGGGCCGGAATTTTTATCCGTACCAGGCGAGATCGCTGTTTCGCAAACTCAAAATGAGCAACCGCCAACTGGTATCCTGCGCCGACATCCTTGTTCGCCTCTACAAGGTTTTCGTTCAAAATGAAGCCCTCATCGCCGAGATAAACCCTCTGGTTGTGCAACCCAACGGAGGCCTGCTGGCCGTGGATGCGGTCCTTGAAATAGACAATTCCGCCATTTCCCGGATAAAATATTCCATTCCCGATTTCCTGGGCCGTATTGACAATCCCCTGGAGCGGAGGGGAAAAGAGATCGGAGTCACCTACGTGGATCTGGACGGCGACATCGGGCTTATTTCATCCGGCGCCGGCCTTGGCATGGCGAGCATGGACATCATCGGAGAGCGGCTTCGTCCGGCCAACTTCCTGGAAACCGGAGGAGGAATCACGGAAAAGCTGCTCTATAAGTGCATGGAACTGCTCATGATGAAGAAAGGACTCCGCGCGGCGTTCATCAATATCTATGGCGGGATCAATCCGATTCACGAAGGTGCAAAGGGCGTTGTCCGTTACATCAAGGAACACAACGTCCGGATTCCCATTGTCGCGAAAGCCCTGGGAAACCTTCAGGAGGAGACCTGGGAAATCTTCAGGAATGGGGGGGTGCACGTGGTAACGGAAGCCGCTACGGAAAAGGCGATCGATCGTCTCTGTGAACTCCTGGGAGAAAACGGATAAACCACCGTTGCCGGGCTTCCCCCGGGAGGAACAGCAGATCGCAGACCGAAAAAGAACAGTCAACAGATTAGCACACAATGGAGAGAGAAAAATATGAGCATCTTTCTTGATAAGGATACCCGCGTCATCGTACAGGGGATCACGGGAAAAATCGGCAGCATCCAGACAAAATGGATGCTTGACTACCATACAAACGTGGTGGGAGGGGTAACTCCGGGAAAAGGAGGGGCGGAGGTTGAGGGCCTGCCCGTCTTTGACAGCGTGGAGCAAGCCGTAGAGGAAACCGGCGCCAATGCCTCCGTTTTCTTTGTTCCGGCGCCTTTCGTCCTGGACGCCTTTTACGAAACGGTGGACGCCGGCATCCCGTTCATCGTGGTGGTTCCGGAACACATTCCGGTTCACGATGTCATGAAAATGAGGGCATACGCTCAAGAGAAGAACGTATTTGCCCTGGGACCGACCACTCCCGGCATACTCGTTCCGGAAGTGGGAAAGATGGGCATTATGCCCGCGTCGCTTTTCGCGCCCGGACGCGTAGGCATTATCTCCCGTAGCGGCACCCTTTCGTACGAATTTGCCGGGATCCTTTCCGAAGTCCATGTGGGACAGAGCACCGTCCTCGGAATGGGCGCGGATCCGGTGGTCCTGACGAATCTCTCGCAAATCCTCGAGAAGTTTGAATCCGACGGGGATACGGATGGGGTGGTCATCGTGGGAGAAGTGGGCGGAGAGCAGGAAGAGCGTGCGGCCGAATTCATCCGGGACCGCATGAAAAAGCCCGTGGCATCCTATATTGCGGGACGTTTTTCCCCGCAGGGCAAACGGATGGGGCACGCCGGAGCCATCGTGCGAGGTTCTTCGGGCACCTTTGAAGGCAAGCGAAAAGCGATGGAAAGAGCAGGTGCAACCATGCTCACATCTCCCATTGACGTGGCGGAATGGGCGAGGGTGAATAAGCTCGCATAAGACTTGGAAGTTTCAGAAGTTCAGAGATGCAGAGGTTCAGGTTTCGTCCATCAGCGTTCATAGTCCAGGGATCCGGCTTTTCTGCTTTTTGTCCTCTGCGTCTCTGCGTCTCCGCGCGGGACTTCGTTTGAGAGCTTTTTTTCTCGATCAACTTGGTTTCATTTCCGCCCACAGGCGGCAAAGGTGCAGGATCACCTCGGCGGCCTTTTTCGAGGGCGATCTCCGGTGATCCATTCGGTTTTGGAGTGGACCATCATGGCCCCGCTGAAAAGGTTCGGCGTCGGAACCCCCATGAAACAGAGCCTGGAACCGTCGGTCCCTCCTCGAATCGCCTTTTCCCGGGGAGTAAGACCCGCCGAGATAATGGCCTCTCTCGCCCGGTTCACAACATCGGGGTACTTGTCCAGTACTTCTCGCATATTCTTGTACTGCTCCCGGGTGGAAAGTTCAATTTTGAGACCGGCATAGCGCAGTTCAAAAGAGCGTGCAGCCTGACGGATGTATTCCATTCGACGCTGATTCCTTTCGGTCTCAAAGTCACGGATGATATATTTCAGAACAGCTTTGTTCTCGTCTCCAAGAATCCCGGTGAGATGATAAAATCCTTCTCTTTCCGAGGTATGTTCCGGCGTTTCGTATTCGGGAAGAAACGCCGCAAAGCGAGCTGCAATAGCTCCCGCATTCAACATCCGATTCTTCGCATAGCCGGGATGGATATTCCTGCCATGGAAGACGAGAGAGACTTTCCAGGCATCAAAGCATTCCTGTTCCAGCTCTCCCATCATCCCGCCATCCACGGTGTAACCGAACTTTCCGAGTCGTTTTAAATCGACATGATCGGCCCCTTCCCCGATCTCTTCGTCGGGGGTAAAAACAATTCTGAGCTCCGGGTGACGCAACCCGTCAAAGGTCCTGAGAGCGCTCAGGGCTGCCATGATCTCCGCAATCCCGGCCTTGTCGTCAGCCCCGAGCAGGGTCCTGCCATTCGCCGTAATAATCGTTTCCCCCAGGAATTGCTGCAGCTCGGGGGCATCCGAAGGGGTCAAAACGAGCCCCTCATTACCCGGGAAACGAATGGTCCCCCCATCATAATCCGAGTGGAGAACGGGAATCACATCATACCCCGCCTCCGAAGGGGAAGTATCCATGTGGGCGCAAAAGGTGACCGCGGGACCTTTAAAGCCGTCGAGAAGCGGGAAGTGTTCCGTATACATAACAGAAATCGTCCAGCTTCACGTCCTGCAACCCCAGGGCAAGCAGTTCCTCTTTCAGGATTTTTGCCAGCGTCCACTGCCCCTCGGTGGAAGGGTGATTCCCTGATTCCGGATCCGAAGAGGTATCGATCGTTACGTACCGGAGGAACCTTTCCGTGGCTTCTTTTCGCAGAAAATGTCGGATCTCATCGTCCATAATTCATATTTTCCTCGGTTGATCCATCTGGGTCTGAAGGGGTTTCGCCTCTTTCTCACGAGCGGACTTCTTGAGTTTTTCTTTCAATTTTTCAATTTCCTTCTCGATTCTGGGCAACAATTCCTCCTGCATCTCCAGCCGAAAAGAGGAAACCGCCTCACCCATTTCTTTTGACAACCGCGCCATTTCCTGTTGAAATCGTTTAACCTCTTCTTTTTCCGGAAGGCTTTTCATCTCTTCCGAGAATTTATCCAACTGTTTATCAAGAACAGCCACTCCCTTTTCAAACTCCTTGCCCATTTTTTCAAGAACAGCGGATATTTTTGTGGAACCGTTCACTACAGCCCCATTTTTCAGAGCAAGCCCTCCCTTCTTTATCTCCAGCATCTCAATGGCCTTTGCCCCCTGCTTCACCGGATCCGGGACAATAAAAAAACGGGAATAATCGGTAATGGCCTTTTTGAAATTTTTCTCGATCTCCACATCGGCAATATAGTAGCCCTCCTTGAGGTACGATGCACCCATCACACGTCCGATCGGGTTCTCTTGAAACAGGACACGGTCGCCCTTTTTGAGTCCATCAATCCGGTCAAACCTGACCTGAAGGTCGAGATTGCCCTCAAGACATCCTGAAAAAAAAACACCAATCAGCAGGAAAAGCAGAAGTTTTCCAAATATTTTCCAGTCCTTCAAGATACGTAACTCAAATCATTTCCTCCTCATTCACGCCCTCGCCTTTTCTGATCTCCTCAACAATCTCAATGATTTCTTTGATATATTCTTCCGGGCCGCTCACATAACCCCATCCCTTCTGGGTTTGAAACAGACCATCGAAGGCCGTATCATGATAAGATCGCATCCGATGAGGAATTTCCCTTTCATCGAGAATGCCATGCAGTAATTGCGCTTCAAAATTATTTTCCAGCGTAGCCGCTTTTATAAATTCCGTCATAATGCCCCCATTGGAAAAATTGATGAATGATTCCCTTTTGTCCGGAAAAAACACCATGAATAATTATAAAATTAAGTCATTTGAGAGTCAAGGCAAGGTGATCGTACCACATCCCGGCCCAAGAGAAGGAAAAACCCCTCAAGAACGCAGTCCCTGCTTGACAAGCAATCATTGGTTTCGTAGGATCTGACCGAAAAGAACCAATTTAATAAAGTATGGGAGCCGCTTGTGAAAATTGAACATAAATTCAATGTGATTTCCCCGGAAGATCTCTTTCGCAGGATAAATGAAAGCACGGATTTCCACTCTGATCGACACGCTTACGCATGATCATTTTGAGAAGGTGCACTTGCCCCACGCAAGAAATGCATGTGTCTTTGAAGTGACCTTCATGAAGCAACTCAAAAAAATCACGCAGAACAAGAACGCGGAAATCATACTTTACGGTTCAAGCGCAAAAAGCATGGATGCCATAAAGGCGGCCGAAAAAGCGAATCGGGAAGGATATATTCAGATAAGCATTCTAAACGGGGGCCTTGAAAGCTGGCGAGCTTCCGGATTCGCTCTGGAAGGAAATGCACCCCTTGATTCTGATGATCCTGAAACCACCCTTACACTTGAAAACGGCCTATACCAGGTAGACACCGATCAAAGCCTTATCGAATGGATTGGAAGGAATTCGAACAACAAGCACTTCGGCACACTCAGAATCTCAAAGGGAGAGATTACGGTGAAAGAAGGACTTTTGAGCGGGCATTTCGAAGTGGATCTGAACTCCCTCGAAAATATCAACCTAATAGGAAATGAATTGCAGCCGGTATTGGTCGCCCACCTGAAATCGGACGACTTTCTTTTTGTCAAAAATTTCCCGAAAGCCTCTTTTACCATCCAAAACTCAAGACCCGCAAAGGATCCGATCCTCACCAGCCCGAACCATGAATTAACCGGAACGTTGAATTTGAGGGGGATAGAAGCGGAACAGACCTTTTCAGCAACCATAACAAGACCTGCGGAAGGTGGTCTTGTAGCCCAGGCCCAGTTCGATATGGATCGAACACGATGGGGCATTATTTACGGATCCGCCCGCTTTTTTGAACACCTGGGGATGCACCTGGTTTTTGACATGATCAATATTCAAATCAAGATCGTTGCCCACCGCGCCTCCTGAAAGAACGGAACCATCCCTCAAAACCGGAAGACGACGCAGAAACGCCATTGATCGGGATACCTTCACCGAACTGATGGACCAGCCAGTTCATCCCGATTGTCGATACGACCGTCCGCCACCGGAATCAGGCCTGTAATGGCCGTCATGGGAAATCCTGATTTGGTTCGGCTACCGAGAGCGTATCCATAAAACGGATGCCCTCAGAGGCGAATCTTTTGAGATCCCTGCGCTCTTTTTCCATATAATATTGAAAGTCGAAGTATTCCTTTTGTTTGTGAAGCCGAAACATCTCTTCCATTGGTTCATTTTTTATGTAGATCGGATTTCCACGGCTGAACACCTGATGCTGCATCTTTAACGAGGCATTATTCAACACCACCACATCCGTCTCTTTTTGAAGGACCTGCTCTATCCGTTCGGTGAGATACATTCGAATCCGGTGCTTCTCAATGGCGCTCAACCCCGGCCTTAGCAGAACAGCGATATCCACGTCGCTGAGTTTGTTATCGACACCATCGGCGACTGATCCGAAAAGGTAGGCGGAGATGATCTCCTCGGTTTCGCCGAAGATCACCTCCAGGGCCGCAATATGTTTTTGAATGACTGAATGCATTTTCGTCTCTTCTTGAGGGGATTGTTATTCTGTCTTGCGCAATTGTCAACCATGAAACCGCATCTTGAATATACCCCTGCGGCATGCCGCCTAAACGAGCAGGGGACGGAACTTCCATGGAAGGCAATGTAGCGAACAGACTACAGCCGGATATTCAACAACAACCCACGCCTAAGCTTTTCTTTCTTTCCCGCCTCTTTCACTCCTGCATCGTCATCAGGTTCTATGACACAGCAGCAGGAAGATGACTTCCGGCCCAAAAGCGGAATTGATAACCGCCGCGGCACACCCCACTCCTGCCTTCACATACAAGGCTTCCACCGGGCAATTTTTTGCGCAGGCGCCGCATTCCATGCACCGGTCTTTCCTTTCAATGGAAGCGCAGCCGTTATTCATGGCAAGCACCTGGTGGGGACAGACCGCAAGGCATGTGCCGCATCCCACGCATTTCTCCTGATCCAGTCGCAGGGTAACCACATCTTTCAGGTAGATCAAATTTCCCATAACATCTTCTCCTTAAGCAACAAACCGGGAACCCAACCATAGGCAGAAACCCGCGACAGCTCCGACAATCTCCAGGGGAACCGCCCATTTCATTTCTTTTCGGACCCCCGAAAGGGAGGTGTAGGTAGAGGCGCCGGTGAAATTCATGGCCAGGTAAGCGGAAAAAGAGGAAATCAACAGAACCCATGCCAGAATTTCGGGCCAATCGTTCCAGTTGCTGAAAAACCCTGTTCGGAAGGCCGCAAAAAGGATTGCGGTAATCAAACCCATGACCAGCCCTTTCACGGAAAAGGCCCTGCCGGGGAGCCATGGCAACAGGATCGGGGTCAGAACAGCGCCCGAAACCAAGGCGCCTAAAAGGCAGAGGACCGCAAACAACCCGTAGTGTAGCATCCCCGACCAGAATCCTGCATTACCACCCAGTCCGCCCAGAAGAAAAAATCCAGGCATCATGATCAGCGTCCACTTGAGCGCCCCTACCAGCTCAACAGGGACCAGAACGGTCCGTTCTTTTAGAGAGAACGTCTTTTGCCGCATTTCAGGAGTCGCTTTCATCCCTGCATCCAGAAATGCCGGGAGATCCGCCGCTTCGATGGGACCGTAGATTGCCTTGAAACCGGAGAGTTTTCTTACCTGATAGGCTGCAACCCCCGGACCGGAGAGCTGGGGCAAAATCACCTCCCGGTGATCCACAACCCGATCCAATTGACTGAACCCGATACGCCGAACCAGCTCTTCCGTACAAAAGGTTCCCTTCCCGGCCGCGCACCATACGTTTATGCCGTTGGTATCCAAGGCCAATATCCAAGCATTCCGACCGGGGACGGATTCCCGCAACCGGTCAAAACTCATCTTGTAATTGGCCGTAACCAGAACGGGATCGGATTTTCCCGGACTCCCGAGGGCATAAAGACCCGGATCGACGGTATACTCCATCCGCTTGACTCCCCACCTCGCCTTGAACGTTCCCCAGCGATCCGCACCCGCCAATGTGGAGGATACACGGGGAACGGGGCCCACTTCCGTGGAAACGGTTCCCAAGACAAAAGGCTGATCCGTTGAAGGGAGGCTCAACTGAGCCTTTTCTTTGGAGGGTCAGCAACTGCCGGATGGTTTTTCCGAAGGAGGAGGTCCCATGGGGAACAGGGTGCCGCCTGCATTGTCGGAGTTGTTGGCCAAACCGCTTTTTGTTTCCAGATTCATTTTCTCAACTCTCCTATTCCGATCCGTCAGACTCCCCGCGAATAGAACGCTCAAGGAGATTCTTGTAATAATCAAAGACACCGTCTACGGTGCAGTAACAGACCCGCGGACCATCAATCTCCCCTTGAACCCACCCTGTCTCCTTCAGGATTTTCAAATGCTGGGAGACGCTGGACTGGGCCAGGGGAAAGGCATTTACTATATCTCCGCACACACAACGCTGTCCGGCGGGTTTATTCTCCAGCATTCGAACGATCTCCACCCGAACAGGGTGTGCCAACCCCTTTGAAAGCTCGGAGAGACTCTTCTTCCTGCCTTCCGGAGAATTTTCTTTGATATTCCCGCACTGCACGGGCTGATTCACGCGCTGTAATATACTCTCATTCATTTAAAACCCGCCTGATTATCGTTAATCGTAGATGTACGATTATATGTCTCCGGTACGGGACTGTCAAGGCTCTTCATAGTATCTTGCTTCGATCAGGTTCTCTTCCGGGTCACGGAAATAGATGGAAATCCCCATTCCCCAGCGCCCCATCGCGGAACGGGACCTTCTTCAATGGCCACATCAAGAGAGATCAGCCTTTCGCGGAGATTGTCCCATGAGGCTTTTTCCATGGATAGACAAAAGTGATTCAGATTCGTTCTCCCGATTCCCTTCGACTCCGGATCGGATGCCCACATCTTCTTCGGAAAAAGGTCGATGATCGTATCTCCGTTGATTCGAACGGACGGAAAAGGGACCTCGCCCCTCCCATAGGCCTCCAACCGTTCCGGGGAAAGCAGGAGAACCTTTCCGTAAAAGGCTGTCATGGCGTACTCATCTTCCACATTCAGCACAATATGGTCCATCTGCAATTGCATTGATCTTTCCTCCTTCATTGAGGTCCCATACTCTTTCCCGATCCGTCATCCTGTCGGGGAAAAATAAAAGAGCTTCCAGGCCTCCATGCGTTTTAATAGAGCAGTTTCAGGCCATCGCGGAAGAGATAGACAGCCAGCACACAGAGCACA
Organism: uncultured delta proteobacterium; assembly: GCA_963747015.1. GTDB lineage: Bacteria > Desulfobacterota > DSM-4660 > Desulfatiglandales > Desulfatiglandaceae > DUZB01. Next base: position 50,762 of record CAVVEP010000032.1, read on the forward strand.
AATCCCAGAAAACGCATCGTGTAGATATATCCCTTTCCCGCAAGAAAACCCCGCCATCTCCCCACCAGGAGGGCAAGCAAGATCTTTGATCCAACAAGGAGCAGGTAAAATCCGGCGATAAAGGCCGAAGGGGCGAAAAAACTCTCTGCCATCGCCTTTGTAACGATTGGAGCCCCCACGCTGAACCAGAAAATATATGGGTGAGGGCTCAGAAAATTTACCACGACCCCTTTGGCGAGGGATCGTGGTTTCGCGCTTTGCAGGTCAATTTCCACGCCTTTTGTGCGCAGACATTGAACTCCCAGATAAAACACAAAACAACCTCCCACGATGGAGAATCCCCCCAGTATCGGTTCAAAACGGGACAATTGCGTGGACAGGAGCAATGTGAGGAGAATAATGGGCAGGTCGGTAATGATTGGAGCAAGCGCTACCTTTACACCGGATCTGATGTCGTGCTGCAGTGTTTCGGAAACGACAAGCGTCAGAAGCGGGCCCGGAGAGAATCCCGCGGCCAGCCCCAGGATAATGCCTGTAATTAGAAAATCAGACATAGAACCTTCAGACAATGGACCATCTTAGTCCAGATCCAGCGTGGCCTTGCATTGATTGCATCTTTGAGCGCCCCGGAAAACCTTATTGCCGCAAACCGGGCATATATACCGTGCTTCCTCATCCTGAATCCAGCGCTCCGTCCCCACTTCCCGCCAGTAGGGAATCACTCGCAAAATCACCTTTTTGCCGACAGTCATGGGAAACTCTTCAATGTGCCGGCAGGGAAACACATCACACTCGTGACATCCGGTAAAGCCCTTCTCCTCCACACAATCCCGAATGTCGCAACGCTGACAGTAAAGGAAACGATCGTCGGAAAGGCACCCTTCGCACCGGATATCTTCCACGGAAAGACTTTCACTATCCGGAAGGACTCCTTTTCCCTCCATCTTTCCCTGGTAGAGTTGTACCAGACGTTCCTTGAATTTCAGGTTGTTATCAAGATGGGCCATACGGATGGCACAAACCCCGCAATACAGACCGCAAGGCGACGCCAGATTCGGATTGATCTCCATGACAGGCTACCCCCTCTTGTTCACAGGATTTTCCGGCCCATCACTCATCGAACGGACTTCTGCCACTCTTTGGCAAAAATCTCCGCCACCCGATTCACCTGGCTGGGGTCAATCTTGAGGGCCTTGGCCACTTCGGCATAGAGCAATTTCCGATCCCCGTTTTCCGCGTTTACAAGATTTTGCAGGTCTCTTCTTTCTTTCAGGCTCAATCCGCCGGGGTTGGCCAAAGCCACATAGCCGTTGCTCTGTTCTTGCAAAATCCCTTTCTCGTAATAGGGTTTCATGAGAGGATACCGGCTTTTCATCTGCTGCTTCAAAGAGCGGATCGTCGCGTTGGATACGTTCAGAGCTTCTTCGGCAAAGGCCGGGGGCAGAAAAAAGCCGCCAGGGATTTATAACAGAGAAAGCTGTTCTGATCCTTGCCCGGATTCGTATTTTCGGGCGGAGGCATTCCCCTTATGTCGTCCACGATCTTGCCCGCAACAGACTTGACTTCCTCGGCCGGGAAATAAATATTGATGGTAACACACGCAAATATCATGAGAGACAAACATGAAACCGTCATCCAAAGCACCTTCCTGGTAATTTTCATGGAATCCTCCTTAAAAGTGAAAAAAGATTGCACGTAAGAAAAACAATTAGCCGTCAGCTGACGGGTTACGCTATTTTCACTGGATAACCGGCCCGCCTTTTGCCGCGGATATTCGTTTTATCCGGCTGAGCATGTCTTTGAAACTCACGTCATTATCCGTATTTTGATTTATCACATCCACACCTGATAAGAAACCCCTTTTTATGAGGTACTCCTTTCCTCCATCCTTGATCGTTCCGTTTATTCTGAACAGCATCATTTTCCAGCGACGCGCGGATGCCGATCTTATCATATGGGAATTGCTTGAAAAAGCTCATAAAGATCCCCGCAATCCCCACAAACGGACTCCGGCCTCCTCCCAATCGGGCAATATTATCCACCGCCTTCACACTGATTTTCTGAGAAACCCCTTTCTTTTTCGTTGTTTCCAGCAACAGATCGAACCTCTGCAACTGCCCGTTGCAAATCTCCATATGATCAGCGTAGCCATTCAGCACCCCTTCGATTTCCCCGAATGGAGTCCCCGCGGTAAGTTTCAAGAGTTGCAAATCGTTCCATCGGGCATTTATCCGGAAAACCGGGGCGGGACCAAACAGGCCTGACGCGCCTGCATGGGAGAGAACGATTTCGCCCCCGAAAACATGGGCAATCAATGAGCCCCCGGTTGACAAGATCCCCTTCTTAAAATGGATGGGTTCCAGCATTCCGGAAATGGACCCTTCGACGGGATTGCGGCCATATTCCGGCAAGGAGAGGTTCCAGGGATAGATCATCCAAGCCAATCCCAGTATCCATGGCGAGGTTCGAACTGAAAATATTTTGCACCCGAATGGGGGAGACTCGGACTTCTCCTCCGGGAACCTTTACAATTGTCGGGTCTTCCACGGATATCCGATCGGGACCTGCCTTAAGCTGCAATATTAGCGGTTGCTCGGGCAGGAAAGGAATTTTCATGGATCCCATGTGCAGCTTTCCCTCCATCCGCTCAGAAGACCGGTCCATGCCCTCTTCGCTCCGATACCAGACGGGAACGGACAGATCCATATCTTTTATCATAATTCCGTGATCAGGAACAGAAAGCAGTCCGTCATGCCAGAGGACACGTCCTTTCACCTCCCGATCCACGGATCGGTTTTCAACCGAAGGTCCGCGGATAATTTCTCCCTTCAGTTCAAGACCGGCAAGGAATGGTTTTTCCATCCGGAAGGGTTCTTTTACAAAATTCCGAAACAGCGGTTCAACAGGGGTGACGGGAATCGTCAATTGGAGATCAAGTCCCTGACCATAGCCACCCTTAAAAAGATCTCCATCCATCTTCGCACCTAAAATCCCCTGGAGACTGAATACGGAGCTGGAGAGGCGAAGATTCCCGCCGGCCGATTTATAGAGGCCCTCGCAATGGACTTTCATCGGATGGTCCGTAAGCGACAGATAGAAACGGCCCCAGAGGGCCTCTCCCTTTTCCACGGCTATGGACGTATCGAAAGCGACTTTGGCAAGAGACGGATCGGTCTTTCCTCCCAACCGCCATTTGAGAGAGATCTTATCGCCCGCGTGATCTCCATCGGGACTCTGGAAGGAAGCCTCTTGGAAAACAGCCTGAGAGGTCACGAGACATTCCCCGCTTTTTTTGAGATCGGCCTTCATTTCAAGCCGATCCTTTCCCCCGAATGTCCAGTCCGGGGGAAGCCACCCCAGTTTGCCGGCCGATTTGGAGCAGGCCTGTTTCCTCCCCCGTGACCGACACGGCCGTCCCGTCTTGGTCCGATTTCAGAGAGAGTCGGATGTTTTTCAAAAGGGATGAATCAAAAAGAGACTTCAGGAAAGGAAAAAGCTCCGGTTCCGCATTTAAAGACCCCGTCTCTGGCCTTCAGTGTCACATCGGATAAGGCAAAGGTCGTTTTTTCCGGAGCGCGATATCCGCACTGCGGAATCCGAATGAACAAATCATTCACTGTGTACCGGGGATAGGCGCACCGTAGAAATAGACTGAGGCATCAAAGGGTTGCAACAAGACCCCATTGCCCGAAAACGAGGCATCCTGGATATGCAAACGGACGGCCTCCTCAATTTGGGGATACCGTCCATTCCCTTTTGCTTCTCCGGTGAGTTTTCCCTGAAACCGTCTTTTTCCCTGTACAAGGGAGACCCTGTTCTCCTCAAAAGTCGCATTCAGAGCCGCAATCCCAAACCCACTCCCCGCCTTCCTCCAAACCGTTGACAACGCCCCCCAGCGAGATGGGGCCGGAAAATGTCGCGGAAAGAGGAGCGATTTTCTCGGCAAAAAGGGGAAGCAAATAGCCCGGGAAAACTCTTCCTTCGGACACTTCCGATTCAAAACGCCTCGGAGCGCCCAGCCCGACACGAAGTTTCCCTTTAAGGTGCAGAAGATCCGTCAAGTCCAACTCCACCGGGTCCGCCCGCAGAGAGTGCTTTTTCAGATCGATTTCCCCGTCAGAGCCCAGCGAAAATCCTGAAAAGACCTTTTCCTCTGTGGAGACCTCCTTTAAAACCGCTTTCTGAAAGGCGACCTTCAGTCCCGAAAAAGCCAGTTTGCCCGAGGGATGGTCATAGAAAAGCTTCGCCTTCGCACTTAGGTCATGGATGGTTCCCTCGGGGCTTTCAAAACCGGCATTTTCAATATCTAACAGACAGACCGTCCCGGAATTACTGAAAGAAACAGGCCCATCCGTTTTCAAGGAGGCCTGAGGAATCGTAAGTTTCATCTTTTTTGCGGGCAACTCCGCATCGATGCCGCAAAAGAGTTCAACGGCATGGTCCGGATTCAGGTTCGATTGAATTCTATTCAGGCGAATATGCAGGTCTCCGGCCTCATAGGCCATTCGACCGTTAACGATTTCAATTTGTTGAATCTTTACATCCCTGAAAAGCACGATGGAAATGATGCGGGAAAGAATCCCGCCGCCGGAAGAGGAGATGAAGGAAGGATTATCCCCTTGAAGAAAGCCGGCATCCGCGCCCAAGTGGCCGGAAAAAGAATGCAGGGTGATCGATTTGCAAACCAGCACCCGGTTTCCGAATGGACCTTCCAGAAAAAACTCCGCACTGAAATCAGGGAGGGTAAAATCCAAATCCTTGAGTTTTTCCCCGGAACCGAAATGGACCCCTTTGGCCTCAACTCTGAGAGGTTCAAGGGAATATTCCAGCTCCCCGATGGTAAGCGTGGCACCAATGGAGCGGGAAACCCATTTCTCCACCCACGTCTTGATGAGAAGCGGATGGGAGTAGGCATACCAGATCAGACCCCCTGAGATGCACACCAGGAGAAGCACGACGGCACAGGAGGCCCAAAGGATTTTTCGTTTCGTTTTCATCGCCTTCCGGAAACCAGGATAAAATCACTGAAGCAGAAGCCGCAACGGCTGAAGCCCGCTTTCTAAAACCCGGCGCCGCAAACCTTGCAGAACCTGGCATCCGAATCGTGCCCTTCCGCGGCGCAGGCAGGACACACCTTGGCGGAAACGGCGGCCCGTCTCGCCTCCGAAAGTTCCACGGTGACGATGCCGGTCGGAACGGCAATAATCCCGTATCCGATAATCATTACAATCGATGCCAAGACCTTCCCCGCCACCGTCTGGGGAGCGATATCGCCATAACCGACGGTCGTCAGAGTCACGACCGCCCAATAAACGCTTTGAGGGATACTTGTAAATCCATTTTCTTCGCCTTCCACCAGATACATGATGGCGCCCATGATCAGCACAAGGATGAGTACGGTGCCCAGGAAAACGATAATCTTCCTGGCACTGGCGCGAAGCGCTGTACGCAGGACCCTGGCCTCGCCCACAAAATGGGCAAGCTTCATCACGCGGAATACACGAAGGAGACGGAGGGCGCGAATGACAATAAGTGATTGGGTTCCCGATACAAGCAGGCTGAGATAGGTCGGAGCCACGGCCAGCAGATCCACAAGCCCGTAAAAGCTGAACATATAACGGATCGGCTTTCCGACACAGATCAGCCGCAGGATGTACTCAATGGAAAACAACACCGTGAACAGCCATTCGGCCGCACGTAGCACGGGTCTGTATTCGTTGCGAATCCAGGTAACACTATCAAGGAGTACAGCCAATATGCTCAGCGCAATGCAGACAAACAACGCCACATCGAACGCCTTGCCCCCGGGGGTATCCGCCTCGAAGATAATTCGATACAGGCGCTGTCGCCAGAGACTTGTTTGAAGGATGGGCTTCTCATGCATAAAAACTCTTAAGCACTCTGTGGACTATTTTCCCCGTTGGCGTCCTCGGCATTTCATCCTCTTTTATAAAATCGATGCTTTTCGGCCGTTTGTATCCGGCAATCTTGTCCCGGGAAAACTCAAGGATCTCCCGGGCAAGGGCCTCTCCCGCCCCTGCATACATATCCATCCACTCCCCGCGGTTGTAGGAAATCACTCCGAAGGTGTCTTTATAACCCACCCCCACTTCCTTCAAGCCGTTTGAAAAACGGCAGGCCCTCTCATTCCATTCGGAAAAGCTGAACTCCTTGGTTTTGTCCTGCCATCCCAGCTTATCCGGATAATTATAGGCGTTCATTTTCAATATATCGCCCACATGCATCCATTTGCTTCGACTCATGCCGATAACTCCTGTCCATGAAAAGCCCGTTAATGTCCGAGATACTTGTCTTCCATCGCCCTGACCAGGTTGGCCATGGTTGCGTAGCATGGGGTGGGAACCCCGGTCTCTTTCCCGTATTCAACGACCTTTCCGCCAAGAAAATCAATCTCGGTCCGTGTTCTGTTGGCGATATCAACACACATGGAATCTTTATGAATCCCAACCTTTTCAAGATAGCTGAACGCCTGGGTAAGGTAGTCCGCCCCAAGGTCATATCCTTTGGCCTTGGCCACGGCAAGCACTTCCTGGAAGCAGGCATCCGCGATCTCTCTGGTGGGAGGAAAAGAAAGGGCCTCTTTTATGGTCCTGTCCGTGACGGCGCATATGGACGCCATGGTGCATTTCATGATCATCTTTTTCCACACATACAACTTGATATCCTCAACAAACTCCGTGTCCAAACCTCCCGCCGAGAATAATTTCGCTATCTTCAAACCCGTTTCCCGGTTTTCGGGGATCAAACCGCCCAAATGGTTGGGCCTGTTGAAAAAGGCCATCGCAACCTCGCACGGTCCTTTCAATGAAACACCGAAATTGAGCGACATTCGAAAGGCCACATCGGCCCCGAAGCCTTCGGCAATGAGATCCTCCGTCCCCAGGCCGTTGTGGGTGCTGACAATCTTGGTTCCATCCTCAAACACTTCCTTCAACGAGTCCAGAACCGAAGGGAGATGGAACGTCTTGGTGGAAACGAATATGAGATTGGGACGTCGGTCTTTCATTTCTTCGATCCGTTCGAAAAAATGCCTGACCGGCACATGGTAATCCAGTTCCCCTGAAATTTTGAGTCCATTCTTCCGAATTTCTTCTCCCAGGCCGGGTCTGGGATCCACAAGCATTGTCTCCGGATCCTGCTTCAGCAGCGCCGCGGCCAAGACAGCACCCGTTGCGCCAATACCAACCACTGCAATTCTAAAATCATCCATGATGAACATTCCCTCTCATTGATATGATTATTCAAAAACAACGGCACGAATGGAGTCACGACGTCATTAATTGTGCGCATGGGCGTCTATCTAGCATATTTTTCGCCTACGATAACAAATAGACTTGGCGGTGCACAAGCGGTTTTCTCGCTGTCTTCCGATATCCTGTTACAGAATCGTGGCAAGGATTGAGTGATAGGGGGTTTTTTCTCGTCCCATCTTGGATAAGACTGTCCCAACATGGATTGATGGTCCTTTTAACCTGGCACAACGAAACCTATTGGTTTCCAACGACGCTTTCCATACCAGCATGGAAGGACCTGTACTCAATAGGAATCGGATGCGACAGCAAAAAAGACCCTGTGACGGAATGGATTCCAGATCCGTGTGTGGTCGCCAAAGGAGACACCCTTCCTAGGAGCGATCATGGAACGATTGTATTGAAGCGGCCACTAACAGGCATTGGGAAGCGAGCCTTTGAGAGCGGAGCAGCGATCAAAAGATGAATCGGTTCTTTTACCAGTCTACTCATGACGATTAAGGTTATCTTAGCGCAATGATCAACGGGATCATTCGAAATGGGAAATTTCAAAACTCACGGGAGCCATATTAGAGCCCTCGATCGCGAGACGTGCCGTCTGTCCCGGCAGCAATTCTTCTCTGATGCTTTTAAGGAAATCTCTAAACAGGTCATCCGTCCCGTTCAGGGTCAGATCGGCCTTTGCACGAACCACATAGTCATTGTCCACCAATTTCAGTTTAATGCTCATTTTGCACCTCCCCGGTTCCTTTGCCATTACCTGTGAGACGTCTACCCCGGCAATATTGGCAACTTTGGAAACATCAGACTACTCCGCTCACTCCCCTTCCCAAGCCTGTTAGTCTTGCTAATTCTTTCCTTCTGAAATAATAAATACTTAATTATTTCTATTGGTTATATTGTATTTCAGACAAAATGGACTGTCAAAGGAATTCTTTTAGCAGGCCATCGGAGCACGGCTGGTTTTTATTCCGTCCGAATCCTGAACCGGGGGCATGGATCCCTCCTCATGCTGAACACAAATGTAATATTTGAATGGTATTCATACCAATTTGTCAACTTCACATTGATAGCTTGCCGTTATTGTCTCCCTGTACGTCCATCCTTTTTCATCTATCTCTTTGATAAACAAATACTTTCATGAAACTACCCGGGAATGGCTCAATTGTTGCAATTTGAGCGGCGCTATCTGCTTAAGCCAATACCTGTTAACCCTTGGCACAGGTATTCGTTAGGGTCCATTGCAGCGCAGAGGCTTTTTGCCTGTTTGGCGATATCCGCAAATATTTTTCGATAAATCCCGCACTGCCGTTCTCTTTCGGGATTCAAAAGGGGTGATCCGGTTTGTTAACAACGCAAATACAGCATTTGAACAGCTCTTCAGATCCAACGAAATCCACGGAAGCAGCAAAGGCTGAATGGCGCCACACCGAAAAGAGATACCTGAGTATTTTTCACAATGCGGTCGAAGGGATCTTCCTGACCACTCCGCGCGGAAGATACCTGGATGTCAACCCTGCCTTGGCCGCTATTTACGGATTTTCTTCTTCAAGCGAAATGATTCACCATTTCAAGGACATAAAGCAGCAGCTCTATGTGGATCCTTCGCGACGCGATGAATTTACCCGTATACTCAAGCGGGATGAAAAGGTGACCGGCTTTGAATCCCGGGTGCGCAAGAAAAATGGCGAAATCATCTGGATTACCGAGAATGCGAGAGCCGTTTACGGGGAAGACGGTGAGATAAGCTATTACGAAGGAACGGTGATGGATATTTCCGCTCGGAAACGGACGGAAAGAGCGCTGGAGGTTCAACGCGCCTATTTTTCACAGTTATTTGAAAATTCCCCGCAAGCAATTGTCGTCATTGATAAGAAACGGAATGTGGTCGACTGCAATAAAGGGTTTGAGGCGCTGTTCGGTTACCGTTCCACTGACATGGTCGGTTTTGGAATGCGAACCTTTATTGTCCCTGATGAATTACTGGTTGAATGCGAAAACGTACGGAACCGTATTCTTAATGGCGAAACCGTTCAATGCGAAACCAATCGCCGGCATCAAAACGGGAAACTCATACCCATTTCCATGATCGGTTTTCCCATCCGGATCGGAGAGCAGATTAACGGCATCATCTATATTTACCAGGATATTTCTGAGCGCAAGTCATTTGAGAAACAGATCACCCATCAGGCCTTTCACGACGTCTTAACCGGGCTGCCCAATCGCGCCCTTTTCGCCGAACGGCTGGATCGGGCCCTGGAGCGAAATCGACGACGTCCCGAACTCTATTATGCACTCCTGATGATTGACCTGGATAAATTCAAGGCAATCAACGACAGCTTTGGCCATGCGGCTGGAGACCAGCTTTTGATCCAGGTGGGAAAAAGGCTTTCCTCCTCCATTCGCGCCATGGATACGGTTGCCCGGCTCGGCGGCGACGAATTTGCCGTTATTCTGGAAGAATTCACATCGCAAGAAGAATTGATGAAGGCAGCCGAACGGATGCATCTGAGCCTCTCCGAACCCTTCACTTTTGATAGCGACCCTATCCTCTCAGGCGCCAGCGTAGGCATTGTTCCCAATATGGCGGAATACACCTCCACCGAGGATATCCTGCGGGATGCCGATATTGCCATGTATCAGGCCAAACAAAAGGGCAGCGGGATATTGCTGTTCGATAAACGCATGCATCATGAGATAATTGAATCCATTAACCTGGAAAGCGAACTCCGCGAAACCCTGGCGAGAGACGGGCTCACCCTCTATTATCAGCCCATCGTATCCGTTGTGGATGAACGTCTGGAAGGTTTCGAGGCCTTGGCCAGATGGGAACATCCTTTACGGGGAATGATCCCCCCCGATCGTTTCATCCCCATGGCCGAAGAGACCGGGCTGATTATAGATTTGGGCAAGTGGGTGATAACCGAGGCTTGCCGGAAACTGAAAGATTGGCAAAGCGCCATCCACGAGGCCCGCGACCTGACCATGAGCGTCAATGTCTCGATTCAACAGTTTGCCAGACCCGGCCTTGTGGAACATGTCATGGATGTCTTACGGCGGAATGATCTCAATCCCGCCTGCCTCAAAATCGAGGTTACGGAATCCGTTTTCATGCACGATGCAAACCACATAATCAACGAACTTCATCGCCTCAGATCCCTGGGGATACAGATCGCCATCGATGATTTCGGAACCGGCTACTCCTCCCTATCCTACCTGCGGCGCCTGCCGGTTGATCAGCTCAAGATTGACCGTTCCTTCATAAACGGATTTGAAAATCCCCGGGAGAACGACCAGATCGTCCGGTCGATTATCGGGATAGCCAGAAGTCTGGGATTATCGGTGGTTGCCGAGGGCGTCGAAAATCGTGAGCAATTTAACCGGCTGCGCGCACTGCATTGCGATAAGATTCAAGGATTCATGTTTTCCAGGCCCGTCGACAATGAAAAGGCGATGGAACTTATCCGAAAATTCCTTCATATTTGATTGAAATATTAAACTGTTGCCAAATGTTGCATAGGACATCAGGCGGCAATCGGTTTTTCAACAATGCCGCCGGCACGTTTGACTCCTCTGATTACTTCTATAACAGGTTCAGCATGGTGCAATCTGATCCTTCCGTTCTCGTAACCTTCACCGTCTTGTGAACCCTGTAACGGTTTAAGAATCACACATATCGGCCTCTTATAAGGTGGCTGACGGTTGCCGGGTTCCTTGCCGTGGGAGCGTTGTAACGGCGTTGCGGCAAAATGGTCCTGGCTTTTCGAAATCGATTACGTTATCCTTTTTTATCATGGCGTCATCCTTTTGCGGAAAAAGAAAACATGGGATGGCGGAATGGTTTCAGTAAAAATCCGGGTCCGGAGGGCTCAGCCTAAAGGGCATGGGCTACTAATACGTATTGGCGAAACTTGGGTTTCAGGTTTCAGCAACTAATGGGAAAAGAAGCACCAGGCCACCCTGAGCACGCTCTCAGCACTTTTCTACGGACAATTTGAAAAGCACCAATTGCCAAGGTTCTAATGTTCCCAAGGCTTTAAGCAGTCAGAAGATACTATCTGAAACCTGAAACCTGATAGCAAGATGTTGGACTGAACCTATCACTCAAACCCTGGGGATTTTAATAGGATACGAAAGAATGAATGTTTTTGACAACCTCATGCAAAGGCTCATAAAGGCGCTGGACGTGCCGAATCTCAGGATTCCCGCCGCAGGCGTCAGGATATTCAAGAAGGATGAAAAGGTTCCCCAGTGAAGTCGTCAAATACCAACCGGATGGAATGACCGTGACATCCTGCCACGCAACAAGGGCGACCATGCTGGACGAAGCCGTATATCTGACAACGGACACCATAGGGTGCGTCGCCGCAGCCATTAGCCTGGGTCTTGTAGATGAACATCAGTCTTCTCCCTTGGAAGGGCCGCGGGATTATACTGAAATCATGAAGAAAAGCAGTGGCAAAGGAGACGCCTTCGTCCCTCCGTCCCCCATTAACTTTACCAATGGAACGGTTTACGCCTTCAAGGATTCGAAGGCGGAAGATTTTGCCTTGTTCGGCAAGGATGATTCAGGGAGATATGCAAAAAAGGAAATAGCGGCAAAGGCCGTATCCGATATGCTTTCCCTGCAACCTCCCACGACACAAGGCGTATTCTATTTTCCTCCGGATTTTGAGGATGCGGAAATCACGCCCGATGTTGTCGTGCTTTCCTTGCGCCCCGTTGAGCTGTGCAGACTCATACAGGGGTATCAGTTCCTGACCGGAAACAGAGTCAGGGCGGATGTGGGAGGACTCCGGGCCGGTTGTTCGGATCTCATCGTGAGGCCTTATTTATTAGGAGAAATCAACTTCTCTCCCTATTGTCTGGGAGCAAGACTTATCGCGAAATTCGAAGCCGACAGAATGGGAATGGGATTCCCGTTTTCGTTTCTCGAAGTCATCGTGGAAGGAACGGAACAATCAAGAACCGGTTTTCCATTTCCCCGATATCCCGGCGCCCGCCCCTGATTTGACATTGATTTCCCGGCCAGAAACAGCGCTTATGGCCAAGGGTTATGAAGAGATGGCTGAAGAAGATGAGGCATTCGCGGAATTAACCTTTGAAGGCCAAAGGGAGATTTCAAAATGACATCGGCAATGAGAAGGCGCCGACCACGATTGTGGCCGCCATTTCAGGCACCGTCAGGGTCTATCCCATGAATGTTCCGGTCAGGCCCCCCGAAGGAGGGCTTGAACATCCTTCGATCATCAAAACAGGCAGGATAAAGGAGGCTGCAGTGGAATTTATAGTCCAATATCATGATGGTTTTTTTGAGGTTGAGACCTTCGGTGATGCTGAAGTTGAGAAGTTCAGGGATGTTCTTGAAGCCTTGGTTACTCATGAGAAATGGAAACCGGGAACGCCATTTTTGATAAATCATGCACACCTCAATTCTGCTCCTCTGACTACTGATGACATGAGAAAAATTGCGAGGCTTAATGAACAATACAGAGCCGAACTCGGAAAGTCAAAATGCGCGCACTTTCTTGCTCGTGATCTGGAGTTTGGCATGGCCAGGATGTGGGAAGCCTTTGTGGAAAATGAATGGGATGTATCAGAAAAGCTGTTCAAGTCCAGAGATGATGCAATCGCATGGTTATCTGGCTAACTCTCATTTCGCTGGTGTGGACGGCTTACGCCGCCGCACAGCTCAATCATGGCTGTCCATGGAGAAATAGTAACTGGATTGCCCCTGAAAAGCAGGGGCCATCAGTCCGGATTGCCATGAATAAGTATTTAGAAAAATGCAAATATATCGATTTTGACAATCCTGAAATTAGTCGAAAGGCAGCACAACTAGCGAATGGGTCTCCGACCGAACAGGACCTGATACGACGCTGCTTTGAATTCGTTCGAGACGGAATTAAGCACAGTTGGGATTACAAGCAAAATCCTGTGACTTGTCGCGCATCAGAGGTTCTCCATTACGGCACAGGCTATTGTTATGCCAAAAGTCATCTATTAGCAGCACTGCTACGAAAAAATGGGGTCCCGACAGGGCTCTGCTATCAACGTTTATCTGTTAATGATAAAGGTCCTCCATATTCCCTGCATGGACTGAATGCAGTGTACATAAAGGAATATGGATGGTATCGCATTGATGCCAGAGGCAACAAGCCAGGGGTTGATGCGCAATTCACCCCTCCAGTTGAAGCTCTTGCGTTTCCGATACAAGACAGAGAAGAACGGGACTTGCCGGAAATATGGGCAGAGCCACATCCGGAAGTCATAAGAGTTCTCGAACAATACGATGACGTTCGACTTGTTTTTGAAAATTTGCCCGACATGCTGCTTTTGAGCTAATCGGCTAGCCGGGGTTTTTTCTCTCCCCGCCTGGAAGCGCTTAACCGCCCGCTTTTTCGTATTTTTCCTTCACGTAGGAAAGGGATTCCTCAATAGCCGTAAGGGTCGAATTCAGGTCCTCTTCCGTGTGCCGAAAGCTGATGTAAGAGTGGTGGTAAGGTGAGAAGAAAAATCCTTTCCGGATGAGTTGCGTGTAAAAATCGGTACGCTTGTTCTTATAGGCGCCCGTCTCATCCTTCTTAAAGGTGATGTAGAACATGGGCCCCACACCGGTCAGCTCTCCACCCACATCATATCGATTCAGAAGCCCTCGGATGCTCTCCATGAACCGATTCCCTTTCTCCCGGATGTTCTCAAGAACCTGGTCCCGTTCCAGGATTTCAATGGTCTTGAGCGCGGCCACAAACCCTTCGCTGTTGGGAAAGAAGGTGGACGAAATGAAAAGCTTGTCCGCGGCCGCCATCATCACGTCCCTTTTTCCGGTCACCACGGAAATGGGATAGCCGTTGGCAATGGCCTTTCCCAACACGGTCAGATCGGGTGTTACGCCATAGAGTTCCTGGGCGCCCCCCATTCTGAGCCTGAAGGCGGTCCGGATTTCATCATAGACCAGCACCGCGCCGTATTGGTCCGCGATCTTCCGGACCCCTTCCAGAAAACCGGGTTCGGGTTCCTGCATCTCCTGGTGATTGGGATGACCGAAGGGCGTCATGATGATGGCGGCGGTCTCCCCGCCGTGGACGGCCATCAGTTCCTCCAGTTGATCCAGTCGGTTATACCCGAATTCGAATACATCTTCATAAAATTTGGACGGTATCCCCCCTTTCATCTCCACGCACCAGTCATGCCAGCCGTGGTAGCCGCACCGCATAACTTTGATCTTGCCCGTATGGGCCCGGGCAATGCGGATACTCGCGGTGGTGGCATCGGAGCCTGTCTTCAAGAAGATGCTCATCTCCGATGAGGGAACCAGCCGGGCCAGCTTTTGGGCCAGTTGGTTCTGGAACTTCTGGGTCAGGGTAAAGCAAAACCCCTTTTCCTTTATCTGTCTGAAGACGGCCTCGTCCACCTCTTCTTCGCGGTAGCCGAGGATAATGGGACCGTAACCGCACAGAAAATCGACGAACTCGTTGCCGTCCACATCCGTCAACCGGCACCCCTTGCCGCTTTCAAGAAATATGGGGTATTCCCCTTGGATGAAATCACCGGGCTTCCTGGCCCCTAAAACGCCACCCGGCACCAGGCCGCACGCTTCTTCAAACAGCTTCAGGCTGTTGGCAATGTTCAGTTTTTTTGCTTCGTTCATGGAAAATCTCCTCCGTTCTTTCAGATCGCGAACATGGATGACATCTTTTCCCCGTTCTTATTCGATCTTTGAAGTTTCAGTGGATGAAACCGCATCCACGGCCTCAACAATCTTCTTGTATCCCGTGCAGCGGCACAGGTTGGAACTCATGGTGCGAATGACATCCCCTTTGTCGGCTTTCGGATTCCGGTTCAGCAGCCCCTTGGCCGTCATGATCATGCCCGGTGTACAGAAGCCGCATTGAACCGCGCCTTTTTCCATGAAGCTCTCCTGGAGCGGGTCCAGTCGGGCGCCGTCGGCCAGACCTTCAATGCTTTCCACCTCGGCGCCGTCCAACTCCGCCGTCATCACGATACAGGATCGCGTGGCTTGTCCGTTTAAAAGAACCGTGCAACTCCCGCAGGCCCCGAGCCCGCATCCCTCCTTGGCGCCGGTCAGCTCCAATCGCTCCCTCAGGGTGTCGAGCAGCGTTTCGCCCGAGCCCACCGATACTTCCACCCATTCGCCGTTCACCCGTAAATTGATATTGTATCGCTCCATCACTTGGCCCCTTCCATCACGTTGTTGATCAGACGTTTTGCCAGAACGGGAATCATTTTTTTCCGGTAGCCGGAATCCAGGACCGTGTTCTCCACGGTCGCCGCCTCTTTGACGATCGCATCCACCGCCTGCTCCACGGCCTCTTTCCCGGGATTCTTTATTTCGGCCGTGTAGGGTCCGGGACCCACGGCGCCCACGGCTAATCTGCCGGAGCCCGCCGCAACGGAAAAGGCCACGCCCAGAAGCGGATAGTCAATGGCGCCCCGCACCCGCAGCTTTTCATATCCGCCGGCAATCTCTTGGTTGGGAATAAAGATGTCGGTCAGAATCTCTCCCTGCTTTAGATCAAAGGGTTCGTCCGCCCGGCCGGTGTAGAGCGATTCCAGTTTGAAACGCCTTGCCCCGCCGGGTCCCGCCAGGGCCACTTCCGCCTGAAGCGTGCACAAGGCCGGGGCGTTGTCGCTTGCGTAATTGGCAAAGCATTTCTTGGCCCCCGGCACGGCGTTACATTTTTCACCGCCCATTTTCAGACAATACCCCTTGGACCGACGCCAGAATTCCGATTGGTTGTAGAACAGGCACCGGGTGTTTTGAAGGATGTTTCCGCCGATGGTGCCTCGCATCTGAAGGGATTCGCAGGAGGTGGCTTCCAGAGAAGCGGCAAGGACGGGAAGACGCTTGGCCACCAAATTGTTTTGTTTCAGTTGGAAAAGCGGTGTGAGCGATCCGATCCGAATCCAGTCGCCCTCCTCCGCCACGGTGGACATGGACGCAATACGTTTCAGGTCGATGACCGCTTTGGGTTTTAAAAGCCCCAGCTTCATGCGCGGCACCAGGTCGGTCCCGCCGCCGAGATAGACCGCCTTCCCCTGGAATTCGCCGAAACGCTCCAGGGCTTCTTCCATACTGTTTGCACCGATGTATTTGAATTCTGAAGATATCATCACGCGTCTCCCCCTTTCCCCTCTTCCAGGGCCTTCAGGACCCGGTCCGGGGTCAGCGGCAACCGGTTCAGCGGCACGCCCAGGGCACTGTGGGTGGCGCAGACCACCGCACTATAGGCGTTCATGCGGGTTGTGAGCCCCCCTTCCTTGGCGCCGAAGGGACCTTCCGGGTCGTTTGAGCGGACAATAATGGTATCGATCTCCGGCATGTCGCAGGCCAGCGGCACCTTGTACTCCAACAGGTCGGGGTTCAGCAGCCAGCCTTCGTTCCACCGGTTCTCCTCGGTCAAGACGGCCACCCCTGCCTGGTGGATCGATCCCTCGATCTGCCCTTCCACCGCCATGGCGTTGATGGGATTGCCGCAGTCGTGGGCGGCGGTGAAGTGGGGAATGCGGATCTGTCCGGTTTCCTTGTCCACGGTTACTTCCGCGATGGAGCAACCAAAGGAATAGGTCCCGGCCATCTGGCCCCGGGGATTCTTGATCCATTCCCGGTCAAAACTGATTTTGGGCATATAGGCGCCGGTCGCGGCAATGGGCTCTCCTTTGAAAAAGGCTTCCCGGACAATCCAGCGCATGGGCATCCGTTTGGACGGATCGGTTTTGGAGACGATGGTCCGGTCTATGATGGTGAGGTCTTCCATCTCGTGATCCAGTTTGGCCGCGGCCAAAGTCAGGATCTGGCGTTTTGCTTCCTCGCAGGCCCGTTTTACGGCGTTCCCGCCCACGAAACTGGCGGCCTGGGAATAAGCGCCCGGATCCAGGTTGGTCACCTCCGTGTCCGCATTCACCAGATTGATATCTTCCGGCGGGATCCCCAGCACCTCGGAAGCGATCTGCACCGCCATGGACTCGTTCCCCATGCCCGTGTCCACCATACCGCTCACAATGGTTGCCTGTCCGTCGTCGTTAATCTTGACATAGCAGGCCGAACCGGACCGGAATCCCATGGGAAACCCGCACATGATGGCGATGCATCCCATGCCGATGCCATTTCCATTCTTTAGTTCGGCGCGCTTTTTTGTCCACTGGGCTTTCAGGGCGGCCTGGCGGATCGGTTCTTCAAGGCCGCCGCTGATGATGACCGATTTTGTCGCGGTCTCTTCCCCCACCTTGAGACCGTTCTTGAGCCGGATCTCCATGGGATCCATGCCCAGTTCGCTGGCGATCATATCCAGTTGGACTTCGTTGCCGCAAAGGAATGCCCTGCCGTGGGCCCCGTACATACCTCGAATCCCCTTGTTGGTGATGACGCGATATCCATTGTATCGCACATTGGGAAGCCGATAGGCCTCTTCATAGACGTAATAGGGAATGGACGTAGCGATGGGGCCGGTGCTGCTGTAGGCCCCGCCGTCGTAGATGACCCGGAAATCCTTGGCAATGATGGCGCCGTCTTTTTTGACCCCCGTCTTGATGGTGGCCTTGATGTCGTGAATCTGCCTGGTACAGGTGGCGTTTTCCTCCCGTGTCAGGACCAGTTTGACGGGGCGTCCCGTCTTCATGGTCAGAAGGGAAGCCACCAGGTCTCCGGGAGACACTTCGGAGCGGGCCCCGAAGTGCCCGCCCACGTTGATATGCCGGACCCGCACCTTGTTAAGAGGTAATTTCAGCATATTGGAAAGGGCCTTGGCCCGCACGTGGGGTCCGGCGTTGGGCATCCACAGGTCGAGAAAACCGTTGGCGTAGGAGGCCACCACCGCGTAAGGTTCAAGGGTGGAATAGGCCTCGCCCGCCGCCTCGAATGTGTCTTCGCGAACGAGATAGGCCTCCTCGAAGGCCGCATCCACGTCCCCCACGTCGATACGAACATGGATGTTGATGTTATTGGCGTATTCCTCATGGATCAAGGGCGCCCCCTCTTTCATGGCGTCGTCGGGACTGAAGACCGCCGGCAGCGGCTCGTATTCCACCCTGATCAGATCCAAGGCGCGAAGGGCGGTCGCTTCATCCACGGCCGCCACGCCCGCCACGTCCTCGCCGATGTACCGAACCTTATCCACCGCCAGCATGGGATGGTCCTGCGTGTATTTGAAGACCCCCCACTTGACGCCGTGGGCATCGGCCGCCGTTACAACGGCCTTGACGCCGGGGAGTCTGGCCGCCCGGCTTGTATCGATATGTAAGATTTTCGCGTGCGCATAAGGGCTTCTGAGCACCTTTGCGCAGAGCATCCTGGGAAGTTTGATGTCGGCCGTAAACGCCGCCGTTCCGGTAACCTTGGCGAGGCTGTCCGTCCGTTTCATGCGTTGACCGACTATGGTGTATTTTTGTTCCATAAAACATCCTCACTCATCCCTGACAGCAAGCTTATCCGGGTGGTTCTCCGCTGATCGAACCAGGGCATCTCCGATCACCATGGTCCCTCTCCTTTTTTGCGGGCTTATTTTTCAACTTCTAATTCTAACGAACGATTGTTAGATTTTCCATGACAGGGAATATTATGTCAAGTTTTTTTTGATCCACCGAAATTATTCCTGACAAAATCAAATGGCATCTTATTCAAAAATCCTGGCAGAAATGGAGTCACGAGGTCTTTTTTGCTGCCGCATCTTGGATGAACCTTCACGGACCGCCGAAAGGTCCTTCTATGCTGGTACAAGGAAGACGTTGTCATACCTGCATTTTCCATACCAGCATAGAAGGGCCGGTGCATCCGTAAAATCAGATGGGGCAACAAAAAAGACCCGTGACGGAATGGTTCGCCGGCTGCGTACTCCGCTGCCAGGAAATTTGAAAAGGATACGTTTTGATCAAGACATCCTATTGAGCCGAAAAAGAAAACGAGGGCGTAGGAAAGAGGAAAAAAACAGGACGGGTTTTCCGGGTGCTATCTCAGAATGCCCCGCGTAAAGATCTCAACAAAGTTATCCGCCAATGTGGAGACATCGACGGATCCCTCCTTGTTGTACCATCTTATGGTGTAATGAACCATTCCGAAGAAGGCAAAGGTGGCAATGGTGGAGTCGATCTCTTTCGACAAACCCGCCTCAGCCAGTTCCTCGAATATGGACCGGATCAGATGAACGTAGCGACGCTCTTTTTCGATGAGGATCTTCCGGTATTCGTCTCCCAGGGAATCAATCTCATTGACCAGCAACGTCTCGCGTTCCTGCTCTCCGGCAAAAAAACGGGCGTAGAAACCGAGCATTTCTTTTAATTTCCGCTCCAGCGTGGAATCCGTTTCACACACCGCCTTCAGCTTTTCCAGGGCTTCATCCATGGATTCGTTCATCAGGACGAACAGCATTTCCTCCTTACCGCTGAAATAATGGTAGAGAGAAGCGGGCTGCATGTCCAGTTCCTGGGCAATGGCGCGCATGGAGGTGGCGTGATAGCCTTTACGGGCAAAGAGACGGGCGATTGTCCGATGAATCTCCTGGATCTTCCGGTTCTTCTGGTTTGCTTTGGCTGGATTCATATTTTCCCGTATCTTTTTAACGAACAATCGTTAAACCTTATACCCGTCCTTCCGGCATGTCAATCCTGCAATCTCAGAAACCGGGATTTTTTCCAATACGGATCCTGTCCGAAACCGTTCCGGCTACCCCACATTGCCGAATCCTATCAGGTTGCGGCTTGTATACGATTTTGAAAAGCCTTGACATACCATATAATAAAGAAACTGAAGCCCTTATGGCCAAGGGTTATGAAGAGATGGCTGAAGAAGATGAGGCATTCGCGGGATTAACCTTTGAAGGCCAAAGGGAGATTACAAAATGGAAGAAGAATACCGATCCGATTTCGCCGTGTTGTTTGTGCAGCGCATGGTTCAGTAGCTGGAAATACTGGGCAGAAAGGTTGCAATCTGAGGAAAAATCATCAGAATGACGACCGCAACGATCAGGGCCAGGAGAAAGGGAAAAATTCCCTTGAAAATGGTTTGAAGGGGAACGTCGCCGGCCACGGCTTTGATCACATACACATTCACTCCGACGGGCGGCGTAATGGTTCCCATTTCAACAATCAAGACGATGATAATTCCGAACCAATACACATCAAAACCCAGAGTTCTGATCATGGGCAACATGATGGGGACGGTGAGCACAATGAGTCCGAAACCGTCCATAAAACAGCCGCCGATAAGATGAAGCAGAGACGATGAGTCCCATGATGACCATGGGCGGAAAGTTGAGCTGGGAAACCCATTCGGAAAGGAGGAAAGGGATCTTGGTGACCGCAATAAAATGGCTGAAGATCGCGGCGCCCGCCACAATAAACATGACCATGCACGTGATGAGAAGTGTGTCCTTGCCCGCCTTTACAAAGCCTGACCAGGTCAGCTTCCGTCTCAGCAGACCGAGTATGAGAACGCCCGCCGCACCGGCGCCACCCGCCTGAGTGGGGCTGAACCACCCGGTAAAAAGCCCGCCCAGGACCAGACAGAAAAGGATGAGGACCTCGCCAACGGCGGAGATGGCTTTCATCTTTTGCCTCAGGGAAGTGGCGTCGCCGGCAGGCGCCAGGTCTCGGATTCCGCATGCAGAGGACGGTTACGGTAAGGACAAACAAAAAGGCCAGAAGAAGACCGGGAAGGACACCGGCAATAAAGAGTTTCCCGATCGACTCCTCGGCCATGATGCCGAAGACAATCAGCAGGGCGCTGGGCGGAATAAGGATCCCGAGGCTTCCCGGCAGCTGCCACGCTTCCGGTCGCCAGTGAGTCGTCATAGTGATATCGCTTCATCTGGGGAAGGGAGACTGCACCCATGGCGGCCGCCGTGGCGTTGGTGGACCCGCAGATGGCGGCAAAACCGGCACAGGCCATGATCGCGGCGACGGCCAGTCCGCCTCGCATCTTTCCGAAAATGGCATGACTCGCGTCGAAAAGCCGCGTGCTCATGCCGATTTCAAAAGCGAGACAGCCCATGAAAACGAACATGGGTATCACCGTCAGATTGTAGGAGGAAAAACTCTCGAAGATGTCTATGGAAAGCATCTCGAAACCGGCATTGAAACTGACCAGATATCCGAACCCGAGGAAGCCGACAAACCCCAGGGCAAAGGCCACGGGAAATTCGATGACAAAAAGCAAGACCAGAATGACGATCCCTAAGATTCCGACGGCAACAGGGTCCATTTATTCCTGAGGTCCTTTCAATGCACGATAGAGTTGAATGGGAACGGCCAGAAGCATGGGAACAAAGGCCACGGCCAGCGCGTAGGCAAACGGGTAGAGGGGGATCTTCACGGTCAATGACTTTTCCCCGTACACCTGGAGATCATGGGCATACAGAAAAAGCCGCCAGACGACAAATGCGAAAAAGAGCGTGCACAAACACCCGCTCAGGGTTCGCGATACACGGCGGACCCCTTTGGGAGCAAGGATCATCACGAAATCCACGGTAATGTGTCGTCCCTCGAGGTAAGTCCGCGTCATGGAAAATCCGATAACCAGAATCCCCAGAAGAGACGTCAGGTCCATTGCCCCGGGGACGGGGAGTGAAAAGACCTTGGCTCCGACAATATCCATGGTTACCAGGAGCAGCATAGCGCTCAGTGCAATCAGGGCAATGCCATTGAACCAACGACTGATGCGCCGGATAAACTTCTCAAGCAAATTCATTTTCACCGCCCGTCTGTTTTTTAGGTCACGTGCGGGGGTGTCTTTTGGTCACCCCCGCACGTGACGGTTATTAAACAAGGTCGCCCGTCTTGTACGACGCCTTTGAGGCTATTTCTTGATTAAATTTTCCTCAACCCACTTTGTGGAAACATCCTTGTCGGGTTTTCTTGCTGACCAGTATTCGACGCGTTCATTGAAATAGTCCAGCATTTCCTTTGCCGGCAGACCATCGGCCGTCTTTTCTTTAATATATTCATCGATGACCGGTGCAACGGCTTTTTCCCATTCGGTCCGCTCCTCCGTGGGAATGACAATCAATTCTCTTCCTGGCAGACTCTGAAAATACTCCAACCCCGCCTTGTCATAATATTCCCACACATAACCGTGGTAGTCGGGAAATTCAGCGCTTACCTCCGTAAAAATCTTCTGGATATCCGGTGGAAGGGAATTCCATTTTTTCTTATTCATGGCCACGTACTGACAGCTGGAGGTTGAGATGGGAGGAATGGATACATACTTCACCACGTCCGCGTGCTTCCACCCTTTGAGGGTCTCGGGAACCGCGAATTGCCCTTCAACCACCCCCTTGGATAAGGCCGCGTATGCCTCGCCCATATGCATGGCTCGCGGCGTGGCGCCCAAAGCGCCTTGATGGTTGAGGCCGCGCCGCCGCTGGCCCTCAGGACCAGCCCGTTCATGTCCGGAGGCTTCCGGATGGGTACGGTTCGGGTGGAAATCACATTTCGGCCCGGGCCATGCAGATACAGGACGTGCACATCTTTGTATTCCGCAAGATTATATTTATTAAGAGATCGGTATAGACTTTCCCGGTGACCCAACCGTCATCGATATCCGAAGGCATCTCAAACATCTCACTGACGGGAAAGCGGCCCGCGACATAAAGGGGGCAACTCATGCCGATGTCCGAGATCCCTTTAATGACGCCGTCAAAGTTTTAGGTGGCCGACGTGAGGGTTCCGGCGGGATACAGGGTGATTTCCACCCGTCCGTTGGTGCTTCTCGCGATCTCGTCGCAGAAATACTGATTGAGTGCTCCCTGGAGGTGAACGGCCGGAAAAATGGTGCTGAAACTCAATTTGATCGGCTTGTCCGATGCCGCCTCACTTGCGGAAGGGATGGCACGCCGTTACTGCAAACAACAACAGGAAAATGCCGCATGCGGTGACAAAAAACTTACAACTTTTCATTGTGATCCTCCTTGGCTTTTGGGTACGTCAGGGCAACAATCGTATGCTGATGCAATGAAATTTCCTTGTTGACAGTTGAATGTAACACCCCCTTTCAACCTATTTTCTTCTCAATTTCCACAATGCCGTTATCCGCATCGATCTTTACGAAATCTCCGGTTTCAATACTGGCCAAGGGATCCTTTTCCAGCTCGTGAACCATTGGCATGGCCGTGATGATGGCGCTGACCGCCACGACGCCCTCCGCGCTGGTGTTGATAATCCCTTTGGGGGCATTCCCCCGTTTGAAAGCCGCATAGTATTGCCACGATCCCGTGGTGGAACCTTTTCCTGAGGGAAAAACGAGGATTTTTCCGGCCACGCATTGACCTTCCAAATCATGGCCGGGCTCCCTGATATTCCCCGTGTCGGGGTCCATACCCCCCGTGAAGGATATGGGCATGCGGGAGACAATCGCCTCGCCCTGAGCCACCCCTTTCATTACGGGTTTTGCCTTCAATTTGATCATTTCCTTCCCTCCCATCTTCCCGAAATGGCCGACCGAACGCAGTCTTCGGTGGAACCGAACCAGGTATCCATGCCGAAGAGATTGTGTGCATAGTAGCTTCCTCTGGCGGAGTTGATGGCGATCACCCGAACGCCTTGTTCTTTCAGATAGAGATGGGGGCCGTCCGCGGCGCCCATGTCGCACAAAATGCGCGCCCCCGAGGCGATCACTCTCTCAAGAAGGCCCATCCTTTCGCACAGGGTTTTGACCCACCTGGAGGTGCAAATCCAGAGCTGCGTTTCGGGATGGAGCTTCTTCCCCTCCAGAAGGGCCGCGATCTCCTGGACCTCCTGGATACTGCATTGGGGGCAACCAAATATGACCATGTCCACCTTCTCCTCCGAACTGCTGGATATCTCCAAGAAGGCCTGGTTCACGTCTTTCTGCAATGGCAGGATATCGGGCGAAGCAGGATGGGGCCGGTCGAAGACGTCTTTCAAGGTCTGGGCCTCGGGCGTAATTCCGACCAGATGGACCAACCCGGCGGCCCCGGTGACGGTCAGTGTATAAAGAAGACCTTTGATTCCCTCGATGTGCAAATCCCCGGGAAGGTTGACCACCGCGGGGATGTTAGTCCCGATCAACTTGCCCAAATACCAGCCCAGTGCCTTATAGTCCGCGGGGCCATAGGTCTCAAGCGGCAATTGACCGACATCAATGAGCATGCCGGCCTTTCTGTTTTCTTTAAGGTGCATCCCCCACTCCGGGATAACACCGGTGATGGCAGCGGCCAGGGCCACATGGTCGCCATCCCTGTTGGAACGTGCACCGATCACCGAGTTTGCAAAGACCTGACTTCCGGAAGAGGCCCAGGCAATATGATCCCCGAACCTCGGCACATTGCCCAAGAGATAGTGATGACACGAATAGGTCAACGTCAGCCCGAGGGCTTTTAAGGCCTCGTGAATTCGTTTCTGCCTCACCTGGTAAATGGTGGGAATGCGAAGCTCCTCGGCCTGTTCAAAATCATACATCTCGGGGTTTTTCGTGGTAAAGACGGCCACCTTGGCCCCTTCGTTCGCCAGGTCTTCAAGCCATTCAATGCCCTCATCCATAAGCACCGGAAAATTGCCTGCGATATGGACGCTCGTTACCGGAATCAAGCGATCGGCGTCGTAACAATCACCATAGGCGAGGAGGATCTCCATGGCCTTCCGGGCCCCGGAACCCTGCCTCCCTTCCAACATGAGTTCTTGCGCTTTGTTCAGTTCCATCTGTTCTCCTCAATCTTCATTCAGAGGGACGTGTTAAAATCCCGCCCTCCAGAGGTCAATATCCATAAACGGAAACTGCCGGCTTTCGGCCTTCATTTCCAACGCCCCGATAAAGGCCTGCCCGGCTGTGGCTGCGCAGCCGGCATCATCGCAGGGGACGAACCGCGTCCTCATTCTCTAAAATAAACCGACAAGAATTCGTTACGATTAAATGCGACTACGGAATGTTCAACACTTGCATCAAAATAGATCAGATCGCCTTGCGTGAGCATGAATTCCTCGAGATCGTATCTAAAAAGAGCGTCCCCTTTCAGCTGGTATGTCAGTTCGAATCCATCATGGGAGTGCTTGCTTACAAATTCACCGGGATCGGCTCTGCCCAGGGTGACCGATATTTTATTGCTGATAACACCCTTGGGTATCAACAGATCCAGACTCATTTTACCGGATTCAACCGTGGGGGCCGTACCGGCTCTAACAACCGTAACCTTCCGTGCCTCACTAAAGAAGTTGACAATGGGCTCTCCGAGATAGTGAGCAATTTCGGAAAGGAGGGCCACCGAAGGACTGACCTTGTCGGTCTCAACCCTGTAAATGGTCAAGTAGCTGACGCCGACCTTGCGGGCAAAGTCCTTCATGTTCAGCCCAAGCTTTTTTCTGGCCACGCGTATTTTGTTTCCTACTTTCATGTTCCGTTTGTATCACTTATGATATAAAAATCAACAAAAAAATACCACATAAGATACAAGTTGGAAAATGGTGGTTGAAGGAAAAGCCTCGGAAGGCAATGGCCCGGATCGTGTGTTAAGAAAGGGTCAGTGGTTGTCAGCACCCAGATCCAAACGGAATTATACCGTTTCACCTTCCGGTCATCGATGGCGCCGGGATCGCTGCATGCTGCCGGTGGGAATGGAAACAGGCATCCACTTTCGGCGGAACGGACGTGAACCTGACCGTGTGAAGAGAGTAAGGGGTCAAGTCCGTTCTTGGCCTGCCTTTAAAAATATGATAGAGAGAGTGAAATGGGGTCGATCATTAAAATAGGGAGGTGTCCATTGAAAAGAAAACACCCTGCAAGAATTTTTATAACGGTTTCTATTTTCTATTTAGCAATAAGCATGCTCACCAGTTGCGCACTCCCGGAGCCGGTCTCATATGTAGATGCGCAGTACGCTAAGAATATATATAAACGTGCGGCAATTTTAGTTAACCGTATGGGGAACATTACGTATCAATGTCCTGTCCCCGTAAGCCTTAAAACTGACTATGCGAATCGTGCGCTTCGTCCAACTGACTATATGGAAGGGATTCCAGGGTTGGATGTGTGTATTGAAGACCAAAGCAGAATAAAAGAATCTATTCCCGACTATCCGTATTACCGACCTTATTCTCACATATTCAAGTATGTTCAATATTATGGAAATATCACACCACAACTAACTGATAATGTAAGCAAAACTCTTTCAAGCAAAGGCTATCACGTAATGGATGTTAAAAAGTTAGCTAAAGACTGGCCGAGGCCGATATTGGAAATGACTATTCAAGACATTATCAACAACCTCCAAGGTATGGCTGATATACTTTTTGTCCTTCACTATACAGACAAAGGGGCGTTTAAATATGATGATATTGCCCGCCAGCGAGAATGCACAGGTTTCACGGAATTGTGCTATACGATTTCCATATTTGATATTCAAAGCAAAAAGCGAGTTCTATTTGAAGAGTTAAATTTCTTTGATCCATTATCGGCAATCAGTGGAGACCCCGCGCTGCAATCCGATCCCGCTTTTAAAAATAGGATCCAGGGTCGTGAGGGGTCAACAACCAATTTTTTTCTAAGCGAGAATGAAATTCTCGATTTGACCATGAAATATATGCGTTATGGTCTTGTTTATCGACACAACATTGATGGGACAAGTTCTGAAACGGTTACCATAAAAGGGCTTGAGGAGATAATACCATAATTAAGAGTTGAGGTAACCAAATGAAACAGGATGAACTAATAGCGCAGATCAGGCAAGCGGTTCATGCAATCGAATCTGAGGCCTAATCATTCGCCATGGCTCCCGCTCCCAACTCGCTTAGAGGTGATATAGCGTGCCGGCGACCTTCCCCAACCAACAAACCAACCCGACAAGCGCGTTATCTTTGCGTTATACACTGCAAGTCATTGGAAGGAACAGAGTCATATTTTGAAAGACCCTTCAGCCATTGGCGACTGCTGACATTGCAACTTCAAAAATGATGGATTTCCGGCCCGAGCGACCCTGGTTTCCTTTTTGATTTATTTGAACGTTGACGGTCATCTCCCGGGACCACACGCTGAAGGTTTGGACAAAAAAGTATCGAATCCATGGTGAATACTCTGACGTAATGACTGCTCCGCAAGGCTTGGCCTTCTCCTGATCGGTTCCCCCGATCAGGAAAAAATCCAGAAACCCTTTGCGCCTGCCCCGTAGCTCCGGCAGATGGTAGTGGAATCCTTCGCGACTTGGCGATTCAATTTAAGTGAGGTTTCACAAGAGCATTCAGACGACTGACGGCGTAATGATCCCCCGAACCTGCCCTCCCCTATTCTGTGAGATTTCGGCTTGTAGGCAATGCGCGAAAACATTGACATCTCATCGAATCTGTGATTGAAAACAAACATCCCTTGGCAAAAACCGCGACCACTTTAAATAAGGGAAATGGCCACTTTTGGACATCGCTTTATTCTTCAAATGTGCATCATAAAGGGCTTTCAAATTGGAAGAGAATTGGCAATCATGGAAAAACATTGTAAAATTTATGCGAGAAAACGACTGAACAAGTTCTACCTGACCTTGATTTTATAAGATGGTATTTTTATTTTTTTTGGGACTCACTTATGCGCCCTTAACCGATGCCGGTGATGTTAAAATTTTTTCAAACAGTAACAAAAACAAGGTCCATAACCTTAAAACCACAACCTTCAAATTAACGCGACCTACGCTCATCACAAGGATCGATACCTATCATTGGAATGACCAAAAGGGAACATCGTCCTGGCAGGATTGGTATCAGAGGTGTGGGGTACTGGCAGGCAGATGGATGGCCTGGTATGTACAATACTCCCAATGCGAACTGGACAGTGCACGCGAATATCAGACTGGAACCTGGAACCTATTCGATTACCGATTCCGATCCTGCAACTTGGTCTCAAAATTCCGGATCTGGAGGGCTCAGATTTGTGGAGATATTTGGAAAGCCGATGGAAGGGGCGTCATCGACATCATCAAATAGTGGATCACTTTCAAGTTCTGCGGATGACGATACGGGTAATTGGGTTGAGGGGTTCATCAGTGGGAAAGTTCTCAGTGGAAAGGCTTTTCAAGGCAGTAAGTGCTGGCCTTTTACGATACGGATTACAGATTATAACAAAACTGCAGGCTCCTTGGTAGGGGAACTCACTTGGAATACCTTCGGGAGCATTCATTTAATACGTGGCACGCTAAATGGCAGCAAACTGACTTTTAAAGAAGAGGAAGCAATTAAACCCGGAGGGGCTCATCTAAACGTGGTCTACACAATGAGGACATCAAGCAATAGTGCCAAGGGTACCTGGGTAGATCAGGGAGATAATTCCACCGGGGATGTATTGATACAGTAATTCTCGGCGAGATACTATTGCGACCAAGGCCGCATTCCTGAGGGAGGTTTTTGCCAAAGACCTCCGAAAAGCCCATGATTCCATGTATAATTTAAGAGATAAAATTTGGCGGTTAACAAAGTAAAAAACAAAGTTGATCGAATACGTCTTGAAAAAGAACAGACGCCTGTTTGCTGGCTGGCAGCTGGGATTGCCTCTGCATTTGCAGCAGGGTGCATAGCCGGCTGGACTCGGTATTGGTATGGATATTTTGTCCTGGGCCAGGGAATCCTTGCCGGACTTTTTATACCATGGGCGGCAAAGACTTTTTGCTCCCGGTTTATACAGCCGAAAAAGAAGGTTAAATCGCTTGGATCAATGACCCTGGTCATGATTTTATTTATCTGTTTCATGATGGCCCAGGCAATCGGTTTTGGTATGGCACAGCCCTGGTTTGATCCGGTGGGATGGCTTGGCCGGGTCATTGAGCACGGGACAAAAGAGACCATCTGGGGAATCAGCCTTCTTGGGGGAGTGGCTGCGCGGAATTTTCAAATGGGGATCAACGGGGGCTTCTGGATCTTTTTAAACCTGTTTGATCTTTTTTTCATGTGCTTCTTTTTGCTTGTCGGTGTTAACAGCTGGCAGAAGGATAAAAAATGATAAAATGGGTCCGTTCCATTACCCTTATCGCCGCACTGCTTTGTCTGGGGGCAGGTGTTGTGCTGCTGGATGCCTCAACGGAAATGGATCAGGCCTTTCGGGCATATGATCACCGGGACATGGACCAGGCCATGCGGCATGCAAGACGGGCCGTATTTTCCAGCGGGGAAAATAAAAAAATTGCCGCAAGCGCATTGAAACTTGAATCCACTATTGCCATTAAACTGGGGCATCCCGAGAAGGCTATGGCCTGCCTGGAGCAGGCAATTTTGATTCATCCTGCTTGTAGTCCGTGTTATCTGCAGAGAGGGGATCTTTTATACAGTCAGAAAAACTACCCGGCCGCCATCCATGATTTTGGAAAAGGGCTGGAAACGGCGGGGCCTATCAAAAACAAAACCAAAGCGTATTATTATGCCCGGCAGGGGCTATCCCTCCTGGCTGTTGGGGAGGATAAAAAAGCACAGGCGGATTCTCAAAAGGCCCGTTTGCTTGATCCTACTTCTCCCCTGGCCTATTTTCTCGAATCAAAAGTTCATGCCAAAATCGGGGACCTTGAAGGCGCTTATAATTACGCCCACACTGGTTATCAGCTGGGTCAAAAAAAACCTGGATTTTTTTCTTCTCCTGAAGGAGACCTGTGGCTGCGCTATTATGCCGGTGTCCGAGTCGAGTTACGAAAAATCTCGAAATTAATGCCAAAGCCTTTAAATACATCATGGTTATTTTATCGGGAATCTATCCTGAACGATCATACAGAAGAAATAATGGCTGTTTTTTCAAATCGTCCGTTCCGATTCGATAAAGGCTTTGCGCCCTTCGCAACTTGGCGATTCAATTTAAGTGAGGTTTCACACGAGCATTCAGACGACTGACGGCGTAATGATCCCCCGAACCTGCCCTCCCCCATTCTGTGAGATTGCGGCTTGTATACGATCTTGAAAAACGTTGAAATACCATATAATCTGTGTTCCAAATAAAATCGCTCCTTTTCGCGCGCAGGTCTTCAACCTGCGAAGGGAGCTGGAGAGGATTTTCGGAGACCCGGCATTGGCACGGCGGGTGGTGAACACGGTGGATCGTTTCCAGGGCGATGAGCGATTGAGAGGCTGAAAAACAAAGAGAGATCACCGTTTACAAACAAACTCAATAGGAAAAACGAAATAGGATACAACAGGGGTAATAAATGATAACCGGAACCGAGCTGGATGTCTTTTTAAAACCGAAGTCCGTGGCGGTTGTAGGCGCCACGGAACGCCCCGGATCGTGGGGTTCTTTCATCATGGAGGGCCTCCTTTCCAGGAGCTATCCGGGGACGATCTACCCCGTCAACCGGAACGTCGATCATGTCTACGGCATCACGGCCTACGATGAAATCGGGGCATTGCCCGATTCCCCGGACCTGGCCATCCTTACCATTCCGGCGGAAGCGGTTGAGCAGGTCATTGAAGCGTGCGGGCGGAAGGGAGTCAAAGGGGTTACCATCATTTCCGCCGGTTACGGAGAAGCCGTTGAAAACGGAAAGGAAAGGGAGCAGGAACTGGTAACCCTTGCCCGCTCCTACGGAATGCGCCTTCTGGGTCCCAATGTGAGCGGCACATTCGACCTGCAAGCGGAATTCAATGGGTCCGCATCTCCTGAAAAGCATCTTGTGAAAAGCAGGCTTGCCGCCATCTGCCAGGGCGGCTACGCCATTTATGACCTCCTGGCCCATGCGTTTTTTAAAAGGATGGGTGTGGGGAAATTCGTCCATACGGGGAATGAATCCGATCTCACCACCACGGATTTCCTCGAGTATTTTGGGCGGGACCCCGAGGTGGAAGGCATTATGATGTATGTGGAGGCGATCAAGGAAGGGAAACGATTCCTGGAGCTGGCCCGGAATATTTCCAGAGACAAGCCCGTCGTGCTGTATAAGGCGGGCCAATCGAAAGATGCCTCCAGGGCGGCCAGGAGCCATACCGGAGCCATGGCCGGCATGTATGGGGCCTACAGAGGCGCCTTCTCCCAGGCCAACATTCTTCTCTCCCCCACCATGGAGCTCCTGCTCCCCTTGGGGCATGCCCTGATCGAACGGCCTGCCATGAACGGCAATCGGGTCGCCATTCTCACCATGGGGGGATCCTGGGGCGTGGCCCTGAGCGATGCCCTGGAAGCGGAGGGGCTTCGCGTTCCCGAATTGAGCCGGATGCTCCAGTCCAAATTGACGGAACTGGGGATGCCTGTACGCGCCTCCGTAAAAAATCCGGTGGACATCGGCGCCTCGGGGCTGTTTTTCAACAAGAAGCTGTTGCTGGATTTGGGTCGCCAGATCTTAATGTCGGGTGAAGTGGATGCAATTATTCTGCACGGCATGGGCCGACCGGGCATGTTGGACCAAGATGCGCCCGGAAGGCTTCGGTTGTTCCTTGAGATCAACAAGGAGATCATCCGTGACTACGTAAAACTGGAAAAGGAATACGGTTTTCCCGTCTTCATCGGAAGCATCTTCCCCCCTTGCGAAAGCCAGGTGATCCATGATCTCAACGAAGAAGGGATACGGGTTTACGATCGGCTGGATGAAATCGCCCAGATTCTGTCCTTGATGTATCAATACGAAGCCCGCCGGAAATCCGAAGATATTTTGAATTGAACCGCCAAGACGCCAAGGCCGCAAAGCCTTTTTCGAATCGGAACGGACGATTCGAAAAAACAGCCATTATTTTTCCTGCGTGATCCTTCAGGATAGGTTTCCGATAACGAAACCATTCTCCGAAATGCCCGAAGGGCTGATTGGTTTATCGAATCGTCCGTTCCGATTCGGTAAGAAACAATATCTTAACGTTCTTTGTTCACCCCGTAGCTCCGGGAGATGGTACCGGCGCGTCATGAGCGTGGCCCCGACGGCCGGATCTCCACGATGCTTCGACGGGCGGCAAATAGTTTTGCACATAAGCCTCTGCCTCGATTTGACTGATCTTTTTTCCGATCAGGGGCTCCGCTCGCATGAACTTCACAAAGTTTCATTGTCGTTCAAACCGGCCAACGGCTTTCAGCAATTCTCATTTTGGTACTGCAATTCTGTGGGAGCGGCTCTTGTCCACAAGCCGTTTGGTGGGTTCCAGCCGTCCCGCTGGAGCGGGATGGCAAGATGCCATTCACACAGTGTTTTGGGATAACATCGACCTCGTAATGGGAATTGCTGACGGCTTTGACTTACATTTGATTGCGTGTTAGGTTGTGTGTAAATATGCGTCAAAAGGAGACTGGCAATGGCGACAAATCTTTCTATAA
The DNA here is from genome assembly GCA_963747015.1 of uncultured delta proteobacterium. Taxonomy (GTDB): domain Bacteria; phylum Desulfobacterota; class DSM-4660; order Desulfatiglandales; family Desulfatiglandaceae; genus DUZB01. Next base: position 83,246 of record CAVVEP010000032.1, read on the forward strand.
ATCCGGAATTGTTACAAAAAGCACTGGAGGTAAGCGGATTAAAAACAAAAAGGGAAACGGTCAACTTGGCGTTGCGTGAATTCATAAACAGGCATAAGCAACTAGAAATATTGGATTGTTTCGGAAAAATGGACCCGGATCCAGACTATGATTATAAAGAAGGAAGAAACCGGTGAAAGTTCTTATCGATACTCGGATCTGGTCTTATGCCTTACGCACTCGAAAAGAAGAATTCAAACATGAAGATTCTTTCTCTAAAACTATTAGATTTACCACGAAGCCAACAAATAGATTCAGCAAACCAATAACCTTTAAGAGTACGTAATAGAACTATTTTCGTCCCATGGGAACGCCGGGTGATCCATGATCCCAATGAAAAAGGAGTGAGGGTCTACGACCGGCTGGATGAAATCACACATATTCTGTCTTTAATGTATCTGTACAGTGCCCGCCGGAAATCCGAGGATATTTTGAAGTGAAACCCCGATCGGCGCGCCCAGGGGAGGCAGTTCCTCGGATTGCGCCGCGAGCGGGTTTTCTCTTTCACGATCCCCCGGAAAATTCCATCGGATTTAAGCCTGTGGACGATGAAGTCGCGCGTGGAGCGGATTACCCCGGGCGTATTGAGCAAAGCGGGCGGTGGGCCTTTTTCTCATTCTTTTAAAGTGTTGAGCCAGTTATGAAATGTTCAATTTTGTTCGAGATCGAGAAAGCTTCAGGTTGTTGACGGTGAATAATGGACGGCTGCAGCTACTGATTCTTTTTACAGGCATCATGTGCATTTGCTCTCGTGCACATGCCCTGCAGCCGGTATTTCTCAGAAATTCACAAGAAAGCAATATCTGTCGCTCTCTTGAATTCTTGGAAGATACGAGCGGAAAGCTGTCTTTCCCGGAACTGCTTCACCCGGATACACGGGAACGTTTTGTCCCGGTAAACGCCTCGCAGTTAAATTTCGGCATCACCCGATCCGTATACTGGGTCATGTTTCAGTTGAAGTTCGATCAACCGGTGCAATTATCCTCATCGGAACTTAGGGAACGCAACCCATGGATATTGGAAATCGACCGCGCCTGGATGCCGACCCTCGAGCTCTGGGTCCCGGTTGCCGGAGACAGCCCGAGCGTTAGACAAACAGCGCTAACCGAAAAAGAACGCTGGCGAAAACTCTCTGCCGTTACGGCCGATCAATCCGATCGGCTAAATCTTTTAAACCGAAATTCCATATTCTTCATCCCCGACGATTATGATCAGAATCGTGCCATGTACTTAAAAATGGCATCCTGGGGCCCGCCGTTAAATTTCTCGCTATATGTCACACAACTTGCCGAATTCCGCAATCGGACGACATGGGATTTTGCCGTATTCGGATGTATCTACGGGTTGATCGTTGCCATGATCCTTTATAATGCCTGCATTTACGTGTCCCTGCGGAATGCGACCTATCTGGTGTATGTATTATATATGCTGGCAAATTTTTTCTACCTGTCCATGGGACTCGGACAGTTCAGTGCGCTCACCGGGATCCACCCGCAGAACATTTTTTTTATTCTTTACGTATTTTCCGGGTCCGCCATTTTCTTTGCCGCCTGGTTCTGTCGTTCCTTTTTAAGGACTTCCAGAAATGCACCGATAGTTGATAAAATATTAACGGCCTATATGTTTTTGGCCGTCATCTGGGTATTCATGGCTGTTACGCGGTTTTATTATCAACTGCAGATTTTAAGCGCCGCCATCTGCACAACCTTCCCGATCATGGCCATCGCCGCCGGTCTGGTATGTCTTATCAAAGGAGTGAGGCCGGCCGGATACTTTTTGGCTGCGTGGTCGGCCTTATCCATCGGCATAATGGTATGGGCATTGCGTGGACTCGGTATCCTGCCCCAAACGCAGTTGATCACCTATTCGTATCCGGTTTCGGTTGCCGTGGAGTCAATCTTACTTTCCCTGGCTCTGGCTGATCGAATCCGGATTTTACAGCGGGAAAAACGACAATTGGAAATCACGGAACGTCGGTTACTGGTTTTAAGCAATACGGATGGGCTCACGAAATTGTACAATAAACGGTATTTTGATGAAAAACTGAAAAGCGAAATCGCGCTGTCGGATAATTTGAATACGCCCCTGTCATTGATAATTCTGGATGTGGATGATTTCAAAAAGGTAAACGATACGCATGGACACCCTGCCGGTGATCAGGTGTTGAAACGACTGGGAGAAATCGTCCTGCTGTCGATCCGCGATAATGACTGCGGTTGCCGATACGGAGGCGAGGAGTTCGCCGTGATCCTGCCGGGAACCAAAAAGGAGGACGTCATGGATGTGGCGGACAGAATCCGCCAATCCGTTTGTGATGAACTGTTTGAAAACACGGACGGCAATAAATTTTCAGTTACCGTCAGCATCGGGCTTGCCCAGCTTCATTCCGGCGATAAAAGCGCGGATTTAATCAACCGGGCCGACCAGGCCCTCTATAAAGCCAAATGCCATGGCAAAAACAAGGTTGTAGCATAACCGATTGAATCAGAAAAAGTTTTCTTCGCGCCTCTCAGCGGCGGCGTTCCGCCAGGCTTGATATTATACGTGGCGCTCTTGAGATGTGCGTGAATTGAAAAACATCCTGGAAAGAGCTCTGATAACGGGCAAGGGAGAACCGTTGTCCTTCCACGGCCTGCAACAGAGGGAAAGCTCCGCCCAAAATGAGCCGTCCCCGATGGTATCGGCAAATTTTCCGGAATGGACGAAGCCATGGCGGCCCACATCCACCAAGCGCTTCGGCTGGCACAAGGCAGAATAGAGGGGGACAGGGGTGCGGTCAAATTGTTGGGCCTGACGCCCAATACCCTTGGAAACCGGAGAACAATCTGGGAATCCCTTACGGCCGGAAAAGAAACGGCTTACCCCATCGTTTCCCTCTTTAGTGCTTGACCAATACCCGTTACTTAGGCGAGAATATGACTAAACAAATTATGATGAGATAAAGGATGCCTATTTCAAAAACAAAAAGCGTCAGTAAAGTACAAGAGGCTGTCTCTAATTTTTCTGTCTATTCAGATCACATTCAACAACTGCTTTTAGATCTGGCTCAAAGCCCCTCTTCCAGACTGTCCGACAATTTAGCATCCGAAATACTTAATGGTCGGGCAGCATCAGCGCTACAGAAACTGGTTCCGCTTCATGTAAGAAGGAAGGAGGGTTTGTTCTTCACAAGCACTCAGCTATCCAACAAGATTGCAGAACGTCTAGCGCCAAAGTTAAAGGTTGGTGTTCGGTTGTTGGATCCTGCTTGCGGAGCAGGAAATCTTCTCCTTGCATGTGCTAAATACCTTCCAGTTGGAGCTTCCCTTAAAGAGACCTTACACTTATGGTCTAATTCTATTATTGGCTATGATCTTTACCCTGAATTCATTCGTGCAGCTCAGTTTCGTCTTGCATTTCTTGCTGCAAGCAATCATTTAAATGAGGCTGAGGCTATCTGTCATATTGATCCTACAAATATTTTCAAGAAGCTGATCGTGGGAGATTTCTTTTCCCGTGTAATTCCAGATGATGTTAACTGTATTGTGGTGAATCCACCATTTGGCTACATGGACACGTCTATCGATTGCCTATGGGCAACCGGAAAGATTCAGCATGCAGCCCATTTTCTTGAAAAACTTTTCCACATTGCCCATAAAGATCAACATATTGTGGCAATATTACCGGATGTCCTACGTAGCGGGACGCGCTACGGTAAGTGGAAATCTATAATTTCTAACATGTGCAGTTCATTGGAAATAGAGATAGCTGGTCGATTCGATGAGAACACGGACGTTGATGTTTTCATATTGAATGCCGTAGTTGGGAATACTTCTGATTCGAAATTTGAGTGGGCTGATTTCCAGGAAACCCATGCAGCCACAAAACATGTCGTCGGAGATTTCTTTGAAGTACGCGTTGGATCTGTAGTGCCACATCGTGATCGCATAGAAGGCCCGCTACACCCATATATTCATGCCCGAACTGCCTCTGCTTGGCAGACCATCCGGCAAATTAGAGAAGATCGCCAATATGCTGGAAGAGTATTTGCTCCGCCTTTTGTTGTTGTACACAGAACTTCGAGTCCGAGCGATAAAAGTCGCTGTATTGCCACGTTAATTGATATCGATCAGCAAGTCGCGGTGGAAAACCATCTTTTAGTCCTTTTGCCGAAAGACAATTCGATAGAAAGTTGCCATTTGTTATTAGATGTGTTTCGCTCAGAGAAATCCACCGAGTGGTTGAACCATCGTATTCGCTGTCGCCACTTGACCGTGTCTTCTCTCAGAGAGTTGCCTTGGTTAGGTAAGATACCGAGTGAAAGATAAAGTGAATGGGAGGTGCAGGCGTGAAACCCACAATCATTGATAGGCGATCCTCGACACAAGACATAAGTTGGTTCCTCGATCTCCATCGGACGAAACAGCTTGATTTAAACCCCAGTTACCAACGGCGTAGCGTATGGAGTCCCAAGGACAGAAGGTATTTCCTGGATACAATTTTCAGAGGTTACCCCAGCCCTGCAATATATCTACACAAAGAGACCATGCCGGAGGGCAAAACAATATATGCGGTTGTTGATGGTAAACAAAGGCTAGAGACCATAATCAAGTTCTCGACCAATAAGATTAGTGTTGGCTCCGATTTCGGCGATTCGCGTCTTGAGGGAAAGAGATGGAAAACTATTGGGAAAGACCCTGATCTTGCGCGCGCTTTTTGGGATTACGTAATGCCGGTGGAGTTCATAAGTGTTGGAGAAGGCCCCACACTACTTAATGAGGTTTTTGATCGACTCAATCGGAATTCAAGAAAACTCGTAGAACAAGAATTGAGGCATGCAAGATATGATGGCTGGTTCATAGACTTTGTTAAGTCCGAATCAGAAAATCCCGATTGGGCAGATATTGGAGTGGTTACAACAGCAAGGGCTAAGAGAATGCGCGATGTTCAATTCCTATCCGAGTTGCTGATTGTGCTATTGAAAAACGACGTGGGAGGCTTTGATCAAAACGAAATTGATGAATTCTACGCGTCATATGAAATCCCAAGTGAAACAATTCCCTCCTTTATTGAAGAGGACGCGAAAAACCGTTGGACGGTAGCAAAAAGGTACTTGTTGGCATTGGAACAGGCTGCCTCTGCAGTTACAACCTATGCAAAGGATTTCACAAATCTCTACACACTTTGGGCAGTGATAGTCATTAATGACGAAAAGCTACCTTTACCCGATTTTTTTGCTGAACAATACACCAAATTCATGGCGGATGTCATTAAATTCAAAAACCAAGACTATTTAGCCAAAGTTATGGGTCAAGAGGAGTCACCAGAGTTTCCCCAAAGCCTCAAATATTACCAAAACAGTATTGGGCCTAGCACAGAAGCGCCACAACGACAAGAGCGACAAAAAGCGCTTTCTCAATTTTTGTTTGGTGGATCATCCTAATGATGAAAATCTCCCAATCACTCAGAGATTTGCACTCAAATTGCAAATTCAAGTATGACCGCTTGAAAGAGTGTGTCGACAAAACCCTGTTGAATCTCAAAAACCCAAGGTGGCACTATGAAAGCCGCGTAAAAGAATTGGAAAGCTTTGCGCTTAAGGTTGAAGGTGGGCACTATGATGACGCAATGTCTATCGAAGATCTGTTTGCTTGCACAATTGTTGTAGAAAATCTGGCCTCACTAGCGAAGGCAGAATCGCTCGTCAACCGCACATTTACTTTTAGCCACAGACGTCCAAAAGATAAATCAATTACGTTCAACTCACCAGAATCATTTCGATTTGATGATACTCGATTGTATGTCAAATGGAAAGATGATCCCACAGTCCGTCCCACAGGATTGAAAGGGACTCTTTTTGAAATACAAATTAAGACTTTTTTAGCCCATGCCTGGGCTATAGCAACGCATGACCTTTCATACAAAACTGACGAGAAAAGCTGGGCAAAGGAACGCATTGCCTTTCAAGTGAAGGCGATGCTTGAACATGCGGAAACATCGATTCAAGAAGCAAAAAGCCTTGCGAAGTCATCTTCACTTAACAAAACAGACAAGGCTTCTATGCGTATTTCCAAAATCATAGCGCTACTCAATGATTTATGGATTCCAGCATCTCTACCCTCCGACAAAAAGAGACTTGCTGAGAACATTGATAGATTAATCGACCACGTAGGCATCGATTTGGATACCTTGCGGAAAATACTGGTCAAAGAGACAAAGCAAGGACGGGGAACGCAAATTCTGAATCTCTCTCCATATGCGACCGTAGTTCAATCTCTGTTAAATCAAGAACCATCTAAATTCCAGCGGTATTTGATGCGAAGTAACAAAGACTTCAAAGTCTACATTCCAAAAGAGATAACTCTGCCAACAACGATTGACCCCGCCCGATTAAAGAACGTCATCATTGCCGATAACCAAAATATTTCACCTGCGATGTCAATATGTTAGCTAATTGATTTAAATTCGGACAGAATTGGGCAGGCGAATTATTGTTCTCTGGCAGTATGTAACAGGAAGTGAAAGAATAAAGGGTAGCCGCCTTGCTATTGTTTGAGAATAGCTGAAAATACTGCATGGAATATGAAAAACAGACCATTATTCCGGCGATATATTGGCATTGACTACTCGGGTGCGGAGACGCCGACATCGAGTTTAAAGGGTTTGCGCATTTACATGGCCGACCGGGAATCTTTGCCAAATGAAGTTCCTCCACCGCCCAGCCCGCGTAAATATTGGACCAGGAAGGGCATGGCCCAATGGCTGGTTGAGCGATTGTCAGAGGATATGCCGACCCTGGTCGGTATGGATCACGGCTTTTCTTTTCCTTTGCGCTATTTCGAAGTTCACCACCTGTTGCCGGACTGGCCGACCTTTTTGGACGACTTCGTGCAGCATTGGCCCACGAATGAGGATCACACCTATGTCGATTTTGTTCGGCACGGCAGTGTCGGAAATTGCGATGCACGGTCAGGGAACAGCCGCTGGCGCAGGCTGACGGAAGAACGGGCCGGGACGGCCAAGTCGGTGTTTCATTTTGATGTCCCCGGTTCGGTGGCCAAATCCACCCATGCGGGTCTCCCGTGGTTGCGGTTTCTTCGCCGGAAGCTTGACACGCGGGTTCATTTTTGGCCGTTTGACGGCTGGAGCGTTCCGCACGGCCGTTCGGCCGTGGTCGAGGTGTATCCGTCTCTTTGGAGCCGAGGTTTTGCTCGTGAAGGCCGAACTTCCGATCAGCATGACGCCTACGCCGCTGTCGCCTGGCTTCGGCAGACCGATCTTGATGGGAATCTCGGGGAATTCTTCAATCCCTCACTCTTGCCCCCTGAAAAGACGGTCGCCCGAGTGGAAGGTTGGATTTTAGGGGTCATGTAGTGGTCTTTCTGTGCGGTACCTAACTCCGGGTCTGTGCACATTTCACCGCTGTTCATTTTCCCCGGAACCGGCAGTAAATTTGAATAAGGATATGGATGGAAACCAGCTTTAATCCCGAATAGAGTGCTTACCTATGATTGATTACATTGCAGGCATGCTAACCCTCTGGTACCTGTTGACCGCTGGTGCTCTGGCTTTTGTCATGTGGGATCTTTTTACGAACACTCCGACAACCCGTATAATGAAGCTGGCTTGGATCCTGGTCGTCTTCTACACCGGTCCCATCGGCCTTTGCGTCTACCTGTTGTCATGCAGACAACCTTTGCCGGGCATGCACGATGCTTTTATCGCATCGCAATGGAAGCAGGCCACGGGCTCACTGTTGCATTGCGTCGCAGGCGATGCAACCGGCATTATTTTCTCCGCGGCCGTTGTTTATCGTTTTGGGCTACCCAACGGAATTGACTTTATTATTGAATATCTTTCTGCATTCGTAGTGGGATTGTTAGTGTTTCAGGCGCTGTTCATGAGAGCCATGTACGGTGGCAACTACTGGTTGGCGGTGCGTAAGACCTTTTTTGCCGAGACCGTTTCCATGAACATGGTAATGTTGGGCATGTTTCCCACCATGGCGATTCTGATGCACGTCCTGCCTGGCGCCGGTAATCCCACCCGGGCTTTATTTTGGGGCGTCATGTCAGCGGCAACCGTGGCAGGTATGATCACCGCTTACCCGATCAATTCCTGGATGGTAAGTCGTGGATTGAAACACGGGATGATGTCCGCGATTCCCGAACACAAAGACAAGGAAGCCGGTGAGATGTCCACCAGTATGGATATGAAAAAAATGCCGCAAGGCATGACTCACCCCACGAAAAAAGAACAGCATGCGACTGCCCTGCCCAATGCTCAGGCCTTGGCAATCTCAATCGGCACCTTCGCCCTGTTGGCACTGGCACTTTGGATCACCGCCTTTTTTGTGCCTATCGTCTTCACAATCAATGGATAAGGATAAGCACGCGCCCGGTTATACTTTCCAATTGACAGATATCTCAATATGCGAGGAATCAGCGTGAGAGGGAGTAATGGGGCAAATAATACTTATTAAGGAGATATTTTATAATGCCTAGACAAAACGAATCACCTTACGTCTCTCATGTTTTTGTTTGTACCAATGATCGCGGGGGAGAAAGAAAATCGTGTGCGGACAATAACAGTCAGCTTATTAGATCTAAATTGAAGGACGCTGTTAATGAGAAAGGCTGGAAAGGGAAGGTCAGGATTTCCACATCAGGATGCATGGGGCTTTGCGCCAAGGGCGCCAATGTGATGATTTACCCTCAGAAGGTATGGTTTTCTGAAGTTTTCCCTGATGATGTGGATGAAATCGTGTCTACCATTGAACGTATCATGGCAGATGATTGAAAAGAAAACAGGGGCACGGCAAAAATCACCGAATAACCAAGAAGAACAGATAGAAAGATGCTGACACGCAAAGAATCCATGGGGCTCCTGGCCGAGTACGGTCGGGAAGCCGGCTGGACCAGGCACTGTTTTGCGGTCGCCGAAGCGGCGGCGAGGGTTGGCGATGTTCTGGCGAAGAATCGTCCGATTGGCCGTTCCTTTCTTTGGTCCGCGGCTTTGCTTCATGACATCGGGAGATACAGGACACACGACCCGTTACTTCATGGTGTCGAGGGCTATAAACTCCTGTCGAAGTTGGGGTTTCAAAATGAAGCCCACGTCTGTGCGTCACACATTCTTTTCGGCCTTAATGCCGCGGAGGCCTCGAAGTTGGGCCTGCCCGCCCGTGACTTTTTTCCGCGCACCATAGAGGAAAAGCTCGTACCGCTTGTCGATTACCTGATGGAGTATGACCGGCCTACCACCTTAGTCCGCAGGTTCTCGTCCTTGCGTAAACGCAATGACGGAAACGCACCCTTCTTGAACGGGCTCGATCGTGCGCAGGAATCTGCAAGACGATTCATGACGCAGATCGAAGAGATCATCGGCGAATCCGTAGAGCGGATTGTCGCATGCGGCAGCTTCTGATCCGGTCATTTTCCCCATGACGATGCCGGGTATGACCGGCGATCGGTTGGCCCGAAATTCGAAGGTCATCGATCATTTGAGAAACGCCGGCCTTCTCTCTGACCCTGTTAAGTGCCGTTGAAAGTCGTTCTGCATTTTCGGGTGAACGAAGAGGATGTGCCGTTTCAAGCACACCGGCGAACGCATCATTAAATGTGTGTCGCATAAAAAAAACTCCTTGACTATTTAAATTTGACTATTTAAAATGGCCTACAAATATGGACATTATGGCAGGAACCCAAGGAGATGGTTGTTTGAGCCGACCCTTTTTCTTGAATCATCTATCGGAGAACCCATGAACATTTCAAGGTTTGTGGTCCTGGGAACATTAGACATCATCGGTCCCGCCAGCGGCTACGACATCATTCGTGAACTGGACCGAAAAATGATCACCCGTTGGACCAACGTGAAGAAGGGATCCATTTATAATGCCTTGAAATCCCTTTGTAAGGAAGGGGAGATTCTGGAGGTGGACCGGGTGAAAAAAGGGGCCTTTCCCACCATGACGCTCTATGAAATTACCGATTCGGGCCGTGATTCTTTCGATAAGATGCAGGAAGAGGCCTTTTTGGGAATTTACCCCCTGTTTTTGGGTTTCAAACTGGCGCTGAAATTCAACAAGAGACGAACGAAGGACGAGATCAGGTCATACGCGGAAAAGGCCATCGTCGTGATTGACAGAATGATGGAAGGGATGGATGCCTATCTCGCCACCCTGCCTGCGGCGAGCCTTCAAAGGGAATCCGATTCGTTTTTTATTGAGCACGACCGAATGCTTCTCCTGGAGGAGAAAAGATGGATTCAGATGGCCGTCAAAAGGCTGGACGCGACGGACAACGGAACACTTCCCCATTGACGGCCTGAACGGCCGGGGGATTTTTTTTGCAATTAGAGTCAAGTTTGACCAGTACAAAATGAGTAGTCATTTTCGATGAAAACAAACAGGAGGTCACAATGATTTCATTAAAGGTAAACGGGGTTTCTTATGATTTGGATGTAGATCCGGAGACGCCTCTGCTCTGGGTATTGAATGAACAGTTAAATCTGACGGGAACAAAATATAGCTGCGGCACGGGGGAGTGTGGTGCCTGTACGGTCATTATGGACGGAGAAGCGGAGCTTTCTTGCAGCATCACCGCGGAAGAGGCGCAGAACCGTGACATTACCACCATCGAGGGACTACAGGGCCGCACGGCGGATGCCCTGCACAAGGCCTGGATGGAAGAAGACGTGGCACAGTGCGGCTATTGCCAGCCCGGACAAATCATGACGGCGGTTGCGCTCCTGACACACAATCCAAACCCTGATGACCGGGCCATTGATGCCGAAATGTCAAAGGTCCTGTGCCGGTGCGGCACATATCAGGACATACGAAGCGCCATTCACAAGGCTTCCTCGGAGGTCCATCATGAGAAGAAATGAAGTGGATCGGGAACGGAGAAGGTTCCTGAAAATCAGCATGATTGCGGGTGCGGGACTGGTGGCGACCTACCATTCTGTTCCCCTTGGAAGAAGGCGCCAGGCGCTTGCGTCACCTGACGTTAAGCCGGAAGGCGCCTTTGCCCCCAATGCCTGGTTGAGGATCGATTCCGACGATACCATCACGGTCATGGTCAACCATTCGGAAATGGGCCAGGGCATTACCACGGCGTTACCCATGATCGTGGCCGAGGAACTGGAAGCGGATTGGAGGAAGGTACGATTCGAGATAGCACCGGTGGCCGACGTGTACAAGCATCCCGATTACGGCATTCAATGGACCGTATCCAGCAAGAGTGTTGAGAGTTCATGGGACCTGTTAAGGGAGGCCGGCGCCAAAGTCCGCGCGTTGTTCATTTTGGCGGCAGCAGGCACCTGGCAGGTGCCCATCGGCGAGTTGAGGGCCGAGAATAGCCGGGTTATCCATGAACCGACAGGACGGGTCCTTCGTTACGGAGAGCTGATAGAAAAAGCATCCGGAATGCCGGTTCCGGAGTCCGTCCGGTTGAAGAGCCCCGGACAATTCAAAATTTTGGGGAAACCGGTTCATCGTCTCGATGGCCGCGAAAAGACCAACGGCAGCGCGAAATTCGGAACGGACATCCGGATTCCCGAAATGCTGACGGCAACGGTTGTCCATCCGCCTGTTTTCGGGTCACGGATTGCGTCCTTGAATGAACCGCATCTGCTAGGTCTTAAGGGTGTTAAACGGGTATTTCCGATTGAGACCGGCGTTGCCATCGTGGCGGATACCTTCTGGCAGGCCAAAAAGGCAAAAGACACCCTGAAGGTTCAATGGAAGGATCATGAGAACGGGAACATCGACTCCGTGCAACTGTTTGAACGCTGGGCTGAAATGGGAAAGCACAACGGAAAGACGTTTTTTGAACAGGGCAATATTGACGGCATTTTCAAATCCGGAGGCCCGGTTCTGGAAAGTGCATACGACCTTCCCTACCAGGCCCATGCAACGCCGGAGCCCATGAACTGTACGGCGGATGTACGTGAAGACACTTGTGAGATCTGGGTGCCCACCCAGAATCAGAAGGGCGCCCAGGAAATCGCCGCTCGAATAACGGGGCTCGATAACGCCGACATAAAGGTCCACACCACCTATCTGGGGGGAGGGTTCGGACGACGTGCCCTGGTGGATTACGTTGGTGAAGCCGTTCAGATCTCAAAAGAGATGAAAACTCCGGTCAAGGTGATCTGGACCAGGGAAGAGGATTTTCTGCGGGATCATTTGAGACCGGCGACCCACAATGTCATGAAGGCCGTCATCGACAAGCGCGGGAAACCCGTGGCCTGGCTGCACCGTATCGTGGGCGCGGATGTATTCGGACAGACCCTTCCCAAAATCATAACCGCGAAGATGCCGGACGCCGTCCCGTTTTGCCAAGAATGCCGCAGAGTCTCTGGCGGAAAGTCTCATGCCCCGTTTTGTTTCGGGGAAAAAGGCGATCGTGGGAGCGGGCCCCCTCCCCTACGCCTTTGACAACATGCGGGTGGAGTTCATGGATGATGACCCCGGAATCCCCATCTGCTGGTGGCGATCCGTGGCCCCTTCCTCCAATTGTTTTGCCGTGGAATGCTTCGTGGATGAGATCGCCCACGCGGTCGGCCGGGACCCTTTCGAATTGAGATGCGATCTCCTGTCCGGTTCCCCCCGATTGCTTCGTGTATTAAAGCTTGCGGCTGAAAAAGCGCACTGGGGGAAAAAGCGGCACGGAGATCTTCACCAGGGAATTGCCTGTCATAATTTTCAAAACACCATGATGGCCCTTGTGGCCGAACTGTCCGTCAACTCCCGGGGCGAAATCAGGGTTCATCGCGTGGTGTGCGCTCTTGACTGCGGTGTGGTCGTCAATCCCAAAATCGTTAAGGCCCAGGTGCAAAGCGCGGTGGTTTTCGGCCTGACGGCCACCATCAAGAGTTCCATCTCCATCAAGAACGGCAGGGTGGAACAGGACAATTTCGACAGCTTTCCTGTTTTGAGGATGGATGAAACGCCCGAGGTCATCACCCACCTGGTCACCAGTTCGGAGCCGCCCACGGGAATTGGCGAAACGGCAGTCCCCGTGATCGGTCCGGCAGTGGCCAACGCGGTCTTTTCAGCCACCGGCAAACGAATACGAAAACTGCACATAACCCCCGAGGATTTGACGGCCTCCTAAACATGATGTCCCAGGAATCCGGTTTGGGGATGCCATCGACGGGAATGTCAGACGCCGTCAATGCAGTCTTCCAGCAGAAGCCCCGGCACCCGCTCGAACTCGTCCATGTTATGGGTGACCAGCGTCAAACCTGAAGCCCTGGCATGACCCGCAATTAACATGTCGTAGGGGCCTACGGGCCGGCCCGTTTTGTACAGATGGGGCCGTATCTGGCCGAAGTGATACGCTGCCCTGCTTTCCAGCGGCAACACTTGAAGCCTTGCTACGAATCCTTCAATATCAGCCAGGTTCTGCTCTACTTTTAGTGAATGCTCAGCACCAAAGACCAGCTCACCCAATGTAACCGCGGAAATGCACATACGGCCCTGATGCCTCTTGAAACGCTCTTTCACCTGCCGTGGACGTTTTTTCATGGTATAAATAACAATGTTGGTGTCCAGCATATACTTGAGCATTAGAAGTTCTCCAGGATCTGGTCTTCGGACTGATGTCGCTCGGACATAAAATCCTCGGACACGCCCGAAGCATCAAACCAGTCGTCCCATGATTCTCCAACGGGGGCAATGATCCTCTTGGGGGCCAATGGGGGGCCAATGGGGGGCCAATGGGGACGCCCATGTATTTATGCGTTTCTTTTCCGGCTAAGGCATGATATAGAGAATTCATGCCAAGACAATCAAGAATAGACGCTCCTGGAGCGTTGCATCACATTATTTGCCGAGGGATAGAACGGCGGCGGATATTCGAAGATGACGAGGACAGGGACAATTTTGTCAAACGACTCGGCAGCATCTTGTCGGAAACAAAGACGTCCTGCTATGCCTGGGCGATTATTCCAAATCATTTCCATTTGTTACTCCGAACCGGAAAAGCATCCATCAGCACGGTCATGCGGAGACTTTTGACCGGATACGTGGTAAGCTTTAATCGCCGGCACAAAAGGAGCGGACACCTTTTTCAAAACCGATATAAATCTATTCTTTGCCAGGAAGATACGTATTTACTTGAATTAGTGCGATATATTCACTTGAATCCTCTGCGGGCAGGGCTTGTATCTGATCTGAAACAGTTATCCGGATTTATTTACTGTGGTCACAGTCGGATAATGGGAACGGTTAAAAGCGGCTGGCAGGATGTTGATAAGGTTCTTGGGATGTTTGCCGCGCACGGAAAGAGTGCCAGGAGAGAGTATGCTCAATTCGTCGGCAAAGGCGTTTCCGAAGGTCGGAAGCCGGGGCTCATCGGCGGTGGGCTAGTCCGGAGTGTAGGCGGTTGGCAGGAGTTAAACGCATTACGGCGGGAAAAAGCCCACTTTAAAAGCGATGAACGCATTCTTGGTGACAGCGACTTTGTGGAGACTGTCCTTGATTTCGCATCCGAGGAGATGGAGCGAAAATACCGGCTGAAGGCTGATGGGTATACCTTTGAAGGAGTTGGCAAGAGGGTTGCTGAACTATTTGATATGTCTCATTCTGATGTGACGACCCCTGGCAAACAACCTCGCCGGGTACAAGCCCGTAGCGTATTGTCATTCTGGGCTGTCCATGAATTGGGCATGTCGGCGACCGCCGTGGGTCTGAAGCTGGGGCTTAGTCAGTCCGCCACAAGTAGAGCGGTTCAAAGGGGTCGGGTTATTACCCGGGAGTTGGGGTTGAATCCGAATATGATTAGAAATGCATAAATGCATGGGCGTCCCCATAAGCCCATAAGCACATAAACTCACAGAATATCGAGCCAAAATCACTTGAAATGAATGGTTTATTATGATAGTCATTTAAAAGAGTTTCTTCTTGATTTAAAAGATTTTTCGGAAGTTAGGGATGGTGAGAAACGATATCCTATCATCCAATGACACCGAGTCATACTTCCCGCTTGAATGGGAGCTATCATTTGGATATCACAGACTGAAGGAGAATGGGCCATGAAACGGTATGCAGGGATGATCTTGGCGTTCATTATCTTGAGTGTTATGTGCGGCGCAGCGCATGGGGGCAAGACTGACGACACCCTTGTCTGGGCAACGGACCGAGAGACAAGGATAGCGGACCCCTACTTCAATCACTCAATGAGCTTGATACTATTGCTCACATGACGATGGACGGTCTGCTCTATTGGGATTGTGAAACCAACAAAGTAGAGCCTTTGCTCGTGAAACGATGGAAATGGGTCAATGCAACAACTGTGGAGTTCAGAGTTGCGTGATGATGTGTCTTTCCATGACGGTTCTCCCTTCGACGCTGATGATGTTGTCTATCTATTAACTTCTTGGCCAGCAATGTAGACAAAGTAGCAAAGCGTATCCACGTAGAATGGCTCAAGGGTGCTGAGAAGATTGACGCGCACAAGGTACGCGTGAACCTTGCAAAACCGTTCCCTGCGGCTGATCTCTATTTTGCCTTGTCCATATTCATCTTGCCTGAAGGGCATTACGAGAACGCCTCTCTTACGAAAAAAGGTGAGAAGGATTTCGGCGCTGTAAAGCCAATAGGTACCGGCCCGTACGAGATCACAGAGGTGATCCCCAACGAACGGATCGTCATGAAAAAGAACAAAAACTACTTCCAAGGTGGTCCAAAAGGGTCTCCGCAGATCGGCAACGTGATCTTCCGAACAATCAAAAAAAAAACAACAGATTGAAGATCTGTTGGCAGGAAACGTCGATTGGATTTCGGGACGTAACAAAGAACAGCCGAACGCCTCTCAAAACAGTCTTCAGTTAGGATTACCAGCGCAAAGACACCGCGGCTGTCGTACCTTCAATTCGACGTGATAGGGAGAAGCGGAAACAAGCTCTTCACTGACAAGAAGGTGCGCGAGGCGTTCGCACACGCCATTAATCGTGAGACTATCGTGAAAAATCTGATGGCACCTGGTGCAGAGATAGCCCACGCTGCCTGTACCTCCACTCAGTTCGGCTGTGGGCAGGATCTCCCGAGGTGGAAATACGATCCTAAGATGGCGAAACAACTCATTGCTGCCGCGGGTTATCCCGATGGCTTCAAATCGACCTCTACGCCTACCGTGAGCGTCAATACACCGAGGCTGTGATCAACGATCTCGCCAAAGTAGGCGTAAAGGCCAATCTGAAATTCTTACCCTATCTGGATCTGAAGAAATTGGTCGCAAAAGGCACAACCCCGGTTAATCATATGACATGGGGCGGGAACGCGATTCCGGATGTTTCGGCGACGACCGGCCACTTTTTTTCAGGTGGACCCGAT
The DNA here is from genome assembly GCA_963747015.1 of uncultured delta proteobacterium. Lineage (GTDB taxonomy): Bacteria > Desulfobacterota > DSM-4660 > Desulfatiglandales > Desulfatiglandaceae > DUZB01. Next base: position 99,603 of record CAVVEP010000032.1, read on the forward strand.
GATATGGCAAAGGATGAGAAAGTGATAAAGTGGCTTAGCAAGGCTAATGCCTCTGCAGATCCCGCTGTTCGCAAGAAGTACTATCGCCTGGCGCTGGAACGGATACAGCGTGAGATCTACTGGCTGCCGATGTTTACCTATGCAAAATACTACGCCTTTTCAAAGGATCTCGACTGCCACCCCACTCCGGACGAGATCCCTCGATTTTACAATGCCAAGTGGAAATAGGGGGAGATTACTGCTTGATTCCGGGACACCTGCACCAGTTGGGAGGGGACGGCTTCCCCGTGAACAACAGGGGAAAACCTGCTTTATTTCTCGGGATCTCAGTGATCAGCCGGTTTATCAAAACGGCTTGATCGACCGGCAGCAAAAACTTGATAATCAGGTGAAGCAAGGACTGCCGCTGTCAGGAATTCCTTTTCATTCAGCCTGCTTTCAATGCGGGAGATTTTTCGGGACATCTCCTGAATGACCTTCTGCTGCTCTTGAACGACCCGGGTCAAAACAGCCACAACGTCCATGGAACTCATTCCTTTTCTGCCAGCTTGTTGCGACCAGATCAGGCACCTCCTCGGCGATAAAACCCAAATATTCATCCCTATCGTCTGCATTATAGTAGAATCTGACCGGCTTGAGTTCATCGAGAGTCTTCATGGCCACTTCCGAGGAAAGATCCCGGATATGATTTTTCACCTCTCTGCTGGAGCTGTTCATCCAAACACCCGCTGCTGTGCAAGCCGCGCCGTTTCTCATTTGCAGGGAATTGCGGCATCTCTTAAATGGTCCTTGCCCTCTTGGATTGAGTTCCATAATCCATTCGTTTTCAGAAACAAATCGCACGGCATGCGAAGTTGCAGCCCCGAAAAGCGCATAGTCCGTGGATCCCGACACAAGGGCCGTTGCCCCATCGGTTCGATTCGCAACAAAACGGGCATCCTGTTCCGTCGTCATCAAGGTTAATGGCGCCGTGGGCGTCCATGTTCCGATGCCGACCTTGCCGTCGGATTTCAGATTGAGGGCGTTGCTCGGCGTCCCGGACTCGATCCGAAAGGGCAAATTGGAGCCTCCGGTGACATCCTGAACGGCAAAATAGGCATCATTTCCCGCCATATCCCAAATCTGGGACGTTAGTCCCCAAGAGCCGTCCTGCTCCAATCTTCCCGCGGGCGTGTCACCGTAGTTTATATGCAGCCTTGCACCCGGAATGCTGGTGCCTAAACCGAGTCTTCCCTCTCCGTCCAGATAAAGAGAGTTATCAGGTGCTTCAGCCAGAATTTTAAATGGCGTTACCCCTCCATTGACATCTTCTATGGCGAAACAGTTCTCGCCCCCTTCCTGATCACTGTTGACGAACAGACGCCAATCGTTTGTTGGATAATCAAGCCCTGCACTGGTGTCCTGAAAAAGGATCGCCAGATTATGCTCCTTCAGCATAATGGTATTCTGCCCGAAGTTTTCTCCCTCCAGGCAGTCGAAGCCGGCACAAATACTCCCGGTAACGATCAGATCGTCGTTGACAACCTGTTCCTGCGGAGAGATCTCAGACTCATCTGAAGGGTCTCTTCTTTCCGGGGTGGCGGTCGCGGAATCATCCCCCATCACGATAGCGCCACCCTTGATCAGAAAAGCGCCCGACTGCACCCGTCCCTTTTCAGGCGCCAGACCCGCTTTTTTGAGTTCGTCGATCACAGCGCTGTCGCCGGATCTCCTGGCGGCCGCAATAACTTCAAGAATTTCGGGAGGCAACGTGGGAAGCACCTTCAGTTCATAGGCGCAGGGACCGTCACCAAAACGGTTTCCGTTATTGTCCAGCAATTGGAAAGACGGATTTGTCCCCGCCTCAAAGGTCTTCTTGAAAGCAGCGCCCGACTGCCCGACAACTTCCAGCAGCATCGCGGTATTTTCAATCTTCGGCTCCCATATAATCTTGTTCGAACCGGCCGAAACCAGGGCAATGGGATCGCTTCCCAGCGCCGTGCCCGCAGTGCCGAAAAAACATGGAAAAGAAAACAGCAGGATCAATAGAAACAATCCATTTTCAACCCTTTTCATGGTAATTCCCTCCTTTTGAGACAGGCCCTTCCCCGTGTCCATTATCACATTCCCAGTATGCCCGCTGGGCGTTCTATTGATCCGTACAGTACGTATCTTTGTCCGGCAATGGCGGTGGCGGATCCATTGTAGTAGCATGAACCGGCGAGATCCGGATCAGCTATTTTCCAGCCGACGCACCAGTTATAGTCTTTATCTTCCTGGAATGGGACAGTCGTCGGCCGCTGATCCGTACCATCGGCCATGAATCCGTCCGGAAGTCTAAAGGAAAAACCAAAGCAGAGGCCATCGGGACAGTCGATATCGTTGCCTGCCCAACTGCAGACGGTCCGTCCCTCGGTGCCGGTTTTCTCAAGGCAGTCTCGATAGAGGGCAGGATCGTATAGCGGCGATCTTTTATCGTTCAACGCCGGATTACATCCACACGCTTTTTTCATCTTGTCCCAACTGCAAAAGCTCCGGGGCTGACAGAGATCCTCTTGGAGTTTGAGGCTGGTAAACTGCTCCGCGATCCCGTTGACGCTCATATCGACCGTCACGGTCAGGATGCCTGATCCCGGATCGTACTTTCGAAGCCATCCGTCGGGAAATGTCTCCGATTTAACTGGAAATGTCAGTTGATTGGTCCCACCGATATCGGCACGCACAAATTGTACGTCCTTTTCAGGGTCGAAGTCGGGAAGATTGAGTGCTTTCCCCACGTAAATCTGGTAAGTCTGCCGGGTGTCGGGTTTGGCGTACAGAAAAAAGACATAATATTCCTGCCCCCCCCTGAAGACGTTCAGGTTGCAATCGCATGCCCTTTGTTGTGCTTCACATCGGAATTTGGTGCATGGTTGGGAAAATCCCCGATCGTTTTGCCAATATTCACGGGGTCGGTGCAATCGACAGGCACATCAATCCAAGTACTTTCCTTATTCTTACACACCCCTTCGGCCTGCTTCTGTGTTCCGGCGTTGGTGTCGATATAGTAGCGGCCATGGTTTACCGTGAGATTGCTGCGCTGGTAAAAATTCATGCCCGCCATACGGATTTCCTGAGCCTACGCCGTCTCTTCCTCCTTATTCAGATATTGGCGGTATAGGGGCACGCCGTAACATTTCTGGTTTGCGCAATCAGAGTCCCACGGCTGCTCCGGGTCGGCCAGGCATGAGCCCGTTGAGTCCTTTTTCGCGCAATCGGGGTATACCACCGTTGTCACATAATCATACGGGCTCGTTTTGACCGTTTCGTCGGACGCGCACTCGAAGGTTTCGACCGGGGCATCAAAAAACGAGTCCTCATTGACCGATATGGTCTTCACCAGTCCGGTCAGCGAACCGTCGTCGTCGTCGAGTTCGGTCTGCCGGTCGATGCCGGTGAAACCTTCGAACATCGTCGGATTCCACGTAGTGTAGAGAGCTCTTGATCTCTTCGAGATCGTCCGTGGTTTTGTGCGTTCCCGGTATGAACAGGGGTTCGATCACGAAGTGGCGGATGCCCACATTGTCAAAAAAGAGGTTCGTCGAATGGAAGGCCGGGCGGATAATAGAAGCCATTGGGTTGCTTCCAGCCGATGGCCGCATTGGGCAAATAGCCGTTTTTCACGCCATCACTGCGCATACCCAGGACTTTTCCGTACATCCATTTGCTGTCGTTGCACTGCTGATTCGGGTTCGGCGCCGGGCAATCCGTAATGGGGGTTGTGGTGATATCCAGATAGGCATTGGTTTCCTGATAGGCGGGACCGTCGTAGATGCTGAAAAGGCGCTGAAAGTTCGAAAAGGCATTGAGCGGCATACTGATCCCTTCAGCCTTTGAATAACACCGGTTGGTAGCGCCGTCGGCGCAGGCGAGCCCGCCGGGGCTGAACGGCCCGGCATTGGAGGCATAAGGGTTGTTCTTCTGGGTGTTGCCGATAAAAACATTTTTCCGGGCCAGCATCCACTGCCCCGGAATGAAGTTGGATGCGGTGTAGTCTCCGCCGGTCACAAAGCTCAATCCCGCGCTTTGTACGTCGGAAAGCACGCTGTTGATGACCAGGTACCATTGGGGCCGGAGCCATATGGCGGAGAAATTCCCCTGTGCCCAGTGAAAGGAGGAAGTGTATCGGTCCAGCACCGTGACCATGCAGTCCTCTCTGTTGTCGTGCTGCATTGCTCCACCGTGCTGCAATCAGCGGTCAGCGCCGTCGCATCGGGTGGGGAACCGTCCCCCTCCGCCGCCAAAACCCTTTGTGATGGGATAGTACATGTCGGTCTCGTTTCGGGTTGGGTTCGGAACAAGGGGATTCGGCACGGGGCCCAGTTCAGCGCAGCCCCAGACAGGTATCCGTCTGCCCCACGGTATTAAAGGAATTCATGGCCGTTGTGCAGTAATTTCCGCGGAATAATTTCAGGGGCGTCATTCCGGCGCGACCTTCCCCTTTCTGCATGGAGGCGTAGGATTCCCATTTCTGATTCTTCGACATGCCGCTGTTGGCGCCCGGCACCAGCCAATAGCCGGCGCCGCAGGCCCCGGCCCCCGCCGCCATGTTGTACTGGAAATCGTTCCAGCCGTTCATGATCCAGAAGACGGTGGGTTGAGAAAAATCCGAATTGTAGGGGAAATGTGATACGCCAAGGTTTCCCCCCCGCCAGGATGCCCGGCACTTTGCGGGGATTTTGCGGATTGTCAATGGCCGCACGGGCAAAGATCCCGATGTTGGAATAGAGTTTGTTGTCGGTCTCGGTGCCGTCTTCCAGGTAATAGCCGTGCCCGATGGATTTATAGCCCACGTTGCGGGCCAGGGTCACGCCCTGGGTGGCATGGAGGGTGATCCAGCGGGTCATGGAGTCGTGTACCGAGCAATCCTTTACATAGGTATCCGCCGGGGTCTTGCGCGCCGAATGGAAGTGGACGGGATAATGCCCCATCCGTCCCCCCTGCCCCATTTGGAAAAACTCAACCCCCTGCAATTGGCAGCGCTTAACGCCCTGGCGGATCACGGTATGGCCTCCGAAATAATAACTTTTGCCTTGCTCGTCCAAAACGGATGGATCCGGGAAAGGCTCATTGATACCGTTACCCTCGGACTTGATGCAGATGCTTCTTGTCAGGAGCGCCACGGCGGCCCGTGTCTCAGCGGCCGGTATCGGATCGACAACCGGCTCGCCCCCCGGTGCAAGCTTGGGACTGGTCTTGATGTCCAAGTTCAGAGACTCTATGCCGGGATGCGCTGTTTTGCTTAAATCGTACAGCACGCCGTTGTGGATGTACTTCACCGCATCCACATCTTCGCCTTCCTCACAGTCCAATTCCTTACCGGGTGTCTTAACGGTGAGAACGGTGACGGGATCGGTGGCAGTGGCAGGCTTCACACTGCATATTTCCAACTGCTCCGAATGCCCGGGCAAATAGTCCGTTGTCGTGACCACGATCTGGTCACCGGCCTCCCAATCGGGATTGACCTTACGATCAAGATACAGCGTTGTATCACCGGGATTCAACGTCTTGTTCAGGCGCACCCAGCTGGTCCCGGAATAGGACGGATTGGGATCCCGACCCTCACCCCTGCGATCATCCGTACGTCCTTTTCTGCCGATTAGTTGCAGCGTACCGCCGTAGGATACACCCAGTACCTTGTAACCGAAATAACCCTTGGGATCGCCCCCGTCGTCATAGGGCAAGGGGGCATAGGCATAGAAATAGTCGTTCACTCCGCCCGGAAGGTCGACCTTGCCGGCCCCGTTGGACTTCCAGGTATCCACGGGAACGCCACACGTATCGTCGGTCTTGCAGGGAATCCCTTGCCCGCCCATTCCCGGATTGGTTCCGAATGGGAAGGCGCCCAGGTCTTTGCCGTACAAATGGATCGTGATGAGTCTGCCGCAGTAAACCGATTCCCCCCGGTCCCGAGCCGCCTGGCAGCGATCTCCGATGGGTAGTTCCGCCGTGCCGGCGATGAGGCTGGAGCCCGCCTCAACCAGAATCGACTTCGCCCAGAAATGGATGTTTTGGTTCGCATGGGGATCATCGAATATCAGGGCGCCGCCATCATAGATGTTCACGTTCCCGTAGCGATATGTCTTGCCCTCACGCACGTAGCATTCCCCGATCACCGCCAGATCTTCACCCACGCCGGAATCCGGATCCAGGTAGCCACTCTCACACAGGATCTCGGCCCAACTCGTGTCGGGACAGACCGGTAACAAGAAAAGAACGGACAATAGGACACAATACCTGGACAAAAACGATAGAACCCGGCCGAAAATGGGACTGACGTACCCAAGGTGCTCCGGATGCGCTGAGCGTTTTGATCCCGCAAAAAGCCGAGGCATCAACGTTTTCATTCTCTCCCCCCTTGTACGCGTGAGACCCTCCGATAACGGCGAGCCCCCTCTCCACCGGTTTCCCGGGGTCGAACCGGAATACCAAAAAAGCTCGTGCCAACATTTAGCCTCCTTTGCCTGGTCCTGTTGGGTGTTATTCTTTCACACTCTTTCCGCCTTTTTTTAAGTATTGTATGGAAAGTATCGGAGGGTGTAAATACAGTGCTTACCTTATTTTTTTGTAAAAGACAGTACGTCTTTTCGGCATGATATACAGGGAGGAATCGGGGCGATCCCGATGCCGACCCCGATACCGATTGGGATGAATGAAGTTTCACACGAGCGGGGCCTCTGGCCCGGCCATCACTCAAATCGAGGCAGAAACTTCTCAAAAGTTTCAGGTTTCAGTGTTCAGGTTTCAGGAGAACAAATAACCAGCAACAAGCAACCAGTGACAACATTGAAAAGCACCGGGTATCGAGCAGGGTCGCGGAGGTACGGTAAACCTGACACCCGAAACCTGACACCTGAAACCCAAGAAAAATGATAAGCAAGAAAGGTTTTCGCTCCAAATCATGGGCCGTTCAGGAGTCACCTTGAAAGGGATGGGACTTGCACCCCATTGGTTCACGCCTGGGATCTTCGACATGCCGGGCGTACCCCGCTCTTCCAGCGGAGCGCAAAAAGCCGCGCCCGCTGAAGAGCACATCAGCCCACCAAATATATTTTTATCCGGGTAAAATTAATGTTGACATCATAATTTTACCCGGATATATTTCTCCCATTCAAAATTCAAAGAGAGGACATGAAGAGATGGGCGAACAAAATCTAACAGGCTGTACCGCATTTAGCGGCAATCAGCTTGTCGCGTCAGGAAACCTTCTGAAGGTCGCCGGAAAAGTTAAAGAGATCATGGATCAAGATGAACAGGCATCTATACTCATTTTTGACGATGATACCGGCGAGCTCGTCGAGGTTGATTTTCGTGGCACGATGAAAGACGTCTTGGAACGGTTGAAGACAGCGTCAGCGAAAAGGGACTCAGCCGACTCATCATCAGATACGGATCAACGATCGCAGCGCGGGCCGGGTCGTCCCAAGCTTGGTGTTGTTTCCCGTGAAGTCACATTGCTGCCGAGACATTGGGACTGGCTTAATAGTCAACCAGGAGGCGCCTCCGTAGCTCTTCGCAAGCTTGTTGAGGAAGCGAGGAGAGTGAACAGCGGCAAGGACAAAGTGCGGCGTTCGAAAGAGATCGCGTACAGGTTCATGTCCGCCAAGGCAGGGAACTTCCCGGGATTCGAGGAGGCAACGAGAGCCTTGTTTGCAGGCGATTCCGAACGATTCAACAGTTTGGTGGATTCATGGCCCGTCGATATCCGGGACCATGCCCGGAAGCTTGCGGACGCTGCATTTCAGAGTCGAGTATAATGCAGTGCAAATTACCATGGGGGAAACCATAATGGATAAAACAGAAATAAAAAGAACGTACAAGCAGTCCAAACGACCTATGGGAGTATATAGGATCAAGAATTCGCAAAATGACAAGATATATATTGGCTTCGCTGCCGATTTGGAGGCCAGATTCAATCGGCACAAGGCTGAATTTAAATTCGGGAATCATCGCAATAAAGAATTGCAGAATATATGGAACTGCCTATGGTGAGTCTGCCTTGGAATTTGAAATACTCGATGTGTTGGATCAAAAAGAAGACACTCAAGCAAGTCCGGATGAGGAGCTGCATGTTCTCACGGAGATGTGGATACAACAGCTTGAACAAAGGGGGGATTCTATTGCTCGTCTCTAAGAGCCTGACTTCGCTTCGCCACACAGGTGATCGACCCGTCGGGAATAACCAAGGAGAACGGCTGAAAAAATGCTAACACGCAAAGAATCCATGGGGCTTTTAGCCGAATACGGTCGGGAAGCCGGCTGGACCAGGCACTGTTTTGCAGTCGCCGAAGCGGCGACGATGGTTGGCGATGTTGTGGCAAAGAACCGTCCGATTGACCGTTCCTTTCTTTGGTCCGCGGCTTTGCTTCATGACATCGGGAGATACAGAACACACGACCCATTACTTCATGGCGTCGAGGGCTATAAACTCCTGTCGATGTTGGGATTTCAAAAAGAAGCCTACGTTTGTGCGTCACACATTCTTTTCGGTCTTCATGCCGAAGAGGCCTCGAAGTTGGGCCTGCCCGCTCGTGACTTCGTGCCGCGCACTATCGAGGAGAAGCTCATACCGCTCGTCGATTACTTGATTGAGTATGACCAGCCTACCACCTTAGACCGCAGGTTCTCCTCCTTGCGCGAGCGCAATGACGGAAACGCACCCTTCTTGAACGGGCTTGATCGCGCACAGGCATCCGCAAGACTATTCATGACGCAGCTCGAAGAGATAATCGGCGAATCCGTAGAGAGTATTGTCGCGTGTCAATAGAACGGCAATTAATGGCCGTTTCAAGAACAGATTATAAAAAATGATTGTAGTGTCATTGGAACATATAAGCATGAGTATCCGATGACCAGCCCTATTTACCGAGGAGAATTCATGAAGAATCGCATTTTTCTATTCTTTTTTTCGCTGATGACATTTTTCAGTTTATCCTTTTTACCTCCCTGTCAGGCAATGCCGCCGCTGAACCTGAGTACTGTTCCGGACGCCCCGAATTATGCGCTGCCGGAAGCTTGGCTCGCAAAGCCCACGACGCCCACGGCGCCAGTAGACGTCTTTTTTGTCTACCCGACTGTCTTGTTCAATGATACAGACTGGATCATGGATCCGACCAGGCCGGATATGCGCTCCGCGGCCCAGAAGACGATAGACACTCAGGCAGTGGTTTTTGAAGGGCAGGCAAATATCTACGCGCCCATGTACCGCCAGGTGAACATCGCTGTCCTGGGTCTGAGTGACGCGGACGCCGCGCCCTTCCAGGAGATCGCACACAACGATGTCTGGCGTGCCCTGACCCACTACCTGAAATACGAAAACAAAGGACGACCTTTTTTTCTCGCTGGCCACAGCCAGGGCTCCATGATCCTGACGGATCTTATGCTTGAGCATTGGGGCTCCACCGGTGCGGAAAATCAACTCATCGCTGCCGTTCTTCTCGGCTGGTCTTTGACTCCCGCGGACCTCGCGGCTCACCCGGCAGTGCGCATGTGTGACCGCGCAATTCAGACGGGATGCGTCATTTCGTACAATTGCGTAAAAAATGGTAGGCAGTCTGTCGCGCCGACACTAAAGACCGGCGCCTTGGCGGTTAACCCCCTCTCCTGGAGCATGGACGGGGCCTTCGTTCCTGCTGAAAAAAATCTCGGATCGGTCTTCTTCGATTCTGACGCAAAGCCAAAAACATATCCTCATTTCACTTCGGCCCAGATCGTCGACGGCGGCTTGGTTGTCCAGCCTGAAGATGTGGATTTGGTAACGATCAAAGGCGGCCATTTCCCTGAAGGAGTCTACCATGCCTTTGACTATTCGCTCTTCTTCATGAATCTCAAGGCCAACATTGCGGAGCGTATCGAGGCATTTAGTCGATAGATAGCGTCTGGAAGACCCCATGTTATTCGTTGTACCAGAATAGCAGGACCTATCAACGGTAGGTGAAGGACTATCCAAGATGCAGCGGCAAGAAAAGACCTTGTGACTCCGATAAAATGCCAGGATTTTTTAGTAAGATACGATTCAACATCCTGCTCAATACTTTAACCATACTAAAAATTAATACCCGTGATCCAAAACGAAGCCTCGGGGATGTACTCAATGTACGTTCAAAATACACATTTCTCCCCATTTACCTTCTTCGATTTCCAAGTTATGATTCCTCCAGCGTTTTCTGCTAATCCATTAAAAAGAAAGTGAAGGGCGTGGGGGACGTCCCAAACATCCCTAAAATGAGAAAAAGGAGTAAATCATGCATGAAAAAATTGGTTATCCGGGTCAATGACAAACACTAATCGATCGTTTAAAAAAGGAGAGAAACATGATACGAAACAGAGTAAAGGTTATGGCGATTTTCCTGGCGATTTTTTTTGCTTTCATCGGTGCTGTCCAAGCTGACGGCGGCGCCACACTGACCAGAGAAACACAGGCCGCTATCACACCCGACAAGGCGATAAAGATGCTCGAACAGGGTAACCAGCGCTTTGTCAGTGGCAAAACCATAAAACGGAACCTCCTCGCTCAGGTCGAGCAGACCTCCAAAGGCCAGTTTCCATTCGCTGCCGTTGTGAGTTGTCTCGACTCACGCATTCCGCCGGAAATCGTTTTCGACCAGGGGATCGGTGATCTTTTCGTGGCACGCGTGGCGGGCAATTTTGTTGATGACGATATTCTCGGAAGTCTTGAATTCGCAACCAAGCTGTCCGGCGCCAAGCTGATCGTTGTCTTGGGCCATACGGAGTGCGGCGCAATCAAAGGCGCCTGCGACGGGGCGCAACTCGGCTTGCTGACGGCGACTCTGGCCAATATCAACCCGGCCGTGCAGGCGGTGCAGGGTGATTACACATCCAGAAATTCAAAGGACACAAAATTCGTCCAGGCGGTTGCGGAAATGAATGTCAATCTAACCATGCGGAAACTTCGCGACAGGAGCGTTGTGCTGCGCGAGATGCTCGATAAAGGTGAGATTGGGATGGTAGGCGCAATGTACGATGTAAGAACCGGAAAAGTTGAATTTTACAAGTAACCGGCGATCAGCCGGTTTATCAAAGTGGTTCGATCGACCGGCAGTAAAAAACGTGATAATCAGGAGCATCGGTCGGGTGAACATCGGCAAAAGCCCCCTGTCACCCGATTGAGTTATAAGGACATCCGATGTAATTGTTGAAACCGACCAGGCGAATCGTCGGTTTGAAAATGCTGGCGCCAATCGGACGGGCAGCGGCGCCGGGACACCGCACCATATTTTATCGGGAGCGCCTTTCCTCTGATCGAATTCCAGTCCCCGTAGTCTCCCTCGGCGATGTATTTCCCTTGCATCAAT
>CAVVEP010000033.1:0-34551 GCA_963747015.1 uncultured delta proteobacterium
CAGGTTGTGGTCGCATTCCCCAAAGGATTTTATGCCTTCAGGATTTTCAAACATGCATTTCGGGCACTTCATGACCGATGTCCTACTGTAAAAAAATTACACCAGCGCATCCTTGGGAAATTTGATGGAAAAGGTGCTCCCCCCTGAGTTGTAGCATTCTTCCCGGTTTTTTAAATGTCTGCAAAGAGGGATTTTACCGGGGCATTGATCGGATTCAAGAATAATAAAGTCACACCGTTTGCTCACAAAGTCTATTACATATCCCAATTTTTCAGAAAGTATCCTGGTTCGCAACAGGTCTATGCCTGCCCCGCCGGCATTAAAGGCAAATGGCTTTTTGGTTGAATACATCTCTGTTTCCTGGGTATGAAAAAACCCGCCAAAAATCTGCTCCTGGTTTTCACGTGTTATTCCTATACCATGATCTATACAGTCAATAACGATGTTGTTATCTGTCATATAGGCCCTGATTCCGATTTTACCCTCATCCGGTGTGTTTTCTATGGCATTCTTTATCAATCCGAATAAGATCTTCTTAAGGACATTGCTGTCCGTATGAAGAGCTAAAGTTTCATCAACATCTTTCTGAATAACAAATGTTTTGCGATGGCTTTGGGATAGTACATCGGCAAGGAGATCTTCGATAAAACCCTTAAGGTGGATTTTCTCAAATCTCGTTTCGCCTACCCGATAGATAGATTCAATGCGATCAAGGATTTTCCCTAAAATCAGATTTTCACTCCCCTCTTCCTCCATGAGATCAGATACAATACCTGCCGCCTGTTTCACGACGTTTACAATCAGATCTTTTTCTTTCACCGGCCGATGCGAAACGATATCATCCACTTTATCTTGTAGCGTCAACAGCTTTTGAACATTTCGCCGCCCCATTTCTTCGAGTTTATCCGCCTTAGCGCTATCGTACCGCCTCAACTTTTTTGCCAGGTTCATAATAACCCCCCCAACCACGGAGATGGGCGTTTTCAGTTCGTGGGCAAGGTGATTGATCACCCGTTCCTTTGCCCTGTCCATCATTTTCAGTTCTCTATAAAGGGAGGCATTTTCAAGGGCAATGGCAACATAATTGGACAGTCGGATTAATACTTCCAGGTCATCATTATTAAATTCGCCCTCATTCTTGTTAACGATCTCCAATGCCCCGATACACCCCTTTTTTCCGTTGATCAGGGGAACGCAAAGAATATTCCTGGTACGAAGCGTCGATTTCTTATCGATTTCAGAATAAAAACGCTCATCTTCCGCCACATTGTTCACCAGGGCGGGTTCACGGTTGTTAAAAACCCAGCCGACGATTCCTTCTGATTTAGGGACCTGTATTAATAATCCGCCCACACCGGCTGAAGCAAACGCGTTTAACATTTCGCCTTTTTCATCCAGCAAAAAGATGGAGCATCTCTCAACGTCCATAACTTTGTTGGTTTGTTTGATAATGACATCAAATAAGATATCATAATCGATTTCGGAAATAATGATCTGACCGACCTTAAATAGTTCGTTATATTGATTGAACATTTTTTTTGAAAATCGGTCTTCACTTCTTCTTTTGTTTTCCCCATGTTTGGTTTGCATCTGTTCTTCTACCTTCGTCATTCCATGTTTGAATCCGGGTAGGAAGTGGCCCTAACGGCCACCCCGTCACGACAAAACGGCTCGTACCAGCCAGATAAGCCGGACCTAGATCAGCGACTGAACAATGATTGTTCAAGAGATCGTTCGGTGAAATCATTCAAGAATATGAGGCCCACCTCCCCATATCCCGTCCAACTTCACTTCGGTTCGGTCCAGCTTATATCAGGCCGTCGCTTTTCCACGCCTGCCCGACCTCCTCACCGCTGCCATACCGGCAGGTTGAAAACCACACGAGAGGGCTTTTGCGTAAACCCTAAAAGGTCCGCCTTAATTCAAACCCTTTGTAGTCGGACGAAAAGCCAAATGCTTTCAGTGACGCTCCATAGGGGCTGTTTGCGGCTTTCCGGTCGTTGATTTCTTCGATCCGGACGGACCGAACCGGATTGAATTCCCTGTTCACCAAATCTTTAAACAGTTGATAATACCGGCTCAAATGAATGGAATCGGGTGGCTCATGGATCTCAAGACGTTTGTGGTTTCGTTTGGAAACCAGAACAAGCCTGTTCCCGTGAAATACCAGATGGGTTGAAACGACTCGCGGCGGCAAGGGGCGGGTGAGTCCCTCGGGCTTTACGCCGCAAAGCGATGCGGGGTCCGTGGCATTGATCCAGAACACAACATCATCGGACGGCGGTTTCCTGAGAAAACGGAGCGCCTCGAAGGAGATGAATTGGGGACCGGGGAGCCCCTGGAAGAAGCAGCCGGAGGTGATTTCACCGGAAAGCTCCATCAGGCGAAGAACCCTGAACAATTTGTCCCACCGGAACTGCGGCAGTTCCCTGGCTCAGCAGTGGCCGGAACAGGATGCCGTATCTTCTCAGAAGCTGGCGCACCCGGTCCTTTTGAATTTCCGTTTGCGCAAGCGGATCTTCCGCATCGGCCTCCTGCTCCAGGAGGTACCAATTGCCCACAAGGGGCCGTGAGGACTTCCACCGGTTGAATGCTCCGCGCCTGCTCCGGGACCTGCCGTCATTCACTTCCCGGGGGATAAACCCGGAAAGTATTCCGGATCGCACCACCGCGAAGGTATCGTTGCTCACCTGCCCTTTCCAGGCGGCTTCCCACAATCTCCGGGCGGTTTCCCGGGAGTCCCCTCCGCAATGGCGGGAAAGCTCCAGAAATCCGTATCGCCCTCTTTTATCGGGGAAACAATCAGTGATCGGTTCTTTTTCCGTGGTCTTCTGAGCCTTAAACAGATCAAGATCCGAATGAAAGGCAAATCCCAGTTTCTCCTTGCCGCCGCCAAACCACGTAAGTTCACTGGATTGCATCAAGCTGTCCAGCCAGGAGGGATAATAGGGAGAGATGCGCGCAGGAAGAATAAACTCCTCCCAGGCGCCGGCAGGTTCACAGAGCCCGAAAAGCTGATCCAGTGAATCCTGCAGGCTTTCCATGGAGTCTCCCGGTTTTGTCACATGTTGAAAGGCCGCCAAAAACAGTTGCAGATCATCCGCCGGCCGGACGGGTATTTGCGGTTGCCGGGCCCTTCGCGCCAGTCTCAACAGGATCTCAAAATTCTCCCGGTCACAGATCTCATCTTCCGTTGTGCCCGTTGTAAACTTGCCCTTGATGATCCGCTCAAGTTCCATCAAGGTAAGAAGTGCCTGCTCTGCTTCATTGGTTCCGCCCAAGACGGACAAAACCCATTTTTCCGAAACAGGGCCGTAAAACGAGAGCCACTGCCCCAATAAATTGCAGGCATCCGCTTCTCTTTCCTCTATGGATGAATCCTTCGCCGGGCTTTCATATTGAGGGTGCGAAAAGGAAAAAGAGCCACAGAGCCGCGGCAGCAATTCCAGAGCGCAGACACAGTCATCAGCGGCGCCAGGGATTCGAAACCAGGCCAATTTGTGGTCGATGGTTTCGACCGCATCCGGTTCGGCGATGCCATGATCCCTTTCCATGGCCCGGAGCAGTTCATTCCATTCATCCCTTATAAGAAACACCCTCTCTTTGACCCAGTCCAACAGGTCTCTCGGTGTGGAAGGGGCATAGCCCGGAGCGGTTCGCTTAAGTTTCCGGGTCAACTCCAGGACCAGGTCCGCTGAAAAGAGAGGCTCCGTCGTTTTCGCGCCGATGATTTCCCGGATCAGATCATCGCTCAGGCCGGAGCGCTTGCCGCCCGCAGGCGAGTCATCCGCATACATATGGGTGTTGGTTTGCTGCCAGATCACACTGCCTGCAAACACCGATGCGTGCGTGGTGCGGCACTCTCCAATCCTGATCTTCCCCTGATTCAGCTCATCCAGGATCTGTTTCAGATGCTCCAGATCAAATTCATCCTGCAGACAGGTTCGCCAGGTTTCCAGCAGGATGGGGAAATCCCTGGCATCCAGGACCGCATCCATCAGTTTCTTGGAGCGAAGCCGGTTCATCCATAAGGGCATCCGCTTTTTGAAACCGGCCCTCGGGAGCAGCAATGCCCGGCCGGCATTCTCACGAAACCTTGCACCGAAAAATCCGGTTTTCTCCAGGCACTCCCGCAACAGGCGCTCCACATTGTTTGCATCCACCAGGTCCAGTATTTGATGCACATCAAAGGCATGGGGCAGCAGGAGCACGATGCAGTCATCATCGGCAAATGTCTCCAGGGCGTAGTCATACTGCTTCTCCCAGGCAGCGGAAAGGGCCATGGCAAAAGGCCGGTTAATCCTTCCGCCCCACAGCGTATGCAGGATCACCTGCTTGCTGTCCGCCTTGTTCAGCGGATCATCGAAATGCTCGATCAGCAGGTGATAGCGATGGGGGAGGTCCGTTTCGGTCATCTGCCGCTGCAGTTTCAAAAAACCGATGAGTTCGGTAGCCGCTGCCGGCTCCATGTACCGGTCATGGCACAGATGTTCCCGAAACCCTGTTTCCGACCGTTCCAATTGCTCGTTGGCCTGCTCCAGAAACAGCCCGATTTTTTCCGAAAAATGAAAATCCCTGTTCCTGGCTTCCGCCCGCCAGAAGGGAATGATGCCCGGCCGGCTCTCCACCGGCGCCGCTTCCACGTCATTGTGGGTGATTTTCAGGATACGCCAGGTCTGGGGTCCGAAAGCAAAGGTTTCGCCCACGTGCCGTTCCCAGACGAACTCTTCGTCCAGTTCACCGATCTTGGTCCCTGGTTTCCTGCAATCGCAGATTGAAATACCCCCGATCCGGGATGGTGCCGCCCGCCATGTAGACGAGCATCAGAACACCGGATTTGGCCTGAACGGTGTTGTCGATGCGGTCCAATGAAATCCGCGGTTTCAGCTCCCGAAGCCGGGTGCCGGCATATCTTCCGGCCAGCATCTCCAGGACCAGGTCAAACTGTTTTCGCGTCAGCGAGTGGAAGGATGCATTGGTCTTTAGGAAGGCAAAGAGCCCGTCGATATTCCATGTTTCCACGCCGGTCATGGCCAGAATGATTTGCGCCAGCACATCCAGGGGACAGTCAACCGGCTCGATGGTTTCCATGTCCCTTTTCATAACGGATGGCGCCAGAACCGCCGCATTGATAAAATCGCGACCGTGAATGGGAAACAATAGCCCCTGGCTCTCCTGCCCCACGCCGTGCCCGGAGCGGCCGATGCGCTGGATTGCCGATGATATGGAGGGCGGGGTCTGGATCAATACCACTTGATCCAGGTCGCCGATATCGATGCCCAATTCCAGTGAGTTGGTGGCAACGATGGCTTTGAGTTCGCCATGTTTGAGCTTTTGTTCCACCACCAGTCGCAACTCCTTTGACAAAGAGCCGTGATGGGAATAAGCCAGTTCTTCGGGCTCTCCTTCGTTGATAAAGCGGGCAACCTTCTCGGCCATTCTTCGACTGTTGGTGAACAGAAGCGTGGATCGATTTCTTCGAATGATCTCCTTGAAGGATTGGATCAGTGCCGGCCACCGGGAATCATCCACCATTCTGTCCCTGGCGTTCGCGGGAAAATCGACCCGGATGCTCAGCTGCTTTTGCATGTCCGACCGGATCAGGGTTACCGGACGCTTTTGATAGACCGGTTCGTACAACATCCCCATGCATCTCGTAACCGCCGATAAATTCGCTGATCCGCTCCATGGGTTTCACCGTGGCGGAAAGGGCGATCCTCTGAAATTCTCCACTGAGCGGGACCAAACGCTCCACGGCCGACATGAGATGGACCCCTCTTTTTGCGCCCGCCACCGCATGGACCTCGTCCAGAATCACCACGGCCACCCCGTTCAGCATAGGACGGCTCCCTTTGGAACTGACCAGAATGTTGAGGCTTTCAGGGGTCGTGATCAGAATTTCAGGCGGGGTGCGAAGCATTCTCCTGCGTTCATCCGCGGGGGTATCTCCGCTTCTGGTCACAACCCGAATATCGGGAAACGGTTCCCCCTTGGCCTGAAACCGGGCTTTCAATTGCGCCAGCGGTTTGATCAGATTGCGTTGGACATCATTGTTGAGGGCTTTGAGCGGAGAGATATAGACCACACGGGTTCGACCCCGCGGCCATTCATTGCTCAAGAGCTTATGGATCGCCCATAGAAAAGCGGAAAGCGTCTTGCCGCTCCCGGTGGGGGCGGTGATCAACAGGTGTTTGCCGGAAGCGATTTCAGGCCAGGCTTTGGTCCTGGACATCCGTCGGGGTTCCGTAGGTTTCAAGAAACCACTCACTGATAATCGGATGAAATCCGTTTTGGTAAGGGTCATACAGCAAGGTAATCCCGGTCCATGGGTTTTCAGGCGCCGGCTTCAATGGATGTTTCCGTAGGGGTGGTGGCCACACACCTGGTTTGAGGACTCGGTGCACTCTATCACCCGCCCAGTGAAAAAGCAATTCCTTAACCCTAATTGAAAGTGTGGCATTTGATTATTTAAAGGATGTTCCTAAAAACATTTGCTTCCTTGGGTCCGGCGAATGAAGCGCCGTATTGGGTTGATGAATAGCCGTCTTTTCCAATACGGGATTGACTTGACATCAAAACATGATACTATATACGCATGAACAAGAAACAACGGCAGACGCTATCGAAAATATTCCATGAAGCCGGAACGGCCCGATATTCCATGGAATGATATCGAGGCTTTGTTTGTGGCACTTGGCGCTGAAATATCGGAAGGCCAAGGATCTCGTGTAAGGGTTGCACTCAATGACGTCCGTGCTGTTTTTCACCGACCGCATCCCCAGCGAATAACGAACAAAGCGTCTGTCAAATCCGTACGAAGATTCTTAATCGAATCGGGAGTGACATCATGATGGAATATAAAGGATATTCTGCTAAAGTTGAATTCGAGGATGACGCCAATATTTTTCATGGCGAAGTGATTAATTTAAGAGACGTTATTACCTTTGAAGGCGAGACAGTCAATGAGCTTAAGCAAGCTTTTCAGGATTCGGTGGACGATTATCTCACTTTTTGCGCTGATCGCGGTGAGGAACCTGAAAAACCGTATTCCGGTAAATTTGTGGTACGTGTGGAACCCGAATTACACAAAAGTATTTCCATAGAGGCTCGAAAAAAGGGAAAGAGTTTAAACGTATGGGTAAAAGACGCATGATCCAAGGCATTAAATGACCCCACCCAACACCAGGCTTCATAGGATTGGATAATCCATCAAAATAGTGAAAGCTGCTCATGGGCTTTGGGTTTTCGCTTCCATTTCGATCGTTCCAAAGGAACGAGCTGTTTGGATGAAAACGGCTTAAGAAAAGGGGAAATTTTCATCTCGAGAGGACGACCGTTCAATGAGCGGCGGGAGGCATGGGAAAGGATAAGCCTTTGTTTTGCCCGTGTGAGACCCACATAGAGAAGGCGACGTTCCTCTTCGTCATCACGATCACCAAAGAGGGTGCAGGGCAGAAGCTGATCCTCGCAGCCAATGATAAAAACAACCTGCCACTCCAAACCCTTGGCCGCGTGAAGGGACATCAGTGAAACCCGGTCACCGATCAGGTTCTGGTGGTCAATCCCACGCTCAAGGGCGAGGGCGTCCAGAAAAGATGGAAGATGATGATTACAATTTTCCGCGACTTTTCCGACCCGGTCGAGAATACGACTGATCTCTTCCGAATTCAGATCAAATCCGTGCAATTCAACCGCCTGATCGATCATGTCATTCAGGGCCGCCTGACGATCTATCCGGTTCATGATCCGGTCCCCGTCGTTTTCTGGCTTTAAGAGGTTTAAGTAACAGGTTCGGTAATAATCACTTTCAGGCTGGTTGAGGGTTTGAAGAAGCCGCCAGATCACATTGGCCGGATACCGGTCGATAAGCGGTTTTTCCCTGAACGGACAAAAGGGATGCCGGCTCTTAAAAAGGCCTCCTCAAGCGCATCACCCATGGCATTGAGCCTGAATAGCACCGCCATATCTCCGAACCCAATATTTTCCCCATCCTCATGGGATTCCACCCTTTCGTGTCAAGGGAGAAATAGGTGGTTCCGCCAATCAATTTCTCGATCTGTTCGATAATCATTTCCGCTTCTTCAAGGTGTGTCCGGCATTGGGCCACATAGACCGGGGCGCCGGGACCGGAAGTTCCATGAAGCGGATGTTTTTCGTTCATGAGCAAAGCGGAAAGATCGAGGATATTCTGCGTCGATCGATAATTCTTGGTAAGGGTAATGGTCGTACCCGGAAAGTCATTTGCAAAACCATGAAAATTGGAGATATCCGCCCCGCGAAAACCGTAAATCGCCTGATTCGGATCACCGATGGCGCAAATATCGACGCAAGGGGCACTTTCTGAACGAGACTTTCGGGTATTTTCAGAATCATTTGTTCCGGCGTAAACCATTCTTTTTAGCAATTCCACCTGGACCGGATTGGTATCCTGGTACTCATCAACAAAGATACGGGGAAATTGCCGGGCGTACTTCTGGCGGATATCCGGATGCTGATGGAACAGTCTCAAGGTCTCCACTTCAAGATCGTCCAGATCGAGCATGCCCAAGTTTCTCAGTTTTTTTTGATAGTTGGTAAAGGCAGGAAGAAGGTCGTCAAGGGCGGGGTCAGATGCCTTACCTGAAATTGAATGTAATTTGAGATCGGCCAGGTTCTTGAGAAGTCTGCGTGCCGTAATTCTTTGCTTTTTGCCGTGGTCTACATCAAAAACCGCTTCTTCGGCCAGGACAAGCGTGTCTGTTTCAGAACATAGAGAGAAAGGAACGGGTAGATCCAGATAATGGCCGTCACGTCTTAAGACATCCAGGCAGAAGCCGTGAAACGTGGACACGTAAACCGTTTTCCCGTTTTCATGGGCTTTCAATCTGAGCAGGCGTTCCTTCATCTCGCGGGCGGCCTTATTGGTAAAGGTAAGGGCCAGTATATTTCCACCGCCGATGGTTCCCGATCTCAAGAGATAAGCGATGCGGTGCGTCAAGGTCATGGTCTTGCCCGTGCCCGGACCGGCCACGATAAGGAGATGGCCCTCTCCATGAATGACGGCTTCTCTCTGTTCCGGATTTAGCGGATCAAGGATGGGATCTATGAAGGGTAGGACAGCCTGTTGAACCGGATCTTTTTTTTTAAGTGTTGCTTTCTTCTTTCGGGTTTTCGCTTTACCATACGTTTTGTTTTTTCGGTTCTGTTTTAAATAATGCCGTCTGACCTAGCAGTTCGTCTTTTTCACCCTCATCAAAAAGACGAATCACGCCGAATTCACCGTCATAGCCTTCCTGGCGGATCACCTGGTTGTTCCTCATTCGATCAATGGCTTTGGACAGAAGGACACCGCCGGTCTGCTTTATCTTTTCCAGGGGCGCATCCATCAGGATAGGGAGTTCAGGGCCCAGCGTCTTGATCAGCTCTTCATAAATATGCGTCACTTTTTTGGTGGCCGGTCCGCACCCATGGATTTCCGACAGGATTTCCGTTAAAGGGATCAGGCTGAAAAAGGCCTTTGATATTTTCGGATGATCTCTGTCCGCCAAATCGTCCACGCGATGAAAAACCCCCACGGTCACGGGTTTGCCGCAGACGGGGCAAATCCCGTTTCGGGATTTCGTTTCTTCGGGGTGAAGCCGGACCTGGCATTTGCGATGCCCGTCCAGGTGGTATTTCCCTTCTTCGGGAAAGAATTCAATGGTGCCTGAAAATCCTTTCCCAGTCGTCATGGCCCTGATCATGGCGTCATAGTTAAGCGCTGTTTCAAACAGATTGCTCTCCCGGCCCAGTTTGGCCGGTGAGTGGGCGTCGGAATTGGAAACCAGAAGATATCGATCCAGTTGAGACAATAGCCGGTTCATGGGCGGGTCGGAAGAGAGTCCGGTTTCCAAAGCGTGGATATGCGGTGTAAGATCCTCGAAACACTCCTTGATATCATCAAAGCCGGATTTAGAGCCGAAAAGAGAAAACCAGGGCGTCCAGACATGGGCCGGAATAAAAAATGCCTGATCGCTGGTTTCCAGAACGATCTCCAGCAGGTTCCTGGAATCCAGCCCCAGGATCGGCCTGCCGTCGGAGCGGATGTTGCCGATCTGTTCCAGCCTTTTGTTCAGCTTTAGAACCGAATCAAAATCAGGCAGGAGGATGAGATGGTGCACCTTCCGGGTCTTGTCATTTTTCTTGTAGATGCAGCTTATTTCAGAGGTCAGCATAAACCTCGGGGAATCCTGGCAGGAAACGGGAATCTCCGGCTTGATGGCTTCCGCGAGATCCGGTTTTAAACGGAAAAGGCCTGGTTCGGCTTCTATGAGCTTTTCCTGTAATTCCGATACCCATCCCGGATGGGTAAAATCACCGGTACCTACGACCTTGATTCCCTTTTTCTGCGCCCAAAGGGCGAGATGCTCGGGATCCAGGTCCCTGTGAAGTCGCCCGGGAGAAGCGGGAATGGATATGGAGGTCGGCAATGAATTTCGGCATAACTTTCAAAATACTTCAGGGAAACTCCCGGGCGTTTTGACAATTCGACTTGGTGTCGCTGCCATAACATCTCAGCCCGAACGCCGCGAAGAACGAGCGCTCTTTTGGGAAATCCCTGATTTTATCTCTCTCTTCCTTCTCTGATAATATCCACAATTTCGTGCGTTGTAATGTCGGCTTTGATTGAAGGGATATCCAGAGGAGAAGAAGCCATTTTTTCCGGAATCAAAGCAAAGGTACGCCCGTCTTTTCTCCGGATGATCACTTTACCCGTGCTTTCCGCCAGCTTAAGAACCGTGGCTAATTTTTGTCTGGCCTCCGAATATGAATATACCTGCATTTCAGACCTCCAAAGTATCGAGGTAAGACTTCTCGCAGCAGCATTAAGTTTCTTATCCAGCGTCAAGATCGGAGCTTTATGTCTGACCGCGCAATCAAGGAAATAGACATCATACGCATACATGTTGATTTCTTTGGATATATGCATCACTTTAACAAAATCCGGTTCAATATAGCGGATGGGGATGCCACGGAATATCAAAAGCCCTTTTTGAGCTTCCTCCATCGACAACCTATTTCGCTTGAACATTGCCGAAAAGGCGTTGCCTATTTCCCAAGGAATGGATCCAGGGCCAATAAGGGAATTCCCCGCTGTAATATCAATGATTTTTTTTCGTTCCGGCTCAGCGGTAATCACTGCTATTAATGCGGAAGTGTCGATAACAATGTCCATAAGGATCTCTCCCATTTCACTTATATGACAATTGTACAACAATTGAAGGTAGTGTCAAGTCTATTGAGTGATGAAACGATTTAACAGTACAAACGAAAAACGGTGCTGCAGGTCTCCGACCAACAGCACCGTTCATAAGTTATGAATAGCGAAGCCCTAAAAAATCCGGTCTTCGGTGGCCCACGCCGGGAACCATTTGTAATGATCCTTCGGAAAGGCCTGCTCCAGACCCACATAGGTGGCCTTGGCGAGAGCGATCCCCTTCTTATCCCGAACCAATTGCACCGAGCCGCCTTTCTCCAGAGACAGAAGCACCCCATCCAGAGCTTCATCCGTCACGTCGAAATAGAGCAGCATGTCCTCCCGATTCATGTGCAGCCCCGGGTTCACCCGATAGTCTTCGGCCAGCACCTTCAGAAGACCATCCGCGTCTATCTCTTTTGCTTTTTCGGGGGCCTTTGCCGCGGGCACGGGAACCCCCAGCTTCTCATGAACGACCCGGACGGGTTGTTTGAACTCAGGGGCCATCTGCCGCATTGCGGTTCGCTGAATCACCAGTCGGCAGGCTTCCATGGTGCCTCCCGCAATATTTTCCACCTTGGCCACGTGCATGATGGCCGAAAGGGGGTAAAAGGGCGTAAGTCCGTCGCCGCCCATGACCTGGATGGCATCCAGGCTGGAGGCCATGACCCCTTCGGCGTTATAGACCTTGGCCATGTTGGATTCCAGCGTAATATCCCACCCCAGGTCCCACAAATAGGCGGTGTAAAAGGTCAGCAGCCTCGCGATCTTCAAACGGCTTACCAGATCCGCGATCTTGAACTGGTTGTTGACGAAATTGATGGTGGGTTTCCCGAATTGTACCCGGCGCTGGCAGTAAGGCACCGTGTTTCTGAGCAGTTCTTCCATCCATCCGGCGGTCTGGGCGCAAATAAGGGTCCGCTCGAAGTTCAACCCCGCGGTCATCACGGACCAGCCCTGCCCTTCCTGGCCCAACATATTGGCCACCGGCACACGCACATCTTGGAAGTCCAGGACGCCGTTTTGAATGTTTTCAAAACCGATCACCTCGTTGATCTTTTCAACGGTGAAGCCGGGTGTCCCTTTTTCAACGATAAAGGCGGTTAAATGTTTGTATTTGCGCCGGTCCTGCGGGTCATTGCTGGTGCGGGCGTAGACCATGTAGCGGTCCGCGACACCTGCCGAGACGATATACCGCTTCTTGCCGTTTAAAACGTAATGGTCGCCGTCCCAACGGGCCGTTGTTTCCTGGGCAGCCGCATCGGTTCCCGCAAAAGGTTCGGTGATGACGATGGCGCCGATCTCCCCTTTGGATATTCGGGGCAGGAAACGTTTTTTCTGCTCTTCATTTCCGAATTCGATGATCTGACGCAGACCGCCTAACATGTTTCCCACAAAAACCCGGCCCGGACTCCCGGCGTTCGGTTCAGAGCTGCGGCAGCAATGCAGGCGCCTGTGGCCCCCATCCCCATGCCGCCGTATTCCTTGGGAACACCTGCGCCGGTGTACCCTTTTTCACCGATAATCCTGAAAATGTCCCAGGGAAATTCCCGCGTCCAACGGGTTTCTGCGTCGCGGGGCATTATTTCTTCCACAAAGGCCGTCATCTCTTCCTGAAAAGCCTTCTGTTCATCCGTCCACCAGGGATATACTTCCATTAGGTAGCTCCTTTCATCGCACCTACATTAGAACGATTTTTTGAACCGCAGAATATCGAACAAGGAATAATGATTCCAAAGGAAAACTTCATAATTGGACATTTTCTTGTTCGATATTGATACATCATTCTTCATGTTCTTCATGGTAAAGGGAAAAGTACAGGGACCTGCGTCTCACCCGTTCCTCTTCTTTTCCCTCAAGGCCATGACAATCTTTTCGGGCGTCAGGGGCTGCTCCTTGAACCAGATGCCCGTGGCATGGTGAACCGCCGTGAAGATGGATGGCGGCACGCTGACGATGGCCCCTTCCGAGGCCTCCTTGGCGCCGAAAGGCCCATCCGGATCCTCGGTGATGATGTCCACAACTTGATATCGGGGATGTCCGAGGCCAGGGGCATCTTGTAGTCCGACAAGGTCGGATTGAGGGTTTTCCCGTGATCCATTTTAAACTCTTCATACATGGCCTGCCCCATCCCCTGCATGGCGGCGCCCTGATTCTGTGCTTCCACATTGATGGGATTCAAGGGTATGCCGCAGTCGTGGGCAATCAGCATGTCGGTCATTTGAAAAACCCGGTTTCCATATCCACGTCCACCTCGGTCAATGGCTCGGTGAAGCTGTAGGAGGTGCCGCGTTTCCGATCCGCGGTCAAAATCCAATTCTTCAATACCGTACTGGGAGTATCCTCTGCCCAGGATCACCATGCGCCTGATCCGAGTAACAGGCGGCCTGGGCTAACTGGCGGAAGCCCAGGTACTTATCCGGGGTGCCTTTCACGAACACTTGACGATTTTTGAACAGGATTTCTTCGGGCTGAACCTGCTCCCATCTTCGCAGCGAACTCAGCCAACTGGCGTTTAACGTCCTGAGCCGCTTTTTGCGCCGCCTCGCCCTGCCAGACGGTGACACGACTTCCGTAACTGCCGGCATCGCAAGGGGTCAGGCAGTATCCACCCGCTTGATCTCCATGTCCTCCATGCCCAGTCCCAGTTCCTCCGCCACCATCTGCACAAGCACGGTGTCCGAGCCCTGGCCGCAATCTGTTGCTCCGGTCAGATAGTTGACGTTCCGTCTTCGCAAAGCCGCACCATCGCGCCGCAGGATTGATGGCCCCGCTGCCGGGCCCCTCCCAGATAGGAAGTGCCCGATATGCCCACGCCGTGGGCTATGGTTGATGCTCTTTCTCTTGTTTTTCTCCCTATTCTTCCAGGAGGGGCTATTGGCTATGGTCTTCTATGCCTTCCTTGAGCCCGCAGGATTTCACGGTGACGCTGTTAATTGTCTCATGAGGCGCGGTGATGGCATTCTTCAAGCGAACCTCCACGAAGTCGATTCCCAGTTCTTCGGCCATCATCTCCATCTGGATCTCGGCTGCGAAACGGGTATGGGTCACGCCGTGGCCCCGCATGGCCGCGCTGATCGGGTTGTTGGTGAAGATGCGGTAGGCGTCATGCTTGAAAGTTGGGCAAATTGTAGGGCAGAGTGCTCATGCAGCCGGTCAGATACATGGTCAGAGGACCGATGGCGGTGTAGGCGCCGCCGTCGGCGATGACCTGGCTCTGCATGGCCGTGATGGTCCCGTCCTTCTTCATGCCCATCTTGTTGAACACGATCATATTATGACGTCGCCGGCAGGTCATCAGCACTTCTTCCATGGTGTAAACGAACTTCACCGGTTTTCCGGTCGTTTGGCAAACAGACCGAGCAGAAATCTCCGGCCAGTGAATCGTTTTTGGTGCCGCCGAAGCCTCCGCCGATAAAGGGCTGCATCGACGCGGACCTTGGACAGGGGAAGATTGAAACAGGCGGCCAGATGGCGATAGAGGAAATAGGGACTCTGTTTGGCGGGCAGATGGTAATGCCCGCTGGAATCCTACATGGCCACCGACGCCGGAGGCTCCAGAAAGCCGGTAATAACCCGGCCCGTCTCAAAGCGGTCTTCATGCACCAGGTCCGCCTCCGAAATCCTTTTTCCACGTCGCCGAAATCCATGTGAAAATCCCAGCTCAGGTTATTCTCAGCGTGCTCGTGGATCTGAGGTGCGCCTTCCTTCATGGCCTCTTCCGGGTCAAAAACCCCCGGCAGTTCTTCATATTCGACTTGGATAAATTGGGCCGCCTCCTCCGCCGTGTCTTCGTCCATCGCCGCCACGGCCGCCACGGCCTCGCCTAGATAGCGAACCTTTTCCGTGGCCAGGGGCTCTTCTTCTCTGGTCTTCGGCATCCAGCCCCATTTCCAGCCCTTGAAATCCTTTCCCGTAAGCACCCCTTTCACCCCCGGAAGTCCGTTCGGCAATGGAAGTGTCGATATTCAGGATGTTGGCGTGAGCATGCGGGGCAACGGACAATCTTGCACCAGAGCATGCCGGGCATATTGTAATCGGCGGCGTATTTGGCCTCACCGTGACCTTCTCCAGTCCGTCTATGCGCGGGATCGTTTCCCGATAACCGAATATTCTCCATTTAGTATTCTCCCCCCTTTCATGGCCCGGGCGGCCGCCTCGATGGATTCGAAAATTTTGGTGTATCCCGTGCAACGGCAGAAATTGCCGGCAACTCCCTTTTTGATCTCCTCCCGCGTGGGATCGGGATTTTGATCGAGCAGAGTTTGGCGGACATGATCATTCCCGGGGTGCAAAAGCCGCACTGCATCCCGCATGATGCCACAAAGGCGTCCTGAATGGGATGCAGCTTATCGCCTTCCTTCAGTCCTTCAATGGTGAGTAATTTCCTGACCGTCCGCCTCGACCGCCGGAACCAGGCAGCTGTTGACGCTTGGCCTCCCATAATAACCGTACAGGACCCGCACTCCCCTGTCCGCATCCCTCCTTGGCCCCCGTAAGTTAAAGGTCTTCCCTGATCATCTCCAAAAGGGTCCGCCAGGGGGGCACGCACAACTCGTGTTCTTCTCCGTTTAAGACAAATTTGATGGCTTTCATTTCCATGTCTTGTTCTCCTTGGTCTCTCGTTTCAGACAGGCTCTTCAGGTCCATTTCATTTGGATATGATCTCATGAATGTTCCCGTTCGGACACAATCTGCCCGATAGCTCTTTTCACCAGGACCTCCACCATCATGCGACGATACTCCGCGGAGGCGCGATGATCGTCGATAGGCCTTGCTTCACCGGCGGCCATTGCCGCCGCCTCCCCGATCAACGTTTCGTTTACGGACTCACCCATCAGCCTATTTTCCGCCTTTCGGCGCGCATGGGCGTTGGCGCCACAGCGCCCAAAGCAATCCGGATATCCTTGAATATCCCGCCTTCCATATCCGCGAAGACCGCGACCCCAACGACAGCCAGATCCATACGGCTCCTGGGAGAAAGTTTGATATACACACCCTTTCCCTTCACGGAAGGGATATGGATCTCTTTGAGCAGTTCATCCGCGCCCAGAACCGTTTTGCCCGGTCCTGAAAAAAACTCGTCCAGATCAATCGTACGCTCTCCCTGCTTTCCCTCGCAAAGGGCTTTGGCGCCGAGACACAGGAGCGCCGGGCGCCGAATCCGCCGAAGGCACGGCATTGCAGATATTGCCGGCAATGGTGCCCCGGTTCTGCACCTGAATGGAGGCGATGCTTGCGGCGGCCACTGGCCAGCATGGGGTATTTCTCTTTAACAATTGGTGCATGGGCCACTTCATGGATGCTTGCGAGCGCCCCGATCCGCAAACCGCCCTTTTCATCGTGGGAGATGTAATTTAATTCCGAAATCCCCTTGATATCCACCAGCACTTCGGGCGCCGGAATAGCCCTTCCCTTGATTTTGGGAATCACATCCGTACCCCCCGCATATACCTTAAACCTTCCGTCCTTGTTTTCCCGCAGAATATCCAGGGCTTCGGAAACATCCTTGGGTTTCACATAGTCAAATTTAGGCAATCTCCTGAAAAATATGCTCATATTTTGCTCCTCTCGTAAGTGTTCGTCTTACTCCTTCATAAGTCAGCTTCTTCACAAGAGGATATACCAGTATGTCCTTAATGTGAATAGTTATTTTCCAACTGGTTCAAGTTTTCCACAGCCCTTGCTTTGTCAGAAATTGATCCAAATGGGAGTCTTATAGCAACGTAAAGGATAAACCTCAGCCCCTGCGATGGGTGTTATTGCGTTGAACCCGAAAGGTATTGGTTTAATGCTTGGCAGAGTAGTCACTGTTTGTAAGTCTTAACTCAACTTTCGGGTTTAGATTTTCACAGTTAAGAAATTGTTCATTGACATTCCGGTAATTTTCAGTGCGTTCGCTATAATTGCATCAAAAATCGCTGAGGCTGTTTTCTCTCAATAATTACCGAGTTCGCGAAAATGGGCCACTTCCAGCGTCAATATCCGGTAGAGCCCCGGAAGCTGGTGCTCCTTTATCATTGGACGTATTCGAAGATTCGGGTACATGCTTTGTACTGCACGGTAGCCTTACTCCTGAGAGCTTTGGCGTTAAGGCGGTTGAAACAGGCTGGCTTATCGCTGTGTATAACTCGCTTTTTTTCGGAACTGGACTCGGTCTGGGAGGTGGTCGATATCTACACCAAAAGCGCGACCAGAAGACGCCGCGCGCGCGGTCCATTTCAATAAAGACCTCGGAGTTTCAGATTCTCAAAATTCTTGACCTCAAAAAAGAGGATTTTGCGTTTTAGGGTAACACAAGACAGATGTTATCTATGATCAAGAAAAATTCGAACAAAAATTGGTCAACAGGGTAACACATTCTCTGCTGGTGATGGTTGAGTGAACTGATCAAACAGTTCCATTGCATATTGCCTTTGATCAAAAGTGAGGTTTTTTAAAGTTCCGAGTGGCATCTGAGATTCTGTTTCGGACGGGGCTGATGTAAGTTTTGCCCTGCATCAGCTCCAAGGCCCATTGACTGGCCTTTCTGATGGCAAGCTCTTTGACAAATTGAAATTTGACGGTAACGGCTTGTTCCAACATGCGAACGACATGATCGACAGTTACGGTATCATCCTGATGCTCCTGTTCACGTTGCGTCTCCAGCATCGTTTGGTAATTGTAGCGACGGCTGCAGTATTGTCTCCAGGCTTCATCATCGATCGTTTGCTGGATGTTTCTCAAAATGCCGAAGAAATAGGCGATGTTGTTACGGCCGGCATCTTTTCGGACGGCCCTGATGAAAGCGGCTTCTGTCTGTCCAATGGCGGAAAGATCATAGAATTTGATGCTGTACTCAGCACGTTTGAGAGCGGCAGAGTCAAGCTCAAATCCGGAATCCTTGATAACCCAATGGAGTCTGTCCAGCTTCAACTGATCCTGGGAGTTGGTTGCTTTGGCCTTTTTGTGCGCTTTCAAGCGTTGTTTTTCCAGTCTGCGACGCTCTTGGGAGATCGGCATTGTCACCTCCTCCAGAGGCGTCTGCTTGTAGCCCCGCCTGCACAGCCGATTGCGCATGCGGATATATAAGCCAACCACCAGATTCAAAACACTGCGCGCCAGAGTTTTCGGGGATGACATGTCCAACACAATGGTTCCCAGGGTTTCTTTCATCTGGCTGAAGGCTCCCTCACAGGTTCCGTTGCCTTTGGCGTTGTATGGACCTGCCGGAACATGTTCGATTTCGTGGGCAAACAAATAGTCTGACACCTCCTTGCTGAGATTACCGCTACGGTGATCACAAAGGACACCAACCGGTACGCCCCATTGGTTCCGATGAGCTTCCAGCACATTGATTACCTCACCGGCGGTTTCCGTGTCGGCAATGCTGAATGCCGTATGGGCAAAACTGGCAACATCCACACCGAGCTCGACATTGAACGTAAACGCTTGATCATTGAGCCAAACGGTAAATTCACTGCCGTCAAAACTTAAAAGGCCGTTCGGGATATGCCGGCACAGACTCTGGTAGAACTTCGGCCTTCGCTTTCGACTGTGAGCGGCAATCAGATCATTGGCAATCAGGATCTCTCTCACCGTTTTGGCGCTCAGATGAATATCATCTTCTTTACTCAGTCGGGAGGTGAAACGCTTGATACGGATTCGTTTGCCCTGTGCAATTAACCCTTGAGCCTTTTCGATGATGCATCGTCACGGCAGAAAGCTCTACCTTGGATTTTCGACCTCGTTCATCCGGCAATTCCAGCGGCTTGCATTGCGCGTCAAAGCTCCTGTCCCAGACACCCAGGGTGCTCACTGAAACGCAGAGCACCCAGGCGGTTTGTTGGGCTGAATGCTGTCGGTGACGATAAAAGATTACCGCTTTTTGTTTTTCCTGCGGGCTGTAGTGCTTTTTTTTTCAGCCAGCATCTGATCGACGCCATGGATTTCCCAAGCCAGTTTGCGGCCTTCGTTTTCAAAGTCTACATCCTCAAAGCGCTTTTTGAGTGCTTCGTGCTCAGCTTTGAGACGTTCGTGTTCTTGGAACAGTCGGTCATGCGCCTGTTCCGATGCATTACTGTACTGTTTGGCCCATTGATAACCGGTTTTTCGGGATATGCCGGCAAATTCGCAAACAGTCTTGACATCGGCATCCACGGGCAGTCCTTTTTCTCTGAGCAATTGCCTGGCACGGATTACGGCAGCGACCTCCTCGGGAGACAGGTTAGTCGACATGGGCATCTCCTTTATATATAAGGTGGATCGGTTGTCCCAAAACGTAGAAGGTGATTTGACCTGAAGAGTTAAAAACCACATTGAAGATACTACGTTCAAGCCCGGAAGATGTAAAACTGTTTTTGGCTGTCATGTCCATGCCGTCCGCAATGGCATTGAGTACTTGTTGTGCTTGACCATGGAACCGTTCAGCCGGGGTCAACAGCCCCCCGATGCCTTGATGGCAACGCTGGTAATTGTAATGCTCCACCCACTGTTCAACGGCACTTCGCGCTTCATTTACCGTGGCAAAATGGTGCTGGTTCAATAACTCCGATTTAATACGGCGGTTGCAGGCTTCCACTTTGCCCAGGGTTTGAGGATGATGCGGCCGGGCATGGGTATGATCGATACGTTCGTTTTCCAGATAACGCTCGAAGCGATTAATGCCTCGCCAGGAATAAAAGACAAAACCCCGATCGGTGAGAATTTCCTGCATCTTACCGTAGCGATCGATGGCTGTTTGGACCAATCCGATGACTGCATCGGCGCTGGTCTCACCAAGCAACTCAAAGCCGCAGATGAAACGGGAAAAATCGTCCAACATCAGGATCAGATACACCTTGAGTTTATTGATGAAAAACTCAAGAATGTCCATCTGAACCAATTCCAGGGGACCACCGGCCTCAAAGCGCTGGGGGCTTTCAGCTGACTTCCGGCCCTTGCGAGCTTTGTATCCATTAGCCTGCATCACCGCACGAACGGTGCGGATGGAAATGGTAATTCCCTGGCGGCGAAGTTGATTGCGAACCTGCCCGGGACCAAAACCAGGGCGATTCTTCCAGGTGTCTAAAATGGCTGTTTCCTGGCCGGCATCAATCTCTTTAACTCCCCGGCCGGGATACTTCGTGCGATAGGCCAGGAACGCTTCCTGTCCGAGCGTTTGTAATTGACGTCGCCAGTCATAAATCGTTGTGTAATGGACTCCGGCAACTTTGGCTGCTTCTTTTATGCCCAGATTTCCGGAGCCCTCCAGGATTTTCAATTTTTGTTGTTGGCTGAAAGTCCTTGTTCCCATAACACTTCCTCCTCTTTTTTTTGTTTGGCGGAGAAAGTGTTACCCATTTTCAATCAACTTTGTTCGAATTCTTACTATCACATACAATTATACTTTTCGTCGTATATCTCTATTCCTACGCTATCTAAAATGAACTCTTCAAAAGTTCGATTAGAGAAATTCAATACATAGCCACTTGCCATGCTAAATGCCCGTTCAAGCTTTCGCTTTTCTGCATTGGTTAAATCAGACATGACTTCTATCTCTTAGCGAACAACAGGGCACTTGAAGAGCACGTCATGACGTGTCTCACTCTAACCGCGTCCTACTTTGATTGATCGTGTCGGGACGCAGGGAGAAGACCCCCTGGCTACCCGATTATGCTCATAATAGTCCATTTTCAATAGCATACTCACGACCTTCTTCTGTGATTACGATGTAAATTGTATCTTCATATAGATAGCCTAACTCTTCTGCCTCTTCATAATATTTGTCAAATTTCAATCTATGCATAGGTAAGTTATAAAAAATGCTTCCTAAAGTAACTTCTTTTGATCTTGATTGGTTAAATACATTTACAATGTGTCTCATTACTTCCCTTACACCATCTGAGGTCTTCTTTAATGTTGCCTTTTCTATAGATTTAAAGGGATTTTTTCCAATGTCAGGTTTTTTGTATAAAGGAGCATTGAGTATTGTCCTTAGGAGCTGATCAAATGAGAATTCAATATCACTGTCGGATGAAAAGTCTATATATAATTTTGTCTTGAGGAATGTTGGTACAGGATTTCTACTGTTTTCTCTTACAACAGGGATGACATTGCTTTCCGAAATTTTAGTCAATGAATTTGACGTCATTATCATTTTTTCAGTAACCAACACCTCCCTCCCCAGCATTAGCTTTTTCAACATACCTTTTGGTGCAAATCATTATTGCATATTCAGCTTCTTCTAGGTTTTGTTCCATAAACTGAGGGAGATCATCTCCTGGCTTCAAATCCCATTGGTCTAGGATAGCATCAACGCCTCTATCTCTTAGAGTGGTGGCAAATGCTAGTACCCATTGTTTGTGTTCTGCTGAATCATGTGAGTACGAGATAAAGACTCTGGGAGGGATCATTTAGTTTCCTTTGCATGGCTGAGCGCGGGTGAGGAGCAAGTCATGGCGCGTCTCACTTGAACCGCGTTGATGGTCCGATTTGTTTTCTTTGCATAGAAGAATCAACACCCGAATTTCAAATTCAACAGACGAAAAAAAACATCTTTGAATTCGCGACTTACTTATAAATGTCTTCAAACAGCTTCCTTGCGAAATTCTCATCAAGTTTTTTCAGGATATCATACTGCTTGATAGCTGCGTCTTTGTTTCCATCAGCTAAATATACAAGCCCTAAGCGGTAGTAAGACCTTGCATTATCAGGATTAATTTCTATAGATTTGTTTAGAGCTTTTATTGCCTCTTTATATTCTCCAAGATCGTAATATTCTATTCCCGCTTTCAAATAGGCTGATGCATCATTAGGAGTAATTTGTTCAATTGCTTCGATTTTTTGTACAGTTGCCTGTAAAGAGTCTTTCTTCTATACCCGCTCAAAGACTGATTTCATCCCTTGAGTATTCCATGATTTATTAAAGGCCTCGCCTAGTGTCTTGTTGAGGAAAGCAACAAGCGTAATTGTTCCGGGTTTACAGTCTGTTGAAATTCAACTTTTCCGGACCATATGACTTCATTCTCTTTTGTATCGACTATTTCCACGTCAATATCAACTGTAGCCTCTGCACTGTGAAACACCCAACCCATAGTTTATTTACTTGCCCTCTTACCAAGAAACCTTTCACCTTTTGTATTTTTGGAATTACCTGCATATTTGTTCACTGTGAAGCCATTGGCCATGAATAACGTTTCAAAGGCATCCATGATATCATCATTTACAGGTTGAGCACTGTTAATTTCATAAAGCGGATTATGGTAAACAGCGCCATAAATTGTTCCTATATGTGTGTTGCCTTGTTTAGAATCTTCTCTTTTATCTGGGAAATCGAGTACAGCTACTGTCTGATTCTGCCCTAATTCTAAGCTATACATTCCAGGATAAGAAAATGGATTAAATCCCACATGCTGTCCTGCTGGTTTTTGCATTACGAACTGATCATCTCCTCCCATGTCTGAAGCATAGTTCTTTGGCTCGCTTTTCTTTTTTACAGTCATAGGGCGTTCGGTTTCCATCGCCTTCCTCAATTCCGCATTCGAAGTTTTGTCGTCGCTAACAGATGCGATGAGTTTCTGCTGTTCCATATCCTTTTCTATTTTTTTTAAGCAAAAAGCTATATCCTGCTTCATTAAAGGGAATGGCGTTTTTAACAAAGAGGAGAGACTCTTTCTTTGATATTGGCGTTACAAGAAAAATTCCGCCATCTCCGCCACCATCGAGTTTTCGGTATATGACTGCATCATAAGAAAGTCTTTTCTCATATGCTGTTTTTCCGGGGGATAAGGTCTCTTCCATTTGAACATCTTTAAATAGGCTGCGTATTCCGGCGAATCCGGACACCCATTCCAGCCCATTCCGGACACCCATTCCAATCGAAAGCGGACACCTGTTCCAAACCAAAGCGGACACCCATTCCAGAGCAAAGCGGACACCCCCAAATCGGAGCGAAGCGACGCTGGAAAATCTGTAAATATGATATACGCTGTTTTTTATTCTACTGACAACTTGGCGCCTACTCAAGAAGTATTACCAAGTACCATCCCGAGGGTCAATATTCTTGATTCATAATTGTCACCATTGGTGATTTAAGACAACGATTCGTTGCATATACAGATTCCATCCACCTGGAAATTACATCACCCCCTTCGTGTTATTCAAATGCCGATTTCAACTACCGATTTGATAGTCATCCGGCAAGTCCAAGAAATCCTTTTTTGCCAATTGATTCTCAATCAAGTACCCAATTTCACCTCTGTTTTTAAGTTGTGATATCATCCACTGCGGCAATCGAATGGTCACCAGTTCACGTCTCAAATGATCTGGTTTCTTTTTTCTGCCGGCTCCCGTACGTCTTCCGCCTCGCATTTTCACCTCCAAAGCATGCAAACTGTATGATTAACGTGTTACGCTATTCAGAATGCACGACTATATTCATGATCTGAAGATGGGATTAAAACAAACCCGATTTCTCGGATGGTCGTTTATGGTGCAGCGCCGCCACTTTAACCCCGAATAAAATGGTCAATTTTCGGTTAGCACAACCAGATTGCGAACAAGGTTGCTTTTTTTCCACCTCAATCTGTTGTTTGGATATCATTTTTTTCCTTTCGCGCATTGGTTGAAAGGAGCTTTCTCATGGAATCTCCTTCAAGATTGATTTTGTGTGCGTTGTGTATGAGGCGATCAAGGATCGCATCGGCGATGGTTGGGTCGCGGATATTGTCGTGCCAGTTTTCTATGGGCAACTGGGTAGCGACAATCGTGGACCAAAAGGAGTGTCTGTCCTCAACCACTTCCAACAGCTCCCTTCTTTCAGGAGCAGTCATGGGTGTAAGACCTAAATCATCAAGGATGAGGACTTTTGCCTTGGCCAGTTTTTTCATGATTTTAGGGTAGCTGCCGTCCGCTCTGGCCGTCGCCAGTTCCTGAAAGAGCTTGGGCATCCTGATGTAGAATGCTGAAAAGCCCATGCGACAGGCTCTATTTGCCAAGGCGCAGGCCAGATACGTTTTCCCCACCCCGGTAGGACCCGTAATAATAATGTTCTGAGCGTTTCTGATCCAATCGCAGTTGGCAAGGCGAAGGATCACGGATTTGTCGATGCCCCTGGGAGCTTTGTAGTCGATATCTTCGACGCAACCATTGATTTTCAGTTTTGCGTTTTTAAGCAGGCTATTCATTCGGCGGTCTTCTTTCCACGTCCAGAGCCGGTCTACAAGAAATGCGAACCGTTCTTCAAATGCAAGTTCGTTCATATCCGGCTGTTGGAGCTGTTCTTTAAAGGCATCCGCCATAGCATAAAGTTTCATGGTATAGAGTTTTTCCAGGGTTTGCTGGTTAAGCATGGCATGCCTCCTTTTCAGTGTAATATTGTTTCCCCCTTATATTGGGATGGTCTATCGTGTTGGAAACGTCATCTTGTTCAAATAGCAAAGGTTGTTGATCGAGTCCGTTTTTCAAGATCGAATTTACATTTTTATATGAATAGCCTTTGATCACAAGGGCGCGGTCGCAGGCAGCTTCGAGACGTTCAGGAGAATAGGCTTTTGCCAATCTCATGATGCCAAGACAAGATCGAAACCCTTGTTCCGGGTGGGGTTTGCTCTCCAGGATATGGGAGATAAGTCTCTGCGTCCCGGGACCATTTTTTCCGGCCCAATTGATAATCCTGGAAGGGGTCCACTCAAGATGCTTTTGATGAGATTTCGGCATGTGCTCCCACAAAGTGGTGAATCCGCCTTCCTTAAAACTTCTAACATGGCTGGCGACGCGCCGATTTTTAAACAACACTTCGACCGTGCTGTCTGTCACCTTGACATCGACCTGTTCCCTCGCTAACTGATAAGGAACACTGTAGTAATGACGGAAAATTTCAATATGATAGTCGATATTCACCCTGGCCCTCTTCCATTCGGCATATTCATACGCGGTGGCGGGAATCGGTTGAAGGGCAGGTCGATCCACTGTTAAAAACAAGGTTCTGCGTGTAGTATCAAGCTTTTGGAATTTCCGATTATTCAGCTCAGACAATCTTTGTGAAATTTCCTTGTTGAGTTCAGCTATGCTGAAGAAGGTGTGGTTTCTAAGGGCGGCCAATATCCAACGCTCAACGATCAGAACTCCCCCTTCCGCCTTCGCCTTGTCTTTGGGTTTTCTGGACCTTGCAGGGATCACAGCGGTTCCGTAATGCTCCGCCAAATCCTGATAGGTTGGATTGATATCGGGTTCATACCTGCAAGGATGGGTGACGCCGGACTTGAGGTTGTCGGGTACGAGGATTTGAGCAACGCCGCCAAAAAACTCAAAGGCACGAACGTGGGATTTAATCCAGAAAGGCAATTCCTGGGATGGCGTCGCTTCTGCGTAGGTATAGTTGCTGGCGCCCAGAACAGCCAGAAAAATCTCGGCCTGAGTAATTTCACCTGTTGCCCGGTTGATTATCGGAACTGTTTGGCCAGCATAATCAATGAACAGTTTTTCGCCGGCCAGGTGTTCCTGCCGGAGACAAACATCTAATTTCTTCACCCATCCCCGATAAAGTTCACAAAAACGGCTATACTGATAACCGTCCGGATTTGCCTGTTTATATTCGTACCAAAGCAGGTTCAGCGTAACACTTTTCCTCTTCAGCTCATGGTACAAATAGTCCATCGAAGGCATGGAACGTTTCGTAGAGGTCCCATTATTAACGGGTGGGTAAAGAAGATCTTCAATGGCCCGGTCATCCAGATCCGCAGGGAGCGGCCATGTCAAACCTGCACTTTCAGCCCGTCCGATGTACTCCGATACTGTTGTTCGGCCGATATCGCAACTCTTGCTTATCTGCCGTATGGAACTGCCATTTATAAATTTGAGCCGTAAAACTTCTTTGATTTTTCGCATGGATAATCTCCTTCTAGCCATTTTTGCTCTCCCCCTTATTTTTTCAGAGGAGAATACTGGCTGAATTTACAATTATCCAGCGTCTCTAAACTGCCCGATCCAGAAGCATTGTAAGCGCCCAAAATTGGATGCTTGAAACACTCAAAATGCACTGTCCGGATTCAATCGGAATCAGTGTCCGGAATGAATCGGAATGGGTGTCCGGAATGAATTGGAATCACTGTCCGGAATGAATCGGAATGGGTGTCCGGAATGAATTGGAATGGGTGTCCGGAATGGAGCGGAATACGCATGAAAGGTTGATATTTCTTCCCACTCTTGAAAACTCCCAAGCTTAAGGTCGCCAGTCGTCGGCATGCTTGTTGTCTTGCATTGTGCTCTGGATAGCCCTTTTCTTGAATCAAATGTTCATAGTATTCATGGATTGGATTGTTCCCTGCTATGGCCGCTAAGACTCCTGATTTATAAACACTTTTTAGCTGTCTTGAGTACCGAGGGTTTCTTTTACCGTAACTTCTTCCTCCACTTGTCTTTTCCAACTTGATTAGCCCAGCGTAACTGGAGTGATGAACCTTATCAGGAAATCTACGAGGACTTACAACACGTGCAACAATTTTTACTGCATTGATAGTCCCGATACCAGGGAGGCTTTTTTGATGTTTGATCTCACTGTATTTTCGAGCCAGCCTCTCAAATTCTTTTTCGTAGCATTTCTTCTCAGTTTCGTATGCTTCAATTTGTCTGTCCAAACAATCGAGTACAAATTGCTCTCCCCGGGAGGCTATAGGATTTCCAACTTTCTCTTTACCGCTTTTGCCACAAGCTCTCAGCAGAGCATACCGCTGATTCTTTAATCGGACACCTGAGTTGACCAGATCCTCGTAACCACTAACAACTCTTCGCAGATATAAAAATTTATCAGCAGAGTGGTAGACTTCTTTCATAAGGCCCGCCTTTAAGAGTTGCACCAACTTACTGGCATCTATTTTGTCGGTTTTGGGTC
The DNA here is from genome assembly GCA_963747015.1 of uncultured delta proteobacterium. Classification (GTDB taxonomy): domain Bacteria; phylum Desulfobacterota; class DSM-4660; order Desulfatiglandales; family Desulfatiglandaceae; genus DUZB01. The sequence continues at coordinate 27,066 of CAVVEP010000033.1, forward strand.
CCTCATTCAGTAGCTTGTTTCGATGGGGATCACAGATCAATATCCGGTCCACATATTTCTTTAAACTCAGCATATAGCCATTGCGATGTGGTCGTTTCTTCTATTGCCAGAATTTTACTTCCCTTAAGGTTTTTCAAATATGCCTGCAGGTCTTCAATATCCGATGGCACATCAATTAGCCTTTATTATATTCGATTTCTTTGTCATCCGAGCAATGGCCATATTTTTGATGGACCAATCTATTGCTATGTAATGGTCATAAATGGTATCGTCCATTGCGGTCTCCTTTCCTTTGTGTTTGCGTTTATTTTGCTGATATAACGAATAACACAAATGAGGTACTTCCTCAAGGGAGACCATCTTCTCATTTTATCGGATGAGGGAATATATATTACTGGCTCGAGTTCTCCAGAGATCTCATGTTGTGATATTATAGAAAATGAATTTGGAATTTATAGCTCAGCTTCTACTGGGAACACCAAATATTACCTATAATAATATCTTCGGGAATTCGATCTTCGGAATAAATAATACCTCAAGCTCAATCACATTAAATGCTATAAATAATTGGTGGGGCGATGCTTCGGGTCCGGGATGGAGTTGGGCCTGGCATTGGTGACGCGGTTTAGGGCAATGTCGATTATGAGATAGTGGCTTGTTGCACCAATTGATTGTGCTCTGCCCCCATGCTCTCAGTGTTCAAGGTCTGGGAAAACCCTTACGCTTGAAAACGTAAAATTCGTTCAGAAACCCGTGCCTATGCACCGCTACCGACTTGATTACGATCGGCGAAAATGTGACGATTCAGAGCGGCGCCAACGTTACCTTCAAGGCCCCCAGAGTAAACATTAAAAGCGGGTTCCATGCACAGAAAGGGCAATGGTGGCCATAAAGCAAGAGTGATGCAATAACTCGAACGCAACGAACCAAGCTGCTATCTATGATGTCGCGAGTTCTCCCTGAATTCCATGGAAAGTGGATCGGAACGACAGAATATCATGAAGAACATCTTGCTCCGGATCTTGCCGTGCAGCAAAGAAGAGGGAAGTCGTCGGCTGAATAAAGGGCAAGTATAGATCAGGATCTAAATGATCGGACCGTTTCCTAAGCAACGGCGAATTTTTTGGAATGTTTTGGTTATATTCGATGATATTTCAAGTCTTGGGAATGCTGGGATATACTGAGAGTCTCACAAGAATTCGCGACCATCAAAAACCTGTGATAAGCCTTACATATCCCAACAAGGCAGGAGTGGGCCCGACCGCGGCCAGAATGCCCAGACCGGACATACCAAAGATCCACCTTCCCGACAAATTTCAAACCGCCCCTTTCAATTTCTTCCCTGCTTTAAACTTAACGGCGTTGGATGCCTTGATCTTGATCACCTCGCCGGTGCCGGGATTCCGCCCCTTCCGGGCTTTCCGGCGGACTTTCGTAAATGTGCCGAACCCAACCAGCGTGACCTTTCCGTCCTTCTTCTTCAGCTCTTTCGTGATGCTGTCGATAAATGAATTCAGCACCGCATTGGCAGCGGCTTTGGTAATACCTGCATCTTTAGCCATTTGTCCAACCAGTTCCGTTTTCGTCATTTAATGCTCTCCTTTCTTGTTTCTATAACTTGAAGATCTATATGAAAATTCATTTTATTAAGCGCCATGCATTCCTGAATTGCATGCCGCCCTTCCGCATGCGATACAACTGCAAGACGCGTCGTTCCCGACCCGAAAAAAAGAAACCCCGTCTTCCTCCTGTTATTGGAAGCGGGGTTGTTTTTTTCGTTGGGCCATCTTGATCTCCTTCACCCTTTGAGGGTTGAAAGAAAAGCCGTGTAAGCTAATTTGATCAATTTTTTACAACAAGACATATCGCAAGTCAATTTTAAATAATTATTCAAATTCCATCTCTTCATTTATCTATCCGATCTGATGAAGATGGTATAAGCCGTCTCCTTCTCATGAAAAATCCCGGCCCATCCAGGTCTTTTGATCCGGCACGGGGATGCAATGCTTTCGGCAGACCCGGATGGTGTGGCCGGCTCCGCCGGAAAGGGACTGGTTTCGTTTACGTAGAATATGCCGAAGGCGGCAGGTTGCGGATTGAGAGCGGCGGAACCTACGACCTTGAGGGTGCCCCGGAGGAGGTGGGCCAGTGGCATGCTTCATGTTACTGTTCCGGGAGTGATAAATCCTCTCTTCCCCAGAAGCGTTTCGATTCGGGCGATAAAACCGGTGCACTGTTCAAGGTAGAGGTTGACCTCCTCTGCCTGAAATACCCGCAGAGGCTGATAATCGCCTTCATGCCGACTGTCAAAGATCTTGTTGTAGAACCTGCCCCATTCCGGTTCTATTATGCCTTCTTTGACAAGATCCTTATGCAGCGCTGCCTTGACTCCGGTATGTTTCTTGAAAGAACGGCCTTGCTTCAATAATAGAGCAGACAGCGCATAAAAACAGGCATAATAGAGATTCCTAACGGCGATTGTAAGCCTTCCGGATTGGTATTCGCTGCCACCGGCCAAGAGTGATTCATGCGCCTTCTCCATCCAGTAGTTTACAAGCATGGATCTGTGTTCCGATTGGAAGGAGCCTGTTTCCGTCATCGCATCGCCACCCCCTCCCTGCTGATTTCTTCATGGATCGGGAGAACGGTACAGATCCCTTCATTCCAGTCATGAAACGTATTGACGATAATGCTGATCACGACATCATGCTTTATCTCCACTTCAAAGAGCGCATCTACGATCTCGTGTCTTTCCTTCCAGTGAAGCGGTTTCGCGGTCAGCAGGAGCAAATCAATATCGGATTCCTGGTCGCCGTCACCTCTCGCCTTTGAACCGAAAAGGATAACCTCTTTGACGGAAAACCGTTCTTTAAGAATTCGCGTCGCTTCTCTTATGGCCGCCTCTTCGTTTTCTTTCAATTTCAAGTATTCAGGACCTCTCAATCCAAACGCCTCCTCCCATTGGTTATTGCCTAAAATGATGCCACTATATCATACGAATTTGATATATCCGATCACAAACTCGAAACTTTTTTAAGAAAAATGCATATCCCAGCCCAGCCAGGTCTTTTGATCCGGCACGGGGATGCAATGCTTTCGGCAGACCCGGATGGTGTGGCCGGCGCCGCCGGAAACAGGACTGGTTTCGTTTAGTTTCATAAGTTGGTTATGCGTGGATATGCCCGGCAGCCCATTCCACAAGAGGTTGTCCCATCCACAGCCGCCCGCGGCAGGGATAATTTTCAAACAGGCCCTAACACCCATCAGGGCTTGAATGCTTCCACAAGGCCGTCCATATGATCTCCTTCTTGAAGGAGGTTTATGCGCTCGAATCCGGCCTTTAAAAGCGCCTCTCGAATTTGGTCATAGGTGTAGGTCCCCCCGGCGGGCGTAACCAGGAGCATATTAACGGCGAAGACGGCGCCGTCCTTGGGTCTGGTGCGGTCGGGCGTCATAACATGATCGCGGATAACGATCCGGCCGCCGGGAATCAGGGCACGGAACACCCTGGAGAAAAGCGCCACATTCTGGTCGGGACCGTTCTGATGGATAATAGCGGAGAGGAGGGCCAGGTCGTGACCGCCAGGCAGTTCGTCCGCGTAAAAATCTCCGGAAGCGAGACGAACGCGTCCCAGCATCCCGGCATCGCCAAGGTGTTTTCGCGCCAACTCGATGACATCGGGCCTGTCGAAGATAGTGGCCCTCATCCCGGGCGCCGCCTCCAGGAAGGCCAGGGTATAGGTCCCCATTGCTCCGCCCACATCAAGGAGCGCCCTGCTCGAACCAGGCCCGATTGCGGAAACAACTCGCGGAGCAAGAGGTTTGGCCACCACGTTCATGGCTCCGATAAAAGCGCGCAGCTCATCCTCATCCTTGGCCGGACTGGAAGAAATGGGTTCCGTTCGGGACATCCAAACCTCGAACGACCTTCGTGAGATTAGACCATCGTCCCCACAAATGGGCCATGTGAAGAACCATGGGCAGCACCGATTCCGGAGCGTCCCTGGAAAGAAATCGGGAGACCGAGGCGGGGACATTGGTATTTTTCCCCCTCCTTTACCAGCAAATTCATGGCGGCAAGGCGCGTCCAGGAGGATAGTCAAACCCCTTGAATCGGCCTTCTTTTTTTCGGCGATTTCCCGAACGGACAGCGGCGCCGGGGTGAGAAACGTGAAAAGATCCATCTCGGCCCCGGTAAGAAGTATCCGTGACTCCATAAAGTTGCGCGCGAGACTCAGCAATTTTCAGCATTGATGGAATTCATATCTAATCTCTCCTTGAATATTTTACCACGGATAATACTTTTTAACGATGGAAAACACGGTAAATACACTGAAACGTAAGTCACATGGTCACAGATTGTTCCCAAGCTCCGCCTGGCAACGCATGCATGGAGGTCCGCCTCATTTTCATGGATGGGGGTGGCGAAAGTCTTCCGAGTAAACAACTGAAACGGGAAAGAAAATGGGTGCGTTCCTGTATTTATTTCGACGTTGATGGTAGAATTTCCGCTTTTGGTTCTATACTCCACTACTGAGCGCCGTGAACACTCCCATGAGACTCTCTCCTGCGATCACGCCCGAGGCCACCGGAATGGTGTATTGGCTCGGCAGGGGGTCGTCCCTTTAGAGATGATCCAGGCCGCCAATGCGCCGGTGAACATGGACAGGATGTTCCAGAACGGGATGACAAAGGCCAACCCCAACCCCATGGGAGAGGGGATGAAAGGGCGTGCCTTCTCCGGCAGCCTTCGAGCAGGACAATGAGTATCCCTGCGATACCGCCGATGACCAAAGCCCATCGCTCAGTCGGGTGGAGACTCGAAAGACCGTGCACCAGGAGTTCCGCCACGCCCTTCCATACCTGTGCGGCAGGCGCAGGGAACCGGTCGCTTCCAAGAATGTTTGCAGACGGAACGATGATGTAAAACGCGGGAACGACCACCAGAGCCCCCGCAAAGATACCCAGAAACTGGGCTAAAAACTGCTTTCTAGGATTGGCTCCCAGCAAGTAGCCCGATTTGAGGTCCGTTAGAAGGTCGGCCGAGGAGGAAGCGGCCCCCGCGGTAACCCCTGCCGTCATGAGGTTCGTGGTGACGTTGGCCGGGTCCACCACGCCGTAGAAGAGCTGAGTAATCTTTCCCATAGCCCCGATGGGGGTGATGTCCGTCTCACCCGTGGCGCGACAGGCTACTACCGCCAGAAAAAATGTCATGATCACGGAAATCACCCCCATCCACCAGTGGATCGAGAAAACTTATCACTTGTATGGAAACGACCCCCGCGGTCGCCAGCGCCATGCCTGAAAGGAACCAGCTGCCCGGGACTTCAATCTTTTCAAGATCAGCAAGGGTATGCTCTTCCGGCTTGCGGGGAACCAAAATCCCCATCAATCCCGAAAAGGCGCGGCCGATCGTACGCCATTGAAAGGCGAACGTCATCAGGCCGGAGGTGAGAATGGTGGCCGTGCCACCCCACAGGCTCCAGGCCACAATTCCCCGGTAGCCTAACTCTCTGATGACGCCTTTTTCGTACATCATGGGGGCAAGGTACATATAATTCAAAAGACCACCCAATAGCATGCTCCAGGCCACTCGAATACCGATGATGGCGCCGGCGGCCACAAGAAGAAGGCTCATATCCCAGGAGATCGTCCACTGCGCCAGCCTTTTCCCCGCGATGGCGCCGGGGAATTCCAGCATCGGAGGAATTCTCAGCATCCCCGGGTACCAACTGAAGGGATTGCTGCGGGCAAAGGATCCCAGCGCCCCCACGATCGCCGCGATTACAAGGCTTCTGGCCTTTCTGTTTGCTTCCACACCGGATGCATAGAGGGAACGCAGGGTCTGAGCCGCGGCCACCCCGCTTGGAAATCGAAGCTGCTCCACGTTGATCATCTGCCGCTTCATGGGAACGGCCATCATCACGCCAAGGATTCCCAGGAAAACAACCCAAAGGAGCAGGGTCAAAAAGGGCAAATGCTCCCCGCGGATCATCAGCAGGGCCGAGATGGAACCCACGATGGTGCTTCCGGTGGAATAGCCGGCGGCGCTGGCCGTAGACTGCATACAATTGTTTTCCAGGATGCTGAGATTCGATTTGAGTAAACCAGTCTTCTCAAAGGCCGTCCCGATGGAAAAAGACAGGATGCAGGCGGTGATGGCGACACCAAGGCCCCATCCCGTTATGAGACCAATGTAGAGATTGGAGAGGCTCATGACCACACCAAGCACCGCTCCCATGAGGACAGCCCTCACCGTAAGTTGGGGGATGTCGCCACGATAGTGCTTTTCGAACCATTCGAGCTCAATCTGGATGGGGCTCTTTCCGGTCTTTTCGATCCCGAAAAAATCGCTTTCCATCTTATCCTGATCACCAAATTGCATTTACAGCCTGTTTGGGTAAAAAATACAGCCCCTTCTCTATTTGCTTCCGGGCATTCAACGAAGAAAATCAATAAAGCGCAAGCCCCCCGAAGGAAAATCTGGTTTAGGTCAATGACACCCAATGTAAAGAACCTTTTCTTGAAGAAGGAGCAAGGCATGTCCAGTGAAACCCTGTTTTTATCTGATTCACTCTACGCCTATATGAAAGCGGTATCGTTTCGGGAACCACACATTCTCTCCGGCTTCGGGAAGAAACATCCCATGACCCCATGCACATGATGCAGATCTCACCGGAGCAGGGACAATTCATGTCGCTGCTGGTCAAGCTCATCGGAGTGGAACGGGCTATTGAGGTCGGCGTTTACACGGGATACAGTTCTCTTTGCGTGGCCATGGCCATACCGCCGCAGGGGGAGATGATCGCCTGCGATGTAAGTGAGACGTGGACATCCGTGCCCGCCGTTATTGGGAAGAAGCCGGCGTTGCCTCAAAAATCCATCTCCATCTGGCGCCCGCTATCGAAACGCTGGACAGCCTCTCTGAACAGCAAAGAGGAATGGGGTGCCTATGACTTTGTTTTCATCGACGCGGACAAAGAAAACTATGATGGCTATTATGAACGCTGTTTGAAACTGCTCCGCTCCGGTGGACTCATGGCCATTGACAACGTCTTTTGGGGTGGCCGTGTAGCAAATCCGGAGATCTCCGACACAGAGACCACCGCCATCCGGGCCCTCAACGAGAAGATTCATGCCGATGACCGTGTCGATATGAGCATGATGCCCATCGGTGATGGGTTGATGCTGGTGCGAAAGAGATGAGGACCTAGTCCTGAATATAAATAAATAACGACCAATAATCGGGCAGTTTCTTCGCGCCTTTCCAGGCTGAAAGCTTTGGATTCCTTGTGCATGTGGATGGCGGCTCCTCGGCTTGATGGGAAGCTGCCAGTGCCTGGTACATGGCGATGGCTAATTCGGCCAGTTTGTCCTGGGCGCGAAGAATCACCTCGGGCTCTTCCTCGGCGACCTTGGGAATAATCAGTTTTTCGTACTCTGTTGATACTGCCATCTTGAACACCTCCTCAACACTTTCTTTATT
>CAVVEP010000034.1:0-51464 GCA_963747015.1 uncultured delta proteobacterium
GGACACGGATCGGGAAAACGGTGCCATTTTCATCTTTTTAGCAGTCACCATTAAACTTAGCATTTGCGGCGGTCAAGTAGTTTTGCCGGTCCGGTTACGCAGAACGTTCGCCGTTTAAAGGTCCGAGCCAAAGGAAACCTATTGGAGTAACTCATGCCCGAAATAAGCAGATTTTATGGTATAATCATTGCTATGTTTTTTGATGATCACAACCCGCCGCATTTTCATGCACGATATGCCCGGGGAGAAAGTGGCAATAGAAATAGAATCATTTCGGAGTCTGGAAGGTCATCTTTCACCCCGTGCGTTCGGTGCTTGTAATTGAATGGGCCGCCCAACACAAGAATGAGCTTTTGCAAAATTGGGAATTAGCCAAAAACAGTAAACCTAATAAAATTGAACCATTGAAATAAGAGAGGAGAAATCATGCTTAGGGATGTAGTCTAGCGAATTACAGGGGCGGATATAGAATTGAAGTAACATTTGAAGACGGTGCCTCTGGTATTGTCGACTTTTCAAAATATTTGAGTGAAGGAGGTGTATTTGAAAAATTTAACGATATGGAATTTTTCAAAAATTTTAGAATTAATGATGAACTGGAGTGCTGACATGGGGGGATGAAGTAGATATTGCGCCGGAAACACTCTATGCTAAAGCGACGAATTCCCCTCTACCTGATTGGGTAGATACGGAACAAGATTCTTGGCGAACATGTCGCTTCAGCCGACCTCGTAACTCGGCGGCTAAGTTTTCGTTGAACGAAAATTCAGGGAGATTTTCAAATGCCAAACCGTGGCTATGAATTTATAATTAATGATTAAGTTTGTGATATTTAAAGTTACTTTGAGAAAAGAAAAAGTGTTATTAGACTTCTTGGGAATTTTTGGTTTATTAATCAGTAAATATTATCATATGATTCGTCTTTAATTTCAGGTTTCTATCCTGCTTTGGCGGTGAAGCTACAGGTCTCGCTAGTACGGCATCGGCGATCGGCAAGCTATTCTATCTCCGGTAGTTGGCATATAGATGTTTATAGAGCAGCGGGACGCTCTTTTATTATTTATATTGTATATATTTTATATCCCCTATTCCGGAAAGGTTTTGACGAAATACCCATTTTGGGGGATTTGCGTAGCTCTCTGCGATATCGTAGTCGCAGAAAAAATGTACAAAAAGCGGCTTTAAATCCTAAAAATAGCGTTATAAATGGGTTGACAAAGTCATTTACAAATGGTAGTGTAGTCACAGAACTGCTTGAGGTAATATCATGCATCTGGGCTACAGTACCTCCACATACAAGGGACAAAAATATAAGTCTTATACTATCGCTGAATCCTACCGAGATGGCAAAAGCGTTAGGAAACGGGTTATTTGGCGCCTTGGGAAGCTGACAGAGCAGCAGACAGAACAGATCAGATTGATCTTGCAGGTAGTCCAGAGCGAAGATCAAGTCGTTACGAGACTCAAGGACATTGTAGTCCAAGAAAGCAGGGCCTATCTCGACATCGCAGTGGTCAACGCGCTGTGGGATCGGTGGCAACTCGATGGGGCGTTTAATTATGACGTCACCGACAGTGCCCTTCCTACGCACACCATGGCCAGGATTTTGACGATTAACAGATGTACCGATCCTTGCTCTCACTATTCCGTTCCTATGTGGGCCGAAAAGACCGCCTTAAAGGAGGTGCTTGGCATTGATCTTTCGGGCCTAAACGACGACAAAATCTACTATGAACTGGATAAGATCCACAAGAACAAAGTCTCTATCGAGAATTACCTTTTCAAGAAGATTTATAGTGCCAATCCCGACTCGTTTGATTTTGTGAACTACGATCTGACTACCACCTATTTCGTCGGTTACAAATGCAACCTTTCGGCCTTCGGTAAAGGGAAGATCGAATGTCACGGTAGGCGGCAGGTCTTACTTGGGGTCCTCATTAACGATGAGGGTTATCCCTTCAAGTGGGATGTATTTCCTGGTAATACCGCTGAGGTCAAGACACTCAAAACAAATATCAATGCCTGTAAGACCAGGTTTGGTTTGGGCCGAAAAAATGTCACCCTGGTTTTCGACAGGGGCATCATTTCTGATGATAATGCGAGCTTGATCGAAGATGCACAAATGAAATACATCTCAGCCCTTGACCGCAACCAGATCCCCGGTTGCGGGGTCAATTTGGAGCCTTTCAAAGAACTGGAGATAGATAAAGGCACTGAAAATGACCAGCTGCCAGCTGGATTTAAGAAATACGATGACCAGCTGTACTTTGAAGACGCTGGCGTCATAGGCAGCAAGCGCTATGTTCTTGGTTTTAACCCTACATTTTTCAGAGAAGACCGTAACAACCGCGATGAGAAAATTGCATTTTTTTTAGACTATCTGAAAAAGGAAAACAAGGATCTCAAAACAGCCCAAAGAGACAGGGATGTTGAGGCAACCAAGAGCCGGATAGTCAAAGAACTCAAGAGACTCAAAATCAAGAAATATTTCGATCCACCTGTACTCAACCCCCTGATCGTTCAGACAGAACTTAAAAGCGGGACGGTCAAGGACGTTAAAAGCTTCCAGGTGCAAATAACCAAAAAGGCTGATGTCATCGAAGCCGACAAGCTGTTAGATGGCGTGTGCGTCTTCTTAACCAACCATACTGAAAAGCAGGGGCGTGGTTTCAAAGTGAAGCCACAATCAATTATCAAGGCCTATCGGGAGAAAACAAAGATAGAGGATGTCTTCAAAAATGTTAAATCATTCTTGAAACTGAGGCCTTTCTTTGTAAACACCGAGGCGCATGTAAAAGCGGTCTACACAATCTGCATCCTGGCGTATTTTATTAACCGATATTTTGCCAACCAACGAAAATCGATAGGTGAGAAGGATTTCCTGAACTCCAAGGAACTTTATGCGCCATTCAAAGACATTGACATTACAACCCTTGAGGACTCCAATAGCGGCCACATGCTCAAGAAAGCAGTCAAGCTGCCAGCGATTACAGAGGCCCTGTTGGAGAAACTTTCATTACGCCAAGTTGCCATAGACCCAACAAAATGAGTACTCCAAGGCGTGTAGTCACAGAAAAAAAATGGGCAACTAGTTGCTATCATTATTTTTTACGCCTTGAGTCCGGAGGCTGGGATATAAGGTATTCTACAAATTTTGATAGATTAAGTTTCTTCCTATCCTATTCAAATTCTCTGGCAGCAAAATACAGGCTCAGGAAACCATTTCGTCACGAGGTCTTTTTTGCTGACGCATCTGATTCCTATGGCAGCGCCGGCCGTTCGATGCTGGTACGGACAAGTGGCTGAATGATAGGAGTTTCTTTGTACCAGCATAGAAGCGCCTCTCGACGGTCGGTAAAGATTTATCCAAGATGCGGCAGCAAAAAAGACCTCGTGACTACATTCCTCCCATTGTTTTTGAATAAGATACGTTTCTTCGTTCCTGAAACCTGAACCCTGACACCTGAAACCCAAAAAAGATGACAAGCAGGAAAGGTTTTCGTTCCAAATCACGGACCGCTCAGGAGTCACCTTGAATGGGCTGGCTCTTGCATCCTAAAATACCGTGTTGTTTTTACAAAAATACATCCTTTATTCTACATACTTTTTCAAATGCCGATGGTAGCTTCCAGGAAAACTCAAAACCACGCATCGAAAAAGGGTGATCCTCAAGCAGGACCTGGGAGCGGTCAAGACATATCGGCCGTTAACCCTGAAGAAGGTTGCGGACCTGTTGGCCAGGACCGCTCAGGCGGCCATGGGGGGAGGTTCGAAGGGTTCAAGACAACGAACGGCTTCGACGGGACAGCCCGGAATCCCGAATGGCCGTGGCAGACGGACAAGGGACCCGCCTGACCCACCGAAACGTCACGAAAACAGATATCCCGATCACGGAGGTGAAATCATGAGCAGGAGGATCCGCATAAGTCACTGGTGTTTTCCAGAGACGATCTTTCCGGCGGGGGCGTTGCTCCTTCGCGCGTGGGATCCCTCCGCGGGAGGATCCCGTTTAACAGGGGAGGAAACTATTTGGCGACCCGGCGTCTATCTCGGGATTGAACCCACCGGCAAGGTGATTATCGTGGCCCATCGCTCTGAGATGGGAACCGGGATTCGTACGGCGCTTCCCATGGTGGTGGCAGACGAACTGGATGCGGACTGGCGCCTAGTCAGGGTCGAGCAGGCGATGGGTGATGTAAAATACGGGAGCCAGGACACGGATGGGTCGAGGTCCATCAGCGATTTCTACGAAATCATGCGCCAAGCGGGCGCCGCGGCCCGTCTCATGTTGGAGCGTGCAGCCGCCGCCGAATGGGGCGTCCCGCCTGAGGAATGTCAGGCACGCCGGCACAGGGTGATACACCTTCCGGGCCATCGAAGTTCGGGCTACGGCGAATTGACCAAACCGGCCTCCGGACAGCCCGTGCCGAAGACGGAAGAACTGCGTTTCAAGACCCCGGAAACCTTTCGTTACATCGGCAAGGGCGTGCCGATTGTCGACATTGCCGATATCTGCACGGGGAAAGCCGAATACGGCATCGACGCACGCATGACGGGGATGGTCTTCGCCTCGATTGAACGACCGTCAACATTGGGCGCGGAGCTGAAAGGATATGACGATAAAGAAACACTTAGGGTAAAAGGGGTGCAAAGGACGGTGGTGCTCGATTCCCCCGAACCACCCTATGCCTTTAAAGCCTTGGGAGGCATCGCGGTGATTGCGGACAGCACCCGGGCGGCCATGGAGGGGCGCAAGAAACTGACGGTGGATTGGAAACGGAACAACGACCAGAGCTTTGACTCGGATGCCTACAGGGAATCGTTGCTTCAAACGGCGCGAAAACCGCAAAAGATCGTGCGCAATATCGGCGACGTGGAGGCGGCGTTCGCGACCGCCGAAAATATTCACGAGGCCGAGTATTATGTACCCCTTCTTGCCCACGCCCCCATGGAGCCGCCCGCGGCCGTGGCCGGTTACAAAAACGGCAAGGTTGTAATCCGGGCGGCAACCCAAAATCCGCAAGGCGTACAGGATGCGGTGGCAACCGCCCTGAATATCTCCAAGGAAGATGTTGCCTGCCATGTCACCCTGCTGGGCGGCGGGTTCGGAAGAAAATCAAAACCCGATTACATCGTTGAGGCTGCGATCCTATCGAAAAAAGTCGGGAAACCGGTTCAAGTGACCTGGACCCGCGAGGATGACATAAAGTTCGATTATTATAACGCCGTTGCCGCCATGTACATGAAGGCATCCCTCGGAGCTGACGGAAAACCGACGGCATGGCTCCAACGATCGGTGTTCCCGCCCATAACTTCGCTTTTCGATCCCCATGCGGTCTACGGCGACGGGCTGCATCTGGGACAGGGATGGGTGGACATTCCATTCGACATCCCCAATCTTCGCGTTGAAAACGGTCCGGCAAAGGCCCCCCTTCGCATAGGCTGGCTGCGCTCCGTGGCCAACATTTATCATGCGTTTGCCATTCAGTCGTTCATCGATGAGCTGGCCGCCGCCGCACGCCGCGATCCCATCGACTATTTTCTTGATGTCCTGGGACAGCCGCGTATCATTGATTTTGAGAAGGAAAATACCACCAATGTGAATTATGGAAAACCGCTGGATAAGTATCCATGGGAAACGGGGCGTCTGCGTCACGTCATCGAGCTGGTTGCGGAAAAATCGGGGTGGGCAAACCGGAAACCGGAACCGGGCCGTGCGTTGGGCTTTGCCGCACACAGGAGTTTCTTGAGCTATGTGGCGGCCGTGGTGGATGTCCGGGTCGACGATCAAGGACGGATCTCCATTCCGCGCGTGGATGTGGCCTTGGATGCAGGGTTTGTGGTACACCCGGACCTGGTGCGGGCGCAGTTCGAAGGGGCCGCGGTATTCGCAACGAGCATCGCCCTGATGGGTGAAATTACGGCGAAAAACGGGAAAATCCAGCAGTCCAATTACGATGACTACCCGGTGGCAAGGATCGATGAAGCGCCCTTTGAAACACACGTGCATATGGTGTCCAGCGACCGTTTGTCCACGGGGGTGGGAGAACCGGGGGTCCCGCCCATTGCACCGGCGATCTGTAACGCCTTGTTCAGCATAACGGGCAAACGCATTCGGCGGCTCCCCATCAAAAACACCAAGATCATGTAATTCCGGATAAAGGAGGACCCATGGTTTCCATCAAAGTAAACGGAAAAACCTTTCAGGTCGATACGCCTTCGGACACCCCTCTCCTGTGGGTGCTCAGGGAAAACCTCGGTCTGACCGGCACAAAATTCGGCTGTGGAAAATCGCTCTGCGGCGCCTGTACGGTTCACGTGAACGGCGAAGCAACCCGATCTTGCGTCACCCCGGTTTCATCCGTCACCGGAAAAGAGGTCATCACGATAGAGGGGCTTTCCCCTGACGGCAGGCATCCGGTGCAACAAGCCTGGATCAGCGAAAATGTCCCCCAGTGCGGATACTGCCAGCCGGGACAGATCATGACCGCGGCGGCACTTCTTGCAAGGAACCCGAGTCCGGACGATAAGGAGATTGACAACGCCCTGTCGGGCAACATCTGCCGATGCGGGACCTATCAACGGATCCGCCGGGCCGTTCATCGCGCGGCAAAAAAGACCTTGTGACTCCATTCTGTCAGGGCTTTTGAATAAGATGCCGACAAACGCATTCCTGACATTTGAAACAAATCATTTATAATTCTTCTTGACCCCTTAGCTTATCTTTCATATTATTTTTGCGAGACTATTTTGATACAGGCAAATTCTAATGTGACGTTGGGTTTGGCATTTTATCATGGGGAGAAATTCCTGAAAACCTCTTTCGAAGAAAGGAGGGGCAAGACATGAAAACCAAGGAAATGCAATACTATCGGCTGATTCTGGATGTGTGCAAGGTAATCAATTCCTCGCTGGATGTGAAAGAAGTATTGAAACTCCTCTCGGAAAATGTGGTTAAGGCACTGGATGCCAAGGCCTGCACGATTTTTTTATGGAACAGGGAGCAGGATACCCTGGAAGTGGGTGCTTCCCATGGATTGAGTGAAGAATATCTAAAAAAGGGCCGCCTCCATGCGGATGACACATTGAAGGAATGCGCGGCGGATAAATCCGTGCTGGTCTTTGATGCCATCACGGACCCTCGAACCCAATATCCGGAACAAGCGAAAAAAGAAGGGATCGCATCCATGTTTTCCGTGCCGATCTGCGCAAAAGGGACCACGCTGGGAGTGCTTCGAGTCTATTTGTCAAAAGCTCGTGAATTTACCGAGGAAGAGTCGGAATTTGTTCATGGATTGGCTGAAATGGGTGGCATCGCCATCGACAACGCGCGCATGTACAGCCACTTAAAAGGCGAGCACGACAGTTTGATGATGGCAGCCCACCAGTGGTTTGAATTCGGAAGAACAGAATAGTCAAATAAGAACGGCAGGGACTTTATATCTTGAGCAGCCGGGCACGGCTGATCGTATCGTGGAAAACTGGTACACACTCAGCATTGCTTCACTTTTTTTTATGGGAACCCAACGGTTCCTTTACAAGGTCTCAGCCCAACGGAGGTGTAATGCGGCAATCACTACATACACCTTCATGGGGACGGTCACCTGCATCAGTTTTATTTTCCTGCTTTTTTCGGATGCCCCTGTAAACCATCTCCCTTTTCTGGTTTTTATTTCCCTTGTCAACAGCCTTTCCTTTACCGTCGCCACACTGACGCATATGGAGACGCTTAAATATCTGCCGGTAAGCGTCGCGTATCCCATTATCCGGCTGAATGTGGCGGTGGTGATCATTTTTTCCGTCTTATTCTTCCGCGATACACTGTCTGTGTGGCAGGTTACAGGTATTCTGGTGGCCATTTGCGCCATCCTCACCCTGACAAAAAGCCCCGACACCCGTAAAACAGGAGAAAAAAACTTTGCGAAGGGGTTTTACTCTTTTGCTCGTCTGTGTTGTTTCCGGCGCCGCGGCCACCATTTCGAGCAAATTCGCCGCCATGGAGACCGGCAAGTGGGCCTTCATAGCCCTGTCCTATTTTCTTGGGACCTCCTTTGCCTTTGCGCTCAGAAATCGGATGGAGCAGAACGCGGCCCATGGGGGCCAAAGAGACGCCGTGATCATCGGTGTGTGCATGGGGTTTTTAAACCTGATCGGCTTCTATCTATTTCTTCTGGCCTTGGAGAAAGGACCTCTTTCCATCGTCGTATCCATTATAGGCCTTCACTTTGTCATCCCCATCGTGCTGTCCGCTTTGTTCTTTGCGGAAAGGCTCAAAAAGGCGCATTTCATGGGAATCGGCCTGACGATTATTTCCGTCCTTTTTCTCAGGATGTAGGCTCTCCCGCCGAACCGCGATCGGGAAAAAATGGGAATTGGATTTTTATCGACGCTGCTCCGCACCGAAAAGGAAAGGAGTCTATCATGCCTATGAAAAAAGATTTTCGATTCAATCCTTTCCTGATGTGTTGGGTGCTTGCTTGGCTCCTCTCCGCCTGCGCAACCCTGCCGGATTCCCTGAAACCCACTGCTCCTCAAGCCGGTGATCACATGGTTTACCGTGTCCTGGAAAAAAATGTCCCGATGACGGCCCGCAAATACGTGGGGATTCCTTATCAATGGGGGGCGGACCCGGACAAGACAAACGGTTCGGATTGTTCTCACCTGGTAGCCGCTGTTACCAGAAACAGCCTGTCGGGATCAGGATTCAAGCTCCACACCACCTATTTTGATACGGATGACATCAAAAAAAGCAGCTTTCCAGTCAAAAAATCCGACGTTCGGGTGGGAGATATCGTCTTCTTCAGGGATGAAGACGGACCTTCAAAGGCCAAGCACGCCGGGATTGTTACGGCCAGGAAAGGCAATACGATTTTTTTCATCCAGGCATCCAGTTCCAAAGGGGTCATGGTGACTTCCACCGAAGAGGAGGGTTGGAAAGAATACTGGAAGCAGCGATTTGATTCCTACAGAAGGTGGAAGGCATCGGTGTTCGCGGGGATGTAAATAAATTCAAATTCCTTCGAGGTATTTTCTGATCCCTTGCGCGGCCGACCTCCCATCGGCTATGGCCCTTACCACCAGCGACTGTCCCAGACACATGTCGCCGGCGCCAAATACGCCCGCAACCCCGGTCATTCCCCCGGACCCCACCTTTAGATTACCCCGGCCATCCTCTTTCAGTCCAAGGCTTTCTACGATGGGGTTTCTTTCCGGCCTCTCAAAACCCATGGCAATAAGCACAAGGTCCGCCTCCAACACAAATTCCGTACCGGGGATATCTCTTGGGACGGAAGGTAAGTTGTTCCCCGGGCTCTCCCACCGTACTTCAGCACAGCGAAGCTTCTCCAACCGGCCATTGGTCCCCAGAAATTCTTTGGTCATCACACCCCACCGCGGTTCTTCCGCTTCTTCGTGGGCATGGGTTTTACGCAAAAGAAGAGGCCACATGGGCCAAGGGGTCTTTTCAGATCGCGTCACAGGCGGTTTGGGCAGAATTTCAAGCTGTGCAACACCCGAAGCACCCTGGCGCAGGGCCGTACCTACGCAATCCGAACCGGTATCCCCCCCGCCTATGACCACCACCTTCCTGCCCTTCGCGGAGAGTTCATCCCCCGGCGTCACCTTTTCCCCTGCAATGATCCGATTCTGCCTGGTGAGGAAGTCCATCGCAAAAAAGATTCCCTTCAGCTCCCTGCCTGGTATTCGAATATCACGCGGCCTTCGGGAGCCGCAGGCGAGGCAGATGGCATCGAAATGCCGGGTGAGGTAGCGATAGGAAATATCTTCTCCAACCCTGACCCCTGTCTCAAAGAGCACGCCCTGCTCCTCCAGCAGCCGGATACGGCGCTTCACCACCCATTTTTCCAGTTTGAAATCAGGGATGCCGTAACGCAGAATTCCTCCGGGCCGCAAATCGGACTCATAAACGGTTACCGGATATCCCGCCCTGTTAAGAGAATCCGCCACGGCAAGGCCGGCCGGCCCGGAGCCTACAATGCCTACTCGTTTTCGGGAACGAGACTTCGGAGGATCGGGCAGGATATACCCCCGTTCGAAACCGATCTCGACAATGGCCAACTCGATCTGCCGAATGGTCACAGGCTCCGCGACGATTCCCGCCACGCACGCCGCCTCACAAGGGGCCGGGCATATTCGTCCTGTAAATTCGGGGAAGTTGTTTTGCGATAAGAGAATCCGAAGGGCTTCGCGCCACATGCCCCTGTACGCAAAATCGTTGAATTCGGGAATCACATTGGACACGGGACAACCGTAGGCATGGCAGAACGGCGTACCGCAATCCATACATCGGCCGGCCTGTTCCAGAATTTCACCATGGCCCGGATGCTTCTCCACCGCCTGATAATCCCTTACCCGTTCACTCTTCAACCGGTAACCGGGGTCCTTTCGAGGGATCGTTAAAAAACCTTTTGGCTTACCCATCCTGCACCTCTTCTCTCTCCGTTGCCTGGTCTTCTTTGCTCATTTTCCCCAGAACCCGCCTGTATTCCATGGGGAAAACCTTTACAAAAAAGGGTAGGTTGGCCTCCCAGTCCTCCAATATGCGGGCCGCCAGCGCACTTCCCGTGTATTCGTAATGCCTTTTAATCATTTCTTTAAGCTCCATCTCATCCCGCTTTTCTTCCACCAGTTCCAGGTCCACCATATCCAGGTTGCACCGGCCGTCAAAACGCTGCCCGGGATCATAGATATAGGCAATTCCCCCACTCATGCCGGCGGCGAAATTGATCCCCGTATCCCCCAGGACGACAACCCTTCCACCTGTCATATACTCGCAACCGTGATCTCCCACGCCTTCCACCACGGCAGTGGCCCCGCTGTTCCTGATGGCAAACCTTTCCCCGGCCGTACCATGAATGTAGACTTCTCCGGCCGTTGCCCCGTATAGGATCACATTGCCGGCGATGATATTCTTGGAAGGATCAAAGTCTATGCCTTCCCGCGGGCGGACGATGATCTTCGCACCCGACAACCCCTTGCCCAGATAATCATTGGCTTCTCCTTCGAGAATCATGGTGAGGCCTTTGGCGCCGAAGGCCCCGAAACTCTGCCCGGCGGCCCCTTGAAACCGGCAGGTAATCGTATCCTCCGAAAGGCCCGCGTGTCCGTATTTTTTCGCAATCAGTCCTGAAAGCATGGCGCCCGTTGTTCTGTTCACATTCCGAATGGGTTTTTCAATCACGATTTTCTTCCGGGAATCAATAGCCCCCTTCGCAAGAACAATCAGCTCCCTATCCAGAATGCCTTCCAGATTGTGCGGTTGGGGCGCCACACACCGTATGGGAACCTTTTCGTCAGTGTCAGGCCGGTAAAAAACCTTTGAAAAATCCAGTCCTCTGGACTTCCAGAATTCCACGGCCTTGTTCGTTTCCAGAAGGTCTGCCCGGCCCACAAGGTCCTCCAGTTTTCTGAATCCCAGCTCGGCCATAAGAACGCGCACCTCTTCGGCAACAAAGGCAAAGAAATGCTGTACATGTTCAGGCTTTCCCGTGAAATTTTTACGAAGTTCCGGATCCTGCGTCGCGATGCCTACCGGACACCCATTCGTATGGCATTTTCGCATCATGACGCACCCTAACGCCACCAGCACGGTCGTGGCGAAGCCGAACTCCTCGGCCCCTAAAAGTGCCGCAATGATCACATCCCTGCCGGTTTTCAACTGGCCGTCCGTCTGGACCTTTATCCGGCCTCTCAGTCCGTTGAGAACCAGTGTCTGCTGGGTTTCGGAAAGTCCCAGTTCCCATGGCGCCCCCGCATGGCGAATGGAAGAAAGAGGCGACGCCCCGGTGCCTCCGTCATATCCGCTGATAAGCACCATGTCGGCATGGGCCTTTGCCACACCGGCCGCGATGGTGCCCACACCGATCTCCGAAACAAGTTTCACGGAAACGTCCGCTTCGGGGTTCACATTTTTCAGATCGAAGATAAGTTGAGACAGGTCTTCGATAGAATAGATGTCGTGATGGGGCGGAGGCGATATGAGCGTGACTCCCGGCGTGGCATGTCGGACTCTGGCAATTTCATCGTTCACCTTGTGTCCCGGCAACTGTCCCCCTTCTCCGGGCTTGGCCCCCTGGGCCACTTTGATCTGCAATCCCCTGGCATTGACGAGGTATTCGGTGGTAACCCCGAAACGACCGCTTGCCACCTGCTTGATGGCGCTGGAGAGGCTGTCGCCGTTGGGAAGCGGTACATACCTTGCGGGGTCCTCTCCCCCTTCCCCGCTGTTGCTCATCCCTCCGATACGGTTCATGGCGATGGCAATCGCCTCGTGGGTCTCCCTACTGATGGACCCGAAAGACATGGCGCCCGTGACAAACCGTTTCATGATTTCCGCGGCGGGTTCCACTTCATCCAGAGGAACAGGCCGGGTCTTTTTGAACCTGAACATTCCCCGCAGGGTGGACAGTTTTTCCGACTGATCGTTGATCAGCTCCGCATACCGTTCATATATAAGGCGATCGTTTTCCCTCACGGCCCGCTGAAGAAGGGTGATCGATTCCGGATTCAGCAAGTGGCGCTCTCCATCCTTCCTCAGCCGGTAATGTCCGCCGCTGGGCAGGATCTCCGAAGCATCGGGCGCTCTGTTGAAGGCCTGCTCATACCTGGCGTTGGCTTCGGCCGCAATCTCATCAAGGCCGATCCCTTCTATCCGGGACCCGGTCCTCGGAAAATATTTCTCCACCAGGCTGCTCTTCAATCCCACTGCCTCGAATACCTGGGCGCTCCGATAGCTCCTCAGGGTGGATATTCCCATTTTGGACATGATTTTCAACAGTCCCTTGCACAAGGCCTTGATATAGTTTTCAATGGCAAGACCCGCGGGCTGCGTCCTGGTCAGTTCCCGCCGCAATCCCATGGCAGCAATGGATTCAAAGGCAAGATAAGGATTTACGGCCGTGGCGCCATAGCCAAGCAGCAGGGCCATATGCATTACTTCCCGAGCCTCCCCCGTCTCCACAACCAGGCCCGAACCGGTGCGAACTCCCTTTCGGACCAACAGTTGATTCACCGCCGATACCCCCAACAGCGACGGGATGGGCGCGGTTTCTTCAGGCAGGTTTCTGTCGCTCAGAATCAAGATGGAACATCCCCTTGAAAGGGCTTCATCGCAAAGCTCCCCCAAATGCTCCAAGGCCATTTCAAGCCCTCTTCCGGAACTACCGGCGGGAAATCCCATGGGCAGGGTCGCCGCCCTGAAACCCTCCCTGTCCAACTCTCGGAGGCGGTTCAGGTCGTCATTGGACAAAATGGGGTGACTCAGTTTGATGAGGCTGCTATTCTGAGGCGTTTCCGAGAGGATATTTCCCGGATTCCCGATAAAGGTCATGAGAGACATGACCAACTCTTCCCGCACGGGATCGATGGCCGGGTTGGTCACCTGGGCGAAGAGCTGCTTGAAATAAGAAAACAGCGACTGATTCATTTCTGAAAAGACGGCAAGCGGCGTATCCGCCCCCATGGACCCTACCGGTTCCTGACCATTCGAGGCCATCGGTTCGAGGATGACCTGGATATCTTCCCTCGTATATCCAAAGAGTTTTTGCCTGACCAAGAGATTTTCCAAATCCGGTTCAACAGGCGTCACATTTTCATAAAACCCTCGGAGGGTGATCTTGTTCTCTTCCACCCACCTCCTGTAAGGCTGCTTCCTGGCACAGAGTGTTTTTACTTCCCCATCCTTGAGCAGGCGCTGTTTTTCCAGATCAACAACCAGGATCTGACCCGGGCGAAGCGCGCCCTTTTCCATCACTTCGTCAGGATCAAAATCCAGCACCCCGGTCTCGGATGCGAAAACCACGAATCCGTCTTTCGTAATGGTATATCTTGCAGGCCGCAAACCGTTTCTATCCAGCATGGCGCCCACCTGAAGCCCATCCGTAAACGCCAGGGCGGCCGGACCATCCCATGGTTCCATCAACCCGGCGTGGTATTCAAAAAAACCTCTTTGATCCGGTCCCATGGGATATTTTTCTCCCCACGCCTCCGGTACGAGCATAAGCATGGAATGGGGAAGCGTTCTGCCCGCATTCGTAAGAAGCTCCAGCGCATTGTCAAGGCAGGACGAATCGCTGAAACCTTCCTGGATGATAGGTAGCAGCTTTTTTATATCCCGACCGAAAAGCGGTGACTCCAGTCTCGATTCCCTTGCGCGGATGAGGTTCAGATTTCCCCTGAGGGTGTTGATCTCCCCATTATGGGCCAGATAGCGGAACGGCTGCGCAAGCTCCCACGAGGGAAAAGTATTGGTGCTGTATCGCTGGTGTACCACGGCAATAGCGCTGATCATCTCGCAATCATTCAAGTCCGGGTAATAGGCCGGAAGCTGTGCCGCGGTAAAGAGCCCTTTATAAACGATGGTCCTGCACGAAAGGCTGGGGATGTAAAAAGGCTCCTGTCCATCACATTCCGAGACCCTCTTTTCAATCTGCCTTCGCACCACGTAGAGCTTCCTTTCAAGCGCGGCGCCCTCAAGCCCCCTACCCTGCAAAAAACATTGCAGAATCACGGGTTGCCGTTCTCGTGCCTGGCCTTCAATGGCTTCCCGGCACACGGGAACCTCGCGCCATCCAAGGAATTCCAGCCCTTCATTCACTACCGTGTCCACAAAGATTCCTGAAAAGGTTTCACGCAAACGGGAAGACTGCGGCATGAAAACCATCCCTACGCCGTATTCTCCGATGGGTGGCAGGCTGATATTGAACTGATCGCATTCATTCCGAAAAAATTTGTCGGGAATCTGGAACAAAATGCCCGCGCCATCTCCGGTCTTGAGATCGCCGCCAATGGCGCCCCTATGGGAAAGATTCTTCAGAATCTCTATGCCCTTTTCGATAATGGCATGGGATTGAAGGCCACCGATATTGGCGGCAAAGCCAACACCGCATGCATCGTGTTCATGGGAGGGATCATAAAGGCCCTGGCGGTCCGGCATCCTGGAACAGGCGTTTCGACTGTGCTTGTACATAAAAAAGACAGATCCTTTTTTCCTATTAAAGATTCAGTTTCCGTGCACCTAATAGCAACTTTGATGCCAAGATGGTTTGAACAATGGGCGCACGGATTTCCTGCAAGTTTTCAAGGCAACGAAAATAGCCGTATTGCCAATACCCTTACATTTCCGTTCACATCAATGTAATCAGCGAAACAATTTTGTCATGTATAGCCAACAGGAAAACAACCCTGTTTCGTCTGTTCTGGTCAATTTAATCGGAAGCGCGGCTGAAAGCTTGAAGGGTCGGGAAGAAAACGGGAAGGTTCGCGAAGGGTATCTGATGACGGGTCTTTGTACAATCGGTCTTTGTGCCATCCCCACCGCACGCTTACAGGCTTCCCCTATCAGCGAACAGGAATGCGAACAACAAAAGTCGCGCCATTAAGGGGACTGCTTTCCACATCGATGTCGCCCCCGAGTTTACGGACGATGTTGCGGCATATGGGCAGACCCAAACCGGTCCCCTTTCCGGAAGGCTTGGTAGTAAAAAAAAGTTCGAAAATTTGTTTTTGATCGCCGGGTGCGATTCCCATACCATTGTCAGCAAAAGAGATTGCCACGGAAGTCTCCTCAAGCCTGGTGGCAATCCGTATCCGACCGGTGCGAACACCCTTCTCTTCAATGGCGTGAATGGCGTTCGTGAGAAGATTTACAAAAACCTGCTCTAACATCCTTGGTTCCGAGTGCATCTGGAGCGGGCCTTCCATGAAATCAAAAAACACCTCCACCTCTTTGGACTTCAGTTCCGGGAAGAGGAAACTCACGGAGTTTTTCAGAAGTTCGTGAAGATCGAATGAATCCCCGGAAGGACCTGAACCTCTTACAAAACCCAGCATATCGCGGGCAATATTCCTGCAGCGGTTTGTCTGTTCCCCGAGTTTGGCGATGCATGTCTTGAGCTCAGCCCTCTCATCTTCGTTCAAACCTTCCGAATCGGATACGACAACCTCCATCCAACCGGAAATTTCATTGATAACCGAAAGGGGATTGTTGATTTCGTGAACGATGCCTGAAGCGGTACGCCCCACTTCGGCCAATCGATCAACCCTGATCAGTTCTTCCTGGAAGTTTTTCCACTCGGTGATATTCCGAGCCATGACAACGCTGCCCGAACATTCCCCTTTTGCATTCTTGAGGGCAGCAACGGAAACATCGCAGTAAACCAAATGTCCGTCGGCATGGCGAAACGGAAAATCCGAGCGGCTTACCACCTCCTCTTCAAAAACACCCTCCCTCATCCGCTCAAATTCCATCGGATCCTTGGCCAGTTCTTTCAACGGTTTTCCCTTGATCTCCTCCCCGGGATATCCGAGAGCCTCTTCCGCGCTCTTGCTGAACGATACGATAACGCCATCAAGGCCCGCGGCAAACACCAGATCATTGGTATTCCGCAATACGCTTTCCAGAAACTCCTCCGTATCTATCTGTTCAGACTTCGATTCCGGAAATTCCCGGGAGACCTTCTTCCAATGCCGGTGGGAATCAGTCAATTCCATAAATCTTTCTTAATCTGTCCATGGCCTTTCTAATGCCCCTGGAGCCAAGACCCGATTTATGAATATCGTCCACTTCTTCCCTGAACTTGGCATCCTGGATCTGAACCTTATGTTCGTAAGCATTTTTTATGGTATCCACGAGGGTGTCGTATTCGATTGGTTTGAGAAGATACTTGAACGCCTCATGCTTTCCACTTTCAAGGGCCGTATCGATTGCCCCGTGACCGGTGAGTACGATGCACTGAAGGTAAGGCTGTATTTTCTTTAACTGCTTTTGCGTTTCAACGCCATCCATCCCGGGCATTTTCAAATCGACAACGGCAACGTCAAAGACGTTTTCATCTGCCACCGCGACTGCCTCTTCTCCTGAAAATGTGGCCTTGACAATGAATCCTTCTCTCAGAAGGCGCTTTGAAAGGTATTCGATAAGCGTTTCTTCATCATCAACAAGCAACACTTTGATATCCGTTCTTTCGCTCATGGTCCTTCCCTCCGGTTAACCAGCTGCCAAAAAATGATTTTCAAATGTTAAAAAACGGTACGACTGCAATCGTTGGTTGAGGTTGAAAATGACAGGCTTACTTCTTACGCTAGAAACTATGTGGATTTTTAAAGATATAAGACTTATTTCTTTTTTACATTCTTCGTCAAATATTTGTCAACCCGATTTTGTATCTCATTCAAAAACATTGGCAGGAATGGAATCACAAGGTCTTTTTGCTGCTGCATCCTGGATGCCCCTTCACCGAACGCTGATAGGTTCTTTACACGTCATCCCCGTTTTTGGTTACCATAGGCGGGACCCCATTTTCATCACGGCGGATCTTCACCTATTTCTTCCTTCCTTCTCTCCACAGGATGCTATTTTGTACCCATCCATTAATTCTATTGTGGGCACTGCGGGTTTCCAATTCAGAAATGAGCAATTTTCCGCAAGATCAAGGAAAACAAGGTTTTTCGCGGAGACGTACGGTAGTACGTCGCACAAGGAAACCCGCAGTTTGACGCAGAAATTGCGAAAAAGGGCCATTTATGGATGGAAACTATTTTACTTTCGTTTTTCTACGATCCCACCATTAAAGGATTGACATTAAGGCTTATATTATAGTCCTATAGCAATGTATGGCTCAGAAAATGAATGGCTCGGAAGGAAACATCTGCTACGCTAACTTGAAGAAGGGGGGTTTTGAGAAATGGAACTGAGTAATGAAACATTGATCAGTCTTTACAAAACCATGAAAAAAATCCGTTTGTTTGAGGAGAGGGTCTCTGAACTGTTTGCCGCGGGAAAATTCGGAGGTTTCGTTCATCTTTACATCGGAGAGGAAGCCGTGGCTGCCGGTGTGTGCGCATCTTTGCGCGAAAGCGATTATATTACCAGCACCCATCGCGGTCATGGCCATCTCATTTCCAAAGGAGGCGACATCAAACGGATGATGGCGGAGCTCTTCGGCCGCTCGACCGGGTACTGCAAAGGTAAAGGAGGCTCCATGCACATCGCCGACCTGGACCTGGGCATTCTGGGCGCCAATGGAATTGTGGGCGCCGGCAGCCCGATCGCGGTGGGGGCCGGTTTCGCGGCCAAATACAAGAATACGGACAATGTGTCCGTCTGCTTTTTCGGGGATGGGGCATCCAACCAGGGAACGACCGCCGAGGCCATGAATATGGCGTCCGCCTGGAACCTGCCCGTCGTTTTTATCAATGAAAACAACCTCTACGGCATCTCCTGCTGCACGAATAAATCCATGAGGGTTTCCGATGTGGCCGACAAAGCCGCGGCCTACGACATCCCCGGAATCGTGGTGGATGGAAACGACGTTGTAGCCGTATATGAGGCGGCGGCGGAGGCCATTAACGGCGCCCGCAAAGGAAAGGGCCCCGCCCTGATCGAATGTAAGACCTACCGTCACAAAGGCCATTTTGAAGGGGACCCATGCGTTTACAGACCGGAGGATGAAGTCGCGGAATGGAAGGCAAAA
This sequence comes from uncultured delta proteobacterium, assembly GCA_963747015.1. Taxonomy (GTDB): domain Bacteria; phylum Desulfobacterota; class DSM-4660; order Desulfatiglandales; family Desulfatiglandaceae; genus DUZB01. Next base: position 18,492 of record CAVVEP010000034.1, read on the forward strand.
GATCCGGTGGCCAGATTTGAAGAAAAGCTCCTTAGCATGAATGTCCTTACCCGGGAACAGGTGGGAGAAATCGATACAGCCCTGCGAACCGATGTTGACAACGCGGTCAGATTCGCCGAGGAAAGCCCGTACCCCAAACCGGAAGAGGTAACCACCGACGTATACACGGTTTGAGGAATGACATTTCCATGGTTCCACTTTTGAACGTCCCGTAAATGGAGGATTTGAACATGCCTAAAATGACATTTTTACAAGCGATAAATAACGCCCTTGACATGGAACTTGAAAGGGACCCGAATGTATTCATCTCGGGAGAAGATGTTGGGTGTTTCGGGGGGTGCTTCGGAGTAACCCAGGGGCTCTTCGATAAATATGGAGAAAAACGCGTCATTGATACACCCATTACCGAAAGCGCCATTATCGGCGCTGCCGTTGGGGCCGCGGCCGCCGGCCTAAGACCCGTGGCCGAGCTCATGTTTGTGGATTTCATCGGTGTGGCCTTTGACCAGCTCTTCAATCAAGCGGCGAAAATGAAATACATGTTTGGCGGAAAGGCGAGATTGCCCCTGACCCTGCGGGCATCGTGCGGAGGCGGCATAGGGGCCGCGGCCCAGCACTCCCAGTGTCTCGAAGCCTGGTTCATGCACGTGCCGGGACTTAAAGTGGTTATGCCGGCCACCCCCTATGATGCAAAAGGGCTCCTGCTTACCGCTATCCGGGACGACAATCCGGTGGTATTTCTTGAGCATAAAATGCTCTACGGCGTAGAAGGTGAAGTTCCCGAAGGCGATTACACCATCCCCTTAGGCAAGGCGGATATCAAAAAGGAAGGGACGGACATCACCATTGTGGCTACCGCTCAGATGCTTTGGAGAAGCCTGGATGCCGCGGAAAAACTTGCGGCCGAAGGAATCAGCGCGGAGGTCGTTGATCCGAGGACTCTCTCCCCGCTGGATGGAGAAACCATCATTGAGTCGGTGAAGAAAACCCACCACCTTCTGATCGTGCACGAAGCCGTGAAATTTGCCGGGCCGGGCGCGGAAATCGCAGCCATGGTGGCCGAACATGCCCTAGACTATCTTGACGGGCCGATTGTCCGCGTTGCGGCGCCCTTCGCACCCGTCCCCTTTTCTCCCACACTGGAAGAGGAATATATCCCCAGCGTGGACAAGATTATTGCCGGCGCTAAGAAAGTTTTGGGCTGAGAGAGGAAGATTCATTGTCCACCGTGGGAATCATCGCCAATCCTGCTTCGGGAAAAGACATCCGCAGGCTTGTCGCTTTCGGAAGTTCCTTTGACAACCAGGAAAAGGTACGCATCGTTCGCAGGGTACTCTTAGCGCTCACCGCCATGGGAGTTGATCGCATTACGTACATGCAGGATTATTTCGGCATCGTGGAAAGGGCTCGGGAGCGCATGCCACGCCCCATCCCCGGCGCTCCCGTACCATTCAAACCGGCACATACCCAGGAAGATTCGATCCGCGCCGGCCGTATGATGGCCGAGCGCAAAGTGGCCTGCATCGTCACCCTTGGTGGGGACGGCACGAACCGGGCAGTAGCCAAAGGGTGCGGCACAACACCGATTCTACCCATTTCAACGGGCACCAACAATGTATTTCCCACCATGGTGGAAGGAACCATCGCGGGTCTGGCGGCGGGCCTGCTTTCCACCGGCAGGCTGACTCCCGAAGAAACAGCCTATGCCACCACAAGGCTGGAGGTTCTCAAAAACGGCGAACCATTCGATATGGCCCTGGTGGACGCCGCCGTCTATGACGACCCTTTCCTGGGGTCCAGGGCCATATGGGAGATGGAAAAGGTCAGACAGCTCTTCCTGAACAGAGCTGCGCCGTCCAGCATCGGACTTTCAGCCATTGGAGGCGTTTTCTGTTCCATAGCGCCCGATGAGCCATTGGGGCTCTACCTCAGGCTGGGCGACCAGGGCAGGCCCGTCCTTGCTCCTGTTGCCCCGGGAACCATTCTCCAAGTAAAAATAGAGGAATGTCGTTTGCTCAAACCGGGGCAGGAAGTGCCGGTAGCCTGTTCTCCGTCGGTTCTTGCCCTTGACGGCGAACGTGAAATAGATATTCGGGGAAGCGAAGCCTTCACCGTTCGTCTCTCCCCGGATGGTCCGCTTGTCATCGATGTACGCCGAGCCATGCAGGCCGCCATGAAGAAAAGACTTCTGGCGCCCGACCTGTCAGGGGAGTGTCTCCGGATCGACCGGGAACGCTCCTCTCCTTGATTTGTTGTCCGAAAATGGCTTACAGAAAAATCAACCCAAACGTTCCGGAGGAAAAAAATGGAGTCAAAGTTAAAAGCCGCGTTCATTTTTGTCGCACCCGACGGCAACCCCGAAGAGCACAGGTCCTGGGTGAAGACGCCCGCAATTGATCTGCTCACCGTTGCCGTTAAAAACTATGAGGAAGCAGGAAAGTTGGCCAAAGAGCTGCTGGATGACGGCATCCAAGCGATCGAGCTTTGCGGGGGTTTCGGGAACAAGGGAACGGCCATGGTGACCCGGGCCGTCGATGGAAAAATTCCGGTAGGCGTCGTCCGTTTTGACATCCATCCCGGGCTGGGAGGCAAAAGCGGGGATTCCATGTTCATGCCGTAGCTCATGTCTTAGGGCCCACCAGGGCCCCGGGCACCACGCTCTTTTCACCATGTCTTCGGTAAACAGAATCCAGGGCGTGGTGAAGTCTTTTTCTCCTCTCCTGCCGGCCTTCGCAACCAAAAAGAGATAATTGATCTCCCCCGGATTGGAAACAGAGATGGGACACGGAAATGCCCAGAAGCCGAACAGGTTTTTTTCCGGCATCCGTCTTCGTCAGCAGCCTGCAAGCCTCGGCATACAGGAATGGACCGTCGTCACTGAACGCCTCAAGGGTCTCTGACCTGGTGACCTGTTTAAAATCGTGGTACTTCACCTTCAAACTCACGCATTTTCCGATCAGTCCCTTTCGCCGCATCCGCCTTGCCGTTTTTTCAGCCAGAAGCAGCAACTTTTTTCTCAACAACTCCGGATCTACGAGATCTTCGGCAAAGGTCTCTTCATGGCCGATCGACTTCACATCTCTTTCAGGCTCCACATCCCTGACGTCTATTCCCATGGAGAGAAAATGCATCTTACGCCCCTGCAAACCCAATTTTCGTTCCAGGACATCAACCGGAATAAGACTCAAATCTCTGAAGGTGAACACATTTATTCCCAAGAGCTTTTCCCGGGTCACCTTTCCCACGCCCCACATCCTGCTTACGGACAGCGGGTTAAGAAACTCCCGTACTTTTTCAGGCAACACCACGGTAAGCCCGTCGGGCTTTTTCATATCTGAAGCGATTTTAGCAACAAATTTAGAAGGCGCGACCCCAGCGGAGACCGTGAGTCCGATCTCCTGGAAGACCTGCTGCTTTATGCGAACCGCTATTTCCGCGGCGCCTCCGTACAACCGCTCCGACCCGGTCACGTCCAGAAAGGCTTCATCGATGGACAAAGGCTCCACGAGCGGTGTGTACCGTAAAAATATCTCCAATATCTTTCTTGAAATTTCCCTGTACCGCTCCATTCTCACCGGAAGGAATATCCCCCGGGGACACAGACGTATTGCCGATGCCATGGGCAGTGCCGAATGAACGCCGAATTTCCGCGCTTCATAGGAGGCGGAAGAGACCACCCCTCTCTCCTTTCCGCCCCCGACGATCACCGGTCTGCCCTTCAACTCGGGATTATCAAGGACTTCCACGGAAGGGTAAAAGGCATCCATATCAAGGTGGATAATTTTTCTGCATTTCGCCATCGACTTGCCATTCCCGTCTTTTTTTCGTTTTCATACCATGGTTTTTATTATAAGATATCAGAGTATAGACGTTCTGTCATAATCAAAAATCGGAATCAGAAAGGAGTACCCCATTGAAAAAAACATCATCACGATTTTGTCTTTCTCTCACCCTGCTGTTGCTCTTCCTTATTTCGCCGGCGGTTTACGCCGACTTGTACTGGGAATCCACGGAAACCAGAAAAGGCGTTCCCGGACTGCCGGATCAATCGGAAATCATCAAGACCTATGTGACGACCGATGCTTCACGGTCGGAAAAGAAGGGCGAAATAACTATTATGAATTTTGCCGAAATGACCAGTTACGAAATCGACACGGAAAACAAGACCTACACGCGGAGCGACCTCAACGAAATGCTCAAGATGCCTGAGATGGACGAGGCCCAGGCAACCCAGCTCAAAGAAATGTTGAAACAGATGGCCGAGAGCACAAAAATCGTCCCGCTGGATGAGACCAAGAAAATTTCCGGCTATAATTGCCGCAAGTATGACGTTCAGATGATGATGGCCAAAGGGGAATACTGGGTTTCCAAAGAGGTTAAGGGATATTTGGAACTCAAGGCTTTCAATGACAAAATGGCCAAGGCATTTAAGAATGCCCCGATGGTTCAATTGATGAATATGTCGGGAATACTGGATAAGCTGGATGGATTCCCCGTCATGACCGTCATGACCGCCATGGGCGGGACGACTACCACAACGGTCAACAAGGTTGAACAGAAATCTCTCAACAAAGATCTGTTCATAGTCCCCCCCGGCTATAAGCTCGTGGAGAAACAGTAGGGGAATAGATCAGAGTTCAAAAGGCAATGGCCGGTTCAAGGCAATGCTTTTCAGGTCAAGGGACACATCGTACACCATTATTTCCACGCCGTTCTTGATAGCCTTTCTGAGCTCTATTCCGTACTTTTCGTCGATCTGGTCAGCGGGTTGGAACCGTACCGCATCCATTCGCTGCACCAGAAAAAACATCACGGACCGATCCCCCGTTCGAACCTGCTCCTGCAGTTCCTTGAGGTGCTTCAACCCTCTTGTTGTAACGGCGTCCGGAAAACGGGCAACCCCATCCTCCACGAGCGTACAGTTCTTCACTTCAACGAAACATCTCTTTTCGCCCTCCTCCAACAACAGGTCGATACGGGAATTTATCCCATAGGGAATCTCGGCCCTAACACGGGTATATCCTGTCAATGCCTCGACCCTGTCAGCCAGGATTGCCGCACGGACCAGTCGGTTCGGCACCATGGTATTCACACCCACGAGCGAGCCCGGCATGTGAATGATCTCCCAGGTATATTTCAATTTCCGTTTCGGGTTGTTCTGACGGGACAGATATACGGGACGGCCAGGCTCGCAGCAGGCGAGCATGCCGCCCGAATTGGGACAGTGCGCAGTGACCAAATGACCGTTTCTCAATTTCACATCGGCCATAAAACGCTTATATCTTTTCACAAGAACGCCTTGGAGGAGAGGCGGCCAATTTAAACGGCCGAATTTTTCATCGGATTCGGGGGTGTGTTTCATCATGGATTTGTCTGTGGAAAGAATCTACAGAGAATATTCCTTAATCTTGTTTATCAATGTTGGACGACTGATCTCAAGCAACAGGGCCGCCTGCGTTCGATTCCCTTGGGTTTTTCGTAAGGCTTTTTCGATAAGTCCTTTTTCAAGGGATCTGGTGGCTTTTTTTATAGAGAGGGTTTTCATCACTTCCGGATCCTGCCTGTTTGCCTCCAGGAGCAGCTCCGGAGGCAATTCTCTGGGGGTAATCAACCGGTCAGGCGCCAACAAAACCGCCCTCTCCATCACGTTTTCAAGCTCTCGCACGTTTCCTGGCCATCGATAATTGATCATTGAGGACATGGCATCGGAAGAAAGGGCTGTCACCTTCTTTTTCAACTTCCTGTTAAAAAGGTCTATAAAATATCCTGCCAGGAGAGAAATGTCCCCCACCCTTTCTCTCAGGGGGGGCAGATGGATCGCTACTACGTTCACCCGATAATACAGGTCTTCCCGAAATCTGCCTTGCGCCACCTCCTGGCTCAAGTCCTTTGAAGTGGCCACAATAACCCGTACGTCTATCCGTTCCGGCTCCACGCCTCCCAGGGGGACGACCTCCTGCTCCTGAAGAGCGCGCAAAAGTTTCACCTGCAAAAGGAACGGCAGTTCACCGATCTCGTCAAGGAAGAGGGTCCCCTTATCGGCCTTGCTGAAATGTCCGGGTTTGTCTTTGAAGGCATTTGTGAATGCCCCTTTTTTATACCCGAAAAGCTCGCTTTCCAGGAGGTTCTCCGGAATGCCCCCACAGTTGATGGTGATAAGGCGCTTTGAAGCCCTGGAGCCACTGGAATGAATAGCTTTGGCAATCAACTCCTTTCCCGTGCCGCTTTCTCCGGTGATGAGCACGGTGGTTTTATGACCGGAAACCTTCTGGATCAGTTCGAATACCCGGGCCATCGCCTCGCTGCGGGCCACAATACTCTCAAATGAATATCTATCCTCTATGCGTGAAATTTGATCTTTAAGAAGAAGATTTTCCTTTATCAATTCCTCTTGGTCAACCGTTTTTTCCATTCGGATAGAGTCCTTTCTTTTACCCAAACAACCCCCAATACCAGTTCAGTATCCCCTCACCAAAAAAAAGACAAAGGAGTGCCCCGAAGGAAAGAAAAGGACCAAAGGGGATCTGCACCCGATAGCCTTTTCTGGAAATCAGAATAAAAAGGCCTCCTATCAGCGCACCGGAAAATGAAGAAATCAACAAGACCATGGGGAGTTGTTCCCATCCCAGCCAGGCGCCGATCATGGCAAGCAGTTTAATGTCCCCGCCCCCCATTCCTTCTCGTCCGGTCATACGCTCATATCCGACAGCCACTAAAAAAAGAATGCCTCCGCCGGCAACGGCCCCTATCAGTGAATCGAGCCAGAAGATCGTTCCAGGCAGGAAGGAGACGGCAATCCCCGCCGCAAGTCCCGGGAGAGAAAGGAGATCGGGGATAATCCGATGGTCAAGATCAATAAACGCAACTACCACCAAAGTGAGTGTGAAAATAAGGTAGACAATGTATTGAAAATGTGCCCCATACTTGATATAGAGTAGCAGACTTAAGAATCCGGAAAGGCACTCCACAAGCGGGTAGCGCCACGAAATGGCATGGTCGCAATATCTGCATTTTCCCCGGAGGAGCAGAAAACTCAGGATGGGTATGTTGTCGTAAAACTTGATGGCCCGCCCACAGCTGGGGACAACTGGAGGAAGGACTGACAATAGATTTTTTCAAGGGAATTCTATAAATGCAGACATTCAGGAAGCTTCCCAGAGTGAGCCCCAGAATGAAGGAAAAGACGGCAAATAACACGCTCGGGTCCATCTTTGATGCACTGCCTCCTAATAAAGCAACCGGTTCGGCCAAATCCCGGCATGCAACTGCCGCACTGTTAACCCTGCATCACCGGCGGTATGATCAGATATGGGAAATAAGACCGCGAAAAAAAAAGAACCACTCATGCTCTCCATCAATCCGGATAATCCTCAACAACGCCTGATTCGCCGCGTGAGTGAGATTCTTGAGGACGGAGGAGTCATCGTTTACCCTACAGATACTTTTTATGGAATCGGGTGTGATCTTTTTAACAAAAAAGCCATTGAACAGATTTACAGGCTCAAAAACCGACCCCTTACGAAGCCGTTTTCGTTTGTCTGCGACAGTCTCAAAGAGATCAGCCGCTACGCTCTGGTATCCAATTATGCTTACAAAAATATGAAACGACTTCTTCCAGGGCCCTACACCTTTGTTCTGGAAGGAACCAGACTTGTTCCCAGGATTATGCTCACCAAAAGAAAAACCGTTGGTATCCGCGTGCCGGACAATCAAACCTGTCTGGACATTGTCAGCACCTTCGGAAGGCCGATCATCAGCACCAGCGCCGGGTACGATGATCCCTATTCCATAAAAGAAGCCTATGGTTCACAGGTCGACGTAATCATTGATGGGGGGGTGCTTTCTCAAAATCCATCGAGCGTGGTATCTTTGATAAATGATCAACCGGAAATCATTCGGCAGGGGAAAGGGGACATCAGTAGTTTTCTTTAATCCGTGCGCCTGAAAATCCGGGCCATCGGTATTCGATACGACTCTTGAAGCCTTCCATGAACCGCTCCAGAGAGTTTGCTCCGGAATCCATAAGCCTTTCCAGAAGCGCCAGGCTTCTTTTTTCAGGATATACCAATACCACATCTCCACGAATCCCGGCCAATTCCTTCGTCAGTTGCACCGCATCCTGAAAATTTCCCAACATGTCCACAAGCCCTAATTCCTTTGCTTGCGCCCCTGAAAAAATGCGACCATCGGCAATCTGTCGCACCTTCTCCAACGGAAGGCCCCTTCCTGCCGCAATGGCCTCCACAAACTGTCTCTGCAGATCAAATATGATTTCGTGGATGACCTCTCTTTCACGCTCGGTAAGCTTCCTGTCCGGAGATCCCATGGCCTTGAACTCTCCGGTTTTTACTATCTCCAGATCGACGCCTATCTTATTCATGAGATCTTCGAGCCTCAAGAATTCCATAAGCACTCCAATGCTTCCCGTTATGGTCCCGGGATTGGAGACAATCTTATCCGCGGCAGCGGAAAGGTAATAGCCTCCGGAAGCGGCAACGGCGCCCATGGAAACGACCACCTTTTTATACGGCACCGTCTTCTGGATTTCTCTATAGATTTCCTGTGAAGGGCCAACAAGACCTCCCGGTGAATTCACTCTGACAATAATTGCTTTGATGCTCCTGTCTCTCGTAAATTTGACCAGTTGAGCCGTGATTTTATCAGACGAGGTGATGGTTCCCTCAACCCTCACCACACCGATTTTTTCAGTCAGGAACAGGTTGGAAGAAGGCGCGAAAAGCTTCAGGACAAGGATGCCCGTTACCCCTAAAAAAAGGCCAATCCCGAAAATTATGACCAGAACGAGGAGTATTGGACGTCTTTTTTTTTCATTGGTTTGGAATAGATTAAAGATTTGCTTTAAGGACTATTTTTAACTATTCGTAATATCAACGGATGTTGCTGATCTGCATACACCCGCCACCGAGGTGGGGGTGTATGCAAGATGTGAGGCCGGAGCGAATCTCCCCTTCCGGTGAATTTCCCGGACTTTATACTTTGAGACCAGATAAGACTATTTTTCTTCCTCGAAATCGGAATCTCCCTGCTGCTCCAGGTTCAACATTTCTTCACGCAGCAACTCACCAAGATTCGAAGTGGCTTCCTTGTTGTTGTTCAGATAGCTCCTGAAAATATCCTTCTCGCTGGTTTCTTCCAGTTTCCGGATGGAAAGGCCGATCTTTTTGTCCTGTCTGGAGACATTGATGACTTTCGCCTGAATGACGTCATCAATCTGAAAACGCGAAAGCGGATTCCCTTTTTTATCCCCCGATACCTCGGAAATATGGACGAGGCCCTCGATACCTTCTTCAAGCTCAAGGAAAAGGCCGAAATCCGTGATGTTTGTAACGGCCCCGGTAACGCGCGTTCCCGGTTTATAACGGATAGGGATCTCATCCCACGGATCCGGCGCCAACTGCTTGATGCCTAATGAAAAGCGTTCATTTTCTTTATCGATACTCAGGACCACGGCCTGGACTTCCTGTCCTTTTTTATACACCTCGGAAGGATGCTTTATTCTCTTGGTCCAAGAGATATCGGAAATATGGACCAGACCGTCGATTCCTTCATCGATACCGATAAATGCGCCGAAATCCGTAATATTTTTGATCTTGCCCTCAATGGTTGTTCCAATGGGATATTTTTCTTCAATCACGTCCCACGGGTTTGGCTCCACCTGTTTCATCCCGAGAGAAATTCTCTTTCGTCCCACATCCATATTCAGGACAATGGTTTCCACGGTATCCCCAACGGCAAGAATCTGCGAAGGATGCCGCACTTTTCTTGTCCACGACATTTCGGAGACATGAATCAGGCCTTCAACGCCTTGCTCCACTTCCACGAACGCACCATAATCCGTCAGGCTGACAACCCGGCCTGAAACTCTGGCGCCTATGGGATACATCTCTTCCACACGACTCCACGGGTCAAGCGTCAACTGCTTTATCCCTAGAGACACACGTTCCTTTTCCTTATCAAAGCTGAGGACTTTTACTTCAATTTCATCTCCGGCCTGATGCATTTCAGAAGGATGTCCCACTCTGCCCCAGGACATATCCGTGATATGAACCAGTCCGTCGATACCCCCCAGATCTATAAACAGGCCGTAGTCCGTAATATTTTTCACGGTTCCCTTGAGTACGCTTCCTTCTTCGATAATCTTCAGCGTCTCTTCCTTGAGACTTACTCTTTCGGCTTCCAGTATTGCCCGCCGGGACAGGACAATGTTCCCTCGGCGCTTATTGTATTTTACAATCTTGAAATCATGCACGGTGCCAACAAGGGAATCCATGTCTCTTATGGGTCTGAGGTCCACCTGGGATCCGGGCAGGAAGGCCTGCAAGCCAATATCAACGGAAAGACCGCCTTTCACTCTCGATACGATCTGACCACTGATGGTCTCGTCACTCTCATAGATCTTCTTGACCTTATCCCATACCTTGATCTTGGCGGCTTTTTCCTTGGAAAGTCTGATGACGCCTTCGTCATCTTCTCTTCTTTCAAGGAGAACTTCGATTTTATCTCCAACCTTGGCAGTCAGATTGCCTTCCGGATCGAAAAATTCCTGGATGCGAATCTGGCCCTCCGACTTGTACCCTATATCCACCAAAACATATTCCTTGTCTATCTGGACAATTTCCCCGGCAACAACTTCCCCTTCCTGGATGCTCTTGAGGCTGTCTTCATACATCTGCATGAATTCATTCTCTGTTTCATCCTCTTCGTCTTCCAACAGTTCGTAGGAAAGTTCCCCATCCGATTCTGTGTTGTCCTGCTCAGAACGATCAACGCCCGCTTCAGCGACAGGTTTTTCAAGCATGCCCTTGCTTTCTTCGCCTGTATCCTGCCCGCTTTCAACAGTCATATCAACGCCTTCAGTTTCAATGGTTGTGTCTTGGGTTCCAAAGTTTGTCTCTTTTTCCATTAAGCTAAATACCCCCTGAGTGTTTTTGCCCGCCAACAGATCTTCTAAACTTCTTAGTTTAGGAAATTTAAAAACAAATTTCAAGTATTTATTTACAGTTTTGTCGATAAAATACAAAAAAGCCGACTCCACAAGTGTCCTCTACGGTGTTTTACCCGCTCGTAAAAGGCTATTCTTTGGCTTCTTCCCTGCTTTCATCCCGCATGTATTTCATCATAAGCTTAATAACTTGTTGAATATTCAATCCGCTGGAATCGATCATGAAAGCGTCTTGGGCGCATTTCAAAGGGGCAATGGAGCGGGTCTCATCTTGATGGTCTCTCTTTTTCAGTTCATCCCTGACCTCATCTATATGCACCCGTTCTCCCTTCCTTACTCTTTCCTCGTATCGTCTCAAGTGCCCTTGCGTCAAGGGATGCCGTGAGAAAAAATTTTGCTTTCGCCAAAGGAAACACTACGGTTCCCATATCACGCCCTTCCGCTACCAGGTCTTCATGGAGGGACATTTTTCTCTGAAGGCTTTTCATGGAATCCCTGACTTCTTTTACCGAAGAGACTTTTGAAGAAAGCATATCGAACTCGCGGTTTCTTATCAGGTCGGATATGTCCTCTTCGCCAAGAAAGAGCTTTTCCGTACCGTCTCGAGCCACAAATCGCAACTTCAGGCAACCGCAAATATCTTGGAGCGCTCTTCCGTCATCAAAAGCAACTCCTTGTCGTTTAGCAACCAAAGCAACGGCTCTGTACATAGCGCCTGTATCGAGGCAGCAATATCCGATCTTCTTCGCAAGGATTCGGCCAACAGTGCTTTTTCCGGCTCCCGAAGGACCGTCTATTGTAATCACATTTCCCATAACCACTCCACCATCTGACGGACTCCAAATAAAACCAAAACCGGATGGCATTTCAAATGCGTATGATATATAGCGCACGATGCAAAAAATGTAAATCCTCAGCGTTTCCAAATGGTCCCTTTTTTATTCCGCGGTCTTTTTTTTCCAATTTGGGCTTGACTTACAGCCTTGAATCCATTATTTTCGACGAAAATGAGCAACCTGATTTCAACAACTTACTTCATGAACCAGCAGTGGGGGCAACAATGAACAAATCTCAGTTAATCGAAGCTCTTGCCAACGAGGAACATTTACCCCTTAAAAAGGCGGAAGAGGTGGTGAACACCGTTTTTGGAGAGATGGAAGCTGCCCTTATCAGAGGGGAAAGAGTAGAAGTCAGAGGACTCGGGAGCTTCAAAATAAAGAATTACGACGGTTACAAGGGGCGCAATCCCAAAACCGGTGAAATTATAAAAGTCGGGAAGAAGAAACTCCCGTTCTTCAAGGTGGGCAAAGAACTGAAAGAAAGGGTTGATATACAATAATAAAACCTTGGTCGTGCTAGACGGGGAGTTAGCGGTGCCCTGTAACCCGAAATCCGCTTACGCGGGGTTGAAACCCTTCATGCGGTGCTCGATTTGCGGCGGCCTCTCTGTCGAACCCGGAGACTGTGTGGACCTCACGTAACAGGCACTTGCCAACCCCGTCAGGTCCGGAAGGAAGCAGCGGTACGTGAGAAAGTCTGTGTCGTGATGGTATCTACATCATCTCTTCGGACGGCAAGGTCGTCCATTTCGTCAATCAAATGAAGATGCACGGCCAAGGATCTTTTTTCAAAAAGCCAATCGATGCCGCAACCGCTCTCCGGTCCATTTCTCCGCCGGGCTCTCCTGCGCAACAAAACCGATTTCCATTGAATGACAACGAACTTCCGGTTCTTCAATATTCCGTATTATCCATATTCCCGGAACTTTTTCATGCAACCTTTACGCGACATGGCGGACGGAGCGGCCCTCCTTACAAAAGCCTGAATATCAGTCCCGGCGTAGGGGATGAGACCGACTGACGTCACTGCCAATCTTGCCCTGCTGAAGTCCGTCTCTCGTGCAAAGCATCTTTTCTACACCAGGCAGGTCCATGGTTGCGACATTCTTGTTGCGGAACGAGGAAATGCCTTCAGGCAAGAAAAGATTCCCATAGGAGATGCAATCATAACCGATATCCCCGGTATGGCCATCATGGTCATGCAGGCGGATTGTCAGGGAGTCATCCTTTATGATCCGGAAAACAGGGTGGTTGCAACCGTTCATTGTGGATGGAGAGGTCAGGCGCAAGACATTCTCTCCCTGGTTGTCGCGAAAATGCAATCGCTCTTCGGCACGAGAGCAACTCTCCTGCGCGCCGCAATAGGTCCATCTCTGGGCCCATGCTGTGCGGAGTTCAAAGGGTACAGGGATCTTTTCCCGAACTATTTCCGGGAGTTCATGACCGAAGAAAACTACTTCAACCTCTGGGCCGTAAGCGTCAGGCAACTGCGAATGTGCGGCCTGAAGCAGGACCATATCGAGGTGGCCGGGATCTGCACCAGATGTGCAACGGATCATTTTTTTTCCTTCAGAGGGGAGGGCCGCACCGGCAGATTCGGAACGGTCGCTATGTTGAAAGAGATTCCCATGGCCTCAAAACCGGAAAACCCATGACAAGAACTGCCGTCCGTCCCTTTTACCACTTGACTAAAAAATTAAACGGGAATAGTTTTTACCCTGTTTTAAAAACATCAACTTTTTTGATATAAAAAGAGAATCATGCCTACAAAATACATCACGGTAACGGGGGGAGTGCTCTCGGGCCTCGGCAAAGGAATTGCCGCCGCCTCCATCGGGCATCTCCTGTCTTCAAAATTGAAAATAGTCCCCATCAAGTGCGACGGGTATCTGAACGTGGATCCCGGGACCATGAATCCGTTTGAGCACGGGGAAGTTTTTGTGCTGGATGACGGTGGGGAAGTGGATATGGACTTCGGCCACTACGAACGCTTTTTAGGCGTTACATGCAAGTCCAAATGGAACCTCACCATGGGAAAAGTATTCGATATGGTGAGACAAAAAGAGAGAAAAGGGGATTACCTCGGCAAAACCGTTCAATATATTCCTCATGTGACCAACACCATAAAAGATCATATTTTTCAGACCGCAAAAGAAGAGAAGGCCGATCTGGTCATTATCGAAATCGGGGGAACCGTAGGGGACATAGAAAACGAACTTTTTCTTGAAGCCATGCGCCAGATGAAAGAAGACGTGGGGCGAGGAAATATTCTCTACATCCATCTCACGTATGTACCCATTCCGTACGGAGTCAACGAACAGAAATCGAAACCCACGCAGCAAAGCGTGAATCTGCTCAAACAAAGAGGGATCTTTCCGGATATTATTATTGGAAGGTGTCCGGAGTATCTCACCAGAGAGATTAAGACGAAAATCTCCAATTTCTGCGACGTAAGTCCCGATGCCGTCATTACAGGTCTCGATGTGGAAGATATCTACGAAATCCCGATTGTTTTCGAAAAAGAGGGCCTTCCGGAAATCATCCACAAAAAGCTGAATATCTACAGCCCGCCTGACCTCAGAAAATGGAAAAACCTGGTGGAAAACATCAAGAATCCACAGAAAGAGATCACCGTGGCCATGTGCGGCAAATACACCAAGTTGGAGGATTCCTATGCGTCCATCATCGAAAGTTTTAATCACTGCACGGCCCATTTGGGGTGCAAAATAAATCTGGAATGGGTGGAAACAACAGAATTACATGACAGCTCTTTCTTGAAAAAGGTGGATGGGCTGGTTGTGCCGGGTGGATTTGGCTCAAGGGGAACAGAGGGCAAGATTGAGGTTATTCGCCTGGCGAGAGAACAGAATATCCCCTTCCTGGGACTATGTTTGGGGCTCCAGCTTGCCGTCATTGAATTCGCCAGGAACGTTTGCGGTTTAACCGGCGCGAACTCTTCCGAAATGGACGCTCAAACCCCGCATCCGGTCATCGACATCCTTCCGGAACAGAAAGAGATCACGGAAAAGGGAGGGACCATGAGGCTTGGAGCCTACCCGGCCCTTTTACTGGAGGGGTCCGTCGTCCATGCATTATATGGAAACAAAGAGGTTTCTGAACGGCATCGTCACCGGTATGAGGTAAATCCCGATTACCACGCTGTTCTGCAGGAGAAAGGTTTGGTTTTTTCAGGACTTTCCCTGGACGGCAGGCTGGTGGAGTTCATCGAACTGCCCGCCCTCAAATTCTTTGTAGCTACCCAGGCACACCCCGAGCTAAAATCAAGGATGGAGTTCCCTGCTCCGCTCTTTTACGGCTTCGTGAAGGCCTGCATGTCCTGCTGAGGAGCTATTCAAGGAAAAGCGGCGTGCTCAGGTATCTCTCTCCGGTGCTAGGCAGGATTGCTACGATCGTTTTCCCCTGATTTTCCCGCTTTTTTCCCACCTCCATCGCCGCCCATACCGCGGCCCCGGAAGAAATTCCACAGAGTATTCCTTCCAGCTTCGCCATCTTCCTTGCGGTTTCAAATGCCTGCTCGTTGGTGACGGCAACGATCTCGTCAATGACTCCGGTGTTCAGCACCTCGGGCACGAAACCCGCCCCGATTCCCTGAATTTTATGGGGGCCCGGTTTCCCACCGGACAGGACAGGGGAATCCCGCGGCTCCACCGCAACGGCCTTGAAAGATGGTTTTCGAGCTTTGATCACCTCTGAAACACCGGTAATCGTCCCCCCCGTCCCCACCCCCGCAACCAGAATATCCACCGTCCCTTCGGTATCCGCCCATATCTCCTCCGCCGTGGTCTTCCGGTGTATTTCGGGATTGGCCGGGTTGGAAAACTGGTTCGGCATATAGGCCCCCGGCGTCTCCGACCGAATTTCCATGGCCCTCTGGATGGCCCCTTTCATCCCTTCCGCCCCGGGAGTCAGAACCAGCTGCGCGCCAAGATGTTTCAGAAGCTTCCGCCTCTCAATGCTCATAGTCTCAGGCATGGTAAGGACCAGCGGATATTTCTTCTCCGCGCACACAAAAGCCAGGGCAATGCCGGTGTTTCCACTGGTCGGCTCCACGATCACGGTGCCTTTCCGGATCAGGCCCTCCCTTTCCGCGGATTCAACCATGGCAAGACCAATGCGATCCTTCACGCTCCCCAAGGGATTTCTGTACTCCAATTTCACCACGATAGATGCGGGAATACCCTGTGAAATCCAGTTCAACCTGACAAGAGGCGTACAACCTATGGTTTCGGTCACACGGTCATATATCCGCTTTACACCACGCTCTGTTGCGTCAGGCATCGCTATTCCTCCTCTTCTCTTTAAAAACCAGTTCAGGAGTTTTGGCAAAGACCAGGGTATCCGGCGGCACCGACTTGGTGATCCAGACATTCCCCCCGATCACCGAACGGGCGCCGATAACCGTATCTCCCCCTAATATGGTGGAACCCGCATAGATCACCACGTCGTCTTCAATGGTGGGATGCCGCTTTGCACTGCTCAGCTCCTTCACCTCTTCTTTTCGAATGGACAGGGCGCCGAGGGTAACCCCCTGATAGAGCCTGACCCGATCTCCGATTACCGTCGTGGCGCCCACGACAACGCCCGTCCCGTGGTCGATGAAAAAACTCTCCCCGATATGAGCGCTCGGGTGGATATCGATGCCGGTCTTGCTGTGGGAGTATTCCGTCATGATCCTCGGAATCAGCGGGATGCCCTGCTCGAAAAGCTGGTGGGCTATGCGGTATACCGTGATGGCAAAAAGCCCGGGATAGCTGAAAATAATTTCGTCATAACTCCCGGCAGCCGGGTCGCCATCGTAGGCGGCTCGAACATCCAGGGCCAGCAAGGACCGGAGCTCATGAAGTTTTTTGCCGAAAAGAATCGCTTCCTCTCCACCCCTTTTCTTGCATTGACTGCATGGCTGGTCGTATCGCAGGCAGTCATGCCGAATAGCCAGGGTGATCTGCTCCGAAAGGATCTCGAAAAAGTGAGTCACCTCCTGGCCGAAATAGTACTTGAGATTGAATCGATCCACCCGTTTCCGGGAATAATATCCGGGATAGAGAATGCGAAAGGCCCTTTCAAGGATATCGATGATCGTTTCACGGGAAGAAATCGGTTCCGGGCCCACATGATCGAAACACCCTTCCACGCTGCAGGAAAGGACCAGTTCATCCACAATCTTCGGGATTTCTTCACGAAACCGGCTGTGGTCTTCTACTTCGATAACGCAGGCATCCATTTTGGCCTCGGCATCCATGGAAAACGCCCTCCTTCATCCCTTTCCGGGAATAGCTCAGCGGGTTGCGCACGCACCTTTGCCTTCTTCCCAATAGGGAGAGAAGCTGCGAAGCTTTTGGATGATAGGCGGCAGCTTTTCAACGACAAAGTCGACTTCCTCTTCCGTGTTGTAGACGCTCAAACTGAATCGTATGGACCCATGGGCCATGGTGAACGGAACCCCCATGGCGCGAAGCACGTGGGAGGGCTGCAGCGACCCGGAAGTACAGGCCGAACCCGATGAGGCGCAGATGCCTAATTCATCCATCTGCAGCAGAATGGCTTCCCCCTCGATAAATTCAAAACTGATATTTGTCGTATTAGGCAGGCGTTCCGACTTCCCCCCGTTGACCCTGGTATTCGGGATACGCCGCAGGATTTCCGTTTCCAGCTTGTCCCGAAGACCCTTTACCCGAACGTTTTCCTCTTCCAGCCTCTCAATGGCCAGTTCGCAAGCCTTCCCGAGTCCGATGATGCCGGCCGTATTTTCCGTTCCGCCCCTGCGACCCATCTCCTGGTGCCCGCCGACAATAAAAGGCGTGAATTTTATGCCTTTTCTAACGTAGAGCACGCCGACGCCTTTGGAAGCATGCAGCTTGTGACCGGAAAGGGAGAGCATGTCGATATTGCTTTCCTTCATATTGATGGGAATCTTACCCGCGGCCTGCACCGCATCCGAATGAAACAAGATGCCCCTTTCCCTGGCAAGGGAGGCGGCCTCCTCCACGGGGAAGATAACCCCCGTCTCATTATTCCCCCACATGATGGTTACAATAGCCGTGTCCGGTGTCAGATTTTCCTTGTAACGGTTCATGTCCAGGCGCCCGTCACCGTCTACGGGAAGCTCCGTAATGCGGAATCCTTGTGTGGCGAGATGGGCGCAAAGAGACTTGATGGCGGGGTGTTCCACCCTGCTGGTGACAATGTGACGCTTTTCAGGATTCAATTCCACCGCCGATCTGATAGCCGCGTTATCGCTTTCCGAACCGCAACTGGTAAAAACAATCTCTTCCGGGGTGGCGCCCAGAAGCAATGCAACTTTTTCCCTCGCATTCCTGATTATTTTCCCCACCTGCCCACCAAAGGAATGGGCACTGGAAGGGTTCCCGTAATACTCCCGAAAATAGGGCAGCATCTCCTCCAGGACCTCTTGGGCAACTTGGGTGGTTGCATTATTATCAAGGTAGATCGTCTTCATGGGGTCACCTCCTCAACAACCAGTTCGGGCCAAACCATTTCTTTGAGTTTAGCCTCCACAAAGTTTTTCAGCGTCTGCTGCGATGCCTTGCAGGCCGCGCAGCTTCCCTGCAACTTAACCAGCACACGATTGCCGATGACATCCACAAGCTCAATATTTCCACCATCTTTTTTCAGTGAAGGCCTGATCTCATTTTCTATGGTCTCATCGATCATTTTCATCTTTCGGATATTGGAGAGCGGCGGACGGCTCACGGGTTTTTCTTCAGCGCGAATGTCCGCGATGATTCCCCGTATGGCATCATGACATTTCTCACAACCTCCACCGGCCTTTGTGTAGTTGGTCACCTCCTCCACGGTCGTGAGATTGTTTTCCCGGATCGCTTTTTCGATCTCTTTGTCGGTGATTCCAAAGCATTCACAGACAATCTCGCCCTCTTTTTCCTGGATCGTTTCTCCTCTGTAGTTGGCAATGGCCTTTTCCAGCGCCTGCTGGCCAAGCACGGAACAGTGCATCTTCTCTTTGGGGAGCCCGCCCAGATAATCGGCGATATCCTGATTGCTTATTTTTTCCGCCTCTTCAATGGTTTTCCCCTTGATCATTTCCGTAAGGGCGGAAGAGGAGGCGATCGCGCTGGCACATCCGAAAGTCTGGAATTTGGCATCCGTGATCTTGCCTTCGTCATCGGTTTTAAAGCTCAATTTTAGGGCGTCGCCGCAGGCCATGGAGCCCACCTCCGCGACACCCTGCGCATCTTCCACCACACCCACATTCTTCGGGTTGAGGAAATGTTCTTTTACCTTATCCGTGTATTCCCACATGGGGTCCTCCTCCTTTTAAAGTGCATCGTTCTTGGTTCGTCGCGCGCTGCTTCTTTGTCGCGAAAGTTGGTCCCGCCTCATCCCCTGGAAGAAAGATAATGATTAATGACATCTCTTCCCAGTCTGTTGGACCGCCTGCCCAGTTTTTTTCCATGTACGCCCAGGATGGCAATGCAAATGCTCTTTGCATTTTTCCCGGGTGGAATGGCATAGGCCGTGAACCAGTCGTATTTGTATTGCCCGGTCTCATCGTTAATGGTTCCGGTTTTGGCGCCCAGTTCCACACCTTTAAAGACCTTTTTCCTTTTCACACGGGAAAAAGAGGTCCTGCAGGTACCGCAATTCACGGTATCTTTCATGAGCTCCCTGAGTGCCTCCGCCGTTTCCGTGCTTATGGGGGAAACAAATTCCCGGGGTTTTGTTTCATAGAGGATATGGCCGTTTACTTCTGAAATGCTTTTTATAATCCACGGTCTCATCAGAACCCCGTTGTTTGCGATCATAGAAGAGATCAAGGCGGCATGAAGAGGGGAAACCATGGTCTGCCTGTTGAAACCTGAGGATACCTCCGCCAGGCCGTAATCATCTTCAGGAACACTCACTACGCTGGTCTCAACAGGAAGATCGAACGGTATGGGGTGGTTGAAAAGAAATTTTTCCGCTGAATCGTTCAGCCCTTTTTGTCCTAACCAATAGATTCCCAGCTTGCCGAAGACAGGATTGATGGATGCGCCGAACGCCTTTTTAAGGGTCGTCTTATTGGTATATTTCCCGATATCCCTTCTTAGCTGCCTCTTGTACAGGGTATGTTTTCTCCCGTTAAAATAAACATTCTTTTCAGGAGTAAACCCCGCGGATTCAAGAACGCCGGCGGCCGCCACGATTTTGAACAGACTCGCGGCGGGAAAATCCGCCTGCAGGCAGAGATCGTCTTCTTTCCCCCCCTGGTCGTAACTGACCATGGCAAGTATCCGTCCATCATCAGGCCGCAAAACAACCGCCGCCGCCTTCAAGGTCCCTGAGGTCTGAAGCAGATTTGAAATGTAGTCCTGTAAATCCTTATCCAGGGAAGACTCTACAAGAAGCGTCTCGCCATCTGCTACGAGAGAAAACCGGCTGGAAATTTTGTTGATGTCAATAGGCAGATCCTTCAGCTGAAAAGCCCGCGGCCGTTCCACCATTTTTTTATGAACGGAAACCAAGGCATTGTTCACGGACGGATCGTTGCTGGCCTGGCTGGTCTCGCCGAAAATCCATCCCCCCACAAAAAAAAGAAAGGCCGCGGCGGAGATGCCGACAAGCAGGGCCGCCAAAAGGAGCAACGGCCGTTTCAAGAGATTCCCGATCCAGGAACCTTCTCTCTGTTCGTTCCTGGTATCACGCCATCCGGAGGAATAAGGAGTCCGTGTATCCATAATGCCTTCTTTATGTCTCTCTATTAATCTTTTCCAGCCCTCCCATATACGGCTGGAGCGCACTGGGTATGGATACGGTTCCATCCGCATTCTGATAATTTTCCAGAATAGCGACCACTGTTCGTCCAACGGCCAGACCCGAGCCGTTCAACGTATGCAGCAGTTCCGTTCCGTTGCTGCCTTCCCTTTTGAACCGAATGCCTGCGCGCCGAGCCTGAAAATCGGTAAAACAGCTGCAAGAGGAAATCTCCCTGTAGAGGCCCTGCCCCGGCAACCAAACCTCCAGATCGTAGGTCTTCGCGGCGGAAAAACCGGTATCGCCGCTGCAGAGCATAATTACCCTGTAGGGAAGCATGAGACGTTTCAGGATCTCCTCCGCATCCGCGGTCAGTTTTTCCAGTTCATCGGAGGAATTTTCCGGCTTGCTGAATTTCACCAGCTCAACCTTGTTGAATTGATGCTGCCTGATTAATCCCCGCGTATCTCTGCCATGGGATCCGGCCTCGGAACGAAAACAAGGCGTATACGCCGTATAATAAATGGGGAGGTCCTTTTCTTTGAGGATTTCATCCCTGTGGATGTTCGTAACCGGAACTTCCGCGGTCGGAATGAGATAAAGATCCCTGTCTCTTATTTTAAAAAGGTCCTCTTCGAATTTCGGAAGCTGGCCGGTTCCTGTCATGGATGCCGCATTCACCATGAACGGAGGCAGGATCTCCTTGTATCCATGCTCCCCGGTATGAATATCCAGCATGAATGAAATCAGTGCCCTTTCCAGCCGGGCGCCCTGTCCTCTATAGAGGGCAAAGCGCGCTCCAGCCAACTTTGCCGCACGGGCAAAATCAAGAATCCCCAGATTTTCCCCGATCTCCCAGTGTGGAAGCGGCTCAAAATCCCATTTCCTGATTTCCCCCCACTCTCGCAAGACCGGATTGTCCGCTTCATCCTTGCCCACGGGAACCGATTCATCAAGCATATTCGGAATGACCATTCTCAAGGCATCAAGTTCTTCCTGCACCTCCACAAGTCCTTGTTCCATTTCTTTAATGCTGGAAGAGACTTCTTTCATCTCGGCAATTTCCCGGGAAGCATCTTCCTTTTTTTTCTTCATCTGCGCAATCTCTTCACTGACACTGTTTCTCTTATGCCTCAATTCTTCAAGGACGGAAAGCTTTTCCCTCCTGTCCATATCCAGGGATTCGAACTTGGAAAGATCCAGATCGTATCTCCTTATCTCGATGTTCCTTTTCACCAGCGCCATATTCGCCCGTAGGTATTTCAGATCCAGCATGAAGTTCTCCTGAAGAATGTTTCTTATCGACTGATTTGAATGATATTTTATCAATCTACATGATATGTTTGAAATGGTCAAACTTTTTGGAGAGAATGCTGGAATTCTCGCCATGAGTCCGCTTTCACCAAACAAAATCCTTGCAGAATTCCCGCACGTATTTAAATTTGTTTTAAACGATCCACAAGATACGGCGGCGTACAGCCATTCCTCCCGGATGTGAAAAGGAATAGAGACCTTAACTGAAACGATGGATAATTATGAACAATTCTAAGACAAAAGAGGAGACAAACTCTTTCTGGAAGTTTTTCAGTTCCATCAAGCTCACCATTGTCATCCTGATCCTGCTGGCCATTTTTTGTATTATCGGAACCGTGGTTCCACAGAATGAAGGCGCCAGGGAATTCGCGCAGCGATTAAGTCCTCAAACACTCAGTATTTTCAACACACTGAACCTGTTCGACATGTATCACGCCCTCTGGTTCAGAGTCATTATTGCGTGTCTGACCCTGAATCTTGTGGTCTGTTCCATCGATCGTTTTCCGGCAACCTGGAAGAAATTCAGATTACGCCCCACACCGGATAGGAGCAAACCTTTTGAGAATCTCCCTGAAGACCAGTCGTTTCTGACGAGCAGGGAATTCGGAAGCGTGGCCGCCGATGTCGGCAATCTCCTGCACTCGCGTTTTAAGAACACGCGGGAAAAAGAGGGAAAGGGCTCTCGTTACTTTTACTCGGAAAAAGGACGGTTCTCCCTTTTCGGGGTTTATATCGTCCATGTAAGCATCCTCCTCATCTTGATAGGGGCCCTGATCGGATCTTTTTTCGGTTTTGAGGCCTATGTAAATATTGTTGAAGGGGAACAGACGAATCAGGTCATGATCCGAAAAAACATGCATCCTCTGGATCTTGGTTTCAGTGTTCGGTGCGATAAATTCAATGTGGACTTTTATGGCAATGGCGCTCCGAAGGAATTCCGTTCCGTCTTAAGCTTCCTCGTAGATGGCAAGGAAGCCAAGAGGACCGATCTCCTGGTCAATCACCCTGCGGAATTCATGGGCGTCACCTTTTATCAGTCCAGCTACGGAAATGTTCCCGGAAAGACGGTGGATCTGAAAATCTCCATGGAAGGGAATGAAACGCCCTCCCTCAATGTGGCAGCCGAAATGGGAAAAGACTATCCCCTCCCCAAAGGAAAGGGAACTTTCCGGGTGACCGACGTCAGGTCGGATATCATGCGCCTGGGACCCGCGGTCCTGATCACCGTCCAACCGGAAGGGGGAAAACCACTGGATTTCTGGATATTTGAAAATCACGAAATGGTCATGAAAAGGCTTCCGGCGCCCATGGCGAAGTCCCCCAAATTCAATCCCTCGTCCTTTAAGCCGTACACTTTTTCTTTGAAGGGAATTCAAACGAAATATTATACAGGCCTTCAGGTGAACAGGGATCCGGGCGTATCCACCGTCTGGGCAGGCTGCTTTTTCATCATTGCGGGCCTTTTCGTCTCTTTCTTCATGTCCCATCAGAAGATATGGGTGCGCGTTGAAAAAACGAACCGGGGAACCAGGGTCAGCGTCGCGGGAACCGCCAGCAAGAATCCGGTGGGCCTGGAACGGGAAATCGCAAATCTGATGCATCGGATGGAAAAACTCTCGTAACCAATGTTTCAACGCACCGAAAGGATTGTCCATCCAATAACCTTTGAGGATTGTTAAGCATGATAAACGCCATTATCCTGAGCTATACCACTTTCGTCTATTTCGCAGCGTTCCTGTTTTATCTCTTGTATATGGTGATGCGCAGGCCTTTACTGGGACGACTGGCCACATACACCTCTCTGTTGGGCCTGGTCGCCCAAATGATAGCCATGATCCTGCGGTGGATTGAATCCTACCAATTGGGTTTTGGTCACGCACCGCTCTCCAACATGTACGAGTCGTTGATCTTTTTCTCCTGGACCATCATGCTCCTCTATCTCATCGTGGAATGGCGGACAAAGAACAAGACCCTGGGGGCCTTTGTGACTCCGCTGGCATTCCTTGCCATAGCTTACGCCTCTTTTTCACCCGACGTCAACAGTCACATTCAGCCCCTTATCCCGGCCCTCAAGAGCAACTGGTTGATCAGCCACGTGATTACCTGTTTTTTCGGCTACGCGGCATTCGGCCTTTCCTTCGCCCTGAGCGTCATGTACCTGATCAAGGGGCTTGAAAAAGAAGGCTCAGAGAGTATCTTCGTTAAGCTGGTTCCGGCTCAAGAAATCCTGGATGATCTGAATTATCAAATGATCGTCATCGGCTTTCTCATGCTGACCCTGGGGATCATTACGGGATCCGTCTGGGCCCACTCCGCGTGGGGCACCTACTGGAGCTGGGACCCGAAAGAGACATGGTCCTTGATCACCTGGCTTATCTATGCATCCGTCATCCATTCCAGGATGGTCAGGGGATGGCGCGGGAAAAAAATTGCTATTTTTTCCATCATCGGTTTCTGTTGCGTACTGTTCACCTATTTCGGAGTCAACTATCTGGCGGGTCTTCACAGTTACGCCAAATCGTGAGAAATAGCTCACAACTGATCGCTAACCGCTAATGGCTATTTTCAAGTGAAAAATTAGTGCGATAACACCCATTCAATCGTAAACGGTGAACAGGACACCGTCAACTTTTTTATGGAGCATTGTCGGGAGTTTCTTTCATGGACGATCTCTATGCCAGAGGAACGGAATTCATCCGATCCAGCCGAAAAATACTGATTTTCACCGGCGCCGGGCTCAGCACCGATTCCGGCATCCCCGATTTCAGAAGCCCCGGAGGGGTCTGGGATAGATACGACCCTTCCGATTTCTATTTTCAAAATTTCGTATCGAGCCAAACCTCCCGCGAAAAATACTGGGAAATGAGCACGGAAATGTATGCAACCATAAGGGATGCCAAACCCAACCGCGCTCACATGGCCGTCAAGAAGCTGGAAGAGATGGGCAAACTGCTGGCTATCGTCACGCAGAATATCGATCACCTCCATCACAAAGCCGGAAACTCCCCTGAAAAGATCATCGAACTGCATGGAACGGCTGTCACGGTTTCCTGTCTGAGCTGCAAAAAGCCTTACGACAGGGAGGAATTCAGGAACGAATCCGTTCCGGGATCAAGGCGCCCTCCTGTGACGACTGTGGAGGCATTTTAAAACCGGACACCGTTTCATTCGGTCAGGCCATGCCGGAAGAAGAAATGAACAGCGCCATGTTGTACGCCCGGCAATCCGATCTGTGCATCGTATTGGGATCATCCCTGGTTGTTTATCCGGCGGCCTCGGTCCCCGTTCAGGCAGTGAGAAGCGGCGCCTCGCTCATGATCATCAATCGCGACCCCACCCCTCACGATGCCCAGGCCGATCTGGTCATCCACGATTCCGTGTCGGATGCCCTGGAACAAATGCTGAACGCCTTGTAGTCAATTCCGGATCATCGGTGAAGGTTTATCCAAGATGCGGCAGCAAAAAAGACCTCGTGACTCCATTCGTACCATTGCTTTTGAATAAGATACTGGATAACGAATCATTCTTGTTGTTATACGAGAAATTCAGCCTTCGAAAACTTCACGGGAACAATCCATCGGGAAAACAAATTTTTGCTTGAAACGAGACGAAAGAAGAAGTAGATTTCAGCGCTTTAGAAATTGCACCGCTTTTAGAGGAGGAGAGGTATGTTGCGCGTTGGTTTTGCAGGCTGGAGGGGAATGGTTGGCTCGGTACTCATGGGCCGTATGCTTGAGGAAAAGGATTTCAACGGGTTCGAGGCGGAATTTTTCAGCACAACCCAGATGGGGAAAGCGGGGCCTGATGTGGGGATGGATACCCCTCCCGTGAAAGATGCCTATGATATAGAAGCCCTTTCATCACTGGATATCATCGTAACCTGTCAGGGAGGAGCCTACAGCAAACAGGTTCACCCCGACCTTATGAAAGAGGGATGGAACGGCTACTGGATAGATTCCGCATCCACCTTCAGGTTGAACGACGACAGCATTATTGTCCTGGATCCTGTAAACAGGTCCGTCATTGATGAAGGACTGTCTTCGGGCATCAAGACCTACGTGGGGGGAAACTGTACGGTCAGCCTCATGCTCATGGCCCTGTCCGGTCTATTTTCCGCCAACCTCGTGGAATGGATTTCCTCCATGACCTATCAGGCCGCCTCCGGGGCCGGCGCCAACAATATGCGCGAACTGATCGCCCAAATGGGCGTTCTCGCCGATGCCGCGAGGCCCCTTTTAAACGACCAGGCCTCTACGGCCATCGCCATTGATGAAATCGTGACGGCCGAAATGCGAAAAAAGACTTTTCCGGTGGACCATTTTCTGGCGCCCCTTGCCGGCAGTGTGCTGCCATGGATCGATTCCGCCATGGAAAGCGGGCAGACCAGGGAAGAATGGAAAGGGTTTGTGGAAACCAATAAGATCCTGCAGACGGAAACGCCGATACCGGTGGATGGCATGTGCGTTCGCGTGGGCGCCATGCGCTGCCATAGCCAGGGTCTGACGGTAAAGCTAAAAAAAGACCTGCCCATGGATGAGATAAAGGACCTCCTCAAAAATGGCAACCAGTGGGTGAAGCTCGTACAAAACGACAAGGAATCCACATTGCGCGAACTGACACCCGCGGCCGTCAACGGCACGCTCGATGTTCCGATCGGTCGTCTCAGGAAGCTGATGATGGGACCCGAATATCTCGGCGCATTCACGGTGGGAGATCAATTGCTCTGGGGTGCGGCCGAGCCCGTGCGAAGGATTTTGAAGATCATCATCGAGCATTTGTCATGACCGTTTCGGACATGAAACCGAAACACCTGTTGACAAAATCGTCAATATGAATAGAATACCCGGCAAACAAGGTTCCCTGGAAGTGGTAAGCTCACTGGTGGGGCTCCCGGACTTCAAATCCGGTGTATCGGGCTAAAACCTCGATAGGTGGGTTCGATTCCCATGCACTTCCGCCATAACCAATTGAAAACATTGGTTATGATACCCTTAAAAAGTAGCCCGAAACGAGCCCGAATGCTTGTGCTTTTATGCCAAGTGTTCGGGCTTTTTTTATTGCCTTGTATGCTCGGATGAAAAAATGATATCGGGTTTTGGGGATAGAGGATTTTTGTGCCATAGTAGCGAATCTGAAAACTCAAAGGAGGGGAATTCATTACGTGCCCATTCTGATGCCATCGGCCATCCCGGACTTCGATTTGCCCACCTTTCACTTCAAGAAGCAGAAGAGCGGGTTTCCCAGGATCTGCGATAACAAAATCCGTTTCGTCAAATTGCCCGGTATTGCGGCTTCGGAGTCTCAGAGCCTGTTTGAAAATTATCTCGTCGCGAGGTTGAGCGAGGCTTTCGAGGGCAAGGAAGCAAAAAAATGGGGCTGGAAGCGTAGTTGAGCTACGGTGAAGACCCATTTTGGCAGCTGACGCAGCCATCGGAAGCCACAGCCGACCGCAGCAGGGATAATTTTCAAACAGGCTCTCAGGGAGTGCCACGCCTGCCAGCCCTTCGGCAGCCCCGTTTTCAAGGCATCGGTGAATTCTTTTCGATAGTCTTCTTCCTTGAAAGCCGAAAGAAGAAAATCTTCATCACGCTGGTTGATATACTTGGTGCCCCCGCCGGTGCGTTGGTTGATTGTGTCGATCACGATGTCCAGGATCAATTGACGTAGCACCCTTGCGCGCTCGCTTTCTCTAATCAACATTGCCAAATTTAAAAAGGCGCGAAAATCAAAAATGCCCAGTTGGGGACTTTTCAATATGTTCCCGAAATCTCTTTCGGGAACATTCATTTTAACAATAGACATTTTAAATGCTTTCAATCGGTTACCTTTAATTATCTCGTAACCATTTTGGGCAAGCTCATTGCCATATTCAGCAAGATAATTTTCTACTGTTCGGAGTGTTATCTCGAAAATATGACTCCAGTTTGAAAGCCTCAATCGCTGAGGGACGTGGTGAAGGGCGCCCGCAGCAACCATTCGGGCTTTTCGTGGCATACCAAATGCAAATAACAGGGAAATTGAATTATCTCATATCAATATCCGTCACCCGTATCCCCACTTCAAGATATAGGCTTAGTCTGACAAGAAAATAAATGAAAACCAACGGCAGTCTTGACGATTGATCTCTCTTTTCATCTGTAATGTACGAATGCTAAATGAGTTATTTACTTACTGAAGGATGTCACCCATCTCCATTTACTTGTTGATAAGCTTTGTCATATCTTTGAGAAAGCCTTCTGTCTGCCGTAAAAATTCCTCCACCTGGTCCGGTTCAAATATGACCATTGGCGAATAATCCCCCCTCTGGCGACTTTCAAATACGTCATCAAAAAATTTTCCCCAATGCGTTTCAACGATTCCACTTTTTACCAGATCACGATGTAATGCGCTCCTGAGGCCTTTATGTTTTTTGAATACCCTGTCCATGTCTCTGAAAAGTGCTGTAAGTGCATAGAAAGCAGCATAATAGATCCTGTTCATGGCAAAGGATAAACGGCCGCTTTCATACTCACTCCTGGCGGATTCCAGGGATTCATGCGCTTTTTCAAGCCAGTAAACGATCAGGGCTTCCTTTTGTTCGCTGTTTTCGGAGTTTTCGCTCGTCATGGGGCGGGAACTCCTTCCTTCATGATCTCATCATAGACGGGGAAGGCGGAAAACAGCCCTTTACGAATGTTGTCTTCAGGGGTGTCCAGAATGCTGAAGATTACATCATGCTTCATGCCGAGATCAAAAAGTGCGTGGATAATTGCCTGCCTCTCTTTCCAGTGAATGGAATGTTTCGTAACCAGAAAGAGGTCGATGTCAGATGCCTCATCGCTGTCCCCCCGGGCCTTTGAACCGAACAGGATGATTTCATTGACCGGGAATTCTTCTTTCAGCATTCTTGTGGCCTCCCGAATGGCCTCCCGCTCGTTGCTTTGAAGTTTCAGGTCATCAAGGTTTTTCATAGCGCTCGCCTCCTGTGTTTCTTGGCTGGACCTCTTTTCCGGGATTAACGCCCAAACATGATCCATTATTGGGTATAATCCTCCTTTTGGCTACAAAAACAAACCAATAGGCCGAAAATCGGACCCCTTTTTATTCTGTTGTTAATCTATTACGTTCGTCCGCTCACTCAAAAAGCCCCATGTGGGTCATTTCACCATTATTGGTATATGCAGCTTCTTTTTCGGCCACTCGGTTCGGCGATTCCATATTGTGGCCGGCTGCAATTTTTTGATAGGCCGCCTCCTCGACCTGCTCATGGAGAAAACTTCACATAGATGCGCCTTTTCCTCCAGATCAAGGGCCAGGTATACAGAGCATCCTCCCAACCCCCGGACGGCGTATCCCGAAGAACTTCTCCCAGCAGTTTCAAATAGCCACTTCGCCCCAGCAGGTTGCGGGCATGGAGGTGGCATTCCCGCCAGGATTCTTCCGGACTCTGGGCGAGCTGCCAGTCGTAGAACCGGGGGCCGAGGCGGCTTGCCACCGGCTGATGTTCTTTTGCCCGATCATCGTGACCCAGACCGTAGTCGGCCAGCCGCAGGGTTTCGGGGAGCATCCACCCTTCGCCGTCGTTTTGGTTCAGGAATGAACCACATGGGGTCGCATCTTGATTGTTAACTGTTTGTTTTGAATAATCAATATTTAAGATGCGACCCTGATTCCTCCTTTGTATTGACGGTTGTCCACAAAATCGGCCAGACGGTCCTTTCCCCTGAAGCGGCCCAGTCGGATGCCCATTTGCGGATAGTTTCTTCTCTTGATCAGATAAAGAGTCAGACCGTTCTCCTCAAGCATGGCCAAAAAGTCCTCTGTCCCCATTCCACCTGCCACGATGGATGCACACGCGCATGATCTCCCCATTTTGCTCACGAAATTTTAAACCGCATCTTTCAATTTCTTCCCTGCTTTGAACTTAACGGCATTGGATGCCTTGATCTTGATTGGTTCGCCGGTGCCGGGATTCCGACCTTTGCGGGCTTTTCGGCGGACTTTTGAGAATGTGCCGAATCCGACCAGGGTGACCTTTCCGTCCTTCTTTTTCAGCGCATTTGTGATGCCAGTGATAAAGGAATTCAATGCAGCATTGGCAGCGGATTTGGAAATGCCTGCATCTTTCGCCATTTGTTCAACCAGTTCAGATTTCGTCATGTGATGGTCTCCTTTCTTGGTGTTGGTTTAGAATTTAGGAACATGAATACAAAATTCATTTCATCTTTCGCTGTAGTTGTTGCTCTATCTGACCAAAATTAGATTGGAGCTTTTTATAGACGTCGTAAATGTTTTGAAGGTCTTTTTTGAACTACTGGTCGATCATGCTGGGCCTCCGCTTTGAACCACGAATGGACACCAATAGACACAAATATTATTTCGCATGATGTACCTTCCAGTCCTGCTGGGCTTCTTCCAATTGTTTGCGAAGTTCCTCTTTGGAGGGGAGATAGAGTCGGTATTCTGACGCGTAGATATTTGAATTTTCTGGAAGCGTTAATTCAACCAGTTCATCACTTTTGGTAAGACAGAGAAGAATTCCAACCGTAGGTTTTTCATCTTCAAGTTTTACGAATCGATCAAAGTAATTTACATACATCTGCATTTGGCCGAGATCCTGATGTTTCAAGTCACCTATTTTGAGGTCAATGATGACATAGGCGCGCAGAAGACGATTGTAAAAAACCAGGTCCACATAAAAGTGCCGGTTATCGAAAGAGAACCGTTTCTGGCGCGATTCAAACAAAAACCCTTTGCCCAACTAGAAGGAAATGCTCAATTTTGTCGATAATAGCCGTTTCCAGATCATGTTCGCTGTAGGAGGTTTGTTTCTCCAGCCCCGTAAACTCAAGGATGTAGGGATTTTTTATCACATCAGCGGGTTTCTCGACAATTTGCCCTTTAGCAGACAACTTCTTTACCCCGTCTTTATCCCGGCTTAATGCAAGACGTTCATAAAGAGCCGAATTGATCTGACGTTCCAGTTCACGATACCCCCAGCGGTTTTCAACAGATTCCAGTTCATAAAAACGCCGCTCTTCAGGATTTTTGACCGTGAGAAGAGTAACATAATGTGTCCAGCCAAGTACGAAGCGACCGGCTAATCTTGCAGTCACCGCCTCCAAAGTTTCAGGTTTATACAATCTTATAAAAGATTCGTCAGGCGGTGCCTGTCGAATCTTTTTTTCATAGTTCCACTAAGAAGAGATTTAACAGGCAGTGCCTGTTGAATCTCCATATAGGCTAAATAAAATTCTCTGAATTTCCTCAAATTTGTGGATGACATACCTTTGATGCCGGATTGCTTAAGCCTTCAGGAGAGACGGTCAATCAACGCTTTCCCATACAGTTCCGTCCGTTCCGCTCCGCCATCTTCAAACTCAACAATATACCAGCCAAACGACCGGTTCCGCACCACCAGAGCAATATCCACCGACCGGGCAGCCTGCAACTGCATGGCAGCCTGCGTCTGCTCGAAAATCTCAAGCAGTCTGTCAAATCCGAATCCGTGTTTGTCCGTGTCCATCTGTGCTTCCTATAAGTCTGTGTTAAGGTACTTTTTAAGCTGACCTGCATTGAGCATGTCGTAAGGGATCATCCCTTTCTTCTGCAGGGGCGTTATGTTTTTGCCGACACCATCGTCGAGGTCCGGGTTGTAGCCCTCGCCTAACAGTTCATCAATTTTTGCTTTGAAGGCTTCAATTTCTTTGAGCTGTTTGAAAATTCGCCCTTTTTCGTTCTGGGCTTCGGCGTTTTCGTTACCGGCCAGATCGCTTTGATGGTTTACCAGTGAACATTCGCGTTGCTCGATGCGGGCCGAGTCTCGGGCTGAGGGACGGGTATTGATTTATTGACATGGGTCTCAATCAACGCCTTGCCTAACCGGCTTACAAAGGAGGCGCAATCGGCATAGTCCCAAAAGATTTTTTCGCGCTCGATTCCACGTGCGACGATATGGTGAAGAGCGTCCGCAGCAACCATTCGGGCTTTTCGTGGCATAGCAAATGCAAATAACAGGGAATTGAATCGTCTCATTAATACCCGTCCCTCGAATCCCCACTTCAAGATATAGGCTTAGTCTGACAAGAAAATAAATCAAAACCAACGGCAGTGTTGAGGATTGATCTCTGTTTTCATATGTGATTTAAAAATGTTAAATGAGTTATTTACTTAATGAAGGATGTCCCCTATCTCGCTATCTCCCGCCCGATGAGAAGTTTTCCATCATAATGAGCTCTAATGTCATACGCAACCTTTGCCAGATATTTATAATCCTCGGGAGTAGCTTCTTCGTACAACCTGACAGTAACATAACTCCCGAACTCTGGTGTTGAGGCGAAAAATCGTATTTTTTAAGCATCCGACTGATAACTTCTTCATTGGGCATAGAATAGGATAATTGAAATATTTTCCTCTGATGAATTTCAGTTTGAAATCACAGAAATACCGACCATTCATATTATTAAAACCAATGTGATAGGTCCGATGCTCAAATGTTCCGTCAGGTTTCTCTTTTCTTGGCCCAATAACGATAGAAAAGTCTGTGTATTTCGACCAAAAAGCCGAAGAAATTCAACACACCATTTCTAATGAAGTCAGGTCCATTAAACATATATGATAAAGAGGTTTCTGTTTCCTCTCTAAAGGCCTTGACAGCCTTATTCGCCTCTTTCCTCATAAGTGAATTATTTACCTTTGAAATGGGGATTTGCTCTGTCATTGATCTTATTCCTTTCGCCTAAATTTTTGATAATGCGGATATTAAATTCAATCCTTACCCCTGTTTCAATTATTCTTTCTGAACCGCCTCTACACGTTCGTTGATCTCCCGCAAAGAAATTCGATCCGCCGCCAACAACTCACGTGCCGGCGCAAGGGGCGAAAGCCCGGCGGCAATCAGGTCCGCATTGATGAAGTTGATGCACACTGCCACCTTGGG
Source organism: uncultured delta proteobacterium (assembly GCA_963747015.1). GTDB lineage: Bacteria > Desulfobacterota > DSM-4660 > Desulfatiglandales > Desulfatiglandaceae > DUZB01. The sequence continues at coordinate 51,256 of CAVVEP010000034.1, forward strand.
CACCAGCATTTGCCCCACCCAGCCATAGCAAAAATCCATTTTGCTCACTAATTCTAAATCGCGTCTTTTCAATTTCTTCCCCGGTTTAAACTTAACCGCATTGGTTGCCTTGATCTTGATTGCCTCGCCGGTGCCGGGATTCCGACCTTTGCGGGCTTTTCGGCGGACTTTCGAGAATGTACCGAATCCGACCAGAGTGACCTTTCCGT
>CAVVEP010000035.1:0-42500 GCA_963747015.1 uncultured delta proteobacterium
GAAAAAACCATTTCAAAATAAGGACAAATGTATCCTATTCACACCCTCCATGGGATTCGAAAAATTAGGATGCAACCTTTAAGGAAAGTAACAGCTGAATAATCTTACAACATCATACGGCTGACAGCAATATGATTGCTGCGAAAGGGGGGGGTGTAAAATTCTTGTTTTTAATGATGTGGTGAAGAGAACAGCTACCCGGGCTGTAGCTTCGCTCTTTCAATAATCAGATCAGATAGCGCCGGCATACTGAACTTTTTGGAAACTCTGTCGCTAATGTATTCGAAAGCGTTGACCCCCAATTTCTTGGCGGTTTGGACAACGGTGAGAAAGGCATCTTTTGCTGTTGTACCGGCCTCGGATATCGTATGTAGGCTGACATCCTGCCTACGTTTTTCAACTCTTGCCCCCAACTCTGAATCATTGTTATGCAGTGGCAACCAGGGATATTCCAGGACCAACAGGAGCTCGTCCTTTTTGTGCCGGGTTTTTTCAATACGATCATTTAATGCATCATAAATCGTTTTGGTGGAGAACAACTCGTCGAATTCGATGGATAACTTTGCCGCTGTTTCAGGATTTGGATTCTGTTTGTATTTCAGAAGATCACCATAGAAATCCCAGAAACGTGTTTTGAAATCCTTGAGAGCCTCAACATTGCATGGCATGACCGGATCCAAACGATTGTAGTGACGACCCTCATGAATCCAGCAAAGGGCCAGTGCCTCAACAATCTTCTTAAATTGAGGCGCATCATCGGCTAGCAAAATATCTACAATCGGAACATCTGTTTGGCGATGATAGGCGGCTATGGCAGCGGCTTCCATAATTCTGGCCTTTGTGTTTTTCCCTTTTCCTTTTTCAAAGACCTTTTGCAGCAACAGTTGCATTTCCTCTTCAGAGATTTCCTTGTCTTCGGTCAAATCCCGAAGCTGATCGATCACTTTCTTTGAAACCTTGAAATCCGCCATTAAACAAAATGCCTTCGGATCAAAACGGTATCTTCTTTCCCTGCCACACAGCAACAAATCAAGTATCGTGAGACGATCTTTGCGCGGAACCGTGAAAAAGGCTGTATAATATGGATTACAGAAAATCTGTGAATAGTGGTTTTTGCCGTTAACCCTTACCGTGGTATCGTCGATTTGGTGGTAAAGCGTATGCTCCAGTGCAGCGAGAAAGATGTCCCTTTTCTCCTGGTTGAACCCGGTTTCATCATTGATGAGGATTCGCGAAATAGTCGATTGTGAAATGTCTATGCCGCAGTTCTCAAGTAACTCCCGAATCTTTGGCTGAGACATGTTTGCTATATATTTCAGTGTGCAAACCAGCGATCGTATTCCGGGACCGAACTCACCAACTATCCCGGCGGGTAATTCTCCTACGTAAATGCGGTTCTCGGAAGGGGAATAAAAGATCTCTTTCCTATATTCGACGTTGTCTGTTGTGATCAGGATTTCCTGCACAAAGACAGGTTCATAGCCTCTGTATTCGGCATCAGCGGGCAATATGGAGGGATCGACTTTACATGTTTCGGTTCGAGCGATTGGGATATTTTTCTTCTTGCTTTTCGACTTTTTCTTCTTTTTTCCTTCTCGTTTCTTTCTTTCGTTTTCCGAGGATACGTTTTTCCCTTTGCCGCTTCCTTTCTTACCACGAATATTCGGCTTGCCCTGTTCTCCTTTCAGTCTGTTGTTTTCATCGCGAAGTTTCTGGTTTTCAATCTTTAATTCCTCGTTTTCTTCGCTCAATCTTTCGACAAGATTTGTCAGGATTGGAAGAGTTCCGGCATGCGGTTCCTGGAGAGAACTGTCTACTCGAAAATCAATATTGTGAAGAATTTCCTTTATCTCTTGACGGCTCATATTTTGATCATAGCATCATCCTTTCGGTTTGTCCCGCAAAAAATCCATCTTTTCCAATTTTTTTCCATTTCCGTGCCGTTCCACGCCTTCTCGTACTGAATCCACCAGGGGGGGTGAATAGGATACGGACAAGTTAATAAATTATGGATGTCGCGTAGCCCACAACCGAGTCGGGAGTCTGTTATTCATTCCGGGGGAGTATGCCTGGTCCCATCGTAGACACAGAGACCTTGTGGCAGCGCAGCCTATTCTATTTGGGCCGTGCTGGAACCGGGAAAGAGCATGACCTCCCTTGTGCGCAGATTAAGGATCTCGATGGCGGTCGTGAGCAAGTCTGTAAAAAGAGTAGCGGAAATCGCCAAAAAGGAAGGTGTATCATCTCTTTTGAGTTGACAAGTTAAGGATGTCCTCCTGGCTTCCTGATTGAATTTTCGCCCTATGGATCTTTCTTCTGTTGGCTGTGAATCTTTCGGAGAACAAACAACAATTTCTGCTCAATCTTCCTGATCATAAATGTATTCGATCAAAATCCTTTCCACGTCTTCAAGGGGCAGCTCCGATAGCATTTTTGTCAAATGGGTTCTCACTTCAGCCATTTTCGATTCGTTAACCAAAGTCTTCAGTTTGTCAATTGCCGAAGCGTAATTCTTTCGCCGGATAGCTTTATCAAAATCCGTTTTTTTTACCCAAATGATGAAGTTTTCTGAAAAGACATACGTATAATACATTTTTTCTCAAGCTATTTAACTGGATAAACAATAAACCAAGCACTTCCGCGAAGTATATCTTTTGCAGCCATCGGATATGTCGCAGCAGGAAGTCCTTTTCCACATCCTCCAGAACATACCCATCCAGTACCGTCCGGGACATGACGTGATATACTGTCTTTTCATCTTTTACCACCAACCTTGCTATTCTTGGCATGGCCCACAGCCTCCTTTCACAAAAATAGCTTAAAAGGCCGCTCAAGTGGTCAGTTCCTTTCATTTCCATCGAACTTACATCGATCACTTTGGGGAGTCAGCAATTATTTGCCTGTCCCCATTATCCCCCATTCTGCTGTTGGGGAACGCAATTCCGCTTAAGGTGAAGTTCTTTTGCACCATGACCCTGGCGGCCTCTTGGAAGTGCCGAGTCCATGATCCCGATTTCTTCAAATAACAGGGCCGGTGAGGCGGGTGATAAGAAATCGCAATTTTCGGGGGAGTGTATTGAAAAAGGCTTTAGGAGTCGAGTACGATCAACAATAAGCTGAAATCGGACAAATTGGCCATTTGCGAATGGCTCTTACCTTCGATTTTCCATGAAATGCTTATCAATTTTATCAAGAATCGCTAACCCTTTTTTGGAGTCGCCTTCAGCTACACGCTTACGAAATCGTATTTCAGCATCATAACCTCTTAATAAAGCGGATGAAAGTTCCGCGTATAAATTATTTTTGCTCACTTTCCGTTGGGCCTCTAAGGACTTTATTCCCTGATAGAGATCATCGGGCAACCGCAAGGTTATTGTTCCCATTTTTAATGCCCCTTTAAAAATTTTTCCGGGGTTACAATTTGGAATATCTATGCGGAAGAAGAACTTACACGGGAGGCAACTCACAAGAAATTCTTGTCGGTTCGCCAGAAGGGAAACCGGGATGTTCAGCGCAGTCTGGTCCCGTTCAGAGGCTGTCAGTCGCGCACTCCCGCAACCGCTTTTGAAATTCTTGAGTCTTTCCGATCTTCAGGAGCACCTCGTTTTCCAGTCGCAAGAAATCCTCCAGGTCTTTCATGGAATAACTCAGTAGCCTCTTGACCGCTCTAAGGGCAGTGCCCGGCTTCCGGGCAAAATTCCGCGCTGTTTCCAATGCGGCATTTTCAAGTTCATCCGCGGGTACAAGCTTGTCCACAATGCCAAGTTCCAGGGCTTTCCATGCGGGGATCTCTTCGTCGGATAACAGGATATCCAAAGCCCGGCTCGCTCCCAGCATTTTGGGAAGGAAAAAGGCGCCGCCGCCTTTTGGCGCCAATCCCAACTTGAGGCAGGGATTCACGAAAACCGTGTCGTCCGTCACGATCCTGTAGTTGCACGCAAGGCTTACATTCATAAAGAGAGAAATCACCATGCCTCTGTCGGCATGGACCGTGATCTTATCCAGCGCCACAATATGCAGGATGAACTGGTTGACCGCATTGTACAGCCTCTCAATGGTATGTCGACCAAACTCGGTATCCAGTGCCTTTTGATAAAATCGAATATACTCTTTGCACCCAGTCTCGTGCGATGGATCCACGATGAGAACCACTTTGATCTCATCGGTTTTCGAAACAAGATCAAGGTAATCGAAAAGGGGCCACTTGACCTTTGGATCAGAGGCTGAAAAAAGGAGATTTTCATTAAATCTGAGTATGGCAATGTCATCGATTCTTTTGGCTGAAAAGAAAACGTGTGTTTGATCGAACTCTTTTTCTTTCTGCATTTCGGGGTCTCCTTTCTCCTGAAGGGATTCAAACTCCGGATCACCGCTCAGAAGGGGAATCCGGTTGATCTTGGCAAGGGCCGCGGCAAACGAGTCTGCGTAAGAAATTGGAAATCGGGCCTTCAGGTCTGATGCGGTCAGCAGCAAACGGTTCAATTTCGAGATAGCCTATGAGAGCGAAGCTATCCAGCACATATCCCTTTGCCAAGTTTCCCCTCCTCCGGAACCATCAAAATGCCCCCCTCAACTGGAATCCAACGGATTTTCGTAGCCGGAAGTATTGCATATTTCTCCCGTAGTCCTTTGGGGATTACAACCTGACCCTTTGACGTAACCTTTGATGAACAGGCTTCCATCCGCTCTTCTCCGTGCAACATTGATTTAATTATATCAAATCCCAAGGAGTCGCATAATCATTTTCGGACAGCTGCATAACATTTGAGCATGGGGCAACAACCAAGCCTCGTGCGATACTAAGATCCGGATATTTCTTGCGAAACGCGGAAATACCCATTGTGTCGCGTCGGGAAGGATTGGTTTTAGCTTTTATTTCAATTGGATATAAAGTCCCATTATATTCCAGAATCATGTCAACTTCCGCACCGCTGTGGGCTCTCCAGTGATAAAAATTAGGTTTTGGTGATAGAAAAGCAACCTGCTTTCTCAATTCAGCCGCAACAGCGGTTTCAAATTGCTTTGGCTGATTTCAAGCAGACAGAAACTGTACAGGTCCAGAAAAACGGCACGGCCGGCAAGGCTTTCCGACATGGATTTCAGTACGCCCCATTGTTGGGAACCTGTAAGGACTTATTGGCCGGGGTCGCGGTCAAGATCGACACGCCGTTTTATGGAAGCAACCAACTCCGGGGCGTATTGGATTTCATCAAGAATCAGGGGCGTGGGATGATTATTCAGGAAAAGCTCGGGATCCCGCCGCGCGTTCTCCACATCAATAACCGGATCAAAAACAACGATTTCGGCTTCTATTCCCAATGTGTTTTGGAGAAGTGTACTTTTCCCGACCTCTCGGCCCCCACTGATAACAACCACAGGGAATGATTCGACCAGCTTGTAAAGCTTGTCCGTCAATAATCGTCTGATATACATGAATATTAATGACGGAATCACTAAGAGTAAAGAAGTTTTCGGGTTCGAGGAACTACAAAGGGTCGCATTGAATCGTTCTCTGAAAGCCGTTTGAGGGAATAGATGCCATCCAAGCCTTGAATGGGTTTCGGACGCTTTTCGTGACGTGACGAGAAATAGCCTGCGAAATCCTGATACACCCTGGACACATCTATGGGTGTTTAACGGAATTTTGCCAGAAAGGCTGACAGCTTGATGATCTCAATATCCTGATACCTTGTCAAATTGAGCAGATGCTTGTCCCCTGTTACGACGAATTCAGCGGTGGCATCCAATGCGCATTCCAAAATACGATTGTCCGGGTCATCCAATAATACCTTCAGCCGAGGAGTGGTTTTGAAAGTGGTTGCAAGATTGCTGATCGACGTAATCAACTGCTCAATCTTTTTCTTTTCCCCATCCGAACTTCTCGTCTAATTTACGAGCCAATTCCGTTAGGATGGCAATGGAGGTGTAAAGTTCGAAATCGCCATCCACGGCATGCAGGTATGCTTTTTCAGCATTCCCGCCAGGTATGACAAAGGCGGAGATATAGATGTTGGTGTCAAAGACGACCTTCACGTTCAGCGTCCTTCGAAAACGAGTTTTTCAACATCAGATTCGGTAAATACCCCTTTCTGTTGAGCGAGCCCGGCGCCGTATGTTTGCAGTTCTCGAAACTCCTCTTTCAGTTGCTGTTTCTTGAAAGCAAGAAACATATCTCTGAAAAGCACGCTCCTGTTCTTTGCCAGTCTCTTTGCCAGCCTGTCATATTCCTCGGCCATGTCCTGCGGCATGGAAATCGTCAAGGCCGCACGCGTTTTTTTTGTTTTCATTGCGATCCCTCCTGAATAGTATGACAACATCATACATCGCTGTAAGTCAAGAGTCAAGGGCCAGGGGTTCGGTTGCGGAGGGGAAAGGATCGTACATATCGAGGGACGGGGAGTGAGAATGACCCCTCTTGCGCGTCGATTCAGGATCTCGACTGCGGCCGTGAGCAAGCCTGTACAAAGAAGGGCGGAAATCGCAAAAAGGGAAGGGTATCAACTGATTTAAGTTAATAAGTTAAGGGCGTGCTCCTGTCTGACTCTTTTGCTGTTGGCTATGAATCTTTCGGAAAAAATGGTTAACAGGGTTCCAATCCAAACGCCTATCACCAGGAGAAGAAGATCAGCGCCCTTATCCTTTGCAATGCTTATCCATTCAGCTACGTTTCGGTCTTCAAGGAGATCTTGGGTTTTTCTTATCTCTACGATATATTTCTTGGCTACGGGATTATTCTTATTTATTGAAAGAGCGTTACGAAACTGACTTTCCCCCTCTCCCAAATGTCCCCCAAGATAAAGGGCCTCACCGTACAGACCGATTAACCAGTCGGAGCTCGGGAATTTTTCGATACCTTTGCCAAGCAAGACGATGGCCTCCTCATAATCTCCCGCATCAATTAAATTCTGGCCTTTTACGCCGCAGCGCCGTTCTGATTCAAGGTAGGTGGCAGGATTCAATTCGGCAATTGAAAGGGACCCAAATTGCATATTAGCAAACAGAAAAACGGAAAAGAATAAAAAACGGCCCCGTTTTCCCAATTTATAGTTTCTTGGCATTTCTTTGTCCTTTGCTCACACCAGCGACTGTCGATCGGCCACCACAATTATAACCTTGCATTTTTTTAGCAACGATGTTTACTCGCCAAGCTCCATAATTGCCTTTGCTCCAGACTCGTCAATCACAAGATCGGAAACCTTATTCTTATAAATTGTTTTTGCGGTAACCACCAAAGGCGTATTGATAATCCTCTTATAAAGAAAAGAACCGTAGAATATTGAATCACGCTGAAGACGTGATCTATCGACGGAAATATCGAAGTTCGAAGTGTAGTGCTCTGTTTTTACATCATTATTCAAAATTCCTTGTTCGACATTCGATATTCAAAAAAGATGGTGGGTGAAGTTAGAATCAATACCGCCTTTTGCTATCAACCCCCCTGATGTGCCTCTGCCGGGCCTCCGCCTCCGCCCAATACCGCGTAAAGTCTCACCCGGCTGGTAAGTCGGATGAGACGGAGCTCGATAAGCACCTGCTGCTGACCATAGAGGGATCGCTGCGCAACAAGGACGGACAGGTAGTTGTCGATCCCTTTTTCATAGCGTATGTTCGAAAGGCGATAGGTTTCCGCGGTCGCATTCACCAGGGATTGCTGCGCGGATACCTGTTGGTCTATCGTACCCTGCACCGCCAGAAAATCGGCCACTTCCCTGAAGGCCGTCTGGATGGATTTCTCGTACTGGGCAAGGGCAATTTTTTGATCGGCCTTGCTGACCCGCAGGGCGGCCCAGACGCGCGCGTCAAAAATCGGCATGACGATCTGCGGCGCAAAGGTCCAGGCGCCCGAGCCGGATTTAAACAGACCTGTGAGATCGGCGCTTGCGGTTCCCAGGGCGGCGGTCAGAGAAATGCGTGGGAAGAAGGCTGCTCTTGCCGCGCCGATAAACGCGTAGGCCCCTTTGAGCTGATGTTCGGCCGCCATGATGTCGGGCCGGTTCAGGAGCACCACGGAGGAGAGACCCGGAGAAACTTCTCCGGGAGGGGTGATGCTGGTTAGATTCTCAGGCAGGAGATTTTCCGGAACCGTAGATCCGGCCAGCAGGTTCAAGGCATTTTGGTCTTGTGCCGCGTACTGTGTGAAGCGGGGGATATCTCTTAAGGCGGCATCCACCCGGGTTTGGGCTTCATTCAGATCCAGTTCGGTTGCCAGCCCGAGTTCCAGGCGCCGTTTCACGAAATGATAGTTGGCCTGCTGGGTTTCCAGCGTGGATCTGGACAGCTGGAGGTTTTCCCTGTCCGCGGCAAGGGTCAGATAGGCGCCGGCAACCTCGGCTACCAGCGAGATTTGTACACTGCGACGGGCCTGCTCCGTGGCCAGATACTCCTCCAAAGCGCGGTCTTCCAGGCTGCGAATGCGGCCGAAGAAGTCAATCTCCCAGGAAGCAATTCCCAGGTTGACGTCATATTCTTCAAATGTCGTGGATTGGCGCGTGGTCGAGAGGTCGGCGGGCACACGTTGTTTGAATCCGCTCGCTCCGGCATTGACTACAGGGAACAGTTCCGCCCTCTGAATGCCGTAGAGCGCTCGTGCCCTTTCCACATTCAGGGCGGCAAGCCGTAGATCGAGGTTGTTGTTCAGGGCCAGTTCGATAATTTTCCGGAGCTGTTTATCGGCAAAAAAATCCTCCCACCTCAGTTCCGAAACCGTGGGTGCTCCCGACAGTGCCTGGTTATCTTTGTAGGCCGCTCCCTTTGGCCACTGGACCGGGATGGGCGCCTTGGGCTGCGTGTATTCAGGGGCCAGGGTGCAGCCGCCCAGCAGAAGGATGATTCCAATCAGCAGAAACCAAAGGTGCCTATTCATGGGTTTGCCCCCCTGACGAACTGTTATCAGCGTGCTTCATGGTTACGCGTTTTCGGTGTTTGCCCAATGCCTTATAAATGACCACGTAAAAAAGCGGCGCGAACAGGGTTACCAGAAAGGTGGAGGTCACCATGCCTCCCAGCACCCCGGTGCCGATGGCGTTTTCCGCGCCTGCCCCCGCTCCCACCGCGATGGCGAGCGGCAGAACGCCGAATCCGAAGGCCAGCGAAGTCATAACGATGGGGCGCAGCCGCAATTTGGCGGCTTCCAGGGTCGCTGATACCAGGTCCGCTCCTTCATCTACCCTGGCCTTGGCGAACTGGACGATCAGGATCGCGTTTTTGGTGGTCAATCCCAGGATGGTCAAGAGCCCTATCTGGAAATAGACGTCATTCGGGAAACCCTCGCATAGTCGAACTGATCACACCGCCGATGACCCCGAGGGGCAGGGTCAGCAAAATCGCGATGGGGATGGGCCAGCTCTCATACAGGGCCGCCAGAACCAGAAAAATCACAAAAATGGAGAAGGCGTACAGAATCGGTCCCTGAGCGGTGGCCATCCGCTCCTGGTAGGAAAGTCCGGTCCAGTCGAAGCCGATCCCCCGGGGCAGCTTCGAGACCATTTCTTCCATGGCGGCCATGGCCTCGCCGGAACTTCTTCCCGGGGCCGGTTCGCCCCAGATGTTGATGGATGGAAATGCATTATAGCGCTCCAGTTTGGGAGAACCCAGGGTCCACCGTCCGGAGGCAAAGGAAGAGAAGGGAACCATCTTGCCCGCGGTGTTACGCACATAGAGTTTTTTGAGATCCTTTGGCAGCATGCGGTAGGGGGCATCCGCCTGGACAAAGACCCTCTTAACCCGTCCGCCCTGGATAAAATCGTTGACATAGGCGCTGCCGAAGGCCGATGAGATGGTATCGTGAATGGAAGTGATGGGAACCCCCAGCGCCCCGGCCTTGTCCCAGTCCACGTCGATCCGATATTCGGGTACATCCTCCATGCCGTTGGGGCGGACCCTGACCAGTCGCGGATCTTTCGCGGCCATGCCCAGGAGCTGGTTGCGGGCCGCCATCAGCTTTTCGTGGCCCAGACCTCCGCGATCCTGCAACTGAAAGTCGAACCCCTTGGCGACGCCCAGTTCAAGGACCGCAGGAGGCGCAAAGGCGAACACCATGGCGCCTTTTATCCGGGAGAAGGCGCCCATGGCCCTGCCGGCAATGGCCCAGGCATTCAGGTCCGGCCGATTACGCAGATTCCAGTCCTTGAGTTTGGCGAATCCCAGCGCCATGTTCTGCCCCTGTCCGCCAAAACTCATCCCTGAGATCGCCATGAACGATTCCACCCCATCTTTTTCCCCTATCAGAAAATAATCCCTGACTTTGTTCAAAACTTTCTGGGTCTGCTCCAGGGTGGAACCGGAAGGAAGCATGGCCTGGACCATCAGCACCCCCTGATCCTCATTGGGCAGATAGGAGGTGGGCATAGCCTGGAACAGATACCCCATGGCCCCCACAATCAGCAGAAACAGGAACAGATAGCGAAGTTTTTTGGCCAGAACGGCTCCCACCAGTTTCACATACAGGTCTCTGGCGCGAAAAAAGAAACGGTCAAACCATCTGAAAAAAGGGCGCAGAAAGAAAACGGCATTGTCAGCCGGTTCATGCCCCTTGGGCGTCGGTTTAAGAAGAGAGGCGCAGAGCACCGGGGTCAGGATCAGGGCCACGAGAACCGAAAGCAGCATGGAGGCGATGACGGTTACGGAAAACTGGCGGTAAATGACGCCGGTTGAGCCCGGGAAAAACGCCATGGGGCCGAATACCGCCGAGAGCACCAGCCCGATGCCGATCAGGGCGCTGGTGATCTGCTCCATGGATTTGGCCGTGGCCTCCCCGGGGGAAAGCCCCTCCTCGCTCATGATCCGTTCCACGTTTTCCACCACCACGATGGCGTCGTCCACCAGCAGCCCGATGGCCAGCACCATGGCGAACATGGTCAGCATGTTGATGGAAAAGCCGAATAGCCCCAGGACGCCAAAGGTCCCCAGAAGCACCACCGGCACCGCGATGGTCGGAATCAAAGTAGCCCTAAAAGTCCCCATAAAGAGATACATGATGGCAAAGACCAGCAAAACCGCCTCGAAAAGGGTCTTGACCACCTCCTCTATGGCCACCTTGGTAAAGGGAGTGGTATCATAGGGATAAACCACCTTCATGCCGGGAGGGAAATAGTGGCTCATCTCCTCCAGTTTCTGTTTGACCGCATCGGCCGTATCCAGCGCATTGGCGCCGGCGACCTGCCGGATGCCCATGGCGGCGGCGGGCATGCCGTTGTATTCGGAGATGACATCGTAACGCTCAGTCCCCAACTCCGTCCGGCCGATGTCTTTGATCCGGATCACGGACCCGTCTGGATTGGTTCGGACGGGGATGGAGGCAAACTCCTCCGGAGTCTGGAGCAGATGCTGGACGATGATGGCTGAGTTCAGACGCTGTCCTTTCACCGCCGGCGCCCCGCCGAACTGGCCGGCGGAGACCTCCACATTATAGGCCCGTAGCGCCATGATCACGTCTTCCATAGTGAGGTTGTAGTTGGTCAGTTTATCGGGGTTGATCCAGACCCGCATGGCGTACTGGGCGCCGAAATTTTCCACTTCGCCCACGCCCGGCACCCGGGCCAGAATTTTTTCCATATTTGACTGCGCATAATCTCGAAGATCTTCGCCATCCATGCTGCCGTCTTCCGAAATGAGCCCCACGATAATCAGGTAGTTCCTGGTGGATTTGCTGACCTTGACTCCCTGGCGCTGCACCATGTCTGGCAGACTGGCCATGGCGAGCTGAAGTTTGTTCTGCACCTTGGACCAGGCCAGATCCGGATCGGTTCCGGGAGTAAAGGTCAGTTCGATGCGGGACGCGCCGGAGGAAGAACTGTTTCCTGTGAGGTAAAGCATATCGTCTAAGCCCGTCATTTTCTGTTCGATGATCTGGGTCACGGTATTCTCAACGGTTTCCGCTGATGCCCCGGGGAAAAAGGCATCGATGGCGATGGACGGCGGCGCGATGGGAGGATACTGCGATATGGGCAGATTGTGGATGGCAAGCGCGCCGGCAGCCATCATGACGATGGCGATGACCCAGGCGAAAACCGGCCGGGCCAGAAAAAATTTAGATAACATCACATGCCTCCATCAGTTCGAATCAGCAGTCGGCCCGGCTGCATTTTCAGGGGAACCGTCATCTTCTTTAAATGGAACCGCCTTCACAGGCGTTCCCGGCCGCAGCATTTGCGTCCCTTCGACGATCACCCGATCGCCGGGAGCAAGACCCGCGGATACAAGCCACTTGTTTCCCATGGCGCGGTCGAGGGTGAGCATACGCAATCCGACTTTGTTTTCAGCATCTACGATCAGCGCGAAGGGATTCCCCTTGTGATCGCGGGAAACTCCCTGCTGGGGAACAAAGATGGCCTGTTCATTGAAGCCTTCCTTAATTATTGCCCGGACGAACATGCCCGGCAGAAGAACGCCTTTCGGATTTGGAAAGACAACCCGCAGGATCACCGAACCCGTTGTCGGGTCCACCGTAATATCGCTGAATTGCAGTGTCCCTTCGATGGGGTAAGCTATCCCGTCTTCCAGGATGAGCGTTACCTTGTTTTGTTCAGCTCCGTTCTGGTTGAGACGGCCCTCCTCGAGACGCCGTTTCAATCGCAGCAGTTCCGCGGTAGATTGGGGTACGTCCACATAAATGGGATCCAGTTGCTGGATGGTGGCGAGCGGGATGGGCTGATAGGCGGTCACAATGGCGCCCTCCGTCACGCTGGATCTCCCGATGCGTCCCACGACGGGCGCGGTGACGCGACAGTATCTCAGATTGATTCGAGCCGTCTCCACCATCGCTTCCGCCTGATGGATGGTTGACTCGGCCACCGACACCGCCTTCCGGTCGCTTTCCAGCTGGGCCTTGGCGGCGACCAGTGTTGCCTCGGCCACATCGGCATCGGTTTCGGCCTGATCCCGCTGGCTGGTGGAAACCACCTTGTCCTTGAATGCATCCTCAAATCGCTCACGATTTGTCCGGGCAAGCGCCAGGGTGGCCTGCTGCTGGGTGACGCGGGCCATGCCGGCTTTCAATGCGGCCCGCGCCTGGTCGGCCGAATTTTTCGTGACAGCGAGGTTTGCCGTCGCATTGTCCAGTGCAGCCTGAAAAGGGGCAGGATCGATCTGATAAAGCACCTGGCCCGCCTTGACATCGGACCCTTCCGTAAACAGCCGCTTTTGTATAAGGCCGCTGACCTGGGGTCGGATCTCCGCGACACGGAAGGCGGCCGTGCGGGCCGGCAGTTCGGTGGTCAGCATGACCTTTTGGGGTTGGACCGTCACCGTCGCTACTTCCCGGACCGCGGGAGGGCGTTGGGATGGCGCCGACCGGTCGCAGGCGGCTGACAAAAAAACGGTTAACAGGAAAGCAAGAAGCACGGCATAGGTAAAAGGAGTATTCACCGTTCCAGTTTGTCTCATTAAAAATCCTCCGAATATCGATCTGAGGGTGCCCATCGATTTTTCAACATCCCCCGGATTTTCACGGGGTCACAAGACCTTTATACAAAATATTGAGAATGACGTCCGGATCTTCCGGGTAGGGGTGGCGCTCAGGCGCTTCCAGCCAGCGATAAAGGAAAGCATTGCAAAGACTGTCAAGGGCGACGGCCAGATGATGGGGGTCGGCGATCTTGTTAAATCGTTTTTTTTTCATACCGGTTGCAAAAATAGCGGCGAGCGTTTCCAGGAAACGGCCATAGCGATCCCGGATCTCGGAATCAAGTCCCGCCATGATGTTGAAACTTGCGCCACGGCTCTCCGCAAAATAGAGGCGTATCATGGAGACGTTGGCGCGAAAGATGTCGCCCTTGGTCCTGACGTAATTTCGCAGCTTTTCAAACTCGTCATCCGACTCTTCGATGGCCTTTGTAAGCGCTTCGTGGAACTGATCGGAAAGCTCAAGGACCAGGGCCTTATAGAGACTTTCCTTGTTTTCAAAGAACTTGTACAGCGTTCCGATGGCAAACTCGGCCTTCTGCGCAATCTCATTCATGCTGACATTATGAAAGCCTTTTTCCGAAAAAAGCGCCAGACCAGCATCAAGGATCTCCTGTCGGCGAATGAGCTTCTCTCTTTCCCTGCGTGGAAGTTGGTTGTTTTGTTCATGCTTGCTTCCCCTTTTCCCGTTTTGTTCCGGGTAATGAATGTGACGTCACATTTTATTATGTGATTTCATATTGTCAATCAAAATGTCATTGGATCCTTTTTCGTTGAGCACAGAGAGGACTTTCTCATAAAGAATTACCCATAAGCCCCATTTGAATTGACGACTGCGCAAAAAATAGCGTATATCTTCAACTTATTGATAGTTCTTGAAAAAACTCCATAGGTATCAGGCTTTTACGATGGAAAGCAAAGTGCGGATTGAGAGCGGGGCCGGCTTGTGCAAACCTCATCGGTTTAGGATTTCGGGCGCCAGGTTTTCTCGTTCCCATGCTCCAGCGAGGGAATGCATAAAGGTCTGTGCGGCATGATCCAAATGCGGTTGAGGGTAGATCATTATCCGAATGTATATAAACTGGTTGCTTGGAGCTGTGCGCATGGGGAGGTTGTCAGGGGTGATTTGGTTTGGAAGAGGTCAATATTCACTGAAATGGAGAAAATTACTGGAAGATCTATAAAAGCCAGGTATTGAAGGTTACGGAGTAAGGGGTTGTGGATCGCCCTGTCGGATATTTGAAAGAATCGCCAAAACAAAATCCTCGATCATTTAGGATTATCACACTGGGCTGCAAGGTGAACCAGTACGAATCCGCCTGTTTCAATGAGGCTCTTTCCGAGGCGGGGCTGGAGGAAGCAGAGGGGGAAAATGCCTGCGATCTGATTGTCGTGAATACCTGCATCGTCACCCTCAGGGCCGCCCACCAGTCTCGGCAGGCTATTCGGAAGGCCATTAGGGAAAACCCGGGCGCCTCTGTTGCGGCCGTTGGGTGTTATGCCCAGGCATTTCCTGATGAGATTCGGGAGATAGGCGGGGTCGGCCTTGTGGTGGATAACCGGCGCAAATCGGAAGTGATTGAAAGGGTCCTGCACGGAGGAGGTTCTTCGGACCAGGTCCTGTCCCTCAAGTCTTTTGAAGACAGCGCTCCGTTTGATTTTCTCCAGGTCCATCGGTTTCCGGGCAGGGCCAGGGCCTACCTGAAAATCCAGGACGGATGCCGATCCTTTTGCAGCTACTGCATTGTTCCCACGACTCGGGGTCCTTATCGAAGTCTTTCGCCCGAAATGGTTCTTTCCGCTCTTCATACCCTCTCGGAAAATGGCCACAGAGAGGTGGTGCTCACGGGGATTCATCTTGGTAAATACGGTGTTGATTTGCCAGGAGGAATGAATCTCGTTGCCCTGCTCCGGGGCATCGAGAGGGAAGGATTCCCCTTGCGAATACGACTCAGTTCCCTGGAACCCAACGAAATTCAGATGGAGCTGATCGAAATGGTTGCCTCCAGCGACTGGCTGTGCCGGCATTTTCACATTCCGCTTCAGAGCGGCGACGAGGGGATCCTGAATCGGATGAACCGAACCTATCCCGTTGCGGTCTTTGAAAACGTGGTCAACAACATCCATGAAAGGATTCCCGACGTGGCCATAGGCGTGGATGTGATGACCGGTTTTCCAGGCGAAGACAATCGTGCCCACAGGAACAGCTTTTCTCTGATCCAGGCCCTGCCCGTATCCTATCTTCACGTATTCCCTTTTTCGCCAAGACCGGGGACAAGGGCCTGGGATTTCAAAGGAAGAATCGATCCGGAAACCCTCAAAAAAAGGGCGGCGGAGTTGCGGGCTTTAGGCCGGGAAAAACGTCGTGCATTCTATGAAAGATGCCTTGGGAAAAGGTATTCCGTGCTCGTGGAAGGAGCCGTTTCAGACAGGGAAGGGTTCATGAAAGGAACGAGCGACAATTATCTGCCGGTGGTTTTCCAGGGAGAAGAGACCCTGAAGGGCAAAATCATTCATGTCCGCATGGAGCGCGCTCTGGAAGACAGGATGATCGGGACCGCGGAGTGAATTTTGAAACAGCTATTAGCCGTTAGCTGTTAGCAATTAGGCAGCTTAAAGTGTGACACCCATCCCGGATCATGCGACCTAATGGCTAACAGCTAACAGCTCAATTGCAGATCCGTGATGTGAATTTTTCCGTAATCTCGCAATGAAGGAGTTTACATCTCCCCCAAAGGCCGTTCGAAAGTATATTTTGCCGGGTCCGCCACCAGTTTCTGGTAGGCCTCGGCCTGGTTCCCACCGGGGATTGAGAAGGGAAGGGAGATGACATAAACGATGCTCCCCACGGCTGTGGCTATGATTCCCATGGGGCGCAGAATCACCAGGTCTGCGGCCATATACCCCCCTTTTTCTCCCATGGATTCGTAATAGTCCTCAGCCAGGGCCATAGGCGCCAAGGTGGAAAAGATCAGAAACGAAACGGTTAAAACAACCATATATTTCATCAGTTTTTTCATCTTAAAATCCTCCTTTATGGATAGCTAACTCTTGCATGGTATCCAGTCATGATTTGAAATTCAAGAGATTTCTTCATCCGCCGCGATGGAATGTGGATCCTGCCGCTTTTTTTAATCCAGCCCGCCGGGGTCGAATCGCTTCGTGAAATCGCAATATCCATCCCGTGAGGAAAGCAGTTTCCCATTGAAACCCCCTTTTGATGTGTTAAGATAAAATCGTGACCGTTTGACTGTTAAACGGCTGAATGATTTTATTCTTATCGGAAGGGGCAATATGCGAATCATTTTTTTTGCCGGCAAGGGCGGAGTTGGAAAGACGAGTGCAGCCGCGGCAACCGGGATCAGGGCGGCGGAGCAGGGATTCAGGACCGTGATCATGTCCCTGGACATGGCTCACAGCCTTTCGGATATTTTTGATCTGGAAAAAAAACTGGTGGATCAGAACCGGGGAAAAGTCTTAAAGATCCGGGAGAACCTGTGGATACAGGAACTGGACATCCAGGAAGAGATTGAAAAGAACTGGGGCGATATCCATGCTTACCTTTCCACCCTCCTGAACACCACGGGCCTGGATGAGATCCTTGCCGAAGAACTGGCGATCCTGCCCGGCATGGAGGAAGTCAGTCTGCTTCTCTACATTAATCAGTATGTTCGAGAAAAGGAATTTGACGTAGTTCTCCTCGATTGCGCCCCCACGGGTGAATCTCTCCGGTTTATCAGCATTCCAACGACGCTGGAATGGTATATCAAGAAGATCTTTAAAATGGAGCGGGCTATCGTCCGGGTTGCGCGTCCGGTGGCAAAACACCTGTATGATATCCCTCTTCCAGGGGAAGACTATTTCAAGGGTATTGAGAAACTTTTCAAGCGGCTCAGGGGCGTGGATGAAATCCTGGTGGATTCCAAGACCACTTCCGTCCGTCTCGTCACAAACCCGGAAAAAATTGTGTTAAAGGAAACCCAGCGGGCCTTCATGTATTTCTCCCTGTACCGGATGAGCGTGGATGCCATTATCATGAATCGGATCATTCCCGATTCCATAACGGAGCCTTACTTTGAAGGCTGGCGGAAAAGCCAAAAGGAATACATCAAGGAGGCTGAAAACTATTTCAGCCCGGTTCCCATTTTTCCCGTGCCTCTGTTTCGGGGAGAGGTCCTGGGGCAGTGCAGCCTGGGGGATCTGGCTAACCAAATCTACGGGGAGAAAAATCCGCTGGATCGCTTTTTCGATGGAGAGCCCTACAGCTTCAAGAAGTCCGGCGGAAGATATCGTTTGAAGCTGAAACTTCCGTTTATCGACAAACAGGATGTGGATCTGAACAAGGTTTCGGATGAACTGATCGTTCGCGTGGGGAGCTTCAAACGGAACATCCTGCTTCCGCGTCAGGTGGCCGCTTCAAAGGTGGTCAGTGCGAAGCTGGAGGGGCAGTATTTGCGCATTTATTTTGAGATGAAAGAGGGATAGATTATGTCAAAAAAGCAAATCATTGTGGAAAAGGATTCAGGTTCCTGTCCTGTGGGCAAATGTTTTCAGGTTTTGGGGGATCTGTGTGGAAAGGAACAACCGTTCATGAAACACCTGCGGCAATCCCGGCTGGAGTTTTTGAAGGCGGTAAAATGCCTGCTGGATGCGGGAATCGAGCACCTTGAAAAGAAAAACGATCCGTCAAGCAGAAAAAAAGCGGAAAAAATAAAGGTGGAATGACGAAAACGGATTTCTTTGACTTTTGCGGGGCCATCAACTATGCCTTTGGAAAAATTTAACAGGCGAGGTTCGTTTATGTTTGACCAAGAGTTTGACATTGCCGGCATGGCGGCAAGGGCTGCCGGGGCTGTCTTGAAAGAGCATTTCGGCAAGTCACATCAGATTGTAAAAAAAGGGGAAATCGATCTGGTGACCGAGGCGGATCTGGCCGCTGAAACAACCATCCTGGAAATCCTTCAGAGCCATTTTCCACAAGACAATATCCTGTCGGAGGAGGCGGGCGACCAGGATATCGTTTCGTCGCGAATCTGGATCGTTGATCCCCTGGACGGAACCACCAATTTCGCGCACGGATTTCCCTTTTTCGCCGTTTCCATCGCCCTTGAGGTGGACAAAGAGATCGTGCTGGGTGTGGTGTACAGTCCGGTTTTGGAAGAATTTTTTCATGCACGCCTTGGAAAGGGCGCCTTCCTCAATGACAGACCGATTCGCGTTTCCAGGGCATCAGAGCTGCGGGAATCCCTGATGGCCACCGGTTTTCCTTATGATATTCGAGAGAGACCCCGCCGGATTTTTGACCGGTTTCAGCGGATGGTGGTCAGTTCCCAGGGCATTCGAAGGGCAGGGGCCGCGGCCATTGACCTGTGTTATGTGGCGTGCCGGAAAACTGGACGGGTTCTGGGAAGAGAATCTAAACCCTGGGATACGGCTGCCGGCGCCCTCATGGTGAGGGAGGCGGGAGGGATTTTGAGCAACTTTGAAGAAAAGCCCTTCAACCCGTATATGAAGAGTGTGGTGGCCGGCAATCCACTGATCCAGAGGGAGATTCTTAAGATACTGAGCGCCTGAATATTTTCTTGAAAATGATGCCAATTGTAGGCGCGACCTTTTTTATGCGCGGCCAATTTCCAGAACAAAGTGATCGTGCCGCTTTTGTAAAATACCATTAAAAACCATTTGATTTGGAGAGAGAAAAGAGATGTTTGAACTGTCTGAATCCTATATTAAGTCCCAAGTTGCAGATACTCCCATCATTTTCCACAGGGGCCTCTATCTTTATGAGCACGGTTCTTTTGTCCTCTCGGAGGCGGACCCGGAAAAGGGTTCGTTTGCCTACCGGGTAGACGGAAGTTATGGCGATTACATCACGCGGGTTTATGTGAAGGATGACGGAGTGGAGACCTCCTGCGGTTGCCCTTACCCCGGAAAGGGCTGCAAACACACGGTGGCTGTTCTGCTGGATGTTCGGGATCAATTGGGACGGTGGAAGCCCACCAGTCCGGTTGCGCCGTCGGAAGAGCCTTTCCTGAGTCCCGAAGAAATCCGGGGGCAGGCACTTGCCGATCGGGAGAGTCGCGCACGGACGGAACACTTTACGGTTACCGAAGGCGAGATGCTCAAGGGGATTCACCTGATAGAAACGAAGGTGGGCCGGCAATACGAGGTGACCCTGCATGATCCGGAAAACGGCCTGGGACACTGCACCTGTCCCGATTTTTTGACCAACCGGTTGGGCACCTGCAAGCACCTTATATTTCTACGCAAGTACCTCAAGAAAAAACCGGATTTCAAGACTGCCCTGGCCAGGGAACGGTTTCCTTTTGTGGATATTTTCTGGGATTCGGCAACCGACCGGCCAAAAATGTTCTCGGAAAGACCCTCCGCGGAAATCGACGACATTGACCCACCGCTCAGTACCTGTTTTGATGCCGACGGGACGGTTTACAGGCGGCAGTCTGCGGGAGATGATGCCTCTTCTGACCGCTTTGGACCAGAACAAGCGGGTTCGCGTCCAACCCACTGTTCTGGAACACCTGGATGCGGCCCTGGAGGAGGAGCAGATGGCGGAGCTGAGTCGGACCACCAAGGTGGACGACTGCGGGCTCAAGACCCGCCTTTACCCTTATCAGGAAGAGGGGGTGAGATTCGCCCTCTTTAAAAAAGCGGCCCTGATCGGGGATGAGATGGGCCTCGGCAAGACGCTTCAGGCCATAGCCCTGGCGAAGATGAAAAAGGAGATTTTCGGATTTGAAAGGGTGCTGGTGGTGACCCTGTCCTCTTTAAAAGAGCAATGGAAGCGGGAGATCGAACGGTTTTCGGACGAAAACGCGGTGGTGGTGGCGGGTCCCGCCCAGAAGCGGAAAGCCATATAAGGGGGAACGGGCATTTTTTTGCCATTACCAACTATGAAGCCGTGCTCCGGGATGTGACCGTGATATCGGATTTCAAGCCGGACCTGCTGATCCTGGATGAGGCCCAGCGTATCAAGAATTTTTCCACCAAGACGGCCGATGCCGTGAAAAGAATTCCCCGGAAACACGCCCTGGTTTTGACCGGCACGCCCCTTGAGAACAAACTGGAGGATGTATACTCTATTGTTCAATTTCTGGATCCCCACCTTTTGACTCCTTTGTGGCAGTTTGCCGCGGATCATTTCATGATCAGCAGGAAGAAGAAAGGGCACATCCTCGGTTATCGGAACCTGGAAAATCTCCATGAAAAGCTCAAACCCCTGGTGATCCGACGCAAAAAGGAAGAGGTGTTGAAGGACCTTCCCGATGAAGTGGTCAACAACTACTACGTGGAGCTTCACCAGGAACAGAGGGATATACACAGCGGTTATCTGAGAGTTCTGCTGCCCCTGCTCAACAAGAAGTTTCTTACACCCATGGATATCAGGCGCATTCAGGAAATACTTGTGCGCATGCGCATGGTGTGCGATTCCACCTATTTGATTGATCGGGAGACACATATTTCGCCTAAGCTGAATGAACTTGCATCCGTCATCGATGAACTGGTCATCCAGAGCGGCCGCAAAATGGTGATTTTCAGCGAGTGGACCACCATGACCTTCCTGATCGCCCGCCATTTGTCTGAAGTGGGGGTTCCCTTTGTGGAGCTGTCAGGCAAGGTGCCCGTGAACAAGCGGCAGGCCCTGATTGATGAATTTACCCATAATCCTAGGTGCAGGGTGTTCCTCTCCACGGATGCCGGTGGAACCGGTCTGAACTTACAGGCCGCCGACTGCGTGGTCAACTTTGAATTGCCATGGAATCCCGCCCGATTGAATCAGCGTATTGGAAGGGTGAGCCGAATCGGCCAGAAAAGCCGGTGCATCAACGTGGTGAATTTCATCTGCAAGGACAGCATCGAGGAAAAGATCTTCGCGGGCATTCAGCTCAAAACCGACCTGTTCAAAGGGGTTTTTGAAGGCGGTGAGGACGTGGTGGAATTCTCCCGGGAAAAACGGACCGAGATGCTCAACAAACTCAGGGAGATGATGGGCGAAGAACCGGAACTCCCGTCCAGGGAGGCAACACCCCCTGAAGAAATCCCGGAGGATACGCCGCACTTTTTGAATCCCGAGGTGTTGAAAGACGACAAGTCGGTGGATTTTGCCGGAGAGGAAACCGGGGAGGTGGAAGAAGCGATGGCCGCGGAGGTCGGGGAACCATCTCAAGCGGATGAGGAGGCTGGTCCGTCGCCCGAAAAGATGGAGGCTGTTCTGAATTCAGGGATGGCGTTTATCGGAGGTCTCCTCGAAGTGGCCACCGGAAAGAAAATATCCGCCACCGGCGATGATGAGCGCATGGTAAAGATCGATAAGGCCACGGGAGAAGTGACGCTCAAGTTCAAATTGCCGGGGTTTTAATTCTACAAGGAAAACGATAGCGTTTAAGCCCCTTCGCGTGTTCAAAGAGAAGCCCTTTAAGATGCACTGAGAGCTCGGAGGCCGGTCTTCGGAAAAAGTCTATCCACACGCAGGTATCAACGATAATCCCTGTATTTATTCGGCGCCTCCTCTTCTTCCTTCTGCCAGTCCATGTTAATATTGATTTTGCCGCTGAGGGAAATGAGATCGCATCCTATTCAAATTTCCTGGTAGCGGAGTACGCTGCCGGCGAACCATTCCGTCACGAGGTCTTTTTTGTTGCCGCATCTGATTCCTACGGATGCACCGGTCCTTCTATGCTGGCACGGAAAAATGGAGGAATGACAACAGCTTCCTTGTACCAGCATAGAAGGACCTCTCGACGGTCTGTGAAGGTTCATCCAAGATGCGGCAACAAAAAAGACCTCGTGACTCCATTTCTGCCAGGATTTTTGAATAGGATGCATGAGATCTTCGATGGATTTCTTTTTTTTATGAAGATATACATGCTCATCAGGTTGTGTCAATATGTTTTAGGCGGTATGCAAGGGTAGTCCGTTTATCAGAGCCACTTTAAGAGAGCTTACGTTAATGGTTGCTGCAATTAGTTCTTTCGATTTTCGATTTATTGGAATATACTATTGAAATGAGCGAAGATAAAAAGACCGTATACCTGCTGGACGGAAGTTCCTACATTCACCGCGCCTACCACGCCATCCGGAACCTGACCAACTCCAAGGGGTTCCCCACGAACGCCGTTTTAGGGGTGACCAAAATGGTCCTCAAGCTCATGGCGGACAGGGATCCCGAATATTTTGCCGTGGTTTTTGACTCCAAAGGGCCCACCTTCAGACACGAAATCTACAAAGAATATAAGGCCAATCGGCCTCCCATGCCGGAGGAGATGGTCGTGCAGCTTCCCGTGATCAAGGATATCCTGCGGAAGCTGGGAATCCGGCTTATGGAGCTTGGCGGCTATGAGGCCGACGATATTATCGGGACCATGGCCAGGGTGAGCCAGGAGAAGGGTTTTCAGGTGGTCATGGTGACGGGGGATAAGGATTTCAGGCAGCTTGTCACACAGGATGCAACCCTGTGGGACACCATGAAAGACCGGGTGACCGATTACGAAACCATCCGGGAGGAGTACGGGATTGAGCCGGAGAAATTTCTGGATGTGATGGGGCTTAGCCGGGGACACTTCGGACAATATCCCGGGGGTTCGGGGAGTGGGGGAGAAGACCGCACTGGATCTTATAAAACAGTTCGGTTCCATGGAGAACCTCTTTGAGCATCTGGACCAGATTACCAAAAAGAAGCTCAGGGAAAATCTGGAGGCCTGCCGCGATCAGGCCTTTCTCAGCAGGACGCTGGTAACCATCGATCAGTTTGTCCCCGTTGACGAAGATCTGAACGCACTCCGATTGGGGGACCCTTCGGGAGATGAACTGGCGAACATATTCCGGGAGCTTGAGTTCCGGGGGCTGTGGGATCAGTTTGCATCCAGAAAAGAGCTCCACAAGGATTATCGGCTGATCCTTTCCATGGAGGAATTGGAGGCCCTGGCAAGGCGGGTCAGAGAGGCGGGATTCGTGTCCGTGGATACGGAGACCACCGGTACGGAGCCCATGCGGGCGGATCTGGTGGGGATCTCCTTTTGTTGCGAAAAAGGCAAGGCCTTCTATTTGCCTCTTACCCATCTCTATCTGGGCGTACCCGACCAGATCTCGCTCGATGCCGCCCTGCCCGTTCTGAAAGGGTTTCTCGAAGATGAAAATATTGCGAAGATAGGGCAGAACATCAAATATGACGGGGAAGTGCTGAAGCGCCACGGGGTGGAACTTCGGGGGATCAGGTTTGATACCATGATCGCCTCCTATGTGATCGATCCGGGTCTTCGGCAACACAACCTGGATGCCCTTGCCCAGCATTACCTGAATCACAAGATGATCGGCTATCACGAGGTAGTCGGAAAAGGAAAAGGGCAGCTCAATTTCTCCCAGGTGGACATTGAGAGGGCATGCGAGTATTCCTGCGAGGATGCGGACATCGCCCTGCGTCTGAAGGCCATCCTTGAAAAGCGATTAAAGGAGGAAGAGAACGAGGATCTCTTTTATCTTCTTGAGATGCAGCTTGTCCCGGTTCTCATGGAGATGGAGATGTCCGGCATCCGGATTGACGCCGATCTGTTTCGGGAGATGTCGGGCCGGTTCGGCGAAGACATGAAGGCCATTGAAGCCGATATCTTTGCCGAGGCCGGGATGGAATTCAATATCAATTCATCCCAGCAGTTAGGGTACGTGCTCTTTGAAAAGCTGGGGCTTCCCGTACAGAAGAAAACGGCCAAGAGCGGACGGTATTCCACGGATGTGAAGGTCCTTCAACAGCTTTCGGCATCCGCCTTTAAGATCCCGGAACTGCTTCTTCGCTACAGGACCCTTTCCAAACTCAAATCGACCTATCTGGACGCCCTGGTGAAAATGGTGGACCCGGTTACCGGGCGGATTCACACCTCCTTCAATCAGACCGTTGCGGCTACGGGGCGACTGAGCAGCAGCAATCCCAATCTGCAGAATATTCCCATCCGTGGAGAGGAAGGCAGGGCCATTCGGAAAGGCTTTGTAGCCGATAAGGGAAATCTGCTGGTCTCCGCCGATTACAGCCAGGTGGAGCTGCGCGTATTCGCCCACTATTCCGGCGACGATGCGTTCATAGAGGCGTTCAGGAAGGATCGGGATATCCATGCCCGCACCGCCTCGGAGATTGTGGCCGGAGAAGGGGTGGAAGTGACTCCGCGGATGAGAAGCATTGCAAAGGCGATCAATTTCGGCATTATCTACGGCATGGGCCCGAAAAAGCTCAGCGATGAGCTCGGGATTGATTTGAAGGTGGCCAAAGATTATATTGCCGCGTACTATGATCGCTATCAAGGGGTGGCCTCTTACCGGGACAGGATGATTGCAACGGCTCGGGAAAAGGGGTATGTGACGACCCTTCTCAACCGAAGGCGGTATCTTCCCGATATCCAGCATGCCAATAACCGGATACGGTCCGAGGCGGAACGCATGGCCGTGAATACCCCCATTCAGGGGACGGCGGCGGACCTGATCAAGCAGGCGATGATTACCATTCACGGGCGGATGAAGAAAGAAAACTTCCGTGCCAAAATGCTTCTCCAGGTCCACGATGAACTGGTATTCGAAGTCCCGGAAGACGAGCTGGAACGTTTGATACCCATGGTAAAAGAAGAAATGGAAAGTGTGTATCCTCTGGATGTCCCCTTGAAGGTGGATATCAACTTTGGAAAGAACTGGGATGAGGCGCAAAAATTAACCAATAACGAATAACTGATAACCAAAAAAACATGACCATGAAATATGTATTCGGGCCGGTCCCTTCCAGGCGGTTGGGGCTGTCCCTCGGGGTGGATCTTATCCCCTGTAAGACGTGTAGTTTTGACTGCCTGTACTGCGAGGTGGGAAGGACAACGGAACTGACCCTTTCTCCCGTGAACTACGCCCCCTATGAGGAAGTGATCAGGGAAATAAAAGAGAGACTTCAGACCTGCAGGCCGGATGTGATTACCCTTGCCGGTTCGGGCGAACCCACCCTCTATGCCGATCTGGAAAAGGTGATAGACGGCATCAAAGGGATCACCGAAATTGACGTGGCTCTTCTCACGAACGGGTCGCTTTTCTGGCGGGAGGAGATTGTCCAACGCGTTTTGCACGCCGATATCATTCTGCCTACCCTCTCGAGTGCCTTTGAGGACACCTACCGGAAGATTCACAGGCCTCCGGCGGAGCTGTCTCTGGAACGAGTGATTGAGGGTCTCAAGAAACTCCGGGCGATGTACCATGGCCGAATCTATCTGGAAACCATCTTCCTTGCGGGCATCAACGACACGGACGAAGAGATTACTGCGCTGAAATCGGTTATCGATGCCATTAATCCGGATAAAATTCAGCTCAATACCGTTGTTCGTCCCCCGGCGGATATTCGCGCCAAATGTCTTGACAGGCAGAGGCTGAAAGAGATAAAGAATTTTTTTGGTCCGAAAGCGGAAATTGTTGCGGGATCGCCCGCCGGGAAAGAAAAGAAAGGGTGGGATTCCGCCGCGCAAGATTTCCTGGATATGGTCAGGAGACGTCCTCTTACGGCGGCTGATATGGCCCGCCTTTCCAATATGGGCGTGGAGGATGCCCAGTCCGTGATCAAGGGACTTCTTATGAAGGGAATGATTAAGAAACGGGAATATTCGGGGAAGATATTCTACGTGGCCGGTGAGGAAAATGTCGAGTAAAATAAAGGATCTGACCATGCGATCCGACAGGTTTCACGTGGGCATTGATGCCGGGTCCGTCAGTGTGAACTGCATCGTCATCAATGAAGGGAAAGAGATCGTTCATGAGGCGCCCTATGCAAGACATTTCGGCAGGGTGGATGAGCAGGTGCTGGCCCTTTTGGAGGATCTGCGCCAACGGTTCGGGGAAGAAAACATCGTTACCCTGTCGTTTACGGGGAACCATGGGAAGAGTCTGAGCGAGCGGCTTCATGCCTTTTATGAGTTCGATACGATCAGCCAGGTCTTGGGGGCGACTTTTGTGACGCCGGGAGTCCGGACCATTATCAGTATGGGCGGACAGGACACGGCTCTCTTTCAGATCGGCTATGATTCGAACGGAGGAAACTCCGGGCGGAATGCCTGGACCTTGGAATATTTCAACACGAACGGTCCGTGCGCCTCCGGGACGGGGTCCTTCATCGATCAGCAGGCGGAGAGACTGGCTACCTCCATATACGGCGAAAAGACCGATGTCTCCCAGGAGAGGATTGACGGCATTCTTTCCGATTTCATCCGGCTTGGAAAGGAAAGTGAAAAACCGGCCAATGTGGCCTGCAGATGTACGGTATTTACCAAATCGGACATGATCCATCTGC
Organism: uncultured delta proteobacterium; assembly: GCA_963747015.1. Taxonomy (GTDB): domain Bacteria; phylum Desulfobacterota; class DSM-4660; order Desulfatiglandales; family Desulfatiglandaceae; genus DUZB01. The sequence goes on from CAVVEP010000035.1 coordinate 26,720, forward strand.
AGAACCGGGGGGAAAGGCTGCAGGATATCATTTACGGTCTGCACGTGGGAAATGCCAGGAATTACATGAGCACCATCGTTTCCAACCGGGAAATCGAAGCGCCCATTGTATTTGTGGGAGGGCTCTCCCTCAACGAACTGCAGGTCAAGGCCTTCCGGGAATATTTTCCGAAGCTGATCATTCCGGAATACGGCCGGTCTACGGGCGCCCTTGGCGTGGCCCTGGAATCTCTTGAGAGGTCCATTGGCGAAGGACGGGATGCGGCAAAAGGATACGGCATCGATCTAAAGGCGCTCGGGAAATCCGGATCGGAGGGTGGGGAGAACGTCCCAAAAGGAGAGAAACTGGTACTCAGGGAGACGGCTTTTCCCGCCACAAACGAGATAGAGAACCGAGCTTTCCGGGAAGAAGACGGGGGTCTATTTCGGGATAGATATCGGGTCAACCACCACGAAATATGCGGTTATCAATGAAAACAGGGAGATCATTTTCAAGAATTATGTCCCTACCATGGGCAAGCCTATCGAAGTGGTGCAGGATTTGTTGAGTTCACTGCAGGAGCGGATCGGGAAAAAGGTCGAGATCCTGGGTGCGGCGGCCACCGGTTCCGGCAGAAATGTGGTGGGGGATTTCCTGAATGTGGATCTGATTATTGATGAAATCACCGCCCACGCAAGGGGAGCGGTGGAGATAGATCCGCTGGTGGATACCATCTTTGAGATAGGCGGCCAGGATTCAAAATATATTTCCATTGCCAATACCTATCCGCTCGATTTTGATATGAACAAGGTGTGCGCCGCCGGCACGGGAAGCTTTCTCCATGAACTGGCCAATAAATATGGAATTAATATCGTGGAGGAATTCCAGGAGATAGCCCTTTCTTCGGAGGCCCCGGTCAAGCTGGCGGAACGATGCACCGTGTTCATGGAATCCGACATGGTGTCGTACCACCAGAAAGGGGTGAACCGGAACGATTTGATCGCAGGCCTCTGTTACGCCATCGTTTTCAACTACCTGAACCGCGTGGTGGAAAAAAGGAAGATCGGACGCCGGGTCATGTTTTTGGGGGGCCCTTCCCTGAATAAAGGCGTGGTGGCGGCCTTTGAAAACGTGCTGGGCAGGGGGCTGCTGGTCCCCAAAAACCGGGAAGTGCTGGGGGCCTATGGGGCGGCCATAAGCGTCCAGGAGAAGATGGCGCTTGAAAAGAAAGAGCGCAGCACATTCAGGGGGTTCAAGAGCGCTGTAAACGACCGGATGGAATTTACGGAAAAGACATGCCGTGCGGATCGCAACTGCCATAATCAGTGCAAATTGAAGATTTATGATTTTGACGGCCGTCGAAGCGTCTGGGGCGGGGAGTGCGGGCGATACGAACTGATCAGGGGCAGTGGGGGGAAAAAGGAGGACCTTTTTGCCTTTCGGCAGGAAATCTGGCAGAAACATATGGCCGGGGTCTATGAGGAGCTTGGTGAAGAGCCCATGCTCAAGGTGGACAACAGGCCGACCGTGGGAATGCAGAGGGCCCTTTACGGGATTCAGACAAGCGTTCTGTGGGCCCACTTTTTTGACAGGCTGGGATACAGGCTTGTCCTTACCCCTGCTACGAACGCCCGTATATCCGGGCTCGGCATAGAAACCATGACATCGGAAACGTGTTATCCCGTCAAGGTTTCCCATGGTCATATTGCGGAACTCGCCCGGAAAACGGCCCATCTTTTCATCCCCAGCATGATCACCATGGAGACCCCCAGCCCGAGGAGAAAGGCTTTTTCTGCCCCATGGTGCAGAGCAACTCCTATATGGTCAGGATGGCCGTTGATCTCGATGGTGTTTCGATCCTCAATCCGGTGATTCATCTCAAATATGATCTGGACTCCCTTGCCCTTGAAGTTTCGGATCAGATGCGGAGCAGGCTGGGTGTGGGAAAGGCGGCTATACGGGGCGCCCTTGAATATGCCCTTGAACGGCAGGAGCGGTTCGGGGGGGAGCTTCTTCAAAAAGGAAGAGAAGTTCTTGAAAACCACAACCCCCGTGAGCCGCTGGTGATCGTTACGGGAAGGCCTTACAACCTGTATGACGAGCGATTGAACCTGCGATTGGGACAGAACCTGACCAAAATCGGAGTATCGGCCCTTCCTCTGGATTTTGTGGACCTGAGCCGGGTGGACCTATCTGATTTTCCATCCATGTACTGGGGGCTTGGCGCACAGATTTTAAGAGCTGCAAAAGTCGTTTCGGAACGTCCATGGCTTTTCGGGCTGCATCTGACCAATTTCGGGTGCGGCGCCGATTCTTTTCTTGAACATTTCTACCGTCACATCATGGGAGAAAAGCCCTATCTCATTCTTGAACTGGATGAACACAGCGCCGTGGCGGGCGCCATGACCCGGCTGGAGGCCTACAAGAATGTGATCGAAAACAGCCTTCGAAAATCCGCCCGGCGGTGCCTGCATGAACGGCAGTGGGGTATTGAGATGCAGGGAGAAAGAGAAAAGGGATTTCCAGTCTCTTACGGAAAATGTCGGCAAGTTCAACCTGGGCAGCAAGACGGTCCTTATCCCGGAAATGAACCGGATCGGGACACACCTGATTGCGGCCGCTTTCAGGGGATTCGGGATCGACGCAAGGGTCCTTCCGACTTTTGACGGAATGGCCCTCGGCAATGAATACACGTCGGGAAAGGAGTGCTTTCCGTGCCAGATTACCATGGGAGACATCCTCCATTTCCTTCAAACGGAGGGAAAGCGCCTCGGGGAGGCGTTTGACCCGGAGAACTACATCTATTTCATGCCTGAAGCGGATGGTCCTTGCCGGTTCGGGATGTATAACAAGTACCAGCGAATCGTATTGGATTCTTTTCCTGAACTGAGCCGGTTGAAGATCGGCTCCCTGACCACCGGGGACGGGTATTCTCTGAGCGGGTTGATCGAAGAAAGCCGCGTCAGGGATCTGAGGAAAAGTTCCTATGTCTCCGTGCTTGTCGGGGATATCCTGGACAGGCTGTTATGGCGGATCCGTCCGTACGAAAAAGAGGCGGGAGCGGCGGACGTCTTTATCGAGACCTCCATGCGCCGCATGGAAGAGGCCTTTGAGAGATACGCCGCCAAAAAGGATTTTGACAGGATCCTCCGGCAGCTGGAACAGATAGTCAGAGAAGGAAAAGGCATTATTGATCCCGCGATCGGGCAGAAACCGCTCATAGGCGTCGTGGGAGAAATCTATTTAAGGACGCATGTAAAGGCCAACCAGGATGTGATCCGGGTCCTGGAAAAATACGGGGCCGAAGTGGTGAATGCCTCCATTGCCGAATGGGTGAATTATACGAGTTATGACAGGTTCAGGGAGGCCAGAGCAGGTTTTGTGAGCGGTCTCAGGCAGTTTAAGGCAGGCGCCGCGGGAAAATATCTGAGGAGCATGATCAGTTTCGGGGGGGATCTTTTTTACCAGGAATTTCGGCAAAAGAAGGTCTATGAGCGCATCAAGCCGATTATGAATCTTGCCGGGGACCACAAAGTGGGACACCTGGAAGAAATTCTGAAGGAAAAGGATCTCTTTCATTTTGCCGTGGGCACCGAGGCATGTCTGAGCATTGCGGGTCTGATTCAGTATGTGAATGACGGATATAACGGACTGGTAAATGTTTATCCGTTTACGTGCATGCCCAGCACCATTACCTCCGCCATTGCAAAACCGCTGATGAACAAGCAGGGCATTCCCTACATAGATACCCCATACGATTCCAGTACCCCGCCGGGAAGGGAAGCGGCTATCCGGACCTTCATGTATCAGGCGCATCAACACTTCAAACAGAACGGAAGGAAGAACAGGGCTTTATAAATGGCGACAAAGATGCTTATCAACGCGGTGGAGGAGGAGGAACTCAGAATAGCCATCATAAAAGATGGGTTCCTGGATGGATTTTACATAGAAACAACGGGATCGGAACAGAAAGTCGGCAATATCTACAAGGGGGTTGTGGAACGGGTGGAGCCGAGCCTGCAGGCCTGTTTTTTTAATTACGGCAGCGACAAGAACGGGTTTCTTTCCATCCACGATGTCCACCCGGAATATTATCTTCCCGGATCGGAACCCTTGAAAGAGGGGCAGATCCCGCCTATTGAAAAAGTCCTCAAAAAAGGGCAGGAACTTCTCGTTCAAATCACCAAGGAAATGCCCGGACACAAAGGCGCGCAGCTTACCACCTACCTTTCCCTGGCCAGCCGGTATCTCATCCTCATGCCGGGGAGCAGGGGGGGAATCTCCAAAAAGATTGAAGATGAAGAAGAGCGAAAAAGACTCAAGGAGATCATGGGGAACTTCAAGCTCCCCAAAGGGGTCGGGTACATCGTCCGCACGGCTGCGCTGAAGCAGAGCAAGAATGAACTCTCACTGGATTTGAACCGGCTCCTTGCGGGTCTGGAAGAACATCAAGAAAAACGTCAAGGATGCTCCCGTTTTCTCCGTCATTCACCAGGAGCAGGACGTCTGCTTCCGAACCTTGCGGGACTATTTTACCGGTGAGATCACCGAAGTGCTGGTGGACAATAAAGAGACCTTCACCAAGGTGAAGGAGTATATGCGGATCGTTTCTCCCCGGCACAAGGGCGATGTCAAACTCTATAAGGAAAAGCGCCCCATATTTGCCCACTACGAGATCGAGAAACAGATTGACGCCATCTATCAGAGCAAGGTCCCCCTCAAGTCGGGAGGGTCCATTGTCATCGATCCGACGGAAGCGCTGATTTCCATCGATGTGAATTCCGGTCGGGGTAGAAGCGGCAAGACCATCGAGACGACCGCATTCAAGACCAATCTGGAGGCTGCCCACGAAATCGCAAGGCAGCTCCGTTTGCGGGATATGGGTGGACTCGTGGTCATCGATTTTATCGATATGAAAGACAAAAAACATATCCGGGAGGTGGAAAAGGCCTTCCGGGACCAGGCCAAGAATGATAAGGCGAAAATAAGCACTTCAACGATCTCTAAATTCGGGCTTCTTGAACTCTCCCGGCAGAGGCTGCGGGCCTCTATTGAATCGGTTAGTTATGAAACCTGCCGGTGCTGTCAGGGCAGGGGGCTGATCCCGTCGGTGGAGACGGCCTCCCTTTCCTTTTTACGGCAGATACGCATGGGGATTTCCCATAAAGGCATAACAAAAATAAAAGGGGCGTTGCCCATAGAGGTAACGACCTACCTCCAAAATAAAAAGCGGCAGGAACTGGCCAAGCTGGAATCCCGTCACAAGGTCAATATCTTGTTGGAGGGCGACCCCTCTATCCACTTGGGGGGAGGTTCCCTGGAGTTTTTCAAAGAGGAAGCGCAGGCTTGAGAATTACAGTTGGAAAGCGGGAACACCTAAGACCCCATGTTTAACAATATTCTTTATTTCATCGTTGTCCTCCTCATCTTTAACGTCGGATACCCTGTTGCGCCTCCTGAAGAATCGTTCCTTTTTACCGCGGGGATGCTTTTCCTGAGCTGGGTGATTTTCAGCCTGTATTGCAGCAGGGCCTTTGTCCGTCTTCTTAGACATCCCGATATTGGGAAAAGGCCTGACGGCAGACTGGCGGAACGATACCAACGGCTGACTGTCAGGCTCTCCATTGTGGCCATCTTTTTCTTCGCTCTGGCCGTGTGCGTCTTTAACCTGAAGCAGTGGCTCTATCTGATCCCCATTGTGAGAGACTCTTCACTCCTTCAGGGGGGCATTGCCCTCTCTTTCTTTTTCGTTTACCTGATTACGATCTGGCACTTTGCTTATCCGGTGTACAGAATCGCCTTTCAGGTGGCCATTACAAAAAGATCATTCATCCTCTCCCATATCCGTTTCAACGTCCCCGTACTTTTTCCTTGGGCCGCCCTTTCTTTTGTGTATGATCTCCTTGCCCTGACGCCGTGGGGGGGAGTCGACGGCATCCTTGAGGACCTGTATGGGCAGATCGCTTTCTTTGCGCTGTTTCTTACGCTCCTGATGATTTTCATGCCCGGAGTCATTCAATACTGGTGGGGATGCAAACCCCTTGCATCGTCTGAAAGAGGAAAAGCGCTGGAGCTGTTCCTGGCCGAAAAGGGATTCCGATACCGCGGACTCCTGAGATGGCCGATTTTCGAGGGACGGATGATGACGGCCGGCATCATGGGCATCCTCCCGAAATACCGATATATTCTTGTAACCGACGCCCTCATGGATGTTCTTTCCATGGATGAACTCAAAGCGGTGCTTGCACACGAGATGGGGCATGCCAAATACCGGCACCTTCTTTTCTATATTCTTTTTTTTGTGGGGTATATGGTCCTGTCCTTCGGTCTTTCCGATTTTTTCATGTACCTGTTTTATCTGTTTCCCGGATTTTCCGAACTCCTCACCGGCGGAGAATCCCGTCGATCAGCCCGCTCTACCTTGCCCTTTCCCTGCCCATGCTTATCACTCTGGTCGTCTATTTTCGCTATGTGATGGGTTTTTTCATGCGCAATTTTGAAAGGCAGGCCGATCTTTATTCCGCGAAAGTGATGGGGGGGCCGTCTTTGATTATCAGCTCGCTGGAAAAAATCGCATTGTTCAGCGGAAAAAGCCGAAACCTTCCAAGCTGGCACCATTTCAGCATCCGCCAGAGAGTCGATTTCCTCTGGCGTATGGTAAAGGAAAAAGATCTGCTGAAAAGGCACAACCGGTTTGTGCTTATCTCTTTTTTCGTCTATTTGTTGTCTTTGTGCACGCTGGGGTATGCCCTGAATTTCGGTCCCGTGAAAGAACGGATGCAATATGCCATCGTGAAAAAGGTCCTGACCGAGCGCCTTGAAAAGGAACCCGATAATCTGGCGATCTATTATAACCTGGCCATGGTGAATCAGCAGATGGGAGATAACAAAGAGGCCATTCAATATTACGACAGGATCATTGAGAGGGATAATCATCAGGCGGGGGCTCTCAATAACCTTGCCTGGCTTCTGGTGACGGGGAAGGACACCGATCCCGGGGAACTTCACCGGGCTTTGAATCTGGCCCGGAGGGCGGTGGAACTCAAACCGGAACCCGAGTTCATGGACACCCTGGCGGAGGCCTACTTCGTCAATGGGAACAGGGAGGAAGCGGTGAGGGTGATAAAAGAAGCCATCGAAAAAGCAACCGGCAACCGAAAGTATTACGAGAGCCAGTTGAAGAAATTTCTTGGTGAAGGATGAATCCGCCTTTGTACATGCAAAGCCGTTTCGCCGGGAAAATGAGATCGCGCAGGTCAAGAGGACGGGCGAATACAGATGGAATTGGAAAAAAGAGGAAGGAGAATAAACGAGAAACAGTGCTTCCGGGTCGGACGGAGATAGTTACGGAAAATCTGTACGAGGGGATTAAGGTTTTTCCGTAAGAGTAACCTTTAATTTTTTTTCGTGGCCGTCTCTTACAATGCTGAGCGTTACGGTTTCTCCCACCTGCCTTCTGTCCAGAAGCCTGACCATCTGGCGCATATCGGTAATCTTTTTGTCATCGATTGCCGTGATGATATCGCCACCCAGAAGCAATCGCACTCCCGAAATGATCACCTGTCTGTTTCCACCCCTCAGCCCGCCCTGCTGACCTGGTCCTCCTCTCACGACCTCTACCACCAGGACTCCTTCCCTGGTACCCAATCCAAGTCCGTCGGCCAGGGTCGGGGTGAGGGAAATGCCGGTGATTCCCAACCAGGGATGCGCCACCCTGCCCGAGGTGATCAACTGGGTGGCCACCTGTTTGGCCAGATTGATGGGGATCGCGAAACCGATGCCCTGGTATCCGCCGGACAGGCTGAATATGGCCGAATTGATTCCGATTACTTCTCCGTTGGAATTCAGAAGGGGGCCTCCTGAATTTCCGGGATTGATGGCCGCATCGGTCTGGATCAGATCCTCTATCTGGTTGCCGTCTTCCGTTCTTATGCTTCTGTGCACGGCGCTGATGATTCCAGTTGTCAGGGTGTGGGAAAGGCCGAATGGGTTCCCGATGGCAATGGCCTTCTGTCCGGGTTTGACGATGTCTGAATCACCGAGATGTGCTACCGCATTCACCTTCGTACCCGGTATCTTGATAACGGCCAGATCAAACTCGGGATCTCTGCCGATCAGGGATGCCTCGATCTTTTCTCCGTCGGCCATGGTGACGGTAATCTTCCTGGCGTTGGCTACCACATGATTGTTGGTAAGGATATACCCCCTGCTGTCTATGATGAACCCTGAACCCTGGCCTCTTTGGGGGATGATCTCCATCCAGAAATTCATCCCCAGGGTTGTGGTGGCAATGTTCACGACCGCGTCATGGCTCTTTTCGAAGACGTCCATGTTTATCTTTTCGTCGGGGGAAACAATGACCGGCCTGGCGCCGTTTTCCGCGGCTTCGCGGTTGTAGTCAAGAGTTTCGGCGCTTGGGATTCGGGCTGGAAAAGAAAGGCAATTCCCCATTTCGTGTCCAAAAGAACAGAAAGGCGAGGATGAGGATGAGCCATATATATTTAGTTCGGTATATTTTCATCAGCAGTCGTTGGGCAACAAGATAAACGTTTCGTTCGTATTGTGAGAATGAATAAAAAAAGCAGGTCTTTTTTCAGAGAAAATAGTTCCTTAGTCCTAATGTGTCAAGGCAAGGGCAAAGGATCGGCAGAGGAAATGCAGGCCGGTCTTCTTTTTGTGATATACGCCCTGCAACTCGGATAAGGGCGAATGGACTCTGGAAGAACGCAGGTTCCTTCATAAAGTTTGCATTGACATATCTTGGCCCTTGTTTTAATCAATATCCGTACCATGCATTTATAGAAAAAGATCCATTGGAGGAACGTCAGATGAGGCGCAAAGTCTGTTTTGTGGTGGGGTGCATCCTTTTCCTGTCAGCTACTTTTCTCTTTTTACCCGAAGGGCGCGCGGGAGAAAAAAAGGTCTATACCCTTGACGAATGCGTGAAAGAGGCTCTGGCCAATAACTGGAAGTTGAAGGCGAAAAAGGAACAGATCAATCAAGCGGAATATGTGAAAAATCAGGCCAGAGCGAGTTTTCTGCCCAGGTTGAGTACCTCTTACGGGTACAAGAGATATGGATTTGATCAGGAAGTCTTTCTTTCCGCATTTCCACAGCCGATTAAGGTGGGCACCCTGAATAATTTCGAGTGGAGAGGGACTGTAACCCAGCCGATCTTTACCGGATTTGCCTTGATCAGTCAGTATCGCCTTTCAGAACTGGGGATTGATCAGTCCGAGCTGGAAGTGCAGACGGAGGAACTGGATCTGGCCTTAAATGCCAAGGCGGCCTATTTTAATATTCTTACGGCGGATATGGCCGTGGAAACCGCACTAAAGGCGGCGGAAGCACTGGAATCTCATGCCGAAGTGGCCCGCAATTTCTATAAGGTGGGAATGATTCCCATCAATGACCTGCTTGAATCGGAAGTAAACGCCAGCAATGCAAAACATGACCTGACTTCAGCAAAAAATGCTTCCAGATTGGCTCGGTCAAGCTTCAACGCGATCTTGTCAAGACCCGTCAATGCGGAGGTGGAGGTGGAGCAAATAGACGTTCATAATCCGGAGAAGGGAAACTTCCAGGAATATGTGGAGGTTGCCTTTAAGAATCGTCCGGAAATAAAACTCATTGATGTGAACCTCCTCCAAACAGATCAGCAGATCCGGTTGAGCAGGAGTAAGTATTATCCTGAAGTAGTGTTTAGCTGGGACTATATAAAACAAGGGGATACGGCATCGGTTTCGGGGGGAGAGTATCATCAGGCCAGCAACTGGGAAGCGACCATCGGAATGGAGTGGACATTTTGGGAATGGGGGAAGACCCACTACAGCGTGAAACAACAGGAAAGCAAGAAAAATGAAGTGATGAAAACCAAGATGGAGCTGGAAGAACAGATCCAGCTGCAGGTGAAAGACGCGGTTCTATACCTGCAGACCGCAGAGGAAAACATTCCCATAACGAAAAAGGCCGTGGAGCAGGGGGAAGAAAATCTGCGAGTGAGTCAGGAACGCTATAAGGCGCAGGTGGGCACGTCAACGGAGGTCCTTGACGCACAGCGATACCTGACCAGGGCCCGCGTGAATTACTTTAATGCGCTTTTCGATTATAACCTGGCAAGGGCCAGATTGTTGAGGGCCATGGGAACCTATTGAGGAGATAACGAAGAAGACCTCATAACGCCTCCTCCCGGATTTTTGAATAGGATACGATGATACAGCTATTCCATTTGTTCAAAAAATTCGGCGATCATACCGCACTGAACGATATCAATGTGAATATTGACCGGGGAGAGTTCGTTTTTGTAACGGGACCCAGTGGCGCGGGCAAGACAACCCTGCTGCGTTTGATTTACGGTTCTGAGAGGCCCACAAGTGGGAACATACTGGTCAACTCCATTAATTTGAGCAGGATAAACCGGGTGCGACTTGATCTCCTCCGTCAAAAAATCGGATATGTTTTCCAGGATTTTAAATTGCTGCCCAACAGGACCGTATCGGAGAATGTATCCATCGTGTTGGAGGTTATGGGAGAGCCCGACAGTGTGATACAGCGTAAAACCCGCCAGGTGCTTGAATCCGTGGGCTTGAGGGCGAAAGCTCATCTCCCGCCCCTTGCCCTTTCAGGAGGGGAGCAGCAGAGAGTTGCTATTGCCAGAGCCTTGGTAAAGGACCCGATTATTCTGCTTGCCGACGAACCTACAGGCAATCTGGATTCTGATTTGAGCATCCGGACTATGGCCCTCTTCGAGGAAATCCACCAGCGAGGAGCAACCGTGGTAGTGGCAACCCATAGCCGGGAACTTCTGGATAATAACGATTTCAGGATGATTGTTTTAAATCAAGGAAGAATATGACGGCATGGTGGTAAGAGGAGGCCGTTTTTACTATATAGAACAGACCTTGAAATATATTCGAAAGAACCGCTTTATTTACGGTGTCGCCGTGGGCACCACGACGGGGGCTCTGGTTCTTCTCGGATCTTTTTTTCTGCTGCTCGGCAACTTCAATGCCTGGATGAACAGCTGGGGACACACCTTTTCAATAACCGTCTATCTGCAGGATGATATCAGCGATTTTAAACGGGATAAGGTGGATGCCTTTATCAGGAGGCTGCCGGGTGCGGAAATCAGTAACTATATTTCAAAGAAACAGGCGATGGCCGATTTGAAAAAAGCCCTGGGCCCGGAATCCGTTCTTCTGGACCGCTTATCACGCAATCCGCTCCCCGCCTCCTATGAGGTCATGTTGGAAGGCGAAGGCGAGGATTTTGAAAGGAGCATTCAAGAGATAAAGGGAAATCTCCAAAAGCTGGAAGGAGTGGAAGAGGTTCAGTTCAGTCATGAATGGCTGAAAAGGCTCGATCCGTTAATGCGAAATATGGCCTTGGCGGGGATTTTTGTTGGGATAGTCCTGTGCGTTGGCGTTCTCTTCATCCTGACCAATACCATGAAATTGTCCATTTATGCCCGGAAAGACGAAATTGAAATACAAAAACTGGTCGGCGCCTCAGACTGGTTTGTGAAAAAGCCGTTTGTCTTTGAGGGTGCGGCGATAGGGGCTGCAGGCGGAATCGGTTCGCTCCTTATTCTTCTTTCGGGGTATCTGATTTTTGCGGCCAAGAAGATTCATTTTCTGGGCCTTATCACACTTGATTTTGCTTTTCTACCCGCGGAATATATTCTTCTTCTTCTGTTTATCGGTATTGCACTGGGAGTTGTGGGCAGTCTGATCGCAGCGGCCCGTTTTATTTCGACCTAAACATGATCCTGGATTTTTTCCGTGCCTTCCAATCGGAGTTCATTTATCATTTCCTGATATGGAAAACTTTTTCAGACTCATGGCAAAAAGAGCGGTACCCGTTTTCGTGGCGGGGCTCTTTTTTTCTGTTTTCATCTCTTTTTTTTCTATACGCATTTCGTGGGGTTTGTCTCCGACCGGGCAATCTCAGATGGATGAGATCGGGTTTCGACTATCCAGCGAAAAAGAGAGGCTTACCCATGTGAATTCCCGTGAAAAGGATCTTCTCATTGAGCTGGAGGATTTGGAAAGGGAGCTTAAAGAAAAGAAAGAGGCCATTTCGGCGCTTAAGGAGGAGATAGGAAAAACGGAAGCTGAAGCAGGTCGGTTAAAAATAAGGCATGTTGAAGCGAGAGGGTCGGAAAAAGAAGCCGAAGGCGCTGTGATGCAAAGATTGATTGCTATGTACAAATATGTCAAACAGGGGTATGTTAAAGCGCTGGCGGATGTGGAGGAGCCCTGGCAGTTTCTCAGGCGGGTGAAATATTTAAAGGCGGTTATGGCTGAGGATCGGGAGGAGCTTGCAAAGGTGATCGATCTGGTCATGGAACGTCGCCTGGAAGCAAAGGAAATCGAAAAGAATCTGCTGAAAATTGGAGAGGTTTACCGCAAAGAACAGAGCGGTCTTGAAAACCTGAAAGCTTCCGTCAAAGAAAAAGTCTTTCGACTTATGGCCATTCACAAGGAGAAAGAATTTTATGAAACTTCCGTGAGGCAGCTGCGGAATGCGTCGGAGGATTTGAAGCTGTCTTCCTTGAACATACGGAAGAGGAAAGTCGGGGATGTCGGTGTTTCCGAGAGTTTTGGGCAAATGAGAGGGAAGCTCCCCTTCCCTTCACAGGCCAGAATTGTTCAAGGAAGTGAATCCGCTGGAGGAGCAAGACAGGAACAGCCAAAAGGAGTGTTGATTGCACTGCCTGCAGGGGCTGATGTAAAGGCTGTTTTTTCAGGGAGGGTAGATTTCTCAGGCAAGTTGAAAGGGTATGGTGAACTGATTATTATTAACCATGGAGAAAGATTTTTCACTGTATCAGCGCATCTGTCTAAAAGAAACAAGCTTGAAGGGGATCTGGTGCAAAAGGGTGATGTAGTCGGTGTGGCGGAGACGGATGGGAGTTCAGAGGGATCAAGGTTTTACTTTGAAATCAGAAAGGGCGGAAGGAATCTTGACCCGGTGGAATGGTTTGCGTTAAAATAAATGTTTTCAAGGAGATTCACATGTTAATTCTAAAAAAGAAATTCATCGTAAATATCGCAATACTGTGTGCGCTTGCAGGGGGGTTGCTTTTCTTCCAGGGCAGTGGCGGGGAAGTGAAAGCTGATACCAAGGAAGTGTACAAGAATATGGAGATTCTTACGGAAGTTCTCAGGCAGATCGAGAAAAACTATGTGGAGCCTGAAGACTCTCAGAAACTGATTTATGGCGCCATCAGGGGGATGGTAAAAACCCTTGATCCCCATTCATCGTTTATGACCAAAGAAGAAAATGCCGAGTTGATGGTGGAGACGCAGGGTAGCTTTTCCGGGATTGGCATTGAAATTACCATTAAAGATAAGGTTCTGACGGTGGTCTCGCCGATTGAAGACACTCCGGGCTATAAGGCCGGGCTTAAAGCGGGCGACAAAATTGTGAAGGTTGGAGATGAGTCCACCATGGACATGACCCTCATTGATGCGGTCAAGCAGATCAGGGGCCCCGAGGGAACGGATGTCAAATTGACGATTGTCCGAGAAGGTGAGGAAAAGCCGCTCGAGTTTTCCATCACCCGCGGAGTCATTCCACTGAAGAGCGTTCGATATTACTCTCTCTCACCGCAGATAGGGTATGTAAGAATATCCAATTTTCAGGGGAATACCTCCGAAGATCTGGTTTCCGCCTTGAAAGATCTTGAAAAGGACGGGAAAATGAGGGGGCTCATTGTTGACCTCAGGAACAACCCCGGGGGTTTGCTTTCTCAGGCCATTGATGTTTCTGATCTCTTCCTCGATTCAGGGGTTATTGTGACTACGAAAGGGAGGGGCAGTTCTCACAATATCAAGGCATCCGCCCACAAGGACGGAACAAAAAGGGATTATCCGATTGTGGTTCTGGTGAATGGGGGAAGCGCCAGCGCATCGGAGATTGTTGCAGGGGCGCTGCAGGATAATAAGCGGGCGCTCATCCTCGGTTCGAGAACATTTGGAAAAGGATCGGTACAGACCATTCTTCCCCTTTCGGACGGTTCCGGGCTTCGGTTGACAACGGCGCGCTATTACACACCGAGCGGAAAATCGATCCAGTCAAGTGGAATTACACCCGACCTTGTCATTCCATTCGAGATTGGTGAGAAGAAAGAAAAGAAAAAGACCCCGGAGTTTATTCGAGAAGAAGATCTCAAAGGGCATATGCCTCTGGAGGAAACGAAAGAAAAGAAAGTAATCGGCAACGACAAATTGACCGAAAAGCAGAAAAAGGCACAAGAGCTTCTGGACAGGGACAATCAGGTGCAAGAGGCGTTTCGCATCTTAACAGGTTGGGATATCTTTTCCGGGCTCAAGAGCGGGTCTTGATCTTCCGAATAAAGGCAAAGCCCATGGTGGACCTATGGGACGAAAGAAACAAATTCTTCTTTCGTCCTGAAAAAGCGGTTGACATTACCGCTGAAGGAAAGTAGAAACCGGGACTCGTCTTTGCTGGCGATGGTCACGGTGACGCTGGCCGCGTTTATTTATCCAAAGTGTTTTTTAGCAAAGAAAGTTGTTGACATAAAGAATGGTCAGGAGTATAAAGGTAAATTCTTTCGGCGAGAACATTTTTGAGGAAAGATTGATTTCTTGCTTGACAATATAAGCTGGAAGATGTAGTTTGGAAGGACGATGTTTTTGTTGTTTTGCTCTTTGAAAACTAAATAGTGATCTATGTGTAGGTCTCTGTTATAATTAGTAAAGTTAGTAAGAAATAAAGAAGGGTCTTAACCCTCTTGAAGTTTAAGTGGAGAGTTTGATCCTGGCTCAGAACGAACGCTGGCGGCGTGCCTAACACATGCAAGTCGAACGAGAAACTTCCCGCTTGCGGGAGGGAGTAAAGTGGCGCACGGGTGAGTAACGCGTGGGTAACCTGCCCTTGAATCTGGGATAACTCTGCGAAAGCGGTGCTAATACCGGATATGGTTTCGAAGACTTCGGTTTTCGGGATTAAAGGTGACCTCTTCATGAAAGTTGCCGTTTAAGGATGGGCCCGCGTACCATTAGCTTGTTGGTAGGGTAATGGCCTACCAAGGCTGCGATGGTTAGCTGGTCTGAGAGGATGATCAGCCACACTGGAACTGAAACACGGTCCAGACTCCTACGGGAGGCAGCAGTGAGGAGTTTTGCGCAATGGGGGAAACCCTGACGCAGCAACGCCGCGTGAGCGAAGAAGGCCTTCGGGTCGTAAAGCTCTGTCAAGTGGGAAAAACGTTTTCCGGTCAATAGCCGGAAGATCTGATGGTACCGCTGAAGGAAGCACCGGCTAACTCCGTGCCAGCAGCCGCGGTAATACGGAGGGTGCAAGCGTTGTTCGGAATTATTGGGCGTAAAGAGCGTGTAGGCGGTTTAGTAAGTCAGATGTGAAAGCCCTGGGCTCAACCCGGGAAGTGCATTTGAAACTGCTTTACTTGAGTATGGGAGAGGAGAGTGGAATTCCTGGTGTAGAGGTGAAATTCGTAGATATCAGGAGGAACATCTGTGGCGAAGGCGACTCTCTGGACCAATACTGACGCTGAGACGCGAAAGCGTGGGTAGCAAACAGGATTAGATACCCTGGTAGTCCACGCCGTAAACGATGAGAACTAGGTGTAGCGGGTATTGACCCCTGCTGTGCCGAAGTTAACGCATTAAGTTCTCCGCCTGGGGAGTACGGCCGCAAGGCTAAAACTCAAAGGAATTGACGGGGGCCCGCACAAGCGGTGGAGCATGTGGTTTAATTCGACGCAACGCGAAGAACCTTACCTGGGTTTGACATCCTTTGACCGCCATGGAAACAT